>BEHE01000001.1 GCA_002898395.1 Candidatus Calditenuaceae archaeon HR02
GTCTACTACATCAGGATATGGAAGGGCTTTAATAAGAGGTTCTACGAGAATGTTGGCTTAACCATTGAAAGAAAGAGGAGAAGGCTAGAAGAATATCTCAGGAGAAGAGGACTAATACCAACCACCTCCCCCCCCTTCCTCCTACTCCATTTCCCACTTACCCATTATCAAGCCAATACCACCTCACCAATCTAGCTAGAAATATAGATGTAGCCCGGGCCGGATTCGAACCGGCGTCACGGGGTCACCTCTCCCGTCGTTGCGGGATCCAAAGCCCCGCATCCTTGGCCCCACCCTATTCTGGCCAGGAGTGGTTTGGCCGCTAGACGACCGGGCTGTCCGGGCTAGGGATGTGGAGGGTGGTATTTAACTGGTTATCACTGTTTTAAACTGTTTGCTCTACTTTGCCTGATGTCTCCCTCCAGCACCCCATCCCCGTCTTCTCGCTTATCCAGGCGAGGAATATATTTCGGAGAACCTCTGCGTCGCTGTTCCCCATCTTCCCCTTGAGCTGGCTGATACACTGGTATTGCTCGTCTGTGAGGGTGACTAATACGTGCTTTACCATTTCACCTAATTTATGGTGTGGCTGGTTTTTAAGTGTTTATAGCAGGTTTATGAGGATATAATACTAGCCTAAACTATCGCAACGGGGTTAACCGGGCTGGCCGTGGCTCCTCGGACCCTTAGTGGGCAGCATATGAATAGGAACTGGTAGACCCTGTCCCTTGAGAGCTCCTCTAGGTTTAGGTTCTCAACCATGAAAATCCCCTTCTCGACTATTAGGTGTTGGTGTACCGGCTCTTCGTGAGGAGTATCCGGCGGCTCAGCCAGAATCCTCTCGACCGATGGTGTATCACCCCCGACAACCGTGACTCTGCGCGAAGAGAGCCACTTGGCAACCTCGAGAGAGATCCCCGGCATCGGCGGGCCGATGTAGCGCCTGTTATCCTGACCCCAGAGCCTTCCCCACCCCGTCCTAAACAGCACTGCATCACCTTCAGAAGGCTCGCCTATGCCTCCAAACCTAAGGGCTTGGCGCACATCCTCCATCGTGACCAAGTAGTCGTCGGGTAGGATGTCTCTTCCCCGGGAGGCTGCCACGTCCAAGAGAATGCCCCTCGTGACTATCGGCTGAAAATTCTCGGCGCCCAGCTTCATAGTTCCTCTCTCCGACTCAATCTCGTCAACTACCGCCCCGCCGTAGAGCCTATTTCCTATCGAGACATGGTTTAAGGCGTCTATGTGCGTCCCCGTGTGGTCTGACATCTCCATTCTGATATTCATGGCCCCGAAGCCTCCACGCCACATCCGCAGGGAGTCTTTCACCCGTCTGAAAGTCAAGTAGAATAGAGGCCCGTGGAAGGGGTGCGTTGGAATCCCATCTTCTAGGATCCATCCAAGCTGGTAGATACGACCCCTCTTCACAAGTGAAACTGACAGAGCAACCTTAGATTCCGATAAATAATCTAAAGCACCGTACGCCATTCAGCCCCTAACATATCTTCTCCAGCCCCTATATTTGACTTCAGCGCCTCCAGAGCATGGATGTGAAAATATTATTGGGCGCGGCGAGCATGTCTAAGCGTGGTTGACTTCGGGTATCATGTCCTGCCTGAGTGGTTTAGCCCCGAACGGGTCATAGAGGGCCTAGTAATGGCCGAGGAGGCCGGCTTCACGATAGGATGGATCAGCGACCACTTCCACCCGTGGTTTGATGAGGGCGCCTACTGCAGCTTCGCTTGGGCAATACTCTCGGCCACCGCAGAGAGGACCAAAAGAATGAAACTAGGCACTGCCGTTACTGCGCCAATTCTCAGATACAATCCCGCGATTGTCGCGCAGGCGTTTGCGACAATGGACTATCTATACCCCGGCAGAATTGTCCTAGGCCTCGGGACTGGCGAGGCACTCAACGAGGTTCCAGTAGGATGTGGGTGGCCCAGCTTCAGGGAGAGGCTTGAGAGGCTTGAGGAGGCTGTAGAGATAGTCAGGCTCCTCTGGAGGGGTGGATTTGTGGATTTCCGCGGGAAATACTATAGGCTGCGGGGCGCCAAGCTATACACTCTCCCCAGGTCGAGCATCCCAATCTACGTAGCCGCTAGCGGCCCGTCAACCGCGTATCTGGCAGGTAAGCTGGGAGTTGGACTCATCACGCTCGCAGGCCTCGGAATAGACTGGCTGAGAGATAATGTCCTAAGAAGCTATAGGCGAGGTCTGGCAGACTCGGGGCTGACCCAGGCGAAGCCGAGCACCGTGTGCGAAGTCATATGCTCATACGACGAGGATGAGGAGAAGGCGTTGAAGAACTGCTGGCCATTCGCAGCAACACTCTTACCGATAATCTTCAGGGCGAGCGTTTACGATCCAAGAGAGATTGAACAGTACGGCTATATGGTCCGCGGCGAATTGATCAGGGAGCGTTGGATAGTTTCCCCTAAGCCCGAAGATCACATAGAGAGATACTCGAAGCTTGCTGAGCTTGGCTTCACCCACATAGAGATCGTCGACATAAGTCCTGACCACAAGAAATTCATCAAGTTCTATAAAGAGAAGATTATCCCACACTTCCTGCAGACCCAGTAAAACCAGCCTCCATCGAGGGCCTGTATTTTTTAGCATGCCCCACCCCTGGCGACTAATTTAAATTCGGACGCTTCAATTAGGCTTAGTATGAGCGGAGAGGAGAGAGAGGGCGCGGAGCCTCAGACCGGGACTGAGGAGGAGCTGAGGGTGGCGCCGGGCAGCTTTGTCGAGCTCGACCTCCTGATCAGGGTGAAGGATACTGGAGAGCTGGTAGACTCCACAATTGAGGAGGAGGCAAGAAAGGCAGGCTGGACAGGAGGAAACTTCAGGCCCAGACTAACGATAGTGGGTAAGGGATATCTGTTAAAGTCCATCGAGGATGAGCTCATCAACATGAAGGTCTCAGAGCACAAGGTTTTTGAACTCCCCCCGGAAAGAGCCTTTGGTGCCAGAGATCCCTCCAAGGTCAGAGTAATACCTCTTAGGAGGTTCAAGGATGTAGATCAGCCACTAACACCTGGGATGCGGGTAATCGTGGATGGGCGTGAAGGATATATCCGGAGCATAGAGTCGGGGAGGGTTCAGGTCGACTTTAACCATAGACTCGCAGGAAAGACCCTCGTCTCGGAGGTCTGGATAAGAAGAATCTTGACAGACGAAAGAGACAAAATACTGGGAGTAGTGAAGATGCTATTCCCAGAAGCAACAGACCAAAACACCCATGTGGAGGTGAGTAAGCCTGAAGTGTCTATAAGGCTTCCCAAAGAAAGCCGCACAGTCTCAGGGATACAGCTTATAAAGCAGTCAATCGCTAGAGAGATATTCGAAAATATTGAGGGTGTAACAAAGGTTACATTCGTAGATGAGTATCTGAAAGAGGAAGGTTAACTTTAAAACGGAAAGATGCTGACTCTCCGGCTGATGGGTATGGCATGGATGGGTACTCTCTTGCTACTCTTCTTCGGAGTATTAGGCATTGGAGTGGGGCTGATACTCGGGGGGTACCTGGCGGGTGAAAGACTCTACGTTTATTTGGGTGTGACTGCTGCGCTGCTCTCAACCATCCCCCTATTCCTTTCGGCTCTTCTAGGCGGCTCTAGAACTGCCCAGACTTAATCGTTTCAAGGAGTGAGATAGCCAGCCAGAGCTGGGTCCTGGCAAAGCTTGGAATATTACTGTCTGAGATGATCTCCTCTATCTTCTCTATAGCATTTGCCGCCCTGACGGCAGGCGAATACTTTTCATTAAAAAGCTCCTGGGAGACCTCCTTAACCGTCCTCCTCACATTGCGGGGCATTGTCATATCATTGGCAACCGCCTCTAAAATCTGGACAATCCTCTGACGTTTCTCCTCCCAGGACGAGCCAGACATATTCCAACACTACAAGGCATCAGACAACCCCATTATATAAAGCATAGGCTAGCCATAGGTAGTGCCAGTGAGAGAGTTGTTATCAGTAAATGGCTTTATAGTCGAATAGCGGAAATAGCACCGGAAATGAATACGATAGTCGAGGAGGTCGACAACGCACAGGACTTTGACTCTATCCTCCGCTTAGTTAAACGCGTGGTTGAGGAGAAATTGGGGATGCGGAGGGCTGGGCTCATGCTGATAATTGCTGACGCACCTCCCGGAATATTGGCGTATCACGAGGTGGGGTCCAACGCTATTGTCGTGAATAGGAGGCACTTGGAAGGGTGGGTGATCGGAAAGTCGAAAACTGAGAAGAATTCATACATCTTCGTAGTCCTCCTCCACGAATATCTCCACAGCCTAGGGATCTTGGATGAGGTTGAGGTGAGGAGGCTGGTAAGGACCCTCGTCCAAGAATACTTCGGGCCAGACCACATCGCCACTAGACTGGCGGGTGGGGAGGCCGCTATTGGCGGAGAGTTTATCGCAGGCGTCTACCTTGGGAGGCCGAGAGAGCCTGTATTAGTCAAGGATTTTGACACTGAGAACCTGAGCTACATAGGCTGATCAGGCACCCTCTCTATCTCTCCTATTAGACAGTGCCTCCGCGCATCCACAACCTCTGCATCCACAAATCTGCCCAAGAGCTCGGCCCCCCTTGTGCGTGGGAAGGCAATGGGCCTGTATGCATAGTTCCGGCCGATGGCCTCTCCTCTCGGGCCTATCTCGTCTACTAGGACCTCGCCCCGCCAGCCTACCCATTCCTCATTCTTGGCAAGGGATATTTCGTTGCAAAGGCTGGTCAGGATTTTGCTTCTCCTGTTCACCTCTTCGGGGGGGAGGGGTTTCAGTTTTGCGGCTTCGGTATGCGGCCTAGGATAGAAGCGAGATATATTAACAAAGTCAGGCCTAACTTTCTCGACCAGGCTGAGCGTTTCCTCGAAGTCTTCCCAACTCTCAGTCGGGTAACCCACTATGATGTCGGTCATTAGCGTGAGGTCGCGGTGAGCCTTCCTAAACATCTCAACAAACCTTACGAAATCATTGGCAGAGTACCCTCTCTTCATGTCTTTGAGGACCACATCGCTCCCACTCTGCACGCAAAGGTGGAGGAACTTGAAGACCCTGTAGTCCCTGTAGGCGTCCACCAATCGTTTTAACTCGATCTTCTTAAAGTGGAGAGGATTCATCATCCCCACCCTAATGAAATACTTTCCAGGTATGTGGTAGAGTATCGAGCGTAGGAGCAGGGAGATGTCCACCCCTATGTCTCTACCATATGCCGAGCAGTCTTGAGACGTGAGCCAGACCTCACGGCATCCCTCCCTAACAGCCCTGGCCACAGCCTCTCGAACCAGCTCAGGCCTGTAGCTCAGCAAGTTGCCTCTCGCCAGCTTTGTCTGGCAAAAAGTGCAGCCCGACAGACATCCGGAGCTTATCTCTACTATCTCAACAGCCTTGTTAAACCGGATGTGTGGTAGCAGCGGCTTCTCAATACCGTCATCCGATAGGTAGACTCCCCTCCCGCCCTGCAACGTGACTCTTACAGCCTCCACGACCTTAGAGAGGGAGCGTGGTGAGACGAGCGTGGCTTTAGGCGCGACCCTCCCCACCACCTCCGGCTCAGCCTTAGCCATACAGCCAGCCACCACAAGAGGCTTACCGAAAGATTGTAGCAGCTTTATCCTGTGAATCATCCGCTGCTCAGTCGGCGTCTTCACGACGCAGGTGTTGATTATGCTTACGTCGGCCTCGCGGGGATTGTCTACGAACACGTATCCAGCATTCTGTAGCAGACCCATGATTATCTGCGCGTCTTGAAGGTTGGAGGCGCAACCGTAGGTCTCGATGTATACTTTCTGCAAACCTCTAGCTTAAAATCCAAGAGCAGGATATTTACCTTCTACGCACAGGCTATCCCCGTGAGTAATCAGACCCCCTCAAGAGCCGCATGGCCCTCTCCCGCGATATCCCGAGAAGGGAGATCAATCTTTCCGCCTCCTTATCCGAGGCCTCTGCAAGCCCCCTAGAGAGCTGCCTCCAGCTCTCGTACCGACTCCACGGATACAGGATCCAACTACTCGTCTTTACGACGTAGTAGTCAGGATGGAAGGCCGTCCAGGGCTTAATGTGCAGCACAGCCGTCTTCACATCCTTTGGAGAGAGGGGAGCAACTATCTTGTTCACGGCCGTCCATAGCGTTTTCCCCTCGTCGGAAACATCGTCCACCAGCAAGACTGCATGGTCGTCGAGCGGGGGGAGCTTTGGCCAATGGTATATATGTACCTCGTCTCTATCTCCTATACCCCTATAACTCCTCAGGCCTAGAGGATATACCTCATCTATTGCGAGAATGTCTGAAAGGAGGTTGGCCACAAAGAGCCCACCCCTTAAAATACCGATCAGCACGTCAGGCCGATAACTGCTCTCTATCCTCGAAGCCAATTCCTCCACCTCCTTCATAATATCCTCCCAAGCGAGAAGCAGAAAGCTCCTCCCCATATCTGAACCTCCCTGGCCATCCCACGATACTACCTCACCCTACATACTGAGCTATACACGTATTTTAAATGGTGCCTTCAGTTGAGACTCGGCGAGAGGGTTGTATGACTTAGCGGTTCTAGGTGGCGGTATTGTGGGATGTTTCTCCGCCCTGAGGGCCGCTGAGCTAGGGTTAAAGACCGTCCTGATCGATGAGAGAGGCGTATTTGGAGGTGCCTCGGCAAGGTCTGCAGGTGTCTTCACAGTCCAGCTAGACTCCCCTCTCGACGTCGAACTCACGGCCAAGAGCATAGAACTTGTTAAGACATACATTGCCGGTACAGCCTGGCAAGAGACAGGATTCCTGCAGATCGGAAAGGAGCATGCTCTAAGAGAGAGCATGGAATCTCTTGGAAAATGTGGTATAAAATACGAGGTCCTCAACAACGAAGAGATAATGGATAGATGGCCAGAGTTCGTAGTAGAGCCCGAACTTATCGGGGTCTACACCCATCCTGACTTATCCGTTGAGCCTAAGATACTAGGCCGCGAACTAAGGGCACTACTGATCGAAAGAGGGGTCAACTTAATCGAAGGAGTCAGGGCCACAAAGCTAGAAATCAGCTCAAGAGAAGCTAAGGCAGTAGCGCTCTCGGATAGCTCTCGCATCGCTGCAAACTACTTTATCCTCGCTACAGGGCCGTGGACAAGGGAGATATTGCACAACAGCCAGATAGAGGTCGAGACATTCCTACTCACCTGCTTTGCATACAGACTTGACCTCGGCCGAGAGTTAAACATACCGAGCTTTTCGGACGAATATCTCCACACTTACTGGCGCCCCTGGGGAACCACGCTGGTAGGCGGAAGGTATGATGCAGAATTTGCCGAAAGCCCGGACCTCTCTGATTCCCAGCCCCCTAGCAAGTCATTAAGGCTGGCCCTAAAGTTCCTGCTCAGAAGGTTAAAAACTCCCTCACCACCCGTGCTGGTCGAATATATGCGGGGGCCCTGCACCTTCACAAACGATGGGATGCCAATTTTCGGGTCCATTCCCCATCTAGTTAACGCATTCATAATTGATGGTCTCGGCGGATATGGACTGATGAGAGGGCCTGCACTAGGCTACCTGACTGTTGATGCGATTGTGCTAAACCACGAATTAGACAAGTATAGTGCGTATTCGCCTGTAAGGGTTTTTAGGTAGAGTGAAAAGAAATGCTTTTATAGCTAAATATTGATCGTAAACGCGAAAATGGGCGCCAATAGTGGAGTAACTACAGGTGGTAAACTTTTTCTTGAGACTGTCTTAAAAAATGTTAAGAAAGCTACAGAACTTGCCAACATTCCAACGGACATATACGAGTTTCTTAAATTACCCAAGCGCGTTATTGTAGTATCGATACCCATAAGAGACCGAGATGGAAATGTCACGAATTATATCGGGTATCGTGTCCAACATAATAACGCTCTCGGTCCATACAAAGGTGGAATAAGATATTACCCTACTGTAGACCTAGATGAGATAACAGCGCTTGCTATGCTGATGACTTACAAGTGCGCCGCCCTCTCGCTACCCTTCGGAGGCGCAAAGGGTGGAGTGGCCTGTAATCCCAAGTCCCTATCACAGGAGGAAATTGAGAAAATAACGCGGAGATATACTTACATGATTAGTGATTTGATCGGTCCCTACATTGACATTCCTGCCCCCGACATATACACCGACGCGCGGGTAATGGCCTGGATTATGGATACTTATAGCCAGTTGAAGGGGCGGCAGGTTCCAGAGGTTGTTACAGGAAAGCCAGTTTACTTGGGTGGGTGCGAAGGGCGTGAAGAGGCTACCGGCTTTGGGGTATGTATAACGACTAGAGAAGCGTGTAGGGTGTGTGGCATCCCTTTGAAGGGTGCGCGGATAGCTATTCAAGGGTTCGGAAACGTCGGAACACACACCGCACTTCACCTAGCAAATCTAGGTGCCAAGATCGTAGCAGTTAGCGACTCGAAGGGATCCATATACAATAAAGAGGGATTTAACGTCGAGAAGCTGGTAGCCCATAAGAAAAACACAGGCACCGTTCTCGGCTTCCCAAGCGCTATACAGATAAGCGAGAAGGAACTATTACAGCTCGACGTAGACGTCCTCATACCAGCCGCCATCGAGGGGGTAATAACAAAGGAGGTCGCCGAGAAGATACAGGCTAAGATCATTACAGAGGGGGCTAACGGACCAACTACCAGTGAAGGCTCTGCCGTACTTCAAGAGAGAGGGATTTTTGTTGTGCCGGACATATTAGCTAACGCCGGCGGTGTGACTGCCAGCTACTTTGAGTGGATTCAGAACTTACAGAGGGAGCACTGGCCGCGGGATAAAGTACTGAAAATGCTCGAGGAGAAAATGGTGAAGGCATTCAACGATGTGGTGGAGACTACTAGGAGGATGGAATTAGGGATGCGGGATGCCGTAATGGTGCTCTCAGTCTCTAGGGTTGCCTTAGCCGTACAGACGCTGGGGATTTGGCCATAGCTGCAGCCGACTATCTAACATTTTTCAACTCGGCATCCCTACTTGTAACACTTTTTTACGCTTCTTACCAAGACCTTAACGAGAGGCTTGTTGACGACTGGGTCTGGCTCACCTGCGCGTCGATAACCGCGCCTCTCACAATCTACACTCTGCTACTAGGAATCTTGAGCCCGCCCCTAGTCATAATATCCTTCTCCTTAACAATCTTAATCTCCATTCTATTCTACATGGCAGGACTCTACGGCGGTGCGGACGCAAAGGCGTTAATAGTTATATGTCTAGCATCCCCCCTCAGCACAGGTGGAGACAGATACCACCCCTTCACACCATTAACTGTTCTCCTCAACGGCCTGATAATCTCGCTAACAATACCAGCAAGCCTCGCACTAATCAATACCTATAGAATCACCGTTAGGAGAGAGGACATTTTCCGAGAATTCAAGCACGAGAAAACTCATCGAAAAATACTTGCAATCTTTCTCGGAACTGTTCTAAAAAACCCAGAGAGACGGAAATACTGGGCACCCATGGAAGAGTTTAGCGGAAAGTGGAGGTTTAGATTTACGGTTGGTATCGAGGAGTTCTGGCGTCCGCTGAGGCCTGGTGGATGGGCAACACCCTCCATACCACTTCTCGTGCCTATACTTGGAGGCCTACTGCTAAACTACATGCTCGGAGACCTATCTGCGCTATTGGTTAAACTATTAACCCTTCGCTAGCCTCTCGATCTCCCTAAATGAGACGCCTAGACTCACAACCTTCCTCAATGGCTTAACGATCGTCTTCAGAATCTTTTCAGCATTTACTCTCCTAGTCACAACGGTTCTGCCTTTCTTAGTTAGCGCCCACCTCCTTGACCTTCGGGTCCCAAGGGGTTTGATTAACCCTTTCTTCTTCATTTTGTTCAGTGAGAGATAGAGTGTGGGCTTCTTCAGCTTCGTAATCTTCTCTATGTCGCGTATCGACTTCTCACCCTTGATTAGAGCCTTCATGATTATGGGCTCTGACGAGCCTTTAGGGAGCCTCTTCATGCCGTAGAATTATTAGAGCATGTTCTATATAAAATTTATTTTCCCGCTGTATTCAAATAATATTTTGGATTCTCCCTATAAAGTTTTGTACAACCGCTATTATATAGTATTCTATGAAGGCTGCAGCTAAAATGACCGCAGAGAAAAGCAGCAGTGTTAAGAGATAGTATTTTATTTCAACCCTAGCCTGCTTCTTCAATATCTTGTAGCTCATTATAATGGAGCCTGTCACCATTCCCCCATATCCTATGAATTCTAAAAAACCGTATACGAGGAATATGGGTAGAAGTGCTAAGAACGCTGGATTAGCATCCGTCATCACGGCAAGGGCCGCGAAGTACCGTCCTGTCTCGTATATTATCCACCCAGCAATTAGGGGGCCCGCAAAGGGTAGCGCCATCAATAGTGAGAGGCTGAAGTTGTTGATGAAGATGAAGTAGGGTGAGTCGACCCCTTTTGCCAGTTCTTCAAGCTGCTGTGAGAGCTGCTTCGCCTCTGACGGACTTAATTCGGCCTGAGACCCTAGGATCAGTACCCCATACAAGGCAATCGTGGCTATCATCGTCATTATGAGCCGTCTTTTTATGTTTGGCCTCATGCCATTCGTTCTGCACTTTCTATGTTTTTAGTTTTGCTAGTTCACGCCTTAGCGCTGATATTTTGCTGACTGGAAGTGGGTCAATGTTTTGCAGGGCTGCATGATAGATACTGACGTAGTCGGACCACATTATGGCTGAGAGGACCACTTCCGAGAGTGTTCCATTGAACCTCTCCTCAAACACTCTTTCCCCTAGGAGTTTCTTCAAGAACTCGAGTTGTATTCTAATCGACTCGTCCTCCCCGCTCCACCGGTATATTATATACCTGTCCCTCTTAGTCTCTGGGAGAGCCTCGAGAGTATTATGCATAGCTTCTGGCACATCGATAACCACGCACGGCCTCTTCGCGTTCTCGTTCAACTGGTTCTTCAAACGCAGAGCCACCGGGTGTAGAGCGCTTTCCGAGACAGCGTGGGGTAGGTGGTCCAGTAGGAAGATGGCGGCTCTCTTGGCTGAGTTATCGGGTAACTCTGCATGGGCTGAGAACAATTTTTTCACCTTCTCCAGAGACTTGACTGAGGCTGTTAACTCCTTTTCCGCCCCCTCCACTATGCCTGCGCGCTCGAGTATGGAGACTGCCGCGCCAACCATTTCTGGGACTGCCATCCGAGGGGCCATGCCCCCCGTCACTTTCACGGTCGGTATTCCAGCATCTAGTGCCAATCTCTCTAGAGAGCCTCCCGAGCATATCGCAACAACCTTGGCACCCTTCTGTAGCACCCTTCGAGCAGCCCTCAGGACTTCTAGTGTCTCACCAGAGTAGCTCAATAGAGTCACCAAGGTGTTGGGGCCGACCCACGTAGGGATTGATGCTGTAGTATATGTTATCAGTGGAGTCTTTGATCTCTGTTCGAAGAGTGTGGAGACTATGTGTCCCACTATTCCCGAGCCCCCAAGACCATAGAAAATGACAAACCCTGCTTCGGTGGCCGGGATACATGTCCTCTCTGCGGCCTCTACTCCCCGCATGTAGAGCTCCCCCTGACTATCGATCAGCTGTAGCATCGCGTCTATCGATGCCCTCCTTTTTAGCGACTCTTCAGTGAGTAGAAGATTCATACCGTTACCTCTCCACGCGGACTTCAATGGCGCCAAGCTTCTCAAGCATCTTCCTCACCATCTGCTCTGCTTTAATCAGATTTGCCTCCGCCTTTTCCCTAGTTAATTCCTCGCCTACAAGTTCTATTCTTGTTGCAGAGACGCCGTCTATGATACCCTGAGGGTGAGACTTCAAATATACTTTCCCTCTAAGTGATCGATATATTTTTTCTAATTCCTGCGCATAAACAGATTCTGGTACACCTTTTACATTAAGCCATATCCTGACGCGGTATAGTCGCTTGGCCTCTTGCTCTATCCTCGGCTTAACCTCGTTTTCGAAGATGTCTACCAGTTCTCTTGGTACGCCGGGCAGAGAAACTATGTTCACTCCCTTAGCCTTTACTAGGCAGCCTGGTGCGGAGCCTGCATTGTTTCTGAGAGCCGTGGCGCCTTTAGGCATGATGGCCATTTTGAGCCTTGATCTGGTGAGCTCTGCGTCCTTTATGACGCCTTGGGCATAGAGCCTCTCGTACCTCTCCTTCAGCATTTTGACAGCCTCCTGGTTCACAACCAGCTTCCGCCCGACCGCCTTGGCGACGGCCTCAAGTGTAATGTCGTCGAAAGTTGGTCCCAGACCCCCGCTCGTTATTATCCATTTTGTACCCCTCCTCACAGCTTCCTTAATAGCCTTACTTATCTCAGAGACGTCATCCCTAACTGTCGTGATCCTCCTTAGGCTCAAGCCGAGTTCGTGTAGTCTTGCGGCCAGCCAGCCGCTGTTAGTGTCTTTGATAGAGCCGTTAAGAATCTCATTACCTATGACGATTATCTCGCAGACTGTGCCTTTCAGCCCTGCCATTTCAAGTGTGTAGACAACTCGCTAATCAATTAAGATTTAGTGGAGTATTCGTACTCCTCCTCGCCCCTCTGCCGCATATAACCTTTTTATCTATTCCCGTATAGGTGGTTGTAGGATTTGGTTGATTGGAGGAGGCTTGAGTTGGAGCAGATAGGGATCGTGGCTAGCCCGAGCCGCGAGACTGACGCCGACTGCATCCTCCAGGAGGGGAAGGAGAAAGAGGTGACTTCTGAGACCCTCGTCCTCATCGACAACAGAAATGGTAACAAGGTTCTCGCAGTATGCAGGGGAGGCATGGGCCTCAACGACAACCTCAAGATAAACTACTACAACCCTGGTGTTGCCTACGCCCGAAGCGGCAAGAGCGCTAGTGTTGCGAAAGAGTTCTTTAGCTTTAAACTCGTGGTCATCGGGGATGTTACAGATGGGGAGATTAAACAGAATAAGACGATCATAGCCCCCGCCTCGCCTGTCTACAAGTTTAGGGAAGACACAAACCCCATGGAGCTGCTCGGCTCAGCCAGACACACACTCGGCTACTATGCGATGGGGTCTCCGCAATGGAGGGTCCCCATCCTGGCTGAATATATCCCACACCACATAGGTGTCTTTGGAGTCACCGGCTCAGGGAAATCCTTTCTCTGCAGGTATGAGCTAATCCCGCTCCTAGAAAGGGCAGGATATGATATACTAGTCTTTGACTGGAAGGGAAGTGACTATGCACCCTACTATCCAGATTCCGTAATAAGTATGGGGGACATAGAGCTCGACGAGGATTCGGTCTATGAGTATTTGCTGGAAAGGCTTGATAGGTTTGGGAGTGGAAAAATTGCTGAGACCCTGCAGAGGTATCTTGAGGAAGTAATCTTAGGAGGAGCTTGGCGAGGCTCAGACCCTCATGAAACTATCAGCAGGCTCAAAGATGCCATGAAGAACGCTATTAGGGAGGAAAACTTGGAGAAGGGTGGAAGCCTGTCGAAATGGGGGGAGATATATACTAGGAGGGCTGAAAAATATCTCAACAGGCTAAGGCCAGACGATGTTAGACCGGTTATGGGCAAGCTGAGCGCGTTGGAGATAATCGAGCGGCTCAGGGAGAAGAAGGTACTTGTCATAGACCTGAGCTATGGCTCGAAAGAACAGAAGCTCAGCATATTCCTCTCCATAACCCGTCGATTAAAGGAGCTCATGGAAGAGAAGAACAGGCTTAATATCGCCGTGCTCATCGACGAGGCCCCGCAATACTGTCCCTGGAATCCCAGAGGTATCGAGGAGGAGACAACTAAGCACATAATAGGTCTCGCAGCGCTCGGGAGGTCCTACGGACTCTCCCTGATCCTCGTATCGCAGGGAATCGCTGGCGAGATAGGGATTAATGCCGCGGTGAGGCGAAACCTCAATACACTCTTTATCGGAAAGATCCACCCACTCGACGCCATGGAGGCTGAAAAATTCTTCGCCACATCTTGGATAGGTGCTGACAGCCTGCTGAGACTCCCCGAGGGTCAATTCTATATGGTCGGAAAGATGAGCCCCTCACCCATCCCCTTGCTAATAACATTTCAGATAGAGGAGAGTGAGAAGATCAGACATGGAAGGCGGTGAGATTCCTGAGATCTTAAAGATACCACGCCCCCTCCAGGATAAATTCTTCAGTGCAGCGGAGGAGGAGGCTGACCGGCTCCTAAAACGTGTCGGAGAGATTGATAAGCTCATTAAACGCCTCAGCGACGAGGTTGCAAGGGGTATCTCGCCCATCAGACTGAGAAGCGATTGGCGGGATATGACTATAGCCGTTGTCGATGGGTCGGATACGCCTGCCATAGACGAGAGGATCGGGGTCAGGTTTGGACTATACGCGGCCGCCTACAAGCTCTTCAAGGGCGAGGACCCCCTAGAAAATGGTGAGGGCTATCTTGGCGACCGACTGAATGAGCAGATACGTGTGGGTAAGGAAACCTTCCTCAAGGTGCTCGACCTAGTGACTACTTATCTGGAGAGGATGCTCGCAGAACACCTTCTTAAACAGAACACCCCACATGTAGACTTGCTTATATTGGATGGCAGCTTCCTGGGGTATAGAACAGGCTGCAGCCTAGTAAAGCGTGAACAAATAGATCTCACAGAACCTGTGACTGGAAAACACTTCAGGACCATTTACGACCTGATCTCCGAGATCAATGACCTCACGTTGAAGATAGCTAAATCTGGGAGGGCTGTAGGCGTCATCAAGCGTGTCCCAACAGAGGCTATTGACGGCTACATAAGATATAGGTACGGTGAAGGCGAGGGTCTAAACCTGAGTGATAGGGCGTTACTGAGTCTAGTTATGAGTCAGGGCGAAGTCTTCAGCTACGAGAAGTATTTCGGATCCAGGTTGAGGATTGATGCCCTGTCGTGGTATAGAACGGTTTCAAGGGACCCAAAGGTCAGGGGGAAAAGCCGGGATGAGATTTTGAAGGAGGCGGAGAGGCGTGTAAAGGTTCAGCTCAAGGCTGACCTGACCGCGCCAGCGTCTCGGAAAGGAAAGGGAAAAGTTTCGCATGAGGGCATTCTGGAGCTTGCGGACAGTCTGTCGAGATTTTTTGTATTGACTAGAGAGGGGCTTCCGCCAATATGTGTCGAGGTCCCTAACTCAGTTCTAGTGAGCGAAAACCTATTGGATAATGTATTATCCTACTGTCTCGAAACTTCTTCTCCTGTCACCGGTCTTCCGAAGAGTTTAGACCTTGTCGATGAACTTGTCTCCCTCCCACGAGGATTGGGTAAGGATTTTGTGACTGAGGTGGAGGCCAGGCTACTGATGCGTGGTGTGGATAGCAGGAGGCTAATTGCCCTCTTCAGCCGCTTCAATCCACAGAAAGACGAGTATTAGACTGGGAGGTTTGTAGCGGCCTTCAACGAGTCATCTATCTCGCCTACGTTGTTTGCACGCCGCTTGATGAGGTCTAGAATCCATTGGATCAGCTGTGGTAATGTCAGCCCCTTTGCCAGCCTACCCTTATAGTCTCTGAGAGTTAGGGTTTCGTTTTCCTCCTCCTCATCACCGACGATAGCCATGAAGGATGCCCTTAACTGGTGGGCTGTCCTTATCCTTTTCTCCAGAGTGCCCTCCACCCAGAGCTCAGCTCTGACGCCAGAGCCGCAAAGCGCGTTCTTCACCCTCGAGGCGTAATTCACATTCTTCTCACTTACAGGAAGAACCACCAGTTGTGTTGGCGACAGCCAGAGTGGCAGCCTCCAGTTATAGTGCTCCAATAGAATCCCCATGAACCTCTCAATGGAGCCGAGTATTGCGCGATGTATCATAACCGGTCTCTTAAACGACCCGTCTTTATCGACGTATTTCAGGTCGAGCCTCTCGGGGAGGAAGAAGTCCAGCTGGATAGTGGAGCACTGCCACCTCCTACCCAGCGAGTCAACAACATCTACATCAATCTTTGGTCCATAGAACGCGCCCTCTCCCTCCTTTACTTCATAGCTCAGCCCGGAGCCTAGCAAGGCTCTCTTAAGCGCCTCTGTCGCCTCATCCCACCTAACAGGGTCACCTATGAATGACTCCGGCCTCGTCGAAAGAGTAGCATAGATCTCTCCATTCAGAGTTAATTCAAAAACGTAGAGCACCTCGCCGAGAATCTGGGTGATTATGTGTTCAACCTGGTCTGGTCTGACAAAAGCGTGTCCATCATCCTGCGTTATGCTCCTAACCCTGAAGAGGCCTATGAGCTCACCAGGCTGCTCGTTCCTATACACTGTGCCGAACTCTGAAAGCATTATTGGGAGGTCGCGATAACTTCTGGGCTTGCTTGCGTATATCATGGCGTGTCCCGGGCAGTTCATTGGCTTAACAACATACTCCTCCCCACGCGCCGTTAGAATAAACATTCTTTCGCGATAATGCTCGTAGTGGCCCGTCTGATACCATATGTCTGATTTGAAGAGGTGGGGAGTCCAGACCTCCTCAAACCCCAGCCGCGAGTTTACCTCCCTTATTAGTTTTATCAGCTCATCCCTAATCATCCTCCCGCGCGCATGGAATATGGGTAAGCCTGAGCCGAGGATGGGGTGTATGCTGAAGAGGTCAAGTTCTCGCCCCATCTCGACGTGTCTTGTCTCCCGCTCCTCAACGGCAGCGGCTATAGTAGGTTGAGCCTCCTCCACCTTCTTCAATCTGAGCGTCTCATGAGAGACGGTCCTAAATTGCTCAGCCAGGGGATGACCCTTTACAGAGATGCTGAAGCGCTTATTCCAGCCGAACGGGGCCCTATGGACTTTAAGCCCTAAACTAGTAGCTTTCTTCTCCATGTATCTGACCATGTGTAGCGCCCTCATGGGAGGGGCTAGAGCGTTGCTTAGATGGGCGTATGGGTATATGACCAGCGTGTCCGCCCCAAGCTTCTCCATGGACTCCGCAACCTCCTTCAAAAGTGCATCCGCAACCTCCTCGTCATCTCTCTCCTCTATACTCGTAAATAGGACGACGGCATCCCTAACGCTGGTGGCTCTGGGCTGGATCTCCTCGAAAACTGCACCCTCGCGCCTGACAGGCTCATACTCTATGTAGTCGACATGTAGCTGGAGTGCCTTCATCCCGTCGCTAAACATCGGACAGAGACTACCCATAATTAAAAATATCTCGACGCGGATTATTCGGGCCTGGGAGGTTGATTGCAGCAGCGGAGCAGGAGGGAGCTACAGAGGAGCCTGGTAAACCGTCTGGCCGGTGGCTTGATTAGATTGTTCGTGGAGCGGGGGGTTTCTCCCTTCCACCTCACCTATTCGTCTTTCACTCTCTCAATCATCTCAGCTGTCTTCTACGCCTTAACACAGGCTTCAATCCTCTTCGCAGTCTATGGAGGGGTATCGTGGCTTATTTCGGGATTCTTGGATGCCATTGACGGGGAGGTTGCACGCCTCTCATCCAAAACCTCTAAACAGGGCGCGTATCTGGACTCTATGTTTGACAAGGCTGGAGAGGCTCTCGTGTGCATTGGCATTCTGCTCTCTGGCATAGTCGACGGCGTGGCGGTGCTCCTATTCTGCGCCACATCCCTCCTCGTGAGCTATGCGAGGGCTAGGGCGGAGGGTGTCGGGGTATCTCTGAAAGGTGTTGGGATAGCTGAGAGAGCTGAGAGGATAATTCTCATCTCAGCAGCCTCTCTCATAACCCCCCTCTACCCCGCCTCCCTAAACATAGCCCTATACTTCGGCGCGGCTCTGGCATCAATAACCGTCGCCTGGAGGACCATCCACGTAATAGGATCTCTGAGGGGCGAGCGTTCCAGCCCCGAGGCATAGTTAAATTCTCGAGCCACCTCCACAAATGTTAGATGCGCATACCGGAAGAGTGGAACGCTGAAAATATCGTCATCAACGACGCGGGGCTAAAGGCATACATATGTCTCAAACCCACCCTGCTGCCTCACTCGGGAGGGAGGCACGAGCACAGAAGATTCGGCAAGGCTGAAGTCCACATAGTCGAGAGGCTGGCAAACATGTTCATGAGACCTGGAAAAAACGGGGGGAAGAAGTATAGAGGGATACAAATTGTGCTAAACGCTCTAAGAATAGTACAGCTGAGGACCCGGGAAAACCCCCTCCAAGTTCTTATCAGGGCAATAGAAAATTCGGCCCCCCGTGAAGACGTGACACGCGTAACCTATGGGGGGATAACCTATTTCAAGGCCGTGGACATCTCTCCCCAAAGACGCCTAGATCTGGCGCTTAGGTGGCTGGCCGAGGCGGCTAGAGCCTCCTCTTTCAGGAGTCCTCTCACGACGGAGGAGGCCTTGGCTAATGAGCTTATTTTGGCGGCAAGCAATGACGTAAGGAGCTATGCCATAAAAAAGAAGAACGAGCAGGAGAGAATAGCCTTAGCATCTAGGTGATTTCCTGGCATTACGGTGCCAGAGTGGGCTTAAATAGGAGCAGTATTAATTTTAATCGAGTCTGAATTGTCTCAGAAGCCACACCTAAACCTCATAGTGATCGGACATGTAGACCATGGAAAATCGACGACTTTAGGCCACTTCCTAGTGCTTAACAAGACAATCGACGAGAGGCAGCTGAAGCAGCTGGAAGAGGAGGCTAAAAGACTGGGGAAAGACACTTTTGTATACGCCTTCATCATGGACTCGATAAAGGAGGAGAGGGAGAGGGGTCTGACGATCCAGCTGAGCTTCCAGAAATTCGAGACAAAGAAGTACTACTTCACAATCATTGACGCCCCAGGACATAGAGACTTTGTCAAGAACATGATTACTGGCGCCTCACAGGCAGACGCAGCCATCCTCGTCGTCTCAGCCAAGAAGGGTGAGTATGAGGTCGGGATCTCAACAGGCGGACAGACTAGGGAGCACCTATTCCTATCATTCATGCTGGGCATAAGACAGTACATCGTCCTAGTTAACAAGATGGACGACACATCAGTCAACTGGTCTAAAGAAAGGTTCGAAGAGGTCAAGCAAGGAGTCTCCTCGCTCATGAAACAGATAGGCATCGACCCGTCGAAGATACCCTTCATACCAGTCTCAGGATGGACGGGCGACAACCTAGTCAGCAGGAGCGACAAGATGCCCTGGTATACAGGCCCCACGCTCTTGGAGGCTCTTGACCTGTTCCAGGAACCCGCCAAACCGATCGACAAACCATTGAGGCTACCTATCCAAGCAGTCTACTCAATTAAGGGCGTCGGCACGGTGCCAGTCGGACGTGTAGAAACTGGCATCCTTAAGCCTGGAGACCAGATAGTTATTATGCCCGGCAACATTCGGGCCGAGGTAAAGAGCATAGAGATGCATCACACACCTCTGCAGCAGGCTGTGCCCGGAGACAACATAGGGTTTAACCTGAAGGGTGTAGATAAGTCGCAGCTCTCTAGAGGTATGGTAGCGAGCCATGTGGATAATCCGTGTAAAGTGGCGGAGGAGTTCGAGGCGCAGATAATCGTGATAAACCACCCCACAGCCGTGGCAGCGGGTTACACTCCGGTAATGCATATTCACACGGCACAGGTTGCAGTTAAGTTTAAAGAGCTCAAAGCAAAGATCGACCCAAGGACAGGTCAGGTGGTTGAGCAGAACCCACAGTTCCTTAAGACAGGCGATGCAGCCCTAGTTGTACTTCAACCATTGAGACCGGTCGCCTTGGAAGCTTACAGCGACTTCCCACAGCTCGGAAGGTTCGCTATAAGAGATATGGGGATGACTGTTGCAGCAGGCGTTGTGAGAAAGATAACAAAGCTCGCGCCTAGCTAGGTGCTCAGCTTCATCTCAACCGAGACTTCCTCCGGTATTTGTATCCTCATCAACTCTCTCATAACCCTAGGGTCATTGACAATAAGGTCTATCACCCTCCTATGCATTCTCAACTCCCATTTCCTCCAAGTCTTAGTACCCTCACCACACGGCGACTTCCTCACCGGAAGCACAAGACGCCTAGTTGGGAGGGGGGTGGGTCCACGCATCTTAGCACCAGTCCTGTCTACAATGTCTTTAATCTCCCTGCAGATCGACTCAAGCTTCTCCAAGTCCGTCGATGTCAGCTTTATCCTCACGACCTGTTGCATGGGAAACCGGACATGAGATAGCTAAGAGGACTATATTAGCTTCAGCCTTGGGGTGTGAAAGCCCCCAGAATGACGTACTGGAGGACGATTGACAGGTATATTAGAGAGAGGCAGATGAGGGCTGCGATATGCCACCTTATACTTCTGAGATGTGAGAGGGAACTTGTTAGAATTAAGAAGCTGATGAACTGTGAAGACACTAGAACAATATTTGCTGCAAGAGAGGTGGGAACTACGCTGCCGGGGGAGTAGAACCATGTCCAGCCTCTCACCTTCGCTATGAAGAACAGGAACGGGTATAATGACATGGGCAGGATACCCATAGAGACTGCTGCCAACCCTTTCAGAGCCGACCTGTTAAATGTGACGACGCTGAATATGAAGCTCTTGACACGTCTTAGGGTGTTGTCCTCCTGTTTTCCCAATATCCTTCTTTTTCTTAACTCGTCGTAGAGGCCTGTTAGGGCTGAGAGGTAGATGTAGATGAAGGCAATCGTCCCAAGCATGTTAAGTAGAGCGCCTCCTAAGTCAAAGTTTCGCCAGTGATAAACGTTGAGGCCAATTAGGAAGATCTTCCCATTAAGGTATAGAGCCATGTTCAAGAGAGCACTAAGAGAGCCCAGAATCACTGCTATTATGGTTCTATCTAGCGCTGGACCAAGTATCCAGCTTGGATGAATAACGGTCCTGAATAGGCGGTCAAAAAAGGTCTGCGGATTCTTGACATTCTCCAGAAGAAGCGGGTCACCTGCTTTCAGCATCTTATAAACTTCTAGCCCTTTCTCGGTGAGATAATAGTTGCGCTTACTATCCTGAGCCACAAACGGCTCAAGCTGTTTAAGGTTGTAGTATAGGCTACCGGTGCTTATCTGTAGGCTTGCCCTAAGCGCTGATGCACTGACCTTTCCAGCATCGCCGATAGCCAGTATGATTCGACGCCTAGTCCTATGGTTGAGAAGCCATACTGGGTTATCTTCAGAAGTGTCATTGACAGACGCCACCAAGGCTTATCTTACTTAATCGGCTTCATGCATTTAAACATTGCAGGTGGCGGCTCAGATAAATGCCTTGAATACATCAAGATTCCTCGTAACTCTGAGTCTTCATCGCCGCCTAATCATCGGTATTGGGCATCTGCATATAAGGCTAGCATCCCCCGACACATAGTAAGTTTTAAAGTGGGGGCTACTAATTATCATCTTCAGCGCATGTCTGAGTTATCTGAGTCGCGAATCAAACACGGCGACAGGGTCTTGATAGTTACGGAGACAGGGCATAGATATTTCCTGACGCTAAGGAAGGGTCAGATCTTCCATACAGCGGATGGCTATTTCGAAACGGACAAGATAGCATCCCTGATTGAGGGCGGCGAGGTTCGGAGCAACATAGGGAGGCGGGGAGTCGTATTCAGGCCACTGCTGCTAGAGCATCTATTATCACTTCCTAGAAGGACGCAGATCATCTATCCTAAGGATTTTGGATTTATTCTGGTGCTCTCTGGCATTAGACCAGGCTCTCGGGTTGTTGAGGGAGGGACTGGGAGCGGAGTATTGGCACTCCTACTCGCAGCCTATGTGGCACCGAACGGCAAGATATATAGCTACGACATCGATGGAGAGAACTTCCCCGCCATTACGAAGATGGCTGAAAGGCTCGGTCTTTCAGATGTCCTAGAATTGAAGAAAGGAGACATCTACAGCAGCGTAGAGGAAGTAGACTTAGACGCCTTCATCGTGGACGTCCCACAACCATGGGACGCTGTAGACCAAGCTAAGAAGTCCCTCAGGGGCGGAGGCATGTTCGTCTCAATCGTACCGACCGTGGAGCAACTGGTTAAGACGAGCGAAAAGCTTAGGGGGCGAGGGTTTCTAGAGTATTTCAGCGGAGAGTTGATGATAAGGCCTTGGAGGGTGAGGCAGGGAATGACACGCCCACACCACATATCGAGGGCTCACACCGTCTTCATAATCGCCGCGAGAAAAACAGAGTTTGAGAGCC
The DNA here is from genome assembly GCA_002898395.1 of Candidatus Calditenuaceae archaeon HR02. Classification (GTDB taxonomy): domain Archaea; phylum Thermoproteota; class Nitrososphaeria_A; order Caldarchaeales; family Calditenuaceae; genus HRBIN02. Next base: position 22,044 of record BEHE01000001.1, read on the forward strand.
TCTCTGACTGGACCCTAAAACTACCGGATGGTCTCAGGTGAGTGGGCTTTATGTTCTTCTTCAAGGGAGGATAAATAGTGTATAAGCTTGGATGCCGCGTCGTCTACGTGCTGGAATGGATATGCCTCTGGGTATCGGAAAGACAATTTAACAAAGTAGCTTGAAGAGTAGGTAGATGATGCGATTGCATAGGCTATGCTGACTCTCTGGTGTTCTTCAATCTCTTCTATTGTCTCGCCCTCCCTTTTCCGGATACCAGCTACGTTATCCTTAAGCCTTCTCGCCAAAATGTCCTCAGGTCTAAACTCTAAGAATATTATAGCCCTCGGCCTTATCCGCTGCGTCACGTTGGGGGGTAATCCTGGGTAATATCCCTTCGGAGTCTTAACGGCTGCATGCGTATCTACGATGACTCTACCGTTTATCCCACCTATCTTCTCGGCCGCCTTCTCCTGCAGCATTATGTAGGACTCGGAATCCATGAGCTTCCTCATGTCGTCTCTACTCCTTATCCCAACTTTGCGCGCCTCTTCAAACATGACATCTCCAAAATTCACAATGGATAAGTTCTCCACATTCTCGGAAACCCTCTTAAGTATGGTGGACTTTCCCGCCCCTGGAACTGCGATCAAAATGACTCTATACATGTCATCACATTTTAACACGCGTTACTCGATAATTTATCTATAGTGCCGATTTCAGGACTATCTTTGCAGCCTTCTCTACATCCTCCTTCTTCACCGTACGCCTGCCCGCGTGCTGTGCAAGCTCTATGGCCTGGGATGCGACCCTCATCCCTATTTCCTCCAATATTTTCCGAAGCTCCTCAACCGCCTCCTCGCTGACCCGCGCTGCACCCGCCTTCCTTAAAATCCTGTGTAATGGCGCATTTGAGAGCTCGGACATCAAGTTGTTGATATGTGCGGCAGGATATATATGCCCGCCGACAGGATACCAGGAAATACTTTAAGAAATACACTTGTATGTCTCTGGATGGGGCTTTTTCGAGCCGCGATGAAACTTTATAAGAGCGTGATAAAAAGGTGTAAACGGCATTGGCGTTATTGAATAGGGTCGTATGCCCGCATTGCAAGAGGCTGACCCTGAGGGGCAAATATTGTATGAACTGTGGAAAGGAGCTTCCCACCGAGTTAGCCCTTGAGACGCCGATCCAGCAGCCATCACCTCCGCAGCAGGCCGAAGAGCTGACACCCACCGGCCCTCCCGCCACCCCCCAGGCGTCGCAGACCCTGACGCAGCCGGTTCCAGAGGCTCCGGCTGCCGAGGATGTGGCCGAGGAGCGGAAGCTTGTAGAACAGCTCTCCAAGCTGCACACCTGGTCTCTGAAGCTTATTGATCTATTGTTGGCCGGTGAAGTTCCGATAACAGTCTTCAGGGAGCTATACGATGAGTACCGCTCCAGGATCAGCACCTTAGACCAGAAGCGGGTTGACACCATGAACAGGATTAGCGAGAGGATAAAGGAGCTGACACAGAAGTCCGAGTCTCTCAAGATTAGGCACGAAGTCAATGAGATAAGTGACCGCGATTATATCAGACAGAAGATTGAGCTTGACAAGGAGCTCACAAGGTTAAGGCCGAAGCTCTCGATACTCCAGAACCCATTGGAGATAAGGCTTGCGGACATCCCCTCCTTCACTGAAAGCCTCGCTAACAAGATCCAGAGCGTTAAGAGTAATGGAGAAAATATAGGCCTCGACAAGGACACTATATCGATGATTGTTACTGACCTGCAGTCGTTGTTGGACGCCTGTCAAGGCCTCGTCAAGCAGCACGAAAAGATACAGCACGAGATCAAGAAGCTCGAGACAAGGTATAAGATTGGGGAGCTCAAGCAGGATGAGTATCTCGCTCAGCGGCAGAGGCTTGAGCGGCAGCTGGAGCTTACGTTCTAAAGCCTGCGGCGGTTTATCCATATTTTCGGCGCCACCTGCTAAACTTTAACAATTCCCTCCTTCCAACTTTTCTTAGGCTTGTTCGAGGAGGATTATAAGCGTCGATTCGTCTTTGGCTGCGATTTTGGGACAAGCGACTACAAGTATGGGCCGATAAGTCTTGGCGAGAGGCCGCGTGTCATGGAGAATCGGGGGTATTTCCCGGAGAAGAGCATGGTTGCGGAGCTGTTGGGTGGAGAGAGGGAGGTTGTAGTGGGTGATGAGGTGACACATTTCCTAGGCAGCGGTCAAGACCTGACGAGTAGGCTAGTATACCCGATGCGTGACGGGATTATAGGTGCTGGAGATGAGAAGAGCTGGAAGGTTATTAGAGAGCTTCTGTTGAAGTCTCTGGGCGAGTTTAAGCCTGGCGGGTTTGGCTTTAGGGGCTACTATGTCGTCGCATCTCTCTCTGCGGTGGCACCCCTCTACATGTATGAGAAGCTGTTCAGCTATCTTGAGGATATGGCGGGGGAGGGGCTGGTCCACTCCTCGACGCTTATTCCCCAGCCACTGGCCGTCGCCATCGCACATAAGCAGACCTCCTGTGTAGTTGTCGAGAGCGGACATGGAAATACCCAGGTAGCACCCATATCCAAGGCGCCGATAAGGGGTGCGATCGTTGCTTTGAATAGGGGTGGGAGTGAGGCTAACATGATAACGGCCGAAATCTTGAAGGACACGGGCTACGGCGACCTCGCCAAGGAGGAGAAGGTTGTTAGACTCGTCAAGGAGAGGCTGGGGCTCCTGCCACTGGACCTAGATAGGGCTATTAGTTTTGCGCGAAGTAACAAGGATGCTGTCCGCGGAACCTACCACATCGGGGGGACCAGGATTAGGATAGACTTGGGCGACTATTCTTGGGCCAGGTTCCTCATAGGTGAGATCGTCTTTAATCCCGGCCATGAGGTGTTTCAGAGCTATTATAGGCGCGGGATGCCGAGGCCCTCCGACATACGGATCGGCGATACAGTCTTCTATGGAATGATGGATATGGCTGAAACAGTAATCAGCGCGGTGGAGAAGTGCCCGGTTGAGCTCCAGCCCCTCCTCTATGGACAGATCATACTCTCGGGAGGGAACTTCTGCTGGACAGCCCCTGCCAGCCTCAAGGGCGTGGCATGCGACTCTCAGACAAAGCTCCACCACATGCTTCGGGAGAAGGGGATTGAGAAAGCGTCTGTCATCTTGAGCCCTGAGCCCCAGTTCGCCGTCTGGAGGGGGTGTATCGTTTATGGCTATGCCCTACCTCACAGCTATGAGTGGAGCTGGGAGCGGATGGAGGGGTGGCTACATCACAGGGGGCAATCAGCGACATCATAGACTACTTTGAAACCATCCATAACCTCTTCCACTTTTTTAATCAATATGCCCCGAACCTCAGCCGTGTTTGCCACGTGAGTCCCCCCGCATGGTATCGCGTTTACCCCATCAATCACGATGACCCGGTATGTCTCCAGCTCGGGAAGCCTCGCGAGGTTAGGCGCACCTCGGACAGTCTTCAGCAGCTCCTGCCTAGGGACCCAGACAGGATATACCCGCTTAGAGGCTTTGACTACCACGTTAGAGATTCGCTCGAGGGAGGCCAAGTCTATTCCACCGACCCTACCGATGTATTCTACAAAGCTTTCAGGGGGGCCGTGGAATGCTCTCGAGGAGAGCAGGTCCCTCCCCAATAACTCCACCACCGCGTAGTCTACTATGTGGCCTGCTGTGTGAAGCCTCATGACCCTGTACCTTTCCTCCCATGCTATCATCATAGAGACCTTCTCACCCTCCCTTGGCGTTCCCTCCTTTATGTCGCCATAGTGTACCACTACTCCCGAGTGTTCTAATACTTTCTTCACTACTGCTTTAAAGTTCGCAGACTCTAGGGTTCCGGTGTCTGAGGGCTGAGCTCCACCCTTTGGATGCATTATCGTATCGGTGGTCACGAAGTATCCACTCCTTCTCGTCTCCGGGACATACCGGAGGAGTGTTGTCTCAACTGTCCCTAGGTAGGAGTCGTTTAGATAGAGCTTATTTGTTGGCTGCAGTCCCGCAGTTATTGACGATAGACTCACCATTTTTGGAAGCCATAGTATTATGGTGGGCTTTAAACTATTCCAAGCCCCTCAAGCACCACTTCACGTTCCCATGACCTCCATGTAAACACCGCTAGGCGAGGTCTTTAACCCTCTAAGCAACCACTCAGCACTTAAAACAGCTCCTCCCGAGGCCTTTCTCAGCCTATTCTTGAGAGCTAATCCAATTCCCTTCTCTTCCTGCCACCCCTCAGCTACTATGACATCTACACCTTCGTCATCCATCTCCCTCAGAGACTTGAAGAGCTGTCTCGCCGCCTCGAGGGGATTGGACCTACTCCCTAAGTCGCGAACCACATTCGCACGGTAACGATATCCGTCACTGCTTAAGACGCCGACCCTGATTCCGCGGGACATCAACAGGTCCGCCAGGCCCGCAACGGCACTGCGAACCACTTCCAGCTCGCCCTCGACCACTATTAGCCTTGCTGTAGGGGCGTAGTGTCTATATTTCATGCCTGGAGAGCGGGGTGCCTCCCCTCCGTGGAGAAGCAAGCCCAAGGCTGAAGGGTGAACCTCAACCTCCCCGATGGCGGCCTCTATCTCCTCCCTCGAGACGCCGCCTGGCCTGAGTATAGCCGGCTTCTCAGAAGTTAGATCGATAACAGTGGACTCGACGCCAATGTCGGTCGGCCCAGCGTCAAGTATGAGGTCGATCTCGTCTCCGAGATCCTGGATGACGTGGGTAGCCAGTGTGGGGCTTGGTTTTCCCGACTTGTTCGCACTGGGTGCGGCTATAGGTCTCCCCGCAGCCTCAATAAGTCTGAGAGCAACGTTGTGGCGCGGCATTCTGACAGCCGCCGTGTCGAGCCCAGCTACAGTGGCATCGGGGACGCGAGCCGACCTCTTTACGACGAGCGTTAGTGGGCCTGGCCAGAACCGCTTGGCAAGCTTCTCAGCCCTCCAGTCAAGCTCTTCAGCCACCGAATATAAGTCCTCGAAACTCGCAATGTGTATTATGAGTGGGTTATCCGGGGGTCTCCCCTTAACCCTGAAGACCCTCTCGACCGCGCTCGGGTTAAGAGCGTCGGCGCCTAGACCATATACAGTCTCTGTTGGAAACGCGACGAGTCCACCCATCCTTATAACCTCGGCCGCACGGCTTATTGCTGCAGGGTCTGGGGCCTCCTTGTCAACGCGATATACCCGAGCCATCACCGGCCAACTAATGGGCACGGGTCGCTAAAAAGTGTCACATAGGCATCTTGATAAACTTGGGGGCATCAGACATTAGTAACGACTGGATCTCGCCTCTGAGCCTCTCGATATTGATGCAATAATACTGCTCATGTTCCCATCGGTTTAGATGTTTAAGAGCGGCCTCAAGTAATCTGAAATAAATGGCTGTTTGCCCTTTCTGTGCGTGCACAAAGGCCGCGGCGGTTTTGATTAAGCCATACAAGAGCTCCCTCTCGGCACCTTTCTTACCCCGCCAGACGTTTTCAAGGACCTCATGAGCCTCCCAGTACCTCTCATCATTGAACAGCTCGGCCGCATATTGTACCAGCCTGTCGTCCGGGGCAGCTCGGGGCTCTACTATTTCCCTAAAATACTCGATGGGGGCCCACTCTGCGAGCGCAGAGACAACCGAATTGACGTCACTAGTTAATACGTCAACTTCCACACGCCTCCTACCAATCCGCACATCTACGAGGCGGCCCGGTATATTGGCTAAAATGCTTTTAGCCCTTTCGAGGAGTTCTCTATGAAGCTCAGGCGACGCTTCCAATCCTTGCATCCCCAGCGCGACAATCACTCTCGCCACGTCGTAGATAACCTCTTTAAGTCGGTATATAAGGGGACTTAGGAGACGCGACATGAAGAATGGTCTGCCAGCGATGATTCTCATTTTCGCAGCCATTCTATTCCTTGTCCCGTCGGTTAGTTGGGCGCAAAGCCAGGGTGAGGGCGTTTTAGTGGAGCGGTATGTCTCGATCTCGCCCTATGGACTCGTGTACGTATGGGATAGCCTCAAAAAAGTTCCTCCAGGTAGAAGCTTCGAGCTGGGAATACCCGGCTCGATATACCCTAATCTGAAACACCTTGATGTCTCCGGCGCAACACTCTCCGGGCAAGAGTTAAGAGATGGTCAGCACTATTACAAACTAGTCGCGGAATCGGAGGAAGTCGTAATAAGGCATATCTACAGCGGCTTAGTCGCAGGCCGGGGCGGAGACTCATACATGATCAAAGCCCCTTCCACACCTTTCTTCATAGGGGTCAACTATTCCTCTAACATTTTCATCCAGCTACCCAACGGAGCGCAAGTCCAGGACGTCCCCCCAGGATTCACGCTCAACGAGACGACGCTGATCCAGAGAGCCGCTAAACATGCTACACTGGAGCCCCAAACAGTTTCCTTCAGCTTCACCTCGACGGCTGTCCAGCTGATGGTTGCAGAAAGGCTCACACTAGTATATGACTTGGATTCCATGATTGTCACGATATGGGTGCGTGTGCGGAATGAAGATTACAAAAGCATAACCACCCTCTCTCTAAACCTTGTGTCGGGACTTCAAGCCGTCGAGGCGGGAGACTATTCAGGCAGAATAGACTATAGGGCGCGAGGAGATACCGTGACGGTCAACTTCTATCCCAGCAGGTTCGAGGTCCAGAGGGGGTGGAGATACGAGTTCTATGTTAAGGCAAAGATTAGCGAAGGCGCTGACACCGCTAGGCTATCTAGGGGTGTGGTCTCTTTAAAGACATTCCTACCACTAAATGCGACGGTAGAAAACTATAACATCGAGGTGATTCTTCCAAAAACTCAAGCGCCAGCCTCCCCTAACTATTTCGCAGAGATATACAAGGACAATGCAGGGCGAGTCGTCGCTAGATTCGAGGACTCGATGACCAACCCATACAAGCCTGAAAAACTCATGTTTGAGACAATCCGTGAAGGGGCGCCTCCAATCATACCTCAGGCATTAATCCTTGCAATTCTGTTTTTAGGCGTACTAGGCTTCATAGTTTACACCAACACGGCACGCGTCAAGAGACAAAAGCCCGTCCCCTCTTTAGACTACTCTACGGCCCAGAAACTGATACGCGAGTTCACAGAGCTTAAGGACGTCCTAGAGGAGCTAGACAGCGTCGTGAGCCTAGGGAGAAGAGACATTAGACATGTCCAGCTTCAGCCCAGCATATCTAGGCTTAAGTCCCGCTATGACTCGCTGCTTGAATCGCTAGGAGGGCTAAAAGGCGAGGAATGGGTCACCCGCATATCTAGGAATTTGCAGCAAGGGATGGTGCGTGTGAACGAGGCGTTAAAGTTGTTGAGCAGAAGTTACAGCGATTTACAGAGAGGGGAGCTCAGTAGGGAGAGCTATCTAAAGATCTATAGGGCCTTGAGAGGTGATATCAGGGAGTTTATATCCAGAATCTCTGAGTCCGAGGATGATGTAAGAAGGCTATTGGAGAAGAGATAGTATAGTCTTCTCGATAAATGCGGTGGGGTCTTCTAGCATTTTATTCAGCTTTTCCGCCCTCCGCTTAATCTCTCTCCTAACACTACTGCTAGTCAGGTGCTCAGAGATCTTTCCAATCTTCACGTAGTCTCTTGGCCTCACAACGGTGAGCAGCCCTTTAGACTGCAGAAATCTATGTACAGTGGGTGTTTCACCGGGATAGAAGAGGATTGTTGGCTTTCCGAGGAGTGCCGCCTCCTGGGCGATAGTCCCGCCGCCTGAGAACACGATAGACGCATTTCTTATGTATGGTAGTGCGAGCACAGGCCTAGATAAAAGAATAACATTGCTAGGGACTTTACTCCTAAGTAGCTGGGCCTCTTCTCTATAGCGGCACAGCACAACCACCTGTCTATAGAGCTCAGAGACGCGCCTCACAACCTCCAACGCCTCGGCCATGCCCCGCCCCAGAATATACGAGGCCTTATACTCTGGAACCCTAACGAGTGCATATTCATCTCCAGGAGGCTCTGGGGCTTTATCCTCCAGTCGCCCATACCTCCTAATCCAAGCAACCGGGTCTAGAGCCCTATACTTGAGGACGCTGTGTCGCCTAGCACCCCACACGGCCCAGTCGCGATATCCTATGACGAAGGGTGTAAGTACCTTGGTGGAGATTGGTACGCACAGCCTGTTAACTGGGGAGTGGGGAGAGTCCGACGCAAGGAGATGTGGGATCTGGAGGCCGAAGCATATCCGCGCCATCTCCACCGAGCCACTTGAGATCGCCACACTCGGCTTCTTCTTCAGATGTTTCAAGAGCAGCATTTGGCGCTTTGTGCTAGACTCCAATTTCTCCGTAAGGTTCTCACCTCCGAAGCGTCCTAAGACCAGTGCGTCGAGTCCTAAGAGACGGAGAATCCAATCAAGCTGTTCATATCGCCTCGCCGTAATGAAGGTCTCGAGGCCGCGTCTCCCTAACGACTCGGCAAGAGGCCAGAAAAAGAGGGCCTGTTTTGGAGTCAGCACTTCTATCCAGACCGTCGTCAATCTCTGGCACCACATTTCCTTATAAGATACGGGTTATATAACATCGAGCCTCACAAAAAGCTGTGGCTTCAGCCTAACCATTAGGAGGACACCAGTCAGCATCAAGCCAGGTGGGACATTTAAAGTTGTTAATCCTGTATCAACATTCTTCACCCCGTAAATCGGGAATGCCCATGTCTCTACGCCTCCTATCTTCTTGACTTGTTTCTTTGTTTTGTGTTGCATCTAGGACATCATAATCTGTTCTGTGTTTATGTGTTGTTGGCATTTTGAGCAGTATTTAAACCCCCTACCATACGCACCGCTACCAGCGGCTGGGTAGTATCTTAGACTCACATTCTCAAGCCTTACTTTAAGAATATCTGAGAAGTAGTCCTTAAGTATCCTCACTCTTACTGGCCTACCCTATTTAATAAAAGCTGTGAGACTTCGGCAGTTATCCTAACCCTAAGCTTGCCCGAGTCAATATCTTAGTGTCTAGGCTCCATAATATAGACACCGTCCTCGAGGGGAGCCTCAACAACGCCCTACCACCCCTCTCTATCATTCCCTCCAAGTGTCCGAGTAAGGGGGTATATTTGAGGGCTGGGATGTTGTTGTTTTCCATGTATATTGTGTCCTTGGTCTTTACCTTTTTAGGCGTAATAAAGAAGCCGTGAGGTAAAAGGTGTTGGCTGTCCTTGAGTATATGTTTCATGGTGTCTGTAGGAGGGTCTCCAAAGTTCTGAGCATAGTAATTGAGTCTATAGGAAAGTCTACAGTACATGAGGGGGTATCTAAGAAGGTATTGTCTACGGTAACGATAGTCTATTCCTAGATCTCTCCACAATATACTACCAAGCAATAAGAAAGGGTGTGGATAAAGATGCTTATCCGGACACTATCTGTTATGTGTATGGATATTCTTATTGGGTCGTCTGGAAGACGAAGCCCTATATAGTTAGCCACCATCACTACGCACGGTATGTCTGTGGTTGGGTTTGCATTCCTAGTCCTTTTATCCTTTGCAGCTTCATGGATGTTGACATGGGTCATTGTTAAGTATGTGCGCTCAGCAAGGCTGATAGGTGTCGACGTTCATAAGCCCGATAGGCCGCGTCTCCCCAAGATCGGCGGCCTCGCCTTCACTGCTAGCTACTCCACTGTCATGCTTTTACATTGGCTACTAGGTGGAGGTATTGTAGGGCTTGTGCTTGTCGTCTCACCTCTTGTGGCCGCAGCTATTGGACTCCTAGAGGATGTGAGGGAGCTTAATCCCTGGGTTAAGCCTCTCCTCCTACTCCTTCCAGGCATCCCTGTCCTGCTTTTCTCAGCCTATATCCCCTACCCTATAATTCCGCTGGTGGGGAGCATAAGAATCACTCTTCTCTACCCTCTCCTAGTGTTAGCCGCCTACACGGTCGTCGCCAACGCAGTAAACAGTGTAGATGTGCTTAACGGGTCACTCGTCCTCTCAACTCTTCCAGTCCTCATCCTCCTCGCCGCTATTTCTTGGCTTGTAGGTTGGGAGACTCCGGCACTAGCCTCACTAGCTCTAGGGGCCTCCCTGTTGGGCTTCTTAAGATATAACTGGTATCCTGCACGAGTTTTCAGCGGAAATATTGGAAGCAATCTAGTCGCCGCGGTAATCACCACCGTCGCCATCACGGCGAGGTTGGAGGTAGTCACACTCGTGGCACTGCTACCCCACATTCTGAATGAATTTTTCATTATCGTCTCGATGGGGGGGCTCAAGTCCGGGAAGGCTTTCGCAGCCAGGCCCATCCGCGTCGTTAAAGGGATGATAGTGTCTAGTCCGAGGCTAGGCGACCCTATCACGCTCGTGAGGCTCATAACGTTGCAGAACCCGATGGGAGAGGCGGCGGTTTCGAAGAGAATCGCCCTGCTAAGCGCCTATTCCTCCATACTAGCCCTCATGACGTATCTTATCGGCGGTGTTAGGCTCAGGTGAGATACATGAAGACCCTGCTAGCACTTATCACAGTTGCTTGGGTCTCGCTAATCGGTGTTCTTATCGCCATTTCAACGATTATACTGCCTTTGACACAGGGAGTTGAGTCCAGCCCTACCGCGGGCCTATTACGCGTAGCTCTCTCGCTCGCTCTGTTCGCTGCATGGCTTGTCTGGCTGTTCGAGCTCGCTCTCTTCGCCTCTCTGAAGTCTAGGCAGGGTAGGGATGGTTAGAAATGACTCCGCCGGTCTCTCTCATAGACATGGATGGCTCCGGCCTACCCCTACTCTTCAAGCTGCTGAAGAATGGGCTACAGGTGCAGTATTCCCCTTTCATGCCTGGTAGGCATCTTAAGGCTCTCAAAGTCAGCGAGGCTGCGCGTAAACTTGTAGCCAATGCAATCAATAAGGGGTGGCTGAAAGAGGTAAAGGTCCGTGAGGCAATCTCAAGCTGCGATATACTGGCTATATCATACATCCACTGGCTTAATCCAGAGATCGATAAGAGAGACCTCGCCTACGTCTACAGAGAGGTAAGCGACCACGCCAGGAGTACGACACTACGCATAGTTCAAACTGGGCTGCACGAGTTAGGTTTAATGGACTGGCTCGAAAATATTCTGCAGCGGCAAACTAGGGATTGGAGGCTATTTTACCTACCCTTTCCGAGAATATTTAAAGGGCGGGTCCCAGTAGGCGGCCCGCCCATCGATGACCAGGTAAGACCAATAGTCTCTGCTATATGTGGGCGTAAACAGTTGATACCTGGACTGAGTTATCTGGAGGCAGAGGCTGCGACCTTTACACAGCTACTAAGCGAGGCAGCTTCATACGCTGCGGTGGTGGAGGTTGGCCTGATCCTATACCGCAGATATGGTATCCTCCAACCCGAAAATCTATCCCAGTTTGTTGGGCCGTATAGAAGGATTCATTGGAGAAGTAGGATCGGTGACTCGCTTCTCACGCTATTAGAGGAGCTGGAAGGGGCTGAGCTTCAGAGATCCTTAGCCGCTGGGGCCATCTCCAGAGTAATCAAAGAAGGTGATAGAGTCGTAGTGGACCTCCTTACTAAATACTTCAAGTCTAAAAAAATGGCGAGAATACTTCTGATAGGCACTAGCCCTCAGCTGGTTGACAAGATTGGTCGAAAGTTTAAAGTTTCATATTTAGCCAAGTCAGAGCTAAGGTCTAAAAAGACTCCCCAGAAGGTAGGTGCGGCGATAATAGTAGGTGTCGACGCAGGCACAATAAGCTTATTGAAAGGCTTATTAAGTGAGGGTGGAGTAATAATTGATTTGAGCCATTTCCGCCTGATTAAGAGCGAGAAGTGATTGTGGATTGGGAGAGGCGCAGATCCGGGTTGCTGTGATTGGAGCTGGGTTTTGGGGTAGGAATCATGCCAGGGTCCTCTCGGAGATACCTAAAGTCGAGCTCTGCGCTGTTGTAGACGTAGATGTCCAGAGAGCTGAACAGGTTGCGAGGAGGTATAATGTCCCTCACGTATACAAGGATTACAGAGAGATCCTACGAGGTGGAGTGGTTGACGCGGTCACGATATGCACACCCACAATAACTCATGCCGAGATCGCCTTGGAGTGTATTAGAGATGGGTTGGCGGTACTTATCGAGAAGCCGATGGCCGCTAACCTTAAGGAGGCGATAGAGATCTACGACACGGCCAAATCCTGTGGAGGAAAATTGATGGTAGGCTTTATCGAGAGGTTTAACCCCGCTGTGCGGTATATGCTCTCTGCTTTATCGGACGGTGTCATAGGTACTCCCCTCACCATCGCTGCGAGGAGAATAGGGCCGTGGCCCGAGAGGATTGGAGACGTCGGCGTAGTAAAGGATATCGCTATACATGATATAGACCTAACACACTATTTCTTTGGGAGTATTCCCACGAACATTTACGCGACGGGGGGAGCGCTCAGACACAGCTATGAAGACTATGTTCAGGCTCTATTGTACTTTGACGAAGTAAGGTCGGCTTCGCTGGAGGCTAACTGGCTCTCCTCAAAGAAGAAGAGGGACATGCGGATAACTGGGACTGAGGGTGTCGCCCATATAGAGTTTCTTATCGGCGAGGTTATAATTGAGAAGCCCGACTACTCCATCAGCCCCACCATAAATTATGTTGAGCCGCTGAAAAGCGAGCTCACATACTTTGTTGAGCAGCTCTGCGCTTCCAAGGAGCTGGTGCCTGGCCCGCGGGAAGGCCTGCTCTCGCTGGCCGTCGCGGAGGCTATACTCGCCTCCATGAAGAGTCGCCGAACAATCTCGCTTGAGCAAGTCCTCGGAGAGTGGGGAATCAGCGGTAGGGAGGCCAGGCTATAGATATAATTCACCCCTCTCCCCCAGTATTCACTGTTGCGGGAGCCGAGAACTCTCTACTGGAAGGGTGGCTCTCTATACCTTCTCGACCAGCGTCTCTTGCCACACCGGGAGAGATATGTAAGGTGTAGAGGATACAGAGACGTAGCCCGCGCTATTAGGGAGATGATTGTTAGAGGAGCCCCCGCCATTGGTGTGGCCGCTGCATATGGTGTCGTCCTAGCCTGTAAGTCATCTGGTAGCAAGAAAACAGGGCTTGAGACGCGGGTCATGGAGGCTGCGGAGGAGATAAAATCGACACGGCCCACCGCAGTGAACCTCTTTTGGGCAGTTGACCGGATGGTAAGACTGGCTAAGGAGGCTAAGGAGAGGGGACTTGATGTCTATGAAACTCTGTTGCATGAAGCAAACAGGATGGCTGAGGCGGATATTGAGGCTAATAGGCGGATAGGAGAGTATGGGAAGGGACTAGTCCCAGATGGCGCAACAGTCATGACGTACTGTAATGCAGGGGGCTTAGCTACCGTGGGATATGGGACGGCGATTGGGGTCATAAGGGCTGCATTCGAGGAAGGCAAAAAGATCTTAGTGCTAGTTCCCGAGACTAGGCCTAAGCTCCAAGGGGCCAGGCTCACAGCCTATGAGCTGAAGAGGATTGGCATCCCCTACAAGATAATCACAGATAACATGGCGGCCATGCTTATGAGCAGAGGGGAGGTTAGCTGCATAGTCGTAGGTGCAGATAGGGTCCTCGCTAGGACGGGGCACGTGGTTAACAAGATTGGCACTCTCGGTCTAGCGATCTCCGCAAAATACTTTGGGGTACCATTCTATGTAGCCGCGCCTCTCTCTAGCTTCGACTTCGAAAAAAGGCCAGAGGATGTTAAGATAGAGGAGAGAGATGAGAGGGAGGTGCTGACTTTCGCAGGAAAAAGCATAGCCCCAAACGGCTCCAAAGCAGTGAACCTAGCCTTCGACATAACACCCCCCGACCTAGTCTCCGCTGTTATTACTGAATACGGTGTCTACGAGCCAAGCGGGCTCATGATGCTTGAGAAATATGCACCGCTTGATACTGAGTAATGGCTCTTTTCACCCAGTTGTATAGGGCTTCATGTGGGAGGTGGACAGCTTTTTTACCGTGGGTGAGTGATATGACCTGTTGGGCGCAGGTCTCACTGTAGGACAAGACTGTATCGCCGGGTCCCAACCTTTTCAAAAGTATACCACCAATCTCGGTGGAGAGCTTCCTGTTCTTTCTGAAGAGGCCCCACAGGCCGCCCGACCCGCAACACTCCGTCACCACCCCTTCAATATGGGCTCCAAGCTTCTCGAAGGCCTCCGCGATCTGGCCTGTTAAGTTGAGGTGTTGGGAGAGGCATGTGGAGTGCAAGATGGGGCTAAAGCCGCTTAGGTTGGCGGAGAGCCTACCGGACTCCACCAAGCCGTTAATTAGCTCATTTATGTCCACTACAGCCTCTGAGACGGTCCTGCTCTTTTCGTTATCCAAGAGCTTCGGATAGACCTCCCTCAACATTAAGGTGGATGCGGGAGACGTGCATAGAATCCTTCTCCCCTTCTCAACCTCCTCGAACAAACTATCCACATTCCGTGCCGCGAGCTTCGCCACCCTTTCCCAGAAACCCAGCTCCCAGAGTATCACACCCGAGTCATATTGCCTCGGATATGTTAGCTCGATTCCGGCTGTTCTCAGCAGCTCCCTAGCAGATATGCCGACACTAGGTTTGACAAATCTCGCATAGGTGTCTGAGAAATACGCGAGTGTTCGGTGTCCAGGCCGTGGCGCGTTTTTCTTAAAATACTTGTCGAGTGCCCCTCCTTCAGGTATTGGGAGTGGGGCGTCATCCGCGAATTCTCCTATACGCCTAAACAACTGGAGCAGTGGTTTTCCGAGCAATATTTTTCTTAGTGGGGCCGGAGCCCTTGACAGGTATTTCACAATCGGCTCGTAGTGCGCTACCATCCGCTCACCCCTGCTCAGCATTTTTTCTCCAACGGCTATGATGTAGGCGCGCCTATAGCTTGACATGACGGTCGGGATGGGGATGCGAGCGGGGCAAACGTTTAAACACCTCAGACAACCTATGCACAGGTCGATCAGCTCTTTGAAGCGGGGAGTGAAAGGGTGTGGTGTTCCATTATTCAAGCTTGACTGAAGTAACACCAGCCTGCCCCTACTCGTCCGTGAAGGGATGTGCCCGATACTGCTCAGCGTCGTGGGGCAAACCGAGTTGCAGAAGCCACACCTTATACACCTCTCAGCCTCATCGGCATATGCCCCCATCAGATCTCTAAGCGTGCTTGACAACCCGAAAGACCAACTAATGATGAGACTTAATCGTCCTAAAAACCGTTCCTAAGCAACACTTACTGGAATAGTTTGGAGGGGGCATGGATTATCTCCCGGCTTCAGGTTTATAACTCCGGCAGGTGTAAACAGTCTCAGCAAGTGGGTGAAGAATGGGGCATAGAAAATACTCTGCTCCGAGAAGGGGGTCTTTGGCATACTCACCTAGGCGAAGGGCAGGGTCTCCAATCCCCCGCGTCAACTTCTGGCCTGAGAGGAGAGACAGGAAGGGGCTCACGGGCTTCATAGCCTACAAGTTGGGAATGGTCACGGTCTTCATAGTCGACGATGTTCCCGGCTCACCAACACAAGGGACAGAAGTGGCCGCGGGGTGCACCATACTCGCAACCCCGCCACTCCACATCATCGGAGTCGTATTATTGAAGCGGGAGGATGGCTACCTGTTGGAGATCGGACGACACATAGTTAGTGACCTGCCCCCAGAGGTTAGAGAACGTGTCAGAGGAGTTTCACCCACCTCACTAAGTGTTGATGACCTGAAGGCCTCCTTAAGCAGTGCCGCCCAAGTCAGAGCCCTAGCCGCCTCCTATCCGAGGGAGGCAGGCCTATCCCAGAAGAAAGCCATCATCCTCTCAATACCTGTTGCAGGAAGCGCCGAGGAGGCCTTCAACTACGTTGTCGAGAGGTTAGGAAAGCGTCTACCTGTCGAGGAGGTCTTCAGGGAGGGCGAGTTTATCGATGTCGTGGGTGTCACTAAGGGTCACGGGTTCCAAGGGGTTGTGAGGAGGTTTGGTGTCAAGATTCTGCCACGCAAGCAGAGGAAGACGAGGAGGGCAGTAGGGGCGATTGGTGGGAGGAGCCCAAAATATATCACTAGGTTTGTTCCCCGCGCTGGGCAGGTGGGATTCCACTACAGGACCGAGTACAATAAGAGGGTTATCAAGATCTGGCCCGATGGAAAGGCGCCCTTACCGAAGGGCGGGTTTATCAGAGCTCCTCCGCCTAGGTGCCCTGCTATCGCTTTGCTGGGCTCCGTGATGGGGACTCCTAAGAGGCCAGTAGTCCTTAGGACGCCGGCGAAACCCCCACGCTACAGCCTCGGGGCGCCGAAGCTGTCAGCAATGGTGTATGCCAGCGAGGTGTTGGTGTCTTGACGCTCTTGGGCCAGCTTCTGAGGTCGGAGCAGGTCACTGTCACTGTGACGGGGCTTGACGGTTCAAGCAGGGGTGAAGTTACCCTCCCACGCATATTCTCTGCGAAACTGAGGGCGGACCTGGTCCGGAGAGCGTATATTCACCTACTCTCTCACAGGTTCCAGCCTAAGGGAGCCTGGAAGGGTTCAGGTCATAAGTACTCGGTGGAGTCTCTCGGGCCAGGTTACGGGATGGCGAGGATAGCGCGTCTAAAGGTTGAGGGAACTGGGAAGGCAAGGGGCGGAGGGTTTGTCCCAACTGCTGTCGGGGGGAGGCCGACCCACCCACCGACTCCAGAGAAGAAGATACACAAGAGTATCAACGAGAAGGAGAAGAGAGCAGCCTTAGCATCAGCCATCGCGTTTACCTCCAGCATCCAGCATGTGAGGGGGCGAGGACACAGGATACCAGACGGAATACACTTGCCCATCATCATCGAGGACTCCCTAGCATCTGTTAAGAAGACCGCTGAGTTGCTGCAGATTCTTAATGCATTAGGATTAGGTAGGGAGCTTGAGAGGTGTCGCGAGGTTAAGATTAGGGCTGGTAAGGGGAAGAGGAGGGGGAGGCGCTACAAGGGGAGAAAAGGGCCGCTCATAGTGGTCCACTCTGATGAAGGTGTTTCGAGGGCGGCAGAAAACATTCCTGGGGTAGATGTTGTCCTAGCCAAGGACCTGAGCGTCCTAGATCTCGCGCCAGGCGGCCATCCGGGGAGGCTGACCATCTATACTCTAGGCGCTCTCCACCTACTCGAGAGGAGGTTGTTGGGTGATGGATCCGCAGGCGGTGATTAAGAGACTCGTGGTAACTCAGGATGCAGTCTCATTGATAGAGCGGGAGAATAAGCTGACGTTTATTGTAGATATTAATGCAACTAAGAGGGATATCAAGTTGGCTGTGGAGAGGATTTATGAGGTCAAGGTTGAGAGGGTTAATACGCTCATTACTCCGCGGGGTGAGAAGAAGGCCTTTGTCAAGCTGGCGCCGGACTACAAAGCCTCAGACATCGCTACGAGGCTGGGGGTCTTTTAGGGTGATTCTCCATGCCTAGGCGTATCAGGGCCCAGAGAATTGGGCGCGGCTCTCCGACCTACGTGGCGAGCATTCAGAGACACTTCGAGGTGGGAATACCTGCAGAGCTGCCCAGGAATGGTGAGCTGATAACGGGATACGTCAGGGATATACTACACGACCCTGGCAGGGGGGCACCAGTCGCAGAAGTCGAGGCCAACGACAAAGTATTCTACATCCCCGCGGTACAGGGAATGTATGTAGGCCAGAAGATAGAGATTGGGAGCAAGGCAAGCCCCTCCATAGGAAACATACTGCCTGTGGGTGTTCTGCCCGAGGGTGCGGTAGTCTCGACCGTTGAGCTTAGGCCTGGGGATGGAGGGGTGCTGGCTAGATCGTCTGGAGCATACGCTTCAGTCATCTCTCAAGTAGGCGACAAGACAATCATCAGGCTACCCTCGAGGAAGCTTGTTGAGCTGAGTGGGAAATGCCTCGCCGTAGTAGGGGCAGTCGCGGGTGGCGGCAGGGTGGATAAACCCATGCTCAAGGCTGGGAAAAAATACTGGCTGATGAAGGCGAAGCACAGGCCTTATCCGAGGGTCAGAGGCGTGGCGATGGTTCCCGCTAGACATCCTTTCGGAGGCGGGAGTCATAAGAAGATCGGGCGGCCAGAGACTGTTAAGAGAACCGCACCACCTGGTAGGAAGGTCGGTCTTATTGCCGCGAGGCGCACTGGGAGGAAGAGGTAGACATCTCTAGGTCGTCCCCAACTGCCACTCTCTGAGATACTTTACCTGCTCCTCGGTTAGGGACTCGAGCTTCACTCCCATTGAGGCAAGCTTCTCCCTGGCAACCATGTCGTCGATCTCCTGCGGTAGTAGGTATACCCGCCTCTCAAGCTTTTCGCGATTCTCGACCAAGTACTTGACAGCGAGCGCCTGGAGCGAAAAGCTCAGATCCATCACCTCGGGAGGATGACCCTCAGCAGCCACCAGGTTTACAAGCCTTCCATCAGCCAGCAGATAGAGCTCGCGACCATCACTGAGCACGTACTTTGTTATGAGGTCGGATATTCTCTCCACTCTGATGGAGAGCTTGGCGAGGTCCCGCTTAGATATCTCGACATCATAGTGCCCTGCGTTGGCCATTATGGCTCCACTTCTCATCTTCAGGAAGTGTTCTTCGCGAATCACGTTGATGTCGCCTGTAGCGGTGATGAATATGTCGCCTATTGCTGCTGCCTCGTTCATGTCAGTGACTCTGAAGCCGTTCATTGCTGCCATAAGGGCCTTGACGGGTGAGGGCTCCACCACTATGACCTCACAGCCCATCCCCCTCGCCCTCATCGCTATGCCGGAGCCCACCTGCCCATAACCGGCAACCACGACCCTCTTACCTGCAAGCAGGATTCCCGTGGCCCTCATAATACCGTCTAGGACGGACTGTCCTGTTCCTATCGGGTTGTCAAAGAGCCTCTTAGTGGGCGAGTCGTTCACGGCTATGATGGGATATAGTAGCAGGCCTTGAGCCTCAAGAGAGCGAAGTCTAGTTACACCCGTGGTGGTCTCCTCGGTTCCACCATAGATGCTGGAGCAAGACCCCCTGGGGTCGCTCAGGACCCTAGTAGCCCAGGACACACTCTCATCCCTCATACCATGCAAAATCTTGTGAACGGTCGAGGTCAGGTCAGCCCCGTCATCGATCGTGATGAAGGGCTCCAGCCTAAGAGTCCATCCTATACACTCATAGTACTCCTGCGGGCTCATGCCCCTAACAGCGTATACTCTGACACCCTTAGAGGCGAGAGCCGAGGCAACATCGTCTTGCGTGCTAAGAGGGTTGGAGGCGCAGAGCGCAACCTCAGCACCGCCAGCCCTAAGCGTCTCAACCAAGACAGCAGTCTCCTTCGTAACATGCAGACAAGCCGCAACCCTCACACCCTCAAGAGGCCTCTCCTCCAAAAACCTCCTCCTAATCGAGAGACAAACAGGCATCAGCCTCTCAGCCCAAGAAATCCTCCTTAGCCCCTGTTCAGCAAGCCCCAAGTCCCGGACCCAGAAGTCCCCACCAGCCATCTCCCAACTAACAAAACTCACACCCTAATAAAGAAAAACAACCACTACAAACAGCACCAGGGTGTACTCCTAAGATAGGAAACTTAAATCAGCCGAATATTACTAGGATCTATGTCAAAAAGTTTTAAAAGCCGCTCAGTATATCGTATTATTGACATTATATTGAGACTACATTCAACGTAAAATCCAGAGACAAGTTTCGGGTCCCTGAACATTTCTCCCGATTGATGAATAGGTCTATCATTTACTAAGTATCTTTTACGGCCTACTTGGATCGGGAGTTTGTCTTTCGTTAGCCTGTTAGTCTCGACTAGCCACTCAACAGTAGTTAGCAGTATTTCTCTCCATTTCTTGATTGTGTACCGCTTTCCGTCGGGGAATAAAATTTCTCTATACGTCATCTTTGAGCCAGGCTTAGCGTTAATTCTACTCAAAGGTACTCCGCCATTTCCAGCGACCTTTACTCTTCCTTCTATTTCACGTGACGTTAACGGTTTTTGCGCCTCTCCTGTGAAGGGCGAGTGTCTGAGGATTATGAAGGCTTTTCTCAGGACTTCTCCCGGATCTTCCCTCAATATGTCCCACTCGGCTATCTTCTTCTCCGGTAAGGGTTTAGGGATGAAGGTGTCGTATATTTCCCATTTCATGCCGTCGGTTGCGATGAAGTATTTTACGCCCTCAGTGACGCAGTAAGAGATGTATTGCTGTAGATCCTCCTGCCTCCCTAGACTCTTAGCACCTATGAAGGCTAGCGGCACTGTACCACCGTGTAGTAGTGCATAGTCTGGGCGCCCGGCCTGTGTTGAGAACTCCGGTCTAACCTGCTCGGGGTCCTCGGTATCCCAGCACAAGAGCCGCAGAAACGGGTCAATAAGAGCATAGCGGGTCAGCATCTCGTTCTTAGCGAGTTGTTCCCTATACTTGTTGGCCCTCTCCCGAAGTATCCTAATCTTCTCGAGTGCTTCCCGAAACAATCCAAAAATTGAGCCGGTTTGAAGTATAAAAATTTTCAAAATACGTGATACAATAGAAGTCAATCATGGAGCTGGGTGCTACGCCTCACATGGGAGAACATACCTGCAGGGAGGGGTGAGGTCTCCTTATAGACCTGTAGATGTTGTGGGTGCCACGATGTTCTCCGAGGCTGGTTGTGGAGACTTATTAACTGGGGTGCGGCTCAATCATGGTGGCATGGAGCTGACTTCACGGGAGGCATATGAGAAGATGCTGGACCGGGCGTTGACTAGAGTGAAGTCCAGCAGAGCTGATCGGGGGGAGCGCACCATCTCCCTCACACCTGAGATAGTCCACGAGCAGAGGCAGACAATCATCACAAACTTCAAACAGCTCGCAGATGCTCTTGGCAGGGAGCCCCAACACCTGGCCCGCTTTATCTTCAAAGAGACGGGGAGGCCTGGAACCCTAGATGGTGAGAGAGCAATCCTGAGTGGGAGAGTTGGTGATGAAGAGTTAGGGAAGCTTCTCCAGCTCTACTTTAAGGAGTTTGTAAAGTGCCCAGTCTGCGGGGGGATTGACACTAAAATAGTCTCGGAGAAGAGGTTCAGATTCTTAGTCTGCGAAATATGTGGCGCCAAGACACCTATCAGGAAGATATAGTGGGTTGGCTGTTAGTCTGGCCATCCGCCACAAGCACAGAAGCCGAGCGCGTCTATCCTGCAGCCACAAACCTCGCAATGGTCTGGACCATACGAAAACTCGTCAACGGGTACGCCATAGACATAGTCATGCTCGTCTGAAAGCTCACGGCAAATGTCACTCAACAAATCACCACCCCAAACCATCACAAACCATCCCCACCAAAGAATCCACAGACATGTTTATTTCTCTTAGATGTGCCCTCCCTCATCTTTAAACCCGCCGAACATACTTGGATATGGTTCTCAGTTTCGGTGCTGGGCTTCCCTTTTTAAAGCCTTAAATACCCCCGCCACGCTTTATAAAGCTCAGGGTTGGAACAAAAATATCCCGAACCGACAATCGAGATACAAAACGTTGTCGCCTCCGTCACACTTAACCAGAGGCTTGACTTGAATGCTATCCAGAACGCGTTTCCTGAGGCCGAGTATAAGCCCGCACAGTTTCCGGGCCTCGTTTTCAGGCTTGCTAAGCCCAAGACAGCCACACTGATCTTCAGTAGTGGGAAGATGGTTTGTACTGGTGCTAAGAGTGAGGAGGAGGCTGTCAAGGCTGTCAAGATTGTGGTGAAGCTTTTGAAGAGGGAGAACTTCCTGATTAGGGAGGAGCCGATAATAGAGATACAGAACATTGTGGCCTCAATAGACCTTCACGGGAGAATAAATCTCATCCAGGCAGCCCAGTCCCTCGAGAACGTCATGTATGAGCCTGAACAGTTCCCCGGCTTGATCTATAGGATGGCAAGCCCTAAGGTTGTGATACTTATGTTTGCGAGTGGTAAGCTGGTCTGTACAGGTGCTAAGTATGAGAAGGAGGTCTATGAGGCGATTCGTATCCTGAGAAATGAGCTTATTGAGAAGGGGCTTATTACCTATATGGTCCAGTCGCAGGGAGTCTAATGCCTACAAGAGAAGAATCTTGTAGTTTTGTACATGGTGGAGGTTGGGGATTAAGTGGGTGAGGAAAGGCTGAGGATTATTATCCAGATGGGGGAGCTGCGGGCTGAGGCAGAAGGGACGGCCGAAGAGGTTTTAAGGTTCATTTCGAGCTTCATTGGGCAACACCTGCCGGCCTATAACCTAGCACGCCGCCTCGCGTCTGGCCCAGATCTTGCCAAGCTGGTTGACGCACTCCAAGACTTCATCGCCTACAGTGAGGGGGAGGGACTCTACATCAAGCCCACCGCACGCGGCCTCTCTAACCCGCAGAGAATACTCCTCTATCTAGCAAAGAAACGGATTGAGGGGCTCATGGGCCTCTCCGAGAAGAACAGCGCTGGCGTTGTTGAGCTTGCAGAGACCCTAGGTGTGAACACTAAGACGATAACGGCTAGGCTTGCGGAGCTTGTCCGTGAAGGATTGATTCAGAGGGTAGAGAGAGGAGAGTACCAAGTCACGATGGCGGGCCTAGAGGAGCTTATCAACCGCCTCAAGACGCCTGGCCAAGAGGGGTAGCCCCACCCTCAACCCCTCCTGACTTTTCGGCAGCCTCTTCAGCAGCCCTCTCAATGGACTTGGATGCGCGGTAGATGTATCTCTTGGGCTTCCCCTCGCGGATGAGGACCTCCCTTCTGACCAAGTCTAGGAGGCCGTGGGCCACCGCCGTGGGATCATAGTGGTATCCCCTCCTGGCCAGCTCCCCGACAACCTCGGATAGGCTCCGCGGAGTTGAGAACCATCCCTCCTCAACCATCCTCTCTAAGAGGTCGAGGCACGTTGTTGTACGGTGCTCTAGCCTTTTGGCCTGTGAAGGCTGTACAGCCTTGGCCTGCTGAATCCCTAGAACCGAGCGTCTGACCGCCTCCTCGACATTTTCCAGAGTAGTCTCAATCTCGACGGTCATGTCTCCTACGGTCAGCCTTACTTTTACTGGTTCTTTATTGTTGGACATGTTGTTCATCTTGCGCAAAATTAATAAGCAAGCAATCCTTTACCATAGTGCGGGTGCCTTGGGACGTGGATGACATCTTGAGCAAGCTGAACACCATGAATAAGCCGATAGAGGAGGTATTTATGAATTATATCGATGAGATAAACAACATCCCCCTCGCAGAACTCAACGGTGGTCTTGGGCCCTTCCATCAGCGGACCGAGTGGGGGGCTGAGTTGTGGGAGGAGGGGGATTGGATTCCGCTCAATCTTGTAGAGCTGCATATCCCCGTCGTTTCACTGGGACCCGCGCCCTGCAGTGACGTTGTGGCGGTTGATGCCTCTGTGGTGCGGGTCGCGGAGTCGAGGCAGGGCCTGGTTATCGGGCTGAGGGCTGCGATCGTCTTCAGAACCCGCGAGGGGGTCTCTCTGAAGGTAATAGGCCCGGTCCTGAGGCTTGTAAAGCCTGCATCGCCCTTGAGTATCGGCCATGAGGTCAGGGAGGAGCTCAGATACTTTGAGAGGCTTGTGCAACTTTGGGTCATCACAAATATCAGGGCCGGCATCTACCTCTTTGATGGGACGCTTGTAGCAGGATACGACAGGTCCAACAGCCTCCTAGAAGCCGTTTTAGAGGTGGCTGAATATACAAGCCGAGCCATACTAGGCTTCTCCAAGGAGAGCTTACTGGTGAGGGGAGGGGCCGAGATGGAGCTCTGGGACAGAGACATATCACCGCCTTATGTGCGGGACTTGACAGGGCCCATAAAGTCGGTTTGGAGCGGTATTAAGCCTCTGGGCAGTGTATTCTTGGTCAAGCTAGCGCCATCACTCTACCCCTTCAGGGTCGATGCCTATCCGGCCGAGAGAGGGATTGATGCGCTCTCATCCCTGCTTTCATCGGACGCTCTGATACATGGCTATCCAGAGACGCTCATACTTGCTCACACCCACGCAACATTCAGCTGGATGGATGTAGTGGCTATGAGAAGCACCCTCTTAGGGCAGACAAGCACCGCGATCTCAAGCATCTTCAACCAACGCCTGATGGTGTTAACACCTTTCGAGACAAGGGGTCATGAAGATCCTACGTAAGAATAATGGCACTTTTGAGATCCTCGCGCTTCCAGGCGACACAGAGATAGAGCGAGGTGAGTATATAGCCGCTGTCGAGGGTGATAAGGCCCTCATACTCGAGGTTATAGACGTGGAATATGCGGACATTCCAGGCCTCCTCGAAGACCTTCTCAGAGAGCTAACTCTTCAGAAAGCCTCTATGAGCATATACGACCCACATGGTGTCAGTTCAATAACATTTTCAATTCGAGAGTCCAAAGTTATAGTGGCGAAGCTTCGTACAGTCGTATGGCGTGATTGCGTCAGGCTTAACTCGCTCTGGATTCCCTCAAGGTTTACATCGAAGATTCAGCGTATCCCTACAAGCGAGGTGTTGAGGCATGTTAAAGGAGAGCCCCAGATACCCATCGAGATTGGGGGGTCGTTCGGCGAGCAAATAGCAATAGATGCCGCAGACCTTGATAACTCTCTAACAATTGTCACAGGGAGGAAAGGGACAGGAAAGTCGCACTTGGTAAAGGTCTTGCTATACGAGCTAGTCAGACATGGATGCTACGCATTGGTCTTCGACATTAATGGGGAATACTGTGGGCTTGGTCATGCAAAAGAAGGTGAGTCAAACGATGTGTCCGACAAGATAATTATAGCGAGGCCCTGCATAGACTTCAAAGTCGGTCTGGAGGCCATGGGCCTAGACGTGATTATGGATATACTTGAGCACGTCTTCGCTACACCGCAGAACAGCATAAGGGAGTTTGCGAGGCTCTGGGAATACTTGGAGAGGAGCGGCAAACTCACCATCGAAGGGCTTCTCGGCGAGGTACGTAGAGTCCATATGAACGAGGCTGTCAGAGACGCGTTGATGAGCAGGCTTCACGTCATCCTCGGCTCAGGCTTCATCATCGATGGAGACTACGACCCAATATACCAGCTATTCAACAGCCGGGAAGACGGGCTCCTAGTTGTGGTCGACCTTTCAAGGCTGAGGCCTATGGTCAGGAGGATGGTTGTCGAATATGTCCTGAGCGGGATTACAAGACACCTCTCAGAAAGCACTATCCCGCCACTCTTCCTCGTCTCGGAGGAGGCACACCTCTACGTTGGCGAGACGTATTGGGAGGATATAGTTACGAGGATGCGGCATTTAGGAATCTCGCCTATATTCGTGACCAACCAGCCTGATTCAATCCCGGAGCTTATCTACAGACAGGCAGACAACTTATTCCTCTTCAACTTCGTAAACGAGAACGACCTCGAAGCACTCTCGAGATTCAGCCATGTTGACTCTGAGACGGTTAAGAAGATAGCTCCCTCGCTCGAGCTCGGCCAGGCCCTCATCATCGGCAGTATCGTGGGCAACATACCTATCCTCGTTAAGATTAAGGACATAAATGCGAGGGTTCTGGGGCGGACGAAGAGATTCTTTAAATCGCTGGAGCAAAAGGTATAGAGAGTTCTGACAATCCTCTACACATGGAGTGAGGCGGGCTGTCAACAACGCTTATGTCAGGAGGCTTAGGGAGGAGTACTCGAGGCTAAGAGATGTGATTGAACAAAGGCTTGAAGAGTTTAGAAGGGTGGATAAGAGTAATGGCGGTAGACTCTTTGAAGAGCTTGTGTTCTGCATCCTAACTCCACAGTCGAGCGCGAGGAGGGCTGACTCAGCGGTTAGAGAGCTCTCGGAGAGAGGACTCTTGGAGAGAGGGCGGATCCGCGAGATATACTCTGTGCTTAGGCGTTGGGGTGTTAGGTTTCCGGCCAGGAAGGCGCAGTACATTGTGCTGAACAGGAGGAAGTTAAGATATGGGAGAGGTCTTCAGAGAATTCTCGGAGCAGATGCCCGCGCCACAAGGGAGGTTTTAGTGAGGAAGGTCTTGGGGATGGGCTACAAGGAAGCCTCCCACTTCCTGAGGAACATAGGATATGAAGGGCTGGCGATAATTGATAGACACGTCTTGAGAGGGCTAGTTAAAATTGGCGTACTAAACCAGGGCTTGGACGTCTCGAATAGAAAGAGGTACTTGCTTGTCGAGGAGAGGTTTATGGAGGCGGCGCGGATTGTTAGTGTGCCACCCGAGGCCCTTGACCTACTCCTCTGGTATGAAGGGACTGGGGAGATTTTCAAATGATAGCTCCCTCGGAGGATTTCAGAATGCTTGCATCACAGCTCACTGATCTCGACCTCGAAGCCTATCTAAGGGTTGTGGAAGAGCCTTTGCCAGAATGTGTGAGGCTTAACACGCTAAAGTTCCGAGAAAAGGATGTTAGGGAGTTCATGCATTATAGGGGGTGGAGGTTAAAGCCTCTAGCATGGGTGAGGCATGGCTACAGGGTGCTCGAGGCCCCGGTGACCAATCTCGGCGACTCATTAGAACATATGCTGGGACTGATCTATATTCAGGGTCCAGTGTCGATGCTTCCAGTGGAGGTCCTCGATGTAAGGGTTGGTGATAGGTGCCTCGACCTCTGCGCCGCTCCTGGCAGCAAGTCTACCCAGATGTGCCAGCTCGTGGGGCTTGACGGAGTCGTCGTGGCAAACGACGTCTCGAGTAAGAGGGTGAAGGCTCTCTCTTTCAACCTGCAGCGCTGGGGGGCGGTTAACTCGGTTGTGACACTCACGGATGGCAGGTTCTTCAGCAAATGGGGTGCTGGCTTGTTTGACAGAGTACTTGTTGACGTTCCTTGCAGTTCTCTAGGCGTGGTGAGTAAGGATTGGTCAGTCCTTAAAAGATACAGGCATAACCACAGCAAGCGGCTCCAACCACTTCAAGCAGCACTCCTCGAGTCGGGGTACAGGTGCTTGAGACAGGGCGGCGTAATAGTCTACTCGACCTGCACAATTCATCCGCTCGAGAATGAGGCAGTAATATCACGGTTTCTGGATAGGCATCCGGAGGCAAGCCTCGAAGAGGTCAGGCCCCAGGGTCTAAGGTGGCGCAGACCCTTGGAGGCGTTTGAAGGCGAGAGGTTTAACCCAGAGGTGGAGAAGTGTTTTAAGTGCTACCCCTATGATAACAGCGGTGAGGGGTTCTTCATCGCCAAGATTAGGAGGGGGTGAGACGTGGTTCGCGTCATGAATAGAAGCTGCTACTCCTCCCTCTCACGCTTTCTAAGAGTCAGCGACCTACCACCCCAGCTTGTCTTCACGGAATCAGGTAAGAAGGTTAGATGTGTTACACACGCAGCCCTGGAGACAGCTGCGCTCATGAAGGGCGTTGTCACAATGGGGGTGTACGCGGCCAAGAGGATAGGCAACGACTATTACCTGTCCATTGAGGGTAGCCAGCTTCTTGGACCATACCTCGAGCGAGGCGTCATAGATGTCTCTATGAGTGAGGGGGAGAGCTGGATGAGGGGGGCCCCAATCGAGAGACAGGGACTCGAATTAGGCATAGCCGTAGTTAGGATGGGGTGGCTGTATCTCGGGTCTGGCCGCGTCTCGAGAGATGGGCGAGTCTATCCCCTCATTCCGAAGGAAAGGATGATAAGCCATCAAGATGGTAGGGACTAGTTGGTGCATAATAGAGGTTGAGAAACTATTACGACATAGTTGTCATTGGTGGAGGGATTGTAGGAGTTTTCGCGACGCTTGATCTCGCACTCCGGGGAGCTTCGGTCCTTCTCTTGGAGAGGCGGAGAATCTGCTCTGGGACGTCTGGGAGGAGTCACGGGATGCTTCACAGCGGTGCACGGTATGCAACCACAGACCCTAAGGCGGCTGAAGAATGCATCAGGGAGAATAGGATTCTCTCGGAGATGGCGCCCCACTGTATCCGAGATGTCGGAGGCTTCTTCGTCTCTGTAAACCCTGGGGAGGAGGAATACCACCGCCCGCTTCTAAGCTCCTGTAGGATGGCCGGCATACCATCGAGAGAAGTCGATGTAGACCTGCCCAGAACACTGGAGCCTCACATCACACCTAATGCCCGCTCCGCCATCCTAGTCCCTGATAAAGTGGTTTACGCGAGGGACCTAGCATTCTCAGCCCTACTTATGGCGCTCACGAGAGGGGCTAGCGTCGTTGAAGGGGCTTTTGTGGAACGGATACAGATCGAGGGCGGCCAAGTCACTGGTGTAGAGGCATCCTCCCCTAGTGGCGTTTTCAAGATTCGGTGTAGAGGCGTCGTTAATGCGGCCGGGCCTTGGTGCGGCGAGGTTGCAAGGAGGGCTGGACTCTCCGTAGAAGTCATACCTGCCGCAGGAGTTATGGGAGTAGCCAACGCGAACCTGACCCGCCACATAATAAACAGAATGAGGCCACCGAGCGATGGTGACATACTCGTCCCCTATGCAGCCGGCGCGACAATAGCGGGGACGACCGCCAAGCTCGCCGAAGACCTAGACAGGCTCGGGGTGGGAGAGGAAGACGCCGAGATACTCCTCCAGGAGTGCGGGGAAGTGGTGCCAGCCCTCAGGGCTATAGGGTTTTCACGCCTCTGTACCTCCGTCAGGCCGCTCATCGCGAAAAATGTGGGTGAGACAGATCTACGCGAAATGACGAGGAGCTTTGAGGTCATAGACCATTCCGAGGAGGGTGCCAGAGGATTCGTAACAGCGGTGGGAGGTAAGCTGACCACTGGAAGACTGATAGCAGAAAAAGCGGTGAACACGATAGCGCCGCACCTAGGCATCCCAACTGGCAGCTTCACCGAGAAGATCAGACTGGACCCTCCAAGCAGAGAAGAGGCAAAGGGGATTGAAGAGGCAATAGAGGCCGGCGAGGTGGTGGGGCCACTAAAAACCATGATACACGAATCGCTCGAGATGATAGACGGTGAGAGGTATTGGAGTCTCCTACTCCCCCTAGTCTTCTCAAAGAGAGTGGGTGAGAGGCTCTGAGGATGGAAGGGTCGATGGAGGTTGCGGCAAGTCCCTCAGAGACCCTGCGTAGGCTCAGAGACCCTGCATGGCTGGGGAAATGCCTGCCCAACCTAGCCTCACTCGAGCTGTTGGGTGAGAGGGAATTCAAGGCCACCTTCTATTTGGACATAGGAGAGCTGACCAAGGTAGCAGGATACCTCTCTCGAATAAGGGCAGACATGAGGTTCAGATATGAAGACGAGGGGGGTGGTGGTGTGAGGGTGTTGGGGACGGGCAGAGTGGTGGGCGCAAAGATAGGCCTCACGATAGACGTGAAGGTCGCTCAGTCAGAGAAGGGGACTCAAATCAATTGGTCGGCAGACGCGGATCTAGGAGTAATCCAGAGGCTCCTCGGCGAGGCCACAATCCGCAGAGTCGCCCACAGGCAGATTGAACTCCTAACAGCCAAGCTCAAAGATGCGCTCGATAGCGGTATAAATTAAGCCACAACACATCAATAACAGAATTTGCCCGGAATCAAGGCTGTGCTCATGGACCTCGACGGGACACTCTTCCTAGGAGAATCCATCATACCAGGAGCGCCCGAGTCGTTAATGCGGATTAGGGAGTTGGGGTTAAGCATCACCTTCCTGACAAATAACTCCTTCTATTCCCGCAGGATGATCCTGGATAAGCTGGTCGACGCGGGGATAGAGTCTCGGCTGGAGGATATTGTGAACTCTGGGTTCGCCGCCTCGGAGTATTTGAAGGAGCGGAGGGGTTCTTGCAGGGTCTTCACAGTGGGAGACGTTGGGCTGGTGGAGGAGATTGTTTTGGGCGGACATATCCTCGTGGCGCGGGGCGATGAGGCGGATGCCGTCGTAGCGGGAGGGACTAAAGATATAAGTTATTGGAGGTTGGTTGAGGGGCATCGCGCCATAATGAACGGCGCACTCTTCCTAGCCACGAACAAGGACCACGTATACATGACTGAGAAGGGACCAATGCCCGGCGCCGGTGCGATAGTTAGCTTCCTCGAGACATCGACTAGACGTAAGGCGATACTTGTTGGGAAGCCTGAAAGATACATTGCCGACTTGGCGCTTAGAAAACTCTCTCTGAGCCCAAGGGAGGTTGTGGTAGTGGGCGATAATGAGGAAGTAGATATGGCACTGGCAGAGGCGATAGGCTCTCAGGGGATTCTAGTTTTGACGGGTATAAGTAAGAACCCATCATCAAACAAGTGGCTAGTGGCGAAGACGCCTCTCGAAATCCCAAAAAGGCTTTCTACACTCATCTAACTACTCTACATTTCTCGGAGGACCGGGATGCCTGTCAGGTTCATTGCACTAGTCTGGGCGATGATATATCCTTGGACTAAGGCCAGCCTGAAGGGGGCGGCCTCTCCCCCCTCTATCACGGGGCACTTTTCGTAGAACTCGTTAAAGTTGACAGCCATCTCCCGAGAGTGTGTTAGTAGCTGCCTAAGCCTCAGCGTCCTTGCCGACATCTCGATGACTAGTGGTAGGAATGATATAGAGCGTATCAAGAGCTTCTCCTCTTTGGCTAGCTCGCCGTAGGGTGTAGGATCGGCTTCTATCCCCCTGTCCTGGGCCTTTTCGAGAATCCTGTAAGAGCGGGCAATGCTATACTGTATATAGGGACCTGTGTCACCCTCGAGTCTAGTGGCTTCTCTCAGGTCGAATACTACTGCCTTCTCTGCCTCTGACCTCAGTATTGAGTATCTGAGGGCTCCCTGTGCAATGGCCTCAGCAACCTCGTCTACCTTATCACGGGGCCAGTCTGCGTGTCTCTTCCTGACCTCCTCAGCCGCGAGCCTCTTCAACTCGTCGAGAACCTCATCCACTTTAAAATAGATTCCTTTTCTACCGCTCATCTGTACGACTTTCCCCTCAACAGCTTCAACTCCCAACCTCTTGGCGGAGTCCGCGCTAAGGTATACACGCTCATAAGAATAGTGTAAGTACCTCTCACCATCTACGCCGAGCCTCGACAACACGTACCTCACCACCTCCTGCGGCCTCCTCTGCTCAGACCCGACGACTGTCACAACTAGGCTGGGCTTTGGGATGATAATGGGTGTGCCGTAATCCGTCTCTGTGATCGTTATTGGAGTGCCGTCTGGATTTCGACCCCACTGCCTGCCATTAATCTTCACGTCCGATTCGCCAAGCTTCCAGAGGGCGAAGGCAATATCCCTCGCGACATACGTGGTTGAGCCGTCACTCTTCACTAGAATCTCGTCGCCCTCCTTGGAGAGGACAGGGTGACTGCTAAGGTCGACGCACCAGCAGCCCCTGTTCTCACCCTCCTCCGCCTTATAGATTATGCCCTTCTCGAGTAGTAGATTGAAAGTCTTGACCCAAAGACCTGAGGCCACCACGTCGCTCTCCCTGAAGAGCAGGTCGTATCTCGCCCCTAGCCTCCAGCAAGTAGCTAGCTGATTAGAGAGCACTCTGTCTGCTACGAGCCGGGCATGCCTGAATTCCTCGCTACCCCTCTCCTCTATACTCTTAGCCAGGGCTCTCAGCCTCTCCTCGAGAGACCTATCCTCCTCCAGCCGCCGCGTAACCGTTACGTATACATGGTCTCCACAATACTCATCGAAACGGATACCTGGTGGCGGCTCCATAGGCATCCCCAGCGCGAGGAATCCTAGGAGGACGCTGGCCATCTGGGCGCCACTATCGTCCACGTAGTTCAGCACATAGACCCGGTAACCCACCTTCGCAAGTACACGCGCCACCGTGTCACCCACATACACATTCCTTGCATGACCTATGTGCAACGCCTTGTTTGGATTCACACTCGTATGCTCCACTAGCACAACCCGCCCCTCCCCCTCTCTCGACCCTCCATAATCCTTAGTCCCAAGCCGGACGACCTCGCTTAACGTATACTCTGAGAAGCGGCGCCAATCGGCGTAGAAGTTTATATAACCTGGAGGCGCAGCCTCCACACGTCCAATAAGCTCTCCACTCCCTAGCTTGGAGGCTATATCCCTCGCAAGCTCTAAAGGATTTCCTCCAGACCTCCTAGCCTCCTCTAGTGGGTATGGCGTGAAAGCCTCCCCGAACTCTGGAGACCTTGGAGGACCAATCCTCACATCCTCCAACCCAACCCCTGATAGCAGCCGCCTAGCCTCCTCGAAGAGCCTCTTAATCGTCAATTACTCTTTCCAGCTATCAGTCGTTTCGCCTCCCGATATAAACTAAAACCCCGCAGAGCCGTGAAAACCTAAAAACGCCTCACGCACAGACCTGATGGAGGAGGCGATGCCAACAAACCTCCCCGCCGAGGCGAGGCACAAGCTAGCCGAGTATCAATCGGCTAGGACTCTCGAGGAGAAGATCGAGGTTCTTAGACAGGCGCTCTCACTGATACCTGATCATAAGGGTACCGAGAAGCTGAGGAGGCAGTTGAGAAAGCGTCTGGCCGAGCTGAGAGATGAGCTAGAGGAGAGGAGGGCTGCGAAGACTGGTGGGGTCTCCGTCTTCAGCGTAAAGAAGGAGGGCTGGGCTCAGGTGGCTCTGCTAGGAGTAACTAACTCGGGTAAGTCAAGCCTATTCAGAGCGCTGACAGGAGCCCCCTCACCTGTTGCAGACTACCCCCTCGCAACCCAAAAGCCCTACCCCGGCATGATGGTCTACTCGGGCTGTGAGATACAGGTCATAGACCTTCCATCCCTTATGACAGAGGATCTCAAGGAGACAAACTTAGCCTCAAAGAGCATCGGAATCGCGAGGAACAGCGACCTGCTTGCTATAGTGTTGGATGCTTCCCGAGACCCGCTGGCAGAGTTTAATGCCATTGAGTCGCTCCTAGAGGAGTATGGGATAACCCTGAAGAAGAGGCAGTTTGAGGTGGAAGTTGAGAGGACCGACAGCGGAGGGGTTAGGGTAGTTGTGATGGGCCAAGTTGAGGGGGGTCGAGAAGCTGTTAAGACCCTCGCCCAACAGCTCGGTATAAGGTCAGCTATTATCAAGATCGTGGGTAACGTCACCCTTGACGAGCTTGAGGAGGAACTAATCAGGAGGCCGGAACACAAAAAATGCCTAGTCATCGTGAACAAATCTGATATCGACGACGCGAAGGCTAGCGCGGCGATTAGAGAGCTGGAAGCCCGCGGATTCGCTGCGCTCAAAACTTCAGCAAGCTCCGCAGATCTCGAAGGGGTAAAGGAGAGGGTCTTTAAGTCGCTCGACATGATAAGGGTCTACACTAGGAAGGATGGAGTAGTCTCGGAGAGGCCCATTCTACTAAAGAGAGGTGCGACCGTCTCCCAGCTCGCGGAGAAGATACACAGGGATTTCTCGGAGGCGTTGAAGTATGCGAGGGTTTGGGGTCCCTCCGCAAAGGTTCGAGGGGAGAAGGTAGGGAAGGAGCACGTACTCGAGGATGGTGATATAGTAGAGATAAGGGTCTAGGGTGTTATGGGGTTGGATGCGATAGTTAAATAGGCTTGTATAGTCTTACTAAGTCATGTCGATAGAGTTTAATCGGTATATTGTCGTGTCGCATTTTTCGCCCCCCGGGTTGGGCGAGATTGAAGGGGCTCAGGTGATAGAGTTTCGACGAGATCCGTTGACTGGTAGATGGAGTAGGATAAATATCGAGCGGGCTAAGCGTCCGAAGCAGACGCCAAGCGGAGCAATGGTCCTAAAGGAGTTGGCTGAAAGGACGAGGGATAACTGCCCGTTCTGCCCTGAGAGGATAGAGACCAGTACACCCACCTTCACACTGCTTCCTTATAGACGCCTCCGCCGCGGGGACTGCTGGGTCTTCCCAAACCTATACCCCTTCTCTAAACACCACGCGGTCACAGTATTCACTCCACACCACTACAAGCCACTCGACACAATCACGCCTGAGGAGCTTAAGGCCGGCATAAACTCCGCGATAGAATATCTAAACGACATCCAAACCATAGACAGGTCCGCACGCTATCCATTACTAGCTTGGAACAATCTCCCACCAGCGGGGGCCAGTATTGTTCACCCACACTTCCAAGTCCTAGTCGACGAGAGGCCTCCCGGCATAGTGTCACAAGAGATCGGGGCAAGTGAAAAATATGCGGAGAGTGGGGGCTGCTTCTGGGAGGAGCTACTTGAGTCGGAGGAGGAGAGGGGGGAGAGGCTTGTGAAGTCAAGTCATTCAGTCTCTTGGATTACCAGCTTTTCCCCAATCGGTAACAGGGAGGTCCTAGCGGTCTTCAGGGGCAGGTCATCACTGGCCGATCTAACTCCCCGCGAAGTGGAAGAGTTTGCAGAGGGTCTAGCATCAGTGCTGAGATATTATTCCGAGTCTGGGTCAGAGAGTTTAAACATGCTTTTCTACTCTGGACCACTAGGAGATGACATAAGCGGATACTTCTATCTCCACGCAAGGATAATAGCGAGACCGGCTCCATCAACACTCTACGTGAACGATGATGGCTTCCTCGAGAAGCTATGCGCGGAGCCCATCATAGATATGACGCCAGAAGATCTCGCAAAGGTCCTAAAAAGATACATGAAATAGCCCTGACACGAGTAGTATAGATAGGAATTTTTATTCGCCACCACCCATATGAGTGGTGGGGGTCTTGATTACCGTCAAGACAAAGTACTACGCATATCTTCGCGAGTTGACGGGCATTCGAGAGGAGGAGATAACCCTAAGTGAAGGGGCGACAGTCCTCACCCTCATCGAATACCTCGTCAAGAAATATGGAGCCAGCTTCAAGAGCTACATACTCGCCGACAACATGGGGCTGAAGCCTAGCATCGTCATCGCAATTAATGGTGTCAAGATTTCGGATGATCCGCTTAATAGAAGACTGCGGGATGGCGACACTTTAGTTATCCTACCCCCAATATCTGGGGGAGTTAACGTCTAAGCCTCCTTAAAGCATCCAAGTCCATTGTCCCGTACGTCCTATACACATTTATTACCAGCACGACTCCCACGGTGATGACCGCAGCCCCAGCTGCCATTGAGAGGACGACTATTGCCAGGGCATAGGGGTCTATTCCCCCTGGACTGTTCACCGCAAAAACAACGAAGTTTAGATGGGCCGCATTGATCATAAGCTCAACGCCTATCAATTGTTTAATGATGTTTCGCTTAGTCGTGAGGGTGTATATCCCGATCACGAAGATTAGGCCGGCAAAGATTGTATAGATTGTTGGGCTGAGGGCCAACCCTCTACTCTCCCTCCCTCAGAAGCGAAACAAGTCCGACAACGATTGTGAGAAGTATCACAATAACCCCTGTTAGCACTGGGAAGAATCCCCCCCAGACATAGTCGCTTAAGACCCGGCCGATATCCTCAAGCCCGCCACTTATCACCCGATGCAAGTTCTCACCCCAATATTCGTATAGCAGGGGACGCGTAGCTAAGCTCGTCAAGAATAGTGCCGAAAAGAGGGCTGTCGCGAGTATTCCCAACACCTCATTCACCCTCAAGTCTCATCCCTCCTAGTCGTCACCATTAACACCAATAGGAATAGGGCCATTACACCTCCGGAGTATACAATCATCTGGATCGCACCAATATGGACCGCACCCAACGCCACAAAGATCAAGCCCACAGCTACGGTGAAGAGCAAAAGCCCAAAGACCGAGCGGGTGAGGCTGCGGGTCTCCACGGCAAATGCAGAGAACACCACAGCGAGGACCAGTAGAAGGAGCTCGAGACCCTCAAGCATCAAGGCCATGAGAAAAACCTTCAAGCCTCTACAAATATGTGACATTTCCCGACATCGACTCCAGAAGCGTCAGTATATGCGAGCTATTTGTCTCTCCGGAGTATACGGGGCAAAGAGAGGGAGACGAGCAGCCATGCAAGAGCTATCATAAGGCCGTGGCCCAGCCTAAACTCGACGCCTCTTGTGGCATCTATAACAGGGCCCCACATCCTATAAGTGATGTAGGCTGCGACCGCTGCGGTGTATGTAGCGAGAATATTTGGGCGTGTATTAGTGAGGGATAGTGCCAGGGCCGCGGAGAATAGGGCTACGTTTAGGAGGTTGGAGAGGACGAGGTGAGTGAATCCAGCTTCAATCCACAGCCTAGCGCCTTGAGCTGTGTATAGAAGCATGTTCGTGGCTGCGAGCGCCACGAATATCTTGCTCGTCTGGTTCATTTCATCGCTGAGGATCACTGGAGCAGGTTCAAGCCAGGTCCTCCCTGCGCTATTTTTTGCTTGACTTCCTCGAAGTGTTTAGGGAGGCTCTCAATATACTCTGGGTCTAGGGCGTGGAATTGGGTGGCGTTTCCTGATCCTTTAACGATTTTGAGGAAGTCTGCTATGTGCTGGCCCCTTATCCGCTCATCAGAGGGGAGGACGCCCTCGCCTACAGGTATTGACAGCCCAGCGTCCAATGCACCCTTGACAGCCGCATAGAGCCGCGAGCCGGGATGGGATGGGTGTAATCCGAAGTCTACTATCGCTTCGGAATACCCCTTCTGGAGTGCCAGTTTACCCGCCATGAATCCAGCTAGATAGGCTGCTGGCGTGGATTTTGTTCCACCCCTCCAGCCATACTGTCTGAGGGCCCTTGTGGTAACGGTCAGAGCGGTATAGTCTCCGCCTCGCCTTGACTCAACTATCTGCACAATCACATACTTGTTTGTCCTCCTTACAACTAGCCGCGGCTTACCCGACTTCACTATCTTCAGTCTTTTCCTATAGTTAGTCTTCCCGCTCAGGGCTCTTCGCGGAAGCCTCCTTTCCAGAATGTATCTTGGCGGCAATCCTATGCACCAGCCAGCAGTAGGTTATTCTCTTTGAGGTAGGTTTTGAGCTCTGCGACTGATTTGAAGCGGCCGGCCTTTATCTGGAGATAGATGTGCCGGTAGGAGCCATCCTTAAGCAGCTTCGCGGCCTTTAACCGCCTCAAGTATCTTCTTTGAGCCCTCACCCTCATCAACCACCTCTCCTTTCTCGAGAGGATGGAGTATTTTCCCCCTTTCCTCCTACCTGGCCCCCTCTTACCAGCCTCTTTTCTCCGCGTGTTTCCCCGCTTGGGAGCTGCATAGATTGCACCCTCACCAATCAACTGTCTTATATCAGACCGCGTTATCGCGTCCTCGATATCCTCAAGCCTCTCAGGGTCAAATCTGACCCTGCTCTCGCCGCACTTGAGTATATCAGCCGCCAACCTTCGCTGTATTGCTAGGCTCATTCCTCCACACCTCTCGGTGGGTTGAGAACCTTAAAACCCATAGAAGTTGCTTTTTCATAAATTCTGAGCTTGCTCCTTGCACCCAGTGAGCCTGCGAGCCTAACCGCGTGAATGCTTGGGTCGAGACCCTCTAGCTCTGAGACACTGTGTACCAATACTTCGCGGAAGCCTGATGGGTGCAGCCCCCTGAATTTACGGGGGGACCGGTAGCCAACCTTGGCCAGCGGCGGCCACCCCCTCTTCTGAAGTCTCATCTTACTATCCTTCCCCCGCGGCCTCCTCCACTTCTCTCCCAGACGGACATACCTCCAGGCCTCCTGCCTCACAAACTTGGGCCTCTCCTTTCTCATCCGGAGTACGGACCGCGGGATCTTGATGGCCGCCTTCCTCTTAGCCTCCCCGCCTTCCTCAGACATCCACTCTTCTCCATCTCCCCGTCTATAAAAACCCGACACGAATATAGCCCCCCAGTCGCCATTCTATCTGGCAGTTGCCGAGCATCTGCCTTTCATTCGAAGTGCACCAGCCCTATAGACTAAATACTAGGCTGAGAGGGGAGGACTTCTCTAAGATCGGGGCTGGAGACCTCCCTGAGGCATTCTTCGATAACGCCCTCAACAGGGAGATTTTCCTCAGGGTTGCTAGGAAGTGCTACATACCAGCCAACGATATCATCCTGAGGGCTATAGATGAAGCTAAGTCTTTGGGGAGGGAGTTTAAGGTTAACTTCAGCGTGTCAGGCGTCTTCCTAGAGCAGGCTGAGAAGTGGGCGCCAGAGGTCATAGAGCAGTTCAGGATGATGGTTGAGAGCGGGAATGTTGAGTTACTTGAGCAGACGTATTACCATTCTCTCGCCAGCCTGTATGGGGGTGATAGTAATGAGTTTAAGGAGCAGGTTGCGATGCATCGTGAGGCGGTCAAATCTCTTTTCGGATATGAGCCAAGGGTCTTTGAGAATACGGAGCTACTCTACAACAACTCGGTGGCTAAAGCTGTCTGGGAGATGGGGTATAAGGGAATTATAATAGAAGGCGTGGAGAGGGTTTTGCAGAACCGCTCACCTAACCGCCTCTACATAGCTGCTGGAACGGGTCTCAAGGTCATGACCAGGAACTATAGGCTCTCAGACGACATAGCCTTCAGATTTTCGGAGAGGTCTTGGCCCGGATACCCCCTCACAGCCGAGAAATATGCGGCATGGCTGGCCGCAACTCCAGGAGACTACATATTGATATTCATAGACTATGAGACGTTTGGGGAGCACCACTGGCCTGAGTCGGGGATACACGACTTTCTGAGACACCTACCCCGCGAGGTTTTGAGACATGAGAACCTGACCTTCAACACAGCGTCAGAGGTCGTAGAGAGGTTTGAGGCCTCAGACGTCATATCGGTGGGTGAGTTGGAGACAATATCTTGGGCCGATGTGGAGAAGAGCACAGACGCATGGCTCGGCAACGACATGCAGATGACATGCTTTAACGCTTTGAAGAGGGCGGAGAAGGCTGTTAAGAGGACTGGGTCGCAGAATATACTCCGGGCGTGGAGGACCTTGCAGATAAGCGATCACCTATACTACATGTATTCGAGACGCGGCCCTTCAGGCGTGGTCCACGCATACTTCGGCTACACAGACCAGATGAACATGTACTACGCCATGTTGAGGGCACTATCACACCTTCAATTCCTAGCCTCGGAGGCGATAGGGGGTTCGGAGGGCGAGGCTGTCAGGCTCCTAAGGGTTGTCCCACCAGACAGAGCCTTCCATTACCACGAAGATGGGAGATACATCGGGCTCTCGGCCCACTCACTCTACGAGCTTCTACATACAATCCCTCTGGCGACAAGGGAATCCATACTCTTTCACATGGCTTGTAAGCATTTGGAGAGGTGGGTGAGATGGACGATTGGAGACGGGGCGCTGGCAGACAGAGTTAGGGAGATCGAGGCAGACACGAGCGAGGAGTTGGTCGAAAGGCTGACTAGGATTATAAAGGAGAGGATTAGTGAGCTAGAGTCCCGCATAGCAGCCTAGGATTCGATGTCTCTAAGCCAGTTCCTCGAACGGGACACGGCCGCCCTCCAGGCCCTCAACCCCCTCACCCTCCGCTCAGCTGACCAGCGCGGGCGGAATACAGCTGAGGCACGCCACATCCCTCTCAACTCCTCTACATCCCGCCAGACACCCGCTGCGAGACCTGCTGCATAGGCAGCCCCAAGCGAAGTGGTCTCGGTAAACTCCGGCCTAACGACCTCACATCCTAAAACGTCTGCCTGCAACTGCATCAGCACGTCGTTCATAGATGCGCCCCCGTCAACGCGAAGCACCGACAACTTCACCCCAGTGTCCCTGTAAATCGATTCGACAACGTCGTAGGTCTGCCAGCAGATGCTCTCGAGGGCCGCATAGACAATGTGCTCCCTCCTCGAGTATGCTGATAAGCCTATTATTAGCCCCCGAGCAGAGGGGTCCCAGTAGGGTGCGAAGAGGCCACTGAATGCTGGAACAAAATACACGCCTGCTGACCCCTCATCCCCAGCCCTAGCAGCGACCTCACCGCTCTCCCTCGGAGAGCTTATAAGCCCAATATTCTCCGACAGCCACTTGAGTAGTGAGCCGGCAATAGCTATCGATCCCTCCATAGCATAGACAGCCCTGCCCCTCTCCATGCTGTAAGCCACGGTTGTCAGAAGCCCATGCTGTGAAAGAACCGGCCTCTCTCCTATATTCTGTAGCAGAAAGCATCCTGTACCATACGTGTTCTTCGCATCTCCTACAGAGTAACATGTCTGGCCGAATAGGGCTGCCTGCTGGTCGCCGAGGTCTCCACACACTGGGACCACACCATCAACCATCCCCCACAGATCTGTATATCCGTAACAATCCCTCGAGATACTTGGGAGGGGCTGGGGCATGATCTCGGCCGGTATCCCAAAGAGCTTTAGCAGCTCCTCAGACCATTCCAGCTTCTCGATGTCGAAAAGCATGGTTCTAGAGGCGTTTGTATAGTCAGTGACATGGACCCCACCCCTATTTTCCCCGACACCCCTGGTCAGATTCCAGATCAGCCAGGTGTCCATTGTCCCGAAGGCTAGCTCTCCTGTCTTGGCTAGCTCAGCAGCCTTTGGGACGTTCTTGAGTATCCACTCTATCTTCGTTGCGGAGAAATAGGTTGATGCGTAGAGGCCTGTGAGCCTGTGGATTGGGTCCGTCTCCAGCCCCTCCGCCCTAAGTTGGTCACACCGCTCCCTTGTCCTCGTATCCTGCCATACGATTGCGTTGTAGACTGGCATCCCCGTCCTCCTATTCCATATAACCGTAGTCTCCCGCTGGTTTGTCACACCCACTGCGACGACGCTCCTCTTTCCCGCGGGCAGACCCCTCAGCGCCTCTCCCACCACGTATTTCGTCGCCTCTAGTATCTCCACCGGGTTGTGCTCAACCCACCCTGGCCTCGGATAGATGTTAGTATGCTCCTTATACGCCCAAGAAAGTGGCCGCCCAGCTTCATCAGCTACCAGACACCTAGTACCGGTCGTTCCCTGATCAATGGAGACAATGTACCTCAAGTCCAGAACCCCATGTGAGGAGTGCGGTAATATCCTTTGCGGACAGCACACTGACACTCCTCCTTATGC
Organism: Candidatus Calditenuaceae archaeon HR02; assembly: GCA_002898395.1. GTDB lineage: Archaea > Thermoproteota > Nitrososphaeria_A > Caldarchaeales > Calditenuaceae > HRBIN02. The sequence continues at coordinate 62,661 of BEHE01000001.1, forward strand.
AACTATCCATAAAGGGTCTTCCAAAAGTGCTTTAACCACTGTGGGGATACTGGTGAACTATTTTATCCACGTATCAATGCGTTGGGGTAGGCTTGAAGGTTAGGTGTAAACATTGTGGCAGAGAGTTTTCCTCGGAAACAGCTCTCAAGAGGCACATCAAGGACCTCCACAAATCATACTACTATGCGCCGAGAATAATCTTAGCAGTAGCTGTCGCCTTATTGCTAGTGGCCGCTGGAGCCTTTCTACTTACGAGGCAAGGGCTGGGGGCCCCTATCTCAGGCATTGAGTGCCATAGCGGAGAGGCGGTGAGCTATCATGTCCACACACTGCTCGAGATATATTTGAAGGGTGAGAAGGTTAAGATCCCCGCCAATATTGGGATTATACCCGGCCACTGCATGTACTGGCTCCACACACATGACGAGACAGGACTAATACATGTCGAGGCTCCCCGACAGATGAAGTTTACACTTGGTCAGTTCTTTGACGTCTGGGGGCAACAGCTATCAAGCGATAATGTACTTGGAATAGACCTAGCGTCCTCCAATCTAGAAATGAGAATGTACGTCGATGGTGAAAGATATTTGGGAGACCCACGCGAGATTGAATTAGTTGATAATAGGCTCATAATCCTGGATATTGGACCACCATTCGCTAAATAGACCTATACTTACGCCGCCCTCCGCCGCATCTGTGAATAATGGGGGCGACAATTCGTTAAAGAGGCAGCTTATGGAGAATGTTGACGATGCTGAGCCTGCTGGTGGCGGTAATCTATGTACTCCCCGCATATATCGCCAACGGGACACCAGTAGTTGTTCTAAGATTCGCTGGACGCGGTCATCCCCTCGATATGAGGATGGTCATGCGGGATGGTAGGAGGCTATTAGGCGATGGCAAGACTGTAGAGGGACTGGTCTCTGGCCTATCTGCAGGCCTAGCTGCAGCTGTTCTGCTCTACACATTTTTGCCTGGAGTCTATAGGGGTATCCTCGAGTGTGGGCTAATGCCAATAGGCGCGATGGCAGGCGACATACTGGGGTCCTTCCTCAAGAGGAGGCTAGGGATTGAGCGGGGCGGGAGTGCACCAGTCCTTGACCAGCTCGGCTTTCTGCTGATGGCGCTGCTACTTGCGTGGCTACCCTACGGGCCACCCGGCTGGTTGGATCCACTTGCATTCCTCCTACTCCTCTTAGTCACTGCCCTCCTCCACGTCTCCACCAACGTCCTAGCTTATCTTGCGGGACTGAAAGAGAAATGGTACTGAGAATCATAACCAGTATATAGTAGCAGGTTCCCGGATACTAGATTAGATGAGAAGATACAGGATCAAGGTGAGGGCTATCTGCGGACCCACCGAGTCAGAATTGAAAGTTAGGAAGGCGATACTCAATGTCCTCTCGCTGGAGCATGAGCCACGGTTCGAGGTACACCGGCTGACAGGGATATTCGGTGAGCCGCTCACCATCTTAGAGACAGGTGTCTCAGAGGATGAGGCGGAACGCGCGGCGCGACGCCTCATAGAAAGCCTCTCGAGGGACTATATCTCTGAGAGGGTTGAAAGCAGTGGATCGACGGAGACAATACACCTAAGGCTGAACAAGCAGCTCGCATATCTCGGAATAATCCAGCCCTCGGAAGCTGACGCCATAAAGGTAGAGATAATCGCGCAAGGATGAAAACTCAGCGGTGCTGACTCTTGGCTAGGAGGTTCGTGGATGCTTGGCTTAGGCCGGGGAGCCGGAACACCCTAGAGGTTATGTTAAGGTCTTGCCACGAGCTGGGCTACTGGGGTGTAGCCGTCGAGCTAGATGATAATTCTTGGGGAGAGGTTAAGAGGATAGCAAGTGTATATGGCCTGGAGGTCTTTCGCAGAGTCACGTTCGAAGTGGGGTCGAAGGAAGAATTGTATAGGAGGTTGAGGGCTGATCGCTGGAGATACGACTTAGTCTCCGTCGCGACCCGTGATAGGGATGTTTTGATGGCTGCGGTTAGGGATATGAGGGTGGACACTGTTGTTGTCAGCGACCCCAGCTCGCCCCCAATCGATAGGCACATTGTCCAGGTAGTCGGCAATTCTCTGGAGCTGGCCCTATTCGACCTGCTGAAAGGCGGTTACGAAGCTTTGCGAACGGCTACCAGGATTGTGAGGACGGTCTATAGGAAGGGACTCAAGCTCGTAGTCTCTTCAGGCGCTAGGGACGAGTATGGGCTTAGGTCTCCGAGACAGATTGCCTCGGTGGCATGGTCTCTTGGCTCCGCCCCCGATTATGCCCTCAACACCGTCTCAATTTTCCCTTCAGAGATGTTGTTAGAGAATCGTGGGCGGCTAGAGGGTCGTATCAGTGTGGAGGGTGTGTGGAGGGTTGCCAAGGGTGAAGAAGAGGTATCTAATGGTTAGGGTTGTTCCGCCTAGCGTCCAGGTGACGCCCGAGGAGCTTAGACAGACAGTTGCGAGAGAGCTCGAGAGGCTTGGCGGATGGCTTGCTCTAGCGGAGGCGGGAATCTCTGTCAGAAGAGCTGGAAAGGCAGCAGACGAGTTTATGCTTAGATGCAGTTTAAAGTCTGTCCCCCTAGTCCTCCTCGCACTAACTATGGTTCAGGGTCTCAAGGAGGAGCGTGTTAGGTTAGATGTGACAGGGATGAGCGGAACGATAAAGGGTCTAAGGAGATTTTCCAAGAGCTTGGAGGACTATTCCTGACTTTTACCACACTTTGGACAGAATATGGCGCCTTCAGACATTGCTGCGCCGCAGAACTTGCATCGGGGAGCGGAGTAGACCCCTGCCTCACGCCTCTTCTCGATCCTCTTAGCTATCAGTAGAGAGACCTCCATCATCACGACCAATGGAAGGAAAAGGACGGTATTCCCGACCAGCCAGCCGTCAGGCGTTATAAACGCTATGATTATGTAGAGTATGCCGTAAAAATAGACCCTGTTTCTTGAGAGTATGCTTGAGCTGAGTATGCCTAGTCGCACGAGTAATACGAAGATTGCAGGGGCAGTGAATAGTAGGCCCATAGAGCCGACCGTGGAGAAGACGAACATGTAGTAGTCACCAGCCTCTATCAGCCGCAGCTCGGGGGAGATGCCGATGATATCGGCAAATATGGCCATGAACCTGATGATGAGTGGGACGACTATAAAATAGCTGAAGAGCGAGCCCATCGCGAATAGGCCGATAAAAGCTGTGAGAAACGGCCATACGAGCCTTCTTTCCTGGGGATATAGCGCGGGGTTGACATAGGCGTAAATCTCGTAGCCTATTACGGGGATAACCGTGATGAATGCCACTAGGGCTGCGGCTATGAAGTATATCTCGAGAGGTGAGACGAGACGTCCAGGAATTATCCTAAAATATCCACCAGCCAGCGATACCGTGTACTCCAAGACAAAGCTGATTGCAGGCTTGTACTCGCCCGTCAGAAGTGTGCTAATTCCTGAGAGCGAGATGTTTGAGGGAAATGCAAGCCAGAAGATAAGGGCAACAACATAGCTTATAGCGACCATCTTAAGCCGATCCCTAAGCTCTAGTAGATGCTCCGTGAATGTCATCTCGTTTGGGTTCTTCCTTTCCTTCTTCCTACCCATTCCAATAGCCTAATGCTATCTGGGGCACGATGGATATAAATTAGTCGCGGTCTACGAGTATATATTGATGGATGCTGCACGACGCCTCTTCCAATCCAACATAATGGCAGCTGCCGCGGTCATCATAATGAATGTAATCGGGAGCTACGTCTCTGCCATAGGAGCTGGGATGGTTTGCCCAGACTGGCCTTTATGCCCATTCCCAGCTGACTACCATGTATTGATAGAGTTTCTCCACCGTGTCTGGGCGCTTGTCGTAGTCGCCACGATCACCCTGTCGGTTTTGAGGGCTAGGCGTGTTAACGCTGTGAAGGAGCTGAGAGTCGCCAAGATTCTGGTATACACGAGCCTCGCGGTGGTGATGGTTCAAGTAGGCCTAGGTGCGATTGTTATCTTCACCGCCTTACTGCCTGAGCTAGTAGCTCTACACCAGCTACTAGCCCAGATAATACTCTCATTACAGATGGCTGCGGCGGGGATTAGTTGGGCTGCAACTACCAAGCATATTGAGAAAGAGCAGATAACAGCGAAGAGCTGAGCCGGAACTATTCTTTCTCCCCAGCCTCTTTCTCGCCCTTCTTCATCTCCCTGCGGAGCTCGCCGAGGCTTCTCGCAAATTTGAGAATAGTATCGGGCTTAAAGAAGATTATCAATAGGAAAATGACGACAACTATTAGGAATGCTTCGAGCGGCGATATCATGCCTAGCCGGCCGCCAGCTTAGCTTTTATCTCTTGGACCAAGTCTTCCCGGCTCTTACCCTCTGTCGAGATACCTAGAGTCTTGGCCACCTCAAGCAACTTCTCGTCGGAGAGGGATCCTACCTCACCAGCATGCACTGTTTTTCCATGTTCCTCCGAGGATGTCGCCTCTTTACTGGCCTTTTCGAATTCCCTCTTCGCCTGCCCGAATGCTCTCGCTATCTTCGGAAGCCTCTCGGGGCCCCAAAGGAATAAGACTAGAAGAACCGCGACGACGATTAACCATTCAAAACCCTGAAATGCCAAGCCTACTTCACACCTAGTCTTCAAACCCCATATTTAAGTGTTCGTGAATTCACTCAGTTATCCACGCATAAGAACCATCTGCGTAGACCTCTTTTTTGAAGAGCGCGGGCTCCTTCTTGTATCTCTCTACGGCTTCGCGGAGGGCGTTGAAGGCTGCGGCTCTCTGTCTGGCCGCGACGGCTACCAGCACCACAGGATCGCCTGGATTGAATCTACCTTGCAGATGCCAGATGCCGACGTATGATGCGCCATGTTTCTCAGCGACCTCGCGGCATATCTTGTTAATCTCTAGATTTGCATTCTCCTCATAAGCCTCTATCTCGAGATACTTGACCTCTCTTCCGGTCCTGCCTTCACGCCTTGCTACGCCTAGGAAAATAGCGACTGCGCCAGCGCTGCCCGACTTGTAAATGTGTGACAAATTTGATAGAAGTTCACCTATCCTAAGCTTGCATTCATCATAGACTCCAGGGCGAGGCAATTCCTTCACCCCAGCCTCCTCCAGACTCAATGCGCCCCCCTCTTGACCGCCAAGACACTTAATGCCGCGGCTACACGTCTCGCTAAGCTTCTGAAGCTCTCAGCAGCCTCAGATGCTGGTTGTGAGACTATAATTGGGACACCCTCGTCGCTATTTTCGCGGAGTATGGGCATTAGCGGTATCTCGGCCAAAAGGGGGACACCTATCTTTTCCGCCGACCGAGCCCCTCCGCCCCTGCCGAAGATGAACTCTCTCCGCCCACAGCCCGGGCATACATAATAAGACATGTTCTCGACAATTCCGAGAATCTCGACCCCCAGTTTCTGGAACATTCTGAGGGCTTTGATAGCTATGTCAAGGGAGGCTTGCTGGGGGGTTGTAACTATTATGGCCCCTGTTATGGGTATCGTTTGGGCGAGCGTTAGGGGTGCGTCACCGGTGCCAGGTGGCAGGTCTACGACAAGGTAATCTAGTTCACCCCAGTCGACTTCTAACAGCATCTGCCTCACAGCACCACCCACAAGCGGGCCCCTCCAGATGATAGGCGTGTCGTCAGTGACAACTAAGCCCATAGACATTATCTTTAAGCCGAGAGGCCCTTCAGCAGGTGAGAGCTTCCCTTTCCCCTTGGCCTCAAACCGGTATGATCTTATAAATCGCGTGAGACTCGAGCCATATACGTCGGCGTCTAGGATTCCAACGGAGGCTCCTGTCTCTGAGAGGGCCACGGCTAGGTTGGCGGCTATGGTTGTTTTTCCCACACCACCCTTCCCGCTACCAACTGCGACGACGTTCTTTATCCCGGGAATTTCTATCGGTATAGGCTGCCCACCCCAACCCCTTCTAACCCTAGCAGTAACCTTCATGCTTACAGATTTGACGCCTGGTAGCCTCTCTACAACGCTCCTTGCCATCTGCTCTATTTGGGAGTTGTAGGGGCAGGCGGGCGTCGTTAGCTCAAGCGTAAAAGACACGTCACCATCCATTACCTTCAACTCCTTTATCATCCCCATACTCACTATATCCATGCCGAGTTCAGGGTCCCGCACGCCCCTTAAAGCCTCTAAGACTTCCCTTTCAGTCGGGCGCGTCAACAAGATAGAATCTAGCAGTCTAACTAAAAAAGAAATTTCACGAATCCGCTTATGAGAGTTTGTACAAACGGTATATAAGGGGGGATACATGGGATATGCGTTTGAATAGTGGGCATGGCGATGCTAAAGTCTAGCCAGCTCGGCAAGCCCGGTCTGAGGCTTAGCAGCTTCTTCGATGACATATACCACCTCAATGAAGAGGGTGTGCCCGTTTTTAAGCTGTTTATAAACGGGGAGTGGGTGGAGAGTAAGACTGGAGAGACATTCCCAGTAGATACCCCCATTGACGATAGTGTTGTGGCGTATGCTCAGAAGGGCGGTGACCTCGACGTAGATGCTGCTGTTAACGCTTCTCGCGATGCTAGGCCGAAGATACGGTCCATTGCGGCGATTGATAGAATAGAGATTTTCCACGACGCGGCTAAGATAATCGAGGAGCGGTTAGAAGACTTTGTTAACGTCCTCATGCTTGAGGCGGGCAAGCCCCGTGCAGATGCGGTCGGCGAGATAACAGCAGTTATTGAGCGGATGAAGATGACAATGGAGGATGTCTCTAAGGTTGGCGGCGAGTATAGGCCCGGCGACTGGTCAGCCGACACGATGGGCAAGGTCGCAATAGTCCTCCGCGAACCTGTAGGGACAGTAGGAGCCATAGGCCCCTTCAACTACCCTCTATACATACCGGCAGCTAAGATCATACCAGCCCTCCTCTCAGGTAATACAGTAGTGGTCAAACCGGCCAGTGACACGCCTTTAAGCCAGCTCCTACTTGCCAAGGCTCTCGAGGAGGCTGGCGTTCCAAAAGGAGCACTCAACGTCGTTACGGGTCCAGGGCGAGTAGGCGCCAGGATAGCGGCGCACGAGGATGTCGGCATGGTATCCTTCACTGGGAGCACAGAAGTGGGAAGAGAGATCGCTAGGATTGCGGCAAACAAGCGGCTCCACCTTGAGCTAGGCGGAAAAGCGTATGCAATTGTTCTGGATGACGCGGATATTAGCTTGGCGGCTAACAGGTGTGTGGCCGGCTCTCTAAGGAATGCTGGGCAGAGGTGCGACGCCGTAAGTGCAATACTAGTGGTCCAATCGGTGGCTGATGAGTTCGTGGAGAAGGTGTTAGCCGAAGTCGATAAGATAAAGTATGGAGACCCGCGGGTTGAGGGTGTGAATATGGGTCCGCTCATAAACAGAGCAGCAGCCGAGAGGGTCAACGCACTCGTGAAAGACGCGGTGGCTAAGGGTGCAAAACTGCTCAGAGGAGGGAGTTACAGGGGTTGCTATCATGAGCCGACTGTGCTTGACAGGGTCCCGCTGGATGCTAGGATATTGTGGGAGGAGACATTTGGTCCAGTAGTGACAATAGTCAGGGTCGTTGACGAGAACGAGGCAATAGCGATAGCCTCTAGGAGTAGATACGGCCTAGACAGCTGTGTATTCACGAATAACTTCTACAGGATGTGGAGGGTTGCGAAGTCACTCCAGGTGGGTGCTGTGACGATAAACGATTTTCCACGGCACGGAGTCGGCTACTTCCCATTCGGAGGCGTTAAGGACTCAGGGTTGGGAAGAGAGGGTATAGGATACTCGATCGAGGAGATGATGGTTCTCAAAACTATCGTATTCAATCTAGAGCCAGCCCAGCTCGGTAAAGTAAGGAGACCAAAGGAAAAGCATCACTAAACACTGTCCATGAAGATACTCATAAGTAGTGCGGCTATACTTTTCAAGTCTCTAATACTCCCATTTCGGATAGCGTCCAAGACCTGTTCACGGGTTAGTCTGACGACTTTGATGTTTTCATCCACATCATGTCTCTGTAAGCCGACTGTAGGTGCCCGCCCTACAAATATGTATAGCTTCTCGTTTGAGTAGCCCGGCGATGTGTAGGTCTCTGCGATAAGCCTTAGACCGTCTGCCTTGAGTCCTGTCTCCTCTTCAAGCTCTCTCTCAGCGCACCTCGCAGGTTCCTCACCCTCCTCCAATGTACCCGCGGGTATCTCAAGAGTCTCCTCGCCCACGCCTATCCTGTATTGAGAAACTAAGAGGAATCTACCCTCAGAATCAGTCGCCACTATCGCGACAGACCCTGGATGCTCGACGACCTCTCTCACAACCTCCCTCCCAACATACTTCGCCCTGACAAGCCTAACCGAAACTAGCCTACCACTATAGACTAGCCTGCTAGAGATTATCTCGGGCAGACGATTCAACGCTGTGTCACTGATTACTCACACAGAGATGTTTTTATAAATTAGCTGGAACTTGCTAATCCTGTGAAGATCTTAATCGTCCTCTTGGACGGCGTTGGTGACAGGCCTTCACCCAACTTGAACGGCCTGACACCTCTTCAGGCTGCACGTATACCATTCCTGAACAGCTTAGCACGCAACGGGATAAACGGGATAATGGACCCAGTCTCGCCAGGAATTCCTGTTGGAAGCGATACGGGACACTTATCCATCCTCGGCTATGACCCGTACAAGTATTATCCTGGAAGGGGGCCCTTCGAGGCGCTTGGAGCTGGAATCAAGCTTAAGCCTGGCGACGTCGCCTTTAGATGCAATTTCGCCACAGTCAGTGATGATGGAAGGGTTGTGGATAGGAGGGCGGGCCGTATAAGTAGCCAGGAGGCGGCCCAACTTGTCGAAAGTCTCAAAGAGGTTTCGGAAGTTGACGGGATAGAGGTTTTACTGAAACACACCGTTGAACACAGGTCGGTCCTTGTGCTCCGGGGGGAAGTCTCCGATAAAATCTCAGACGTAGACCCGCATAAGGATGGCGCGGAACTGATCTGGCCGAAGCCCCTAAACAGTTCCCGAGAGGCAGAGAGGACTGCAGAGGCCCTGACAAAGCTCCTCAAAAAATACAAGCAGATACTCGAGAAAAACCCGGTAAACATTAGGAGGCGTGAGGCCGGCTTACCCATCGCCAACATGCTGCTACCGCGTGGGGCAGGCCGAATGCCAAACCTCCCATCTCTCTCCCAGCGATTCGGTGTAAGGGCCGCAGTATTAGCTGGTGGAGCTCTCTATAAAGGAGTGTGCAGCTCTGTGGGCATGGACGTAGTCGAGGTGCCGGGAGCAACTGGCACGCTAAACACCGACCTTGACGCTAAGTTCAAAACGGCATTCAAAGCCATAAACGAATATGACCTCGTCTTCCTACACATCAAAGGGACGGACACAGCAGCCCACGATAAGGATCCAGTCACAAAGGCTTCATTCATAGAGAAGATCGACACAGCATTTGCGAAAAACTACAGCCCACCCCGCGACGAGTTAGTCATCTGCGTCACAGGGGACCATACGACTAGCTCCCTCACAGGCGAGCATAGGGGAGACCCAGTACCGGTGCTGATTTGGGGCCATGGGGTGAGAGTGGACGCCGTAAACAGGTTTAACGAGGTTGACTCAGCCAGCGGCGCACTAGGGCGGATAAGGGGCACAGACCTGATGAGTATTTTGATGGACCTTGCAAACAGGACCGAGAAGTTCGGCGAATAGTAGGCCTACCTTTTTCTCAAGACTCTTCTGCGAAGAAGACCATCAGCCTCCTCCCTATACAAGCCTTCAAGCCCACATCTTTGTTGGAAATATTCCTCTAAGTCCAGTTTCCCCTCTTGAAACCTCTTTTTGGTGCTGTAAATCCTTTCCGAGAGCTCTTTCAGATGGTTCTCGATCCTTAGCGGTGGAAGCCTCAAGTCTTGCCTGCCTGTCTCTTCAATATGCTCTCGCTGATCTCTTCGAGTAGCTGTCTGCCCTTCTTTGTTAGGACTCTACCCTTCTTTGACTTCTCCACTAGCCCCGCACCCTCTAGCTGCTGGAGGGCTTTTCTGATGACACTACCACTGCCTGGAGCGAAATGTGGGTTTCTGTGACCCATCCTATGCCTGCCACCATACATCCTCCTTAGCCTCGAGACCCCAAGCCCCTTATCATGGATGTACAGCTTTCGCAATATCGCCGCGCACCTCACATACCACCAGTCAGGATCAGATGGAGGCCTGTCCTTAGAGACTCCAGTCTTCACAAATGGGACCCACTTCGGCATGGAAACTATTTTATTCTCCTTAAGGTAGCGGGCTGTAGTCCTGATGAGCTGTAGCGGCTCAACGAGTCTCACACTCATTTCCACCTATTTCTGACATGTTTTTTATTTAAGCCGTATTTAACGCTGCCTCATAGTGGCCTAGGAAGGACCATAGCCCCGAAAATTAGTCCTTATTAAATGCTCTGAAATTTTGACAAACCAATGGATTGGCCTGAGCTCATTGCTAGTGTTGTCCTCGTTTCAGCCTCAGGGGCACTTGCCCCAGGTCCACTACTTATCGCGACCCTGAGTGAGGGTGTCAAAAGAGGGGCCCGCGTAGGATTCCTCTCCGCCACCGGACACATGGTTGTGGAACTCCCACTAGTCCTCCTTATAGCCCAGGGCATAGCCTTTCTTCTCACAGGCGAGGTAATAGCTAGGCTTGCCATAACCGCCGCTGGCGTAGCAGCCCTCACATTCTTCGGCCTCAACCAGCTCCGCGAATCAATCATAGCACAACCCAATCCAACCAACGGTCTGGATACTAAAACCCCTAAGAATGGCGTCGCGATAGGCATAATATTCACAGGTCTAAACCCATACTTCATCACCTGGTGGCTTACCATCGGTGCTAAACTGGTATACGACTCCCTAGAGCTCGCCGCATGGATGGGCATCGCCGTGATGTATGCCTCGCACATCTGGATCGACTACGCATGGCTCGTTTTCACAAGTAGTCTGGCATGGAGGGGGGGCAAAATAATTGGGTCGCGGCTGCTGAGGCTCATAAACATCGTTCTCGGAGCCTTCCTCATAGTTCTTGCACTCCTTATGGCTCTAGAGTTTGTACTTACCATATTCTCTTAGATATACAGGGAGAATGTCCTTTCACCGAGGGAACGACCCCAGTATAAATGTGAATTTGCCAAGTCTATCTGCATGCGCTTCTCGTGGTCAAGGGAGTCAAAGCTATGGTCGAAGATCGAGGAGGTGTCACTCAGCCTCTCGGTCTTAAACAAAAAACTCTCAGCGAGAGTAGACCAGATGAGTAGAAGAAACAGAGACCTATTCGAAGCGTGTGTCAAGGCCTATCAGGAAGGTGACACGGAGAGGGCCGCAGTCTACGCATCTGAGCTATCCCAGCTCCGAAAAACATTCAATAACACCCTGCGGTGCCAGCTCTCCCTAGAGGCGGTGATATATAGGCTTGCCACGGTAAAAGACCTCGGCGACGTGAAAATGGCCTTACAGCCGATTAAAGGGATCGTGTCTAAGATTGGTGAGGACCTTCAAGGCGCCCTGCCAGAGGTTAGCGGGCGAGTATTACGGGTTCAGGAACTAATCGACGACGTTGCACTCGAGATCGGCTCCGCTGACGATATTGGTTATTCAAAGTTTGAGGCCACGGATGACGAGGCAAGGCGTATTTTGGCTGAGGCCGCTGCCGTAGCTAGTCGAAGAGGGGAGCGGAACATAGCCTGAGCATGCAAAGATTTATTCGGAGGAGGCGCTAATAGGCATGTGGAGATGAAAATAAAGCGATCGTCAGGGGCAGTAGTGTTCAACGACTCCATCGGCGAGAACTATTATCTCGTGCTGTTATATGGTGGTGGTCACTGGGATTTTCCGAAAGGCGGTATAGAGGAAGGAGAGTCGGAGATAGAGACTGCACTAAGGGAGATTAGAGAGGAGACAAGTCTGCAGAATGTTCAGATCATCGAGGGGTTTAAACGGATTATAAGCTATACTTACAAAAGTGACGACGACACAGTATATAAGACGGTCACATTTTTTCTGGGGAGGACCAATGAGTTTCGAGTCACTCTCAGTAAGGAGCATAAAGCTTATGCCTGGCTAAAATATCCGGATGCACTAACGCAGCTCACTTTTAGGACGGCGAAGCAAGTCTTAATGGATGCCGAGGAATTCCTTAGGAAGAACCACTTCACCCATGGTGGCGGGAGATCACCCATCCGGAATATGAGTTGAAGAGATATGAGATTAGCCGCATCACTACTACTTCTAGTGCTCGTTTTATCACAGCTAGGTTTAGGACAGGGGCAGGGAGAAAGCCTCACTGTCAGAGTGTTTGACATTTCTGGGAGCCCGCGAGGGGGTGTGGAGCTCAGACTATCAAACTCCACGTTTACGAGGATGTTTGAGACAACAGCACAGGGCGTTGCGGAGTTCAGGCTAATTGCGCCAGGAGTATACAATCTATCAGCCCTCGTGGACGGTATTGTGGTTGCTCAAACGACTATCTCTTTCCCAGCGCAGACCCGCGTCAATCTCACACTTCATATACAGAATATAGACCTGTTGATCTATGACTTAGATGGGAGGCCGGCGAGTGGCGTTTCTATTGAGTTAAAATCGGAGAATGGCCCGGTCATACGCCGAGGCTCAACCGATTCTAACGGCAAAGTCTCGATACGTGACCTACCCTTCTCAAACCTATCCCAAGTCGGCCCCTACAGGGTTTTAGGTAGGCTGGGGGAAGTTACCGTCCTCAACTCGACCATAAGCGTGACTCCACAGGTCTCCGAATATAGTCTAACCGCCGAGATCATCAAGGTGGGGATAACTATTCTCGACTACAGAGGCGGAGCCGTGAATGCAACCCTGAAACTAAGCTCCGAGAGCCTAAACTTCTCCACATCCCTTGCGGCTGGGAAGACGTATAATATACCCTCTTCTAAGGTTGCCGGCCCATACATTATCGAGGCCTCCAAGCGATATTCACCACAAGCACCGGAGATACTCCTATTCAAGGAGACGGCTTTGCTTGACAGGAGCCAGAACCTGACATATGTGCTTGACCTCTCAGACATGGTCGTCGTTGTAAGAGATGATGCAGGGTCGGCGGTTCGGGGCCTCCGGGTCCTCATAGAATCTGAGAAACTCGGCGTGTTGGGTTCGTCAACAACTAGTACTAGCGGAGAGGCCACATTCTCCGCTATACCCTTTAGCGAGGGGCGACCTGGTGCGGGGGTCTACCGCATAACAGTTTACAAAGACAGTTTCCGGCTCGGTGTAATGGATGTAAACCTGGTTCCTGGGTTTGAGATGGTTACCGTAACTGTGAATCGTGTTGAGACCATGCTTTATATACATACTCCGAGAGGCCAACCTCTTCCAAATGCAACCATAACACTCTTAGACCCCTCAACGAGAAGAATATACACGGCGACCAGTGATTCTGAGGGGAGAGCGGCCTTATACCTGATCCCAGGGGCGCATCATTACTCTGTGACCTATATGGGCGTAGAAGTTGCTAGTGGGGATGTGAATGCCACGGTGCCACGGATATTGATACAAGCCACTAAAGTTGATATCGAGTTTAGGGTACGGGTCAGTGACTGGGCTGGGAATGTATTGAGAGACGCGAAGGTCTCTATAGTTTGGAGGGGCCAAGAGCTCGAAAGCGTGAGGCAGGATGATGGTTCTATACAGGCCAGAGTACCCGTAGCGGGCGAGGTACAAGTCAACATTTATCTCGATGACTCTCTTGTAGAGCGGAGGCTTGTCTGGGTAAGCTCTCCCACGCTGTTTGAGACCAGACTGAGGGGGGTGCTTGTAGGTGGTAGATTGGTCGACATTGAGGCTGTTTCCTCCACCGTAGCTGGCGTTTTCCTGGCCATCTCCGCAGCATCTATATTCATCCTGTGGAGGCACAGGGCATCTAGGGTTACGGTGCGATAGGCTACCTGTGCCGGACTCGAGGGTCAATGAGCGGTGCTATGAGGTCTAGTATGAAGACTGACAATGTTATCACGATGCATGAGAGGAGAGCCACAGCCGCAAGCAGGTTATAGTCGAAAGCTGTGATGGCTCTGTAGATAAGATAGCCCATGCCAGGGTAGGCGAAGAGAATCTCCGTTATAAGTGCTCCACCAAGTATCTGACCCATTTGGAGGGTCAGGAGTGTGATCTGTGTAAGGCTGATTTCACCCCAGAGATGCCTCCTCCTAATCTCACTCTCCCTCACACCCATCAGCCGGGTGAATTGGACGTGATCTTCAGTTATTTTCACTCGGGTGGCCGAGTAGGCGCTGAGGAAAAACCAGCCGAGGCTGACAGGTATTATGAGTGATAGTGCCGGCAGGGTGGCGTGGTAAAGTATGTTGAGGACCAATGCTAAGTTGTGTAGGGGGTCTTCGGTGAGGCGCGGGGGGACTACGCTAACTCCTCCGCCGAGGGGGAAGACCGGAACCAAGTACGCGAAAAGGAAGATCAGTACGAGGCCGAATAGGTAGTACGGAATTGGGTACAGCACAGAGGATAGCCCTATCAGGAGCTTGGAGAGGGTTTTCGAGGGAGCAGAGCCTGAGAAAATGCCCATCAGGGTCCCTGCAAGCCAAGAGATGACTATGCTTAGAGAAAGTAGACCTATTGTCCATGGAAGAGCCCTCAGAATCAGCACAGAGACTGGGGTTGGGAAGCTAACTAGGGATGGCCCAAAGTCAAAGGTGAAAAGCCTCCTCCACACTTCAAGATAATGTGACCATAAATCTCCCTCAAGACCGTAAAAGCTTAGCCAAGCACTCCGAAGCCTCTCAGCCTCCTCTGGGTAGCGCACGATGCCTAATTGAAAGGCCTGCTGAAGACGAGCCTCAACCGCGCCTAACGGGGCTAGCCGCAAGATAATGAAGATGACATTGATGCCTAAGAAGATGTTAAGCCAAGCCGCGAACACCCGGTGACCGACATATTTCCAACTTAACGCGGCCATGCCCCCATGTACTCCGCTATGTTTACATCAAGTGGCGTGGATATATCTCCATTCTCAACTTTTATATTTTACATGAGATTCTTAGTCACTGCGGTGTTTAGTGTTGGAAGAAGTTAGGGTTGGAGTAATAGGTGTTGGTGGGCATGGCAGGGGACGACACCTCATACCTTTAGCCCGGACTCCTGGGGCGAGGGTTGTTGCGGCCTGTGACACCAACTCCGCGACGCTCGAGAATGTCTGTAGGGAGTTTCGCCTAGTAGGATATACGGATTTTAAGGAGATGATTGATAGAGAGGGGTTAGAGGCCGTAAGCATAGCCACTCCCTCCGGACTCCATCACAGGATTGCACTAGAGTGTCTCCGGAGAGGAGTCCATGTGTTAGTCGATAAGCCTCTAGGAGCAAATCTCCAAGAAGTTGTTGAAGTGGTGAAGGCGGCGAAGCATCATAATAGAGTGCTTATGGTTGGGTTCTGGTCTAGGTTCTCTCCCGCTCTCAGGTATGGGGTTGAGCTCTACGAGTCGGGCAGTCTAGGCGAGCCCTACTACGCTTACGGATACCTCGTGAGGCGGAGAGGAATACCAGGCAAGCCTACCTTCATCGATAAGGAGCTCTCAGGGGGGAGAGGAGTGCTCCTAGACATAGGCTGCTACATGCTCGACAACATACTGGCGTTAACAGGTTTCAGAAAACCAGTGGCAGCTAGCGGCGCGGTCTACACAAAGTTTGGTAAAAATCCCGAAGAAGTAAAGTTTAACTGGGGGTCATGGAACCCCGACGAATTCGAGCTCGAGGACTTCGCCGCGGGATTCGTGAGGTTTGAGGGGGGTTTAACCCTATGTATAGAGACCGCCTGGGCTGCTAACGTCTCACACAGGGGCGAGGTAGGGAGGCTCAGGGTTCTAGGCGACAAGGGCGGGATAGAGGCTGAGGGGCATGAAGCCATCCAAGACATAGGGTTCTACTCTAGGACGGCAAACTTCTTGACCGACGTTAAGCCCGCCCTCCCCAGCATCGACCTCCCCCTCGAGATGACGAAGGCCTTCGTCAGGGCTGTTCAGGAGAAGGCAGAGCCGCCGGTAACAGGGTGGCAGAGCGTTATACTCCACGCCATAATAGACGCAATCTACGAGTCATCTAACACGGGAAGGGAAGTAAGAATATCCCTTCCCACAATCTAGTGTTTCTCATCAGAGTAGAGCCAACAGGCAACTTCCACTCCACCACTAGTTCTGGTCAATGGCGGAGCCTTCTTCTTACAAATCTCCATAACGTAGGGACACCTATCTGCAAATTTGCAGCCGGGGAGGAGATACTCCTCAACCTCAGTTACCGCCACCCTAACCTTTCCAGCCCACTTTCTGTCTACCCTAGGTATCGAGTCGATCAGGAGCTGGGTGTAGGGGTGGAGCGGCTCTCTGAAGATGGCCTCAGCCTCCCCTATCTCGGCGAATGATCCCTTATACATCACCGCTATCCTGTCGCTAATGTAGTAGGCCGTGGCTAGGTCGTGCGTGATGTAGATGAAGTTTATCCCCAGGTCTTCCTTGAGCTGCTTGAATATGTTAAGAATCCCCATCCTTAGGGAGGCGTCAATCATTGAGACGGGTTCATCCGCCACAATTAGCTTCGGCCGTGGAATAATTGCTCTCGCTATTGATAGCCTCTGGACCTGGCCGCCGGAAAGCTCGTAGGGCGACCTATCCGCGATATCTGGTGAGAGGCGCACGGCCTCGAGGGCTTGGTTCACCCGCTCCACGGCCTCATACTTGTCCCTGACCCCCGCAACATTGACCGCGGTATGGATTAGATATGGGTACACCTTCCTAAGGGGGTTGAAGCTCTCAAAGGGGTTCTGGAAAACAGGCTGAATAATCCTCGGCAGCCATCTACTCCTCTCCTTTGAAGAGAGCTCTAACACTCGCTTACCCAGAATTTCAATACTTCCAGAGGTCGGCTCTATGAGGTTCAGAATCATTCTAGCTAGCGTCGTCTTACCGCACCCGCTCTCGCCAACTATTGTAAATATACTTGCCGAGTCTCCTCCAAGCGTGAAGGATACGTCGTCAACTGCCCTGAACTTTTTCCCGAAAAATAGACCACCCGTCTTGAATATCTTTGTGAGATTCTCGACTTTAAGGATGCTGTTCTCACCCATCTACTTTTTTCCCTCCTCCAAGAGCCAGCAGGCCACCTCTCGGTCGCCAAACTTGAGGAGGGGCGGCTCCTCCCTTGAGCACTTCTCCATCCTGTAGGGGCATCGAGGATGGAACCTGCAACCGGGGGGTGGGTTGGCGAGGCTGGGTGGTAGACCTGAAAGCCCTTCAAGCCTTTTAGATCCACCTATGCGCGGCAGAGAATTGATAAGGCCCTCGGTGTATGGGTGGAGGGGTTCTTTAAACACGTCATCAGTCTTACCAACCTCTATTATCTTCCCTGCATACATAAGAGCTATCCTATCTGTCACCTGGTAGTGAAGCCCCATGTCATGTGAGACAAGAATGAATGAGGTCCCGTACATTTCTCTGATCTTCTGTATCATCTCTACAACTCCTCTCTGATAGACGACGTCAAGGGCAGAGGTTGGCTCATCGGCTAGCACTATGCTTGGGTTCATTATAGTTGCCAGTGCGATAACCGTCCTCTGACGCATGCCCCCGCTGAGCTGGTGGGGATAGGAGTTTAGGATGCTCTCGCGAAGACCAAGTTCTCGCAACCTATCCTTCACTTGCTGAAGAGCCTCCTCTTTCTTAACTCCCCCATACTTCTGGAAAATCTCGAGGAACTGGCCTCTTATCCTTGAAGTCGGATTAAGGACGGACATCGAGCCTTGAGGGATATAAGATATTACCTTAGCCCGCATCTCTCTCAGCTTGGCCTCGCTTAGGCTGTAGAGGTCGACCATCTCTCCGCTTGTCGCTTGAAGCCGCACAACCCCCGATAAAACTCTAAGGGGCGGAGTCACGTCCCTGTATATCGTCCTCATCAGGGTGGTTTTACCGCATCCAGACTCTCCGGCCAGTCCAACAATCTCACCCCTCCCAACAGTTAGATTAACATTATCCACCGCCCTCACCCTAATATCGTTTCCGAGCACATAGTGAGCTGTAACGCCCCTGCAATCCAGCACAAGATTGTTCACTGACATTCTGGGACTTTCACCCCCTCGCCTGCCACCTTAGACGTGGGTTAGAATAGTCTGAGATGCCTTTCGATATTAGGAAGAGGGAGACGAATACGAGTATTATCGTTATAACTGGTGAGATAAGCCACCACCAAAGACCCCTGAATAGGGCTGAGTAGTTAAGGGCCCAGTATATCATGACACCGAGCGTCGCCTCGCTAAGTATTGAGACACCTATGACCGCTAGCGCAGCCTCGCTTGATATGGCGAAGAGTACCGTGTTCGTCAGGTTTACTAGGTGCCAGGGGATGATGAAGGGTAGATAGTCTCTGAAGACGCGGCCCATCACTCCGTAGCCCGAGAAGATTGATGTCGCAATAAAGTCACGCTCCCGTAGTGAGAGGACCATCGCTCTCACCTGTCTAGACGGCCATGGCCATGAGAAGATGCTTATTATCAAGCCCATGAGGGGAATAGTCATTACATCTCTCAATAAGACAGCAAGAAGAATTAGGGTGGGAAGCGAAGGTATAACCACGAAGGAGTCTGTCAAGATCATGAGCATTCTGTCGGCCAGCCCACCCCTCGCCCCTGCAAGCATACCGAGTATAAGTCCTATGTGAGAGGCGACCATCGCTGTTATTAGGCCGATAATGAGAGAGTTCTTAATGCTCCACGTCAGGAGCCAGAATACATCCTGCCCATTCGTGGTTGTGCCTAAGAGGAACTCGAGGCCCGGTGGCCTGTTAGGCGGCACCAGATACCAGCGCCGTGGGTCAAAGGGTGAGAAAGAGCTGACACCAACACCTAGCATAATCATTACGGCAAATATCACAAGCCCAACTCTGAAGGAGCGGCTGGCCCTGAAAACTTCAAGGAATATGTTTGAGAACCTTGCGAGGCCTATCCCTAAAAATTTTAATGCGTCAACCCCAGTGCGAGGTATTAGGGTCAACTCGCCGCCTCACCTATACCTTACAGTGGGGTCTATTAAGGGATATAGCAGGTCAAGGAGAAGCGTGGCAAGCGAAACGCCGAGGATAGAGAGTAGAGATATGCCCATTATCATGTTGTAGTCGTTGTTAATGATTGCTTGATATAATAGACGACCTAGGCCCGGATATGCGTAGACAACTTCGGTTAAGAGTGCGCCACTGAAGATTCCTCCGAGGGCTAGTCCCAAGGCGGTGGTTTGGGGCATGAGAATATTCCTGATCAGGTAGCGCTTCAGCACAACACCGTTAGGCAGCCCCTTTAGCTCGGCGTATCTTACAAAGTCTTCAGTCTTTTTCTGGCTTGTGAGTGTGAAGGAGGAGAGGAACCACCAGCCCAGCGTCCCCGGTATGATTATAGATATTGCCGGAAGCGCCGCGTGCTTTGCCAAGTTTAATACGAGGTCTAAGCTAAATCCCACACCCACAATAGTTATTCCACCACCCAGTGGGAAGATAGGTATCAGAAATGCGAATACGAACATTAGGACTAGGGCGAGGATGAAGTAGGGTACTGGATAAAGGATGACTGCCATACCTGTTAGTACTTTCGAGAACCTCTTGTGGCTGAAGAAACTGGAGATCGTGCCGATAATGTTTCCAAGCGTCCAAGAGATGAGCACAGAGAGTGTTAGCAGGCCGAGAGTCCAGGGGAGCGCGATGCTTATTAAAGTGGCAACGGGTGTTGGGAAGCTCATGATCGATGGTCCCAAGTCGAGTGTAAGTAGTCGACGCCAGACACCGATGTATTGCTCAACGGGGTTTCCCTTCAGGCCATATAGCTCGTATAACGTCTGTCTAAGACTCTCTATCGCGGTTGGGTCGTAAAATTGTCCAATCGAGTAGATGAAGCCTATCTGTGCCTCAACAGGATTATAGGGTAGGAGCCTCGGTATCACGAAGACTACAGTTACACCTATTACAACGGTAAGGACAAAGGCCACAATCCTCGAAGCAATGAATATAAGCAGCTTGCTCAAGCGTCCCCGTTAATTTAAGGCTGATAACTTGAATATATATCTTACATAATAAATCAGAAAATAAAAAATCAGATGTTTATTGTGCTGGTCTTCTGCGACCTAGTGCTCTGCCTACAGCTATCCCGACGACGAGTAATACGATCCCTACAGCTGCAGCTACTCCAGACAGCGTCCCCCAGTCAATGGCCGTTACAGTCTGTGTCTGCACTTGTGTGACTACCTGTGTTCTTAGCTCGGTTACACGCTGTGTCACTGTCTCTCTTAGCGTGACGGTAGTCACGCCAGCAGCTGGCGGAGCACGACCCACCAGACTCTCCCACTCGGCAGCGGTGGCAATTTTGACTAGGGGTGTGTTGGCAATTCTTAGTGGTTTCGGATCCATTATAGCATCCTTTGTCGGTGCTCTGCCTGTCGGCTTAACCTTAAGTATAACGAAGAGGTGCTGGCTCCACCAAGAGACTGGGTCCATGTAGTAGTTTTCTGGGAATGTTGGCCAGTTATCCCAAGCGTAGCCGTCTTGGAATGTGTAGAAGGGTGTTGGGAAGAAGCCGAGCCAGGGCAGGTCCCTAACCCAGATCTTCAACGCCTCCCTGTAGAGCTCGAAGGCTCTTGGAGAGCCTGGATCAGTCCTCTCAAGCTCATCCACTATCCTGTCAAGCTCCTGGATCGGGGCCTCGGCAGTGTTCCACCCAGTTCCATGACCGCCCTCACCCTTCTTCTGGACCCAATACTTACTACTCCACCGGTTAAACCAGTTGGCGTATAGGTCAAGTATCTGGCTACAGCCAGGCCAGAAAGTGCCTACTTGGAAGTCGCCTATGCTGTATGAGGTTGAGAACGGCCCTGACTCCAATGGCGTCACCTTAACATCGATACCGAAAGCCCTCCACTGGTCAGCGACTAGGAATGCTATTCTCTGGCTCTCCATCTCGAAGCCCGAGGTAGTCTTGATCTCTATCGTCCATGGCGTACCATCAGGCATTAGCCACTTACCGTCAGCGCCTCTCTTGAATCCTTGGGCTGTTAGAAGCTGCTCGGCCTTGGCTAAATCTTGCTTCCAGAAGCCTAGTACAGGATACTTCTCGACCCACCATGCATTGTTCTCCCTAGCAATGTCGAGGACCAGTTCTGGGTCGTAGCCGTACTGTTTCAGGTAATCAAGTAGCGGAATATAGTATGTCTCAATGTCCGCTGCATGTGGTATGACTGGGAGGGCGGCTGGTGTTGGTGTGGACTTATCAATACCTACGAACGCCCGGTATATCGTTCTGTAATCTATTGCGTAGGCTAGAGCCCATCTTACCTCCCTCTTATCGAAAGGTGGAGTCTTTGTCTGGAAAGCGATACCCTTCACGCAGGGGTCAAGTGGCCATGCGAAGGGGGCGCTGGCCCTCCAACCCTTCAGATACGGGTTGTTCTTTATGACGAGCTCTGCCTGCTCAGGGAGCAAAGTCCTCAGAGCATCCAACTCGTGCTTAGTCATTGCCAGGGCCTTAGCCTCATCTGGACCATGGTTGATGTAGAGGACATACTTTGCAGCCGGGACAACGCCGAAAACTTTTGAACCCCACCAGTTGTCAAACCTCTCCCAGAGGAACCAGTTTCCTGCCGGGTCTACAGCCCTTAGGTTATACGGCCCGGCACAAGTGGGAGGATTATTCTCAAACTTCTGCGGGTCCTTTCCCTCCCATATATGCTTTGGTAGAATTCCACCAGCACCGTAAATTATCACCGCGTAGAAGTAGTGCCATCTCGGGTTCGGTGAGAGAAGCTCTATGAGAACGGTTAGCCTGTCTAAAGCCCTAGCGTCCTTTACTGATGCCTTCTCGTTTACGCCTATTGGAGCTGGCGCCTCTTTAAGATACTTTAGCGTGAACACGACGTCCTCTGCTGTCAAAGGTTTTCCGTCATTCCAGTACACACCATCCCGTAGCTTCACGATTAGACTGGTGAAGTCTGGCGAGTAGATCGGCGGTTCAGCCGCGATCCACGGTATCAACATACTGTTTGATGTATTGATGTACCATAGGAAGGCCTTGCACAGCTGCTGGTAGCCGCTCCCACCTGGAGCAATAGATGCAGGACCAACACCAGGCGAGGCTATTGGATTCCAGTTATTGGGGTTGGCATATGTTCCCCAGTGGTTTTCAATAACAAGGACGTCTCCTCGTGGGACGCCAGCTGGCAGTGGAAGCTGGCCATAGCTCACCGGCACAGCCGAGAGAGCTAGAGCAGCAACAAGCACCAGAGCGGCAGATATAGCTATGTAGGACTTTTTCCCGTTCATGCGTTTAGAATTAATGATTAGCGGCATATAAATCTTTCCGGATACGCCATAAATTTTACCACAATACAATCAGCCTAAGCTAACACTATATTATTTCATGCATATCTATAGCCATAATTCTCAAGAATTATTAATAAGCACCACACTCTAGAACTTTTGCGTGAGAAGGGTGCTCGTGTATGCTAAGACGTGATTTCATGTGGGGTTTTTCCGAAGCAGGCTTCCAATTTGAGATGGGTTATAGTGATGCGGCGATAGATAGGGAGACGGACTGGTATGTCTGGGTTACAGACCCGTTTAACATCATGAATAGGGTCGTCAGCGGAGATAGGCCGGAGGATGGGCCAGGCTACTGGGACCTCTTCAAACAGGACCACCGGCTAATATCCGAGCTGGGAGCAAACACAATGAGAGTAGGGATAGAGTGGAGCAGAATCTTCCCGAAACCTACCCGCGAAGTCAAGGTTAAAACAACCATCGAGAATGGGATAGTGAAGGATGTCGAGATACCCGCAGAGGGTGAGAGAGAGCTTGAGAGTCTAGCCAGTATGAATGCCCTCAACCAC
Source organism: Candidatus Calditenuaceae archaeon HR02 (assembly GCA_002898395.1). Lineage (GTDB taxonomy): Archaea > Thermoproteota > Nitrososphaeria_A > Caldarchaeales > Calditenuaceae > HRBIN02. The sequence goes on from BEHE01000001.1 coordinate 85,543, forward strand.
TACCGCGAAATGATAAGAGACATGAAGGACAGAGGGTTCAAGGTCATAGTCAATCTAAACCACTTCACCCTACCGATATGGGTTCACGACCCTCTGCGGGCAAGGTCTTCAGCCCTCCGTGAGGGGCCTCTTGGATGGGTTGATACTGCTAATGTCGTGGAGTTTGTGAAGTATGCACACTTTGTCGGCTCTAGGCTCTCTGACCTTGTCGACATGTGGAGCACCTTCAACGAGCCATACGTTGTTTCGGATATTGGCTATGGTCGCTACCCATCCGAGTATGCCTTTCCACCCGGATTCTTCAGTGTCGAGGGTCTAACCAAGGCGCGGCTTAATCTACTCATGGCACATGCCCGCGGATATGACGAGTTGAAAAAGGTCCTCGGGAAAAACTCGCAAGTAGGAATAATCTATGCGACCTCCGCCATCGAGCCATGCGATAAGGAGAGTGATGCCGATAAGGGTGCTGCTGAAAAGATGAACCATTTCTCCAACCTCTGGTTCTTCGAGACACTAAGTAAGGGAGAACTAGACCGGTCGATGCTCGGCCTACAACCTCCAGAGAAGGTTCCAGAGCTTAAGGACAGGTTTGACTGGATAGGAGTGAATTATTACTCGCGATTAGTAGTAAGAGCCACGACATTACCAGGCCTACCTTTGCCCTGGACCATTGTTCCCGGGTATGGATTTGCCTGTGAGCCGTCCTCGTTCTCGCTGGCTGGGAGACCTACTTCAGAGTTCGGTTGGGAAATCTATCCTGAGGGGTTGAGGAACGTCTTACTAATGCTTCAGAGATATGGGAAGCCCATGATAGTAACTGAAAATGGCACGGCAGACAAGTATGACAGGATTAGGCCACAGTTCCTGTTCGCTCATATCGCGGCGGTCGAAGACGCAGTTAAGAGTGGAGCGGATGTCAGAGGGTATCTTCACTGGAGCTACATAGACAACTTTGAGTGGGCACGCGGATTCGCTATGAAGTTCGGAGTTATTACTTACGACCCCTCAACCAAGAAGAGAAGGCCGCGGCCATCATATTACATTCTACGGGACATAATACAGCAAAATGGCTTGGACGAGAAGATGCGAAGTACTGCTGAGCTGCTCTATACCCCCCGCTGACCAAGAATCACAACCCTATGTATTTTTGTGAGATCATTATTTCCTAGGGGTTCCCTCTACGCTTCTCTTTGGCAAGCTATCTGTAGCTCTTTTGCTTGAAGCGTCGAGCGGACCGCCTATTGGGTTTTTTCGGCTCCGTCCTTCTCGGGTCGCCGACTAGCAAGTGTCTATCAAGTGATAAGATTTTCTCCCTTAGGGATGCGCTTGCTGCGGCCATTGCGCGCGCGATAGCCATAGCACAGGCCTCTGCCTGACCCATCACTCCGCCTCCCCTGACTTTTATCGAGAAGTCGTGTTTCTTGGCGAATTTCTCGTCAAGCCTCAGGGGGGCCAGTATCTTTTCCCTAGCTAGGGAGTTGGGCAGGTGGTCTAGGACGATGCCGTTTATGAATATCCTCCCAGTTCCTGGCCTAAGAAGTAGCCTCGCCCTAGCCTCTTTCCTGAAGCCTGTGAATATTGTTTCGGTTTTGACCATTCCCTGCTAAGACGATTCTCTGAGCCCTAATTTATATAGCTTCGTCGTTTATGGTTTGTTGGCTGTGACTGAGTCGGGTTGGGATGAGCGTGTAGAGGCATGGTTCTCCAAACAGATCCGAAGCTTCCAAGACATTTTCCCCGCGCGGAGGGCTTCGATAAGGGAGCTCCTCAACCAGTCGAGGCCTTATGTGGAGACTAGAGGTGGGGGGCGCCACTACTTTTCCAGGCGAGATCTGGAGGCGGCCGCGTCGAAGCTGCCTGCTGAGCTCCTTGACGCACCTATTTTCCCAATAGTCTTCACTAGGGGCGAGGTTGAGGATTTATACATCGTGAGGGGTGCGGAGGCGGCTGATGCTTTTGCGAGGCTCTCGGACCTTAATGGTCTGGACAGCCTACCCACAGGCGAGTTCTACACGTATAAGTCGCTGGTTCTTCACTTCTTATCGAGATACCCCTCTCTGGGCATAATTGCTGGGTAGTGGGCTAAAGGCCATCCTTCAGCGGTAGTCCTCGTGCCTGACGATGTTGAGTGGCCTCTCGCCTCTAAGATATCTCACAACATTCTCGACCGCTAGCCGTAGCATCTCTTCATAAGTCTCCCTCGAGCTGGCCGCCCCCGCTACCCATGGCGTGGAGAGGGTGTTGGGTAGCGAGTATACGTCGGAGTCCTCGGATGGGCTTCGAATATTCCACCACACATCGTTCGCATAGATGAATGAGGGATTCTCCTTTAGGAATCTCACCAGGTCCTCCTTAACTATTATAGGCGCTCTCCCCACGTTCACGAGTATGCCTTCGCGCTTCATGAGGCACAGCTTCTCATACGTGATGAGGCCGCGGGTATGCTTCGTAAGGGGCAGGGCTATTACGGCATAGTCGCAGCCCCTCAATGCGTCACTGATTCTGTCGGGCGGATAGAACTCGTCAACCGTCACACCACTCCTAAGAGACCTTCCGTAGCCCACAACATACATCTTGAACGCCTTAGCTATCTCTGCGACCCTGGAGCCTATCGCACCAAGCCCGAGAACGCAGATTCTCCGCCCGTGAAGCATCCTCGACTCGCCAACAACCTCAAAGTTGCCACTTCTAACCCGCTGGTCAAAGAAAGTGATACGTTTCGCGGCAGCTAACAGTAGTGCGAAAGCGTGTTCTGCGACTGCGTCGGCATTTGACCCGACATTGCTTGCCACAGTCACGTCCGCAGGTATGTGGCTCCAGGGAAGGGAATCAACACCCGCGTAGACGCACTGTATGAAGCGAAGGTTGTTCATTGCATCGAGCTCCGCCCCTGTGATAGGGCCGCAGAGCAGAACGGTAATACGGCTGAGGTCTGCTGCGCCACCCAACTCTCCTGCTTCATACACCTCGGCTAACTCTTCAATCTCCCGTCTAAGCTCCGGCTTCAGCTTAACCGTACTATACACCACCTCTCCCAATCCGCGCGATTAGTAACGATTGGTAATGATATAGTTAATCCCGAAAAAGGTAGCTGGTCTCAACCGGCTCCACCCATACAGGAGGCGGCGGCCTCAATTATATCTATCTCTCATAGCATAGTCCAGCCTAGGTGTTGTAGAGGAGTTTCAACGTGTAATTCCTTAATCAAATATTGTCCAGCAAACCAAAGAGACGACAAGGCTCGCCTTCTTCTGGAATTTTTGCCCCATTTTCACTTATAATAGCAGTACTTAGAAGGCCCACGCCTACGCTTCCGAACTGAATGGATTATCCTCAGCCTCCTATCTTCTTGGTGTTTTTTTGTTTTGTGTTTATGTGTTGTTGGTGTTTTGGGGAGTATTTAAGGCACCTACTATATGCACCACTACTAGCGTCGGGGGGTTTCGAACTCTCAACAAAGATGATACGGCATTACAGGGATGGGATTAGAGAAAGGAAGGAGTGGTGGAAGATTTGTGAGATTCTGAAGAAAAGCATCGGCAGAAATATGATGAGGCGCAGACGAAAACCCGCCCCTTTATCCCCTCATACCTACCACATTGAAAAATCCATAATTATTAAAATCGGGCCCGGTGGGATTCGAACCCACGACCTTCCGGTTAACAGCCGGGCGCTCTACCTCTGAGCTACGGGCCCAAGAAACGTGCATGGATGGTGTTATATTTACCTAGCATGCTATGATGAGCCTTTTTCTGTCATGTAGAGTCTCGCTATGTTACGGGCGACTGTGGATTTTCTGGCTTTTGGGACTTGGTATATTTTTCCCGACCTTCCGATTACTGTCACCTCGTTGAAGGCTGAAGCGAATCCGATGTCTGTGCGAGAGACGTCGTTAACAACAATCATTAACGGGTTCAAATGGGAAAGACTCGATACAACCTTCTCCACGCCTTCGCTGAGTCCATAGGCTGCCTTGAAGGGTATTATCTCGATCTCTGGGAAATTCTTTCTGACGGATTCGAGTATCTTGGGTGTCGCCTCAAGTTCTAAAACGATTTTTGGGTGTGTGACTGTTTCGATCTTCTCATCGATTGTGTGGACTGGCTTGTAGTCTGCGACTGCTGCTGCTGAGAAGAATGCCTCTGCCCCCTCTGCCTCCTCTAAAACCACCTTCTCCATCTCTTTGCTCGATTCGATTCTTCTGACACTGATACCCGTGGGTGGCTCGATGTGTGTGGGGCCAAGCACTAGTGAGACCGCGCCCCCCAGCATCCGCAGACTTCTGGCCATCTCGATGCCCATCAATCCACTACTTGGGTTTGAGATGTAGCGGACCCTGTCTATGTATTCTCTAGTGGGTCCTGCGCTCACTATGAATCGCCTACCCTTTAATGGCTTGGGGGAGAGATGGTAGATGACCTCATCAACTATGTGCTTCTCTGGGGCTAGCTTGGCTTTAGCCTCCTCCATTAACGGCTCCACTATTCCAACCCCCATCTCTTTGAGGCGTTTAAGCGATTCTCTCACCGCTGGGTTGTTCGTCATGGAAACGTGCATTGCGGGAGCCACCACGACTGGGATACCAGAGCCAAGAGCTGCAGAGCATACAAGTGTGACTGGATTGTCTGAAACGCCTAGGCTAATTTTGGCTAGAGTATTTGCGGTGGCCGGTGCGACGAGCACTAGGTCCACCCGCCCCCCACCCTCAGTCAGCTCAACATGCTCCACTCTACCCCCTATCTCGACCAGCGGGGTATTTCCCGTGGCCCATTCCATTAGCTGAGGGTTAAGAAGTTTAGAGGCATCGGGCGTCATTATCGGTATGACATCGGCACCGTGCCTGATCAAGGCCCTAGCGATATCTGGCCCCCTGTATACTGAGACGCTCCCAGTTAGACAGTGGGCTATACGGAGGCCCGACAGCTCATCTCCCCAGGACCCGCGAATTGAATCGCCAGACCCACTCATCCTTAAACCCACAAGTATGGAATGCTAAATATTCTCTTCTCAGCTATTTCTTGGCGGTTCTGAGGAAATTTTCCAGTATCTTGTGACCCTCCTCCGTCATTATTGACTCTGGATGGAATTGTACGCCGTAGATCGGATAGTTCCGGTGCTCCAAAGCCATTATCTCGCCATCGTCTAGGGAAACTGCCGTGATTTCTAGGGGTTCTGGAAGTGGGGGCTTTACAGCTAGCGAATGATACCGGGCGACACGGAGCGGGTTTTTAACACCCTCAAAGATTCCGGAGCCGCTATGCCTCACCATACTCACTTTTCCATGCATTAGCCTAGACGCTCTCTCCACACGTCCCCCAAAGACACAGACAATCCCCTGGTGCCCTAAGCACACCCCCAGAACCGGGCGCTCCCTACCCATCTCCAGGATGATATCGCCCGAGACGCCGAAAAACCTCCTGTCGGCAGGGTGGCCTGGCCCAGGCGAGATGACTATTGCATCAGGGCTGAGTTTTATGGCGTCTTCGAGAGTAAGTTTATTGTTTCTGAAGACTACTGGATAGGCGCCTAGCTCGCCGAGATATTGGACTATGTTGTAGACGAAGGAGTCGAAGTTGTCTACCACCAACACTTTTATCATGATCACCCTTACCTCGCCATGGCCGAGAGGAGGGCTGCTGCCTTGTGCTCCGTCTCATACCATTCAGCCTCCGGTTTACTGTCGGCAACCACCCCCATACCCACCTGAATACTCGCACTCGAATCTGAGTGGCCCAGAAGCGTCCTGATGGTTATAGCGAAATCAGCGCTACCATTGAAGGAGAGGTATCCCACGCAGCCAGCATAGGGTCCGCGCCTCACAGGCTCGAGCTCGTCAATTATCTCAATAGCCCTGAGCTTTGGAGCGCCTGTCACAGTTCCTGCCGGGAAGGTGGCCTCGAGGGCGTCTATTGCGCTCAAGCCAAGCTTTAGCTCTCCAACTACATGGGAGACGAGGTGCTGGACATGGCTGTACCTGTGCACCTCCATCAGCGAAGCGACCCTAACCGTCCCATACCGACAGACCCTGCCCAGATCATTACGCGCTAAGTCAACCAGCATTACATGCTCGGCCAGCTCCTTCTCGTCTCTCCGCAGCTCCTCCATCAGCCTGTCATCCTCTTCTGCACGCCCGGTCATCGGCCTCGTACCCGCAATTGGAAAAGTCTCAACCCGAGAACCCTCAACCCTCACAAGCATCTCCGGACTTGTCCCGACAATCCACCTATCATCCAGCCTTAACACATACATGTATGGGGAGGGGTTCAGCCGCCTCAACTCCCTATAGTATCCCCTATAGCTCCCAGCCACCTCTACGTCTATCCTCCTAGAGGGGACGACCTGGAGAACATCACCAGCCGCAATATACTCCTTCGCCCTGACCACCATCTCCTCAAACTTCTCCTTTGAGATGCTCGACTTGGCTCTGAGGGCACGTAGGGGCTCTTCGTCGCCCACATCCTTCATCAGCCTTTTTACCTCCTCCCAATCTGAGCCTGGGTCATGGCCATAGATGTACACCTCATTCATGCGATGGTCAAATATAATGCCCCGATTGTAGACCCCGAACTCCATCTCGGGAAAGTCGTGCTCCTCCTTCACTCTAAACCGAATATCTTCCCAGTACTTCACAGACTCAAAGGAGATATACCCAACGCCCCCGCCCAGGAACCTGAACCTATTCTCCCTATTCCTCGAGCTTAGAATAATCTCTCCCAGCAGCCTCAGCGGGTTTCCCACGTCAACCTTGAACCTCGCGCCCTCCACCCTATCGACAACCTCGAGAACACCCTGCTCAACGGCAAGGGTCGCGACCGGGTCCCATCCTATGAAAGAGAACTCGGCCAACTTTCTCGGGCCACTGACAGACTCTAGCAAGTATGACCGCTCATATGCCTCTGATAAGGCGCTGAAGATCTCGAAGGGCTGATAGCCGCAGTCATCTATCTTTTTTACCTCAATATTCCGCTGACTTATCGCCTCTGCAAGGCCAAACTAGACCCCCTCTCAAACCTCGCAGACATCAGTCCCCCATCGCCTATATAATCCTTCACTGCCACCCGGCGAGGAAGGGCCACACCGCCTGACCAGACAGCGCTAATATAGTGGCTTACAACATATCGAGGCTGGAGAGGGGTTGAGCAGGCCGGCAGAGCTGGGGTCGATAAAGGAGGGAAGCAACATCGTTATAGATGGCGAGCCGTGCCGCGTGGTCGAGGTTGAGAAGTCTAAGACTGGGAAGCACGGATCAGCGAAGGTCAGGGTTGTGGCCATAGGCATATTCGACGGGGTTAAGCGGAACATAGTTGGCCCTTCAGACCAGAGGGTTGAGATACCGATAATCGAGAAGAGGTCGGGGCAGGTCGTGACGGTGGGTGATGTTGTCTCAGTAATGGATCGGGATACCTTAGAAATTGTCGAGATACCGCTCCCAACCGAGGAGGGGCTGAGAAGCAAGCTTGAGCCAGGAGTCAATGTGGAGTATTGGGTTGTTCTGAATAGAAAGATGATAAGTCAAGTACGTAAAGAGTAGTTATGTATTTTGCGTGAAGGAGATCAGTTATAATATTTAAACTTTACTCGAATAAAAAGCATAATTATTTACACTAAAACACAATATATCACGTAACATGACAAATATAATACACACATCCCAAATACAAAAAGCAAAGGTGCGTTAACGGGCCTCGAGACAGACATAATTCAGCTTTAATATCGTAGCAGCTGCCTTTTCGTTCGCCGTCCCAAACATAGGGCTCTTCACTAAGCCAAAGGGCGGCGATGTGGTCCAAGCGAGGATCGATGGGGCGACCTCGGCGATCGAGACAGTAGGCTCGGTGATAGTTAGGAACGACCTCAATGTAGGTAGCTGGCAGGGTAGCTAACGTTACAATCTTCTTAAAAGTAGCTGTAGGGAAGGGGCTACCGACTTGCGGGTCGGCTCACTTGCGGTAACCTATCACGACCCAAGGACAAGTATTGAGAACGTTTACACAAGCAATGTAATCCGCTGTGATTTCCTTCAGCTTTCCTAGAGTCATCGTAAAACAGATTGTCGGTGACGGAGACCATTTGATAGGGTTTGGAGATTGGAGAGCTCTGGTCGATAACCGTCGTAATCGACGAGATGCAGCATCTACAGCCGACAGAAGTCTCTACTATCCGGTTGAAGCCGGTGATTGGCTCGGTGCTGAAGGTGGAGAGGGGGCTACCACCATCCTTGGACCCAGTCATGGACCCAGCATAAGAAGAGACAATATATTAGATACACCCCACTCCCCTCTATTTTTTGCCCCTATACCACTTAACGTATTTTTTCACTATTGACTCAAGGCTGGTTGTAGGCATCCACCCCAGTATTTGTCTCGCATTGGTTATGTCGGCCCAGCTTCTCAATGGCTCATGATGTGAAAGCTCCTCAAGCAATATCTTCACATCGCAGCCTGTCTCCTTAAGCACCAGTTCCGCCAGGTCCCTTACGCTGACAGGTCTCCCACTTCCGATATTCAACTTGTAGACGCCGCGTTCGAGAGATAGAGCCTTGACCGTCGCATCAGCCACGTCTCCAACGTAGATAAAGTCTCTGGATGCGGGTATAAACTCGCCCCCAATCCAGCGACCCCTAACTACCAACGGCTTTCCCGCCATCGCGTTTTCTACGAATATTTTCAGGACATTTTTCCCCCCTTCTCCAAGAACATTGAAGTATCGTAGGATTGTCGCGTCGGTTCCGAAGCTACTGTGATAGGCTTGGGAGAGGATCTCGCAACATAGTTTGCTGAGGCCATATGGGTTTGTAGGTCTGGCCTCTGCATCCTCCCTCAGCGGTGGGGAAGCGTCTCCATAGACAGCGGCGCTCGAGGCGAGCACAATCTTCTCCACTCCGGAGCGCCTCGCGGCCTCAAGGATGTTCAAGTGCACTGTGAAGTTGTTTTGGATATACTTCTGTGGATGAAGAAGCGATTCGTGCACGTCAATGTGTGCTGCAAGGTTCACCACACCTCTAACTCCCCGCATAGCCTCCAGGGCTCTAGAGAATTCCGCAGCGTCTCCCCTAACAATCTCTACATCCTTCGGAAACGATCCGCCAACCTCCGCCCTGTCAAGGACCCTAACCACCTCGCCCCTAGAAGCCAGGTACTCGACAACCCGCCTGCCGATATAGCCGAGACCACCCACGACAAGTATCAACCTACAGAGGTGGGCACGGCTGCATGAATATAATTATCAGAGCAAGACGGTCTGCAAAGACTTATAAGTAGCCCAACTGTACATATACCTTGGGCCAGGGCTCATAGGCGGCGCCACCGCCAAGGCAGGTGTATGACACCTACGCGATGAGGCGGTGACATCCGGCTCTGGCTACAGTTAGGGGTGAAGACCTGAGGGACGGTAGAAGATCCTCAGGTCCAATGTGGGCCGCTTCCGTGCAGACCCCGCCAATAAAAATGGCCGGACTCCGGTTGATCCTGCCGGACCCTACTGCTATCGGGGTAAGGCTAAGCCATGCAAGTCGTAGGCCTCGGGGCATCCCGGGGCCTGGCGCACGGCTGAGTAACGCGTGGCTAACCTACCCTGCGGAGGGGGATAACCCCGGGAAACTGGGGATAAACCCCCATAGGTGAGCAGCTCTGGAACGACTGCTCGCCGAAAACCCTCTGCGGGGACCCTCCGCTGAGGGGCCGCAGGATGGGGCTGCGTCCTATCAGGTAGTTGGTGGGGTAATGGCCCACCAAGCCTGAGACGGGTAGGGGCCCTGAGAGGGGGAGCCCCCAGATGGACTCTGAGACAAGAGTCCAGGCCCTACGGGGCGCAGCAGGCGCGAAAACTCCGCAATGGGCGAAAGCCCGACGGGGTTACCCCGAGTGCCACCCTCGTGGTGGCTTTTGCCCGCTGTAAACAGGCGGGCGAATAAGGGGAGGGCAAGTCGGGTGTCAGCCGCCGCGGTAATACCCGCTCCCCGAGTGGTAGGGACTATTACTGGGCCTAAAGCGCCCGTAGCCGGCCTGGTGTGTCCCTCGTTAAATCCACAGGCCTAACCTGTGGGCTGCGGGGGATACTACCAGGCTTGGGGGTGGGAGAGGCGCTCGGTATTCCCGGGGTAGGGGTAAAATCCTCTGATCCCGGGAGGACCACCAGTGGCGAAGGCGGAGCGCCAGAACACGCCCGACGGTGAGGGGCGAAAGCTGGGGGAGCAAACGGGATTAGATACCCCGGTAGTCCCAGCTGTAAACGATGCGGGCCAGGTGCCGGGACGGCTACGAGCCGCCCCGGTGCCGAAGGGAAGCCATTAAGCCCGCCGCCTGGGGAGTACGGCCGCAAGGCTGAAATCCCAGGACCGCCCAACGACCCCTCGGAGCCGTTTGAACGATCCCGGGCCGGAACTGCTTTACTTACTGGGAGCTCTTCGAGATGGCTCAGTATACAACGACAAAGCTGCAAGAAACTACGTAATCGTGTATTATCAGAAGAGCTACAGGTGGCTTGAAGAGGTTCTGAAACCTATGATAACAAAAATCTTTTGCAAGACTCCGATAATAGACGAATACAAACCAGGCCACTACCGCCTAAGAATTTACAGCAAAAGAGTCTATCATCTAATCAAAGACCACTATGAATTCCCCAACGATCACCGAGGTCAGGAATTTTGGAGAGTCCCTCATCGGCTGAGAGGTCTCAAACCAAAAGCACTAATACCATTTATACAAGGGTTCTTCGACGCCGAGGGTGACATAAGAGTCAATAAAAGATCACCTTATCTCGGATTTAGTCAGAAGAACCAAGACGTTCTGCTTTTCATCAAAGGGAACCTTAGAAGGCTCGGGATCGATACTGGTGAGATTCACTTGATTGATTCGCGATCACGCGTTTACCGTTTTGTTATAGCTTCCAAACTAGGAATTTTGAGGTATATTGGGCTGGTTGGTAGCTCTCATCCCGAGAAGGTCACTAAGCTTCGAGGGCTTGGGCACATCCTGGGACAGCAGACTTAAAGGAATTGGCGGGGGAGCACCACAAGGGGTGGACGTTGCGGCTTAATCGGATTCAACGCCGGAAAGAGGGTTAACAAATCGGCAAGCATGTTATTACTTACTCACGTAATGATTAATTACCTAGGGTGTGTGGTGATAAGGCATTGTGACAAGCGGTGGATCATCGACGAGTTATGTCTGGAGTTAAAGATTACTCCCAAGTGCTGTGAGAACTGTTCTCCGCCCTTTAGTAAAATTGGGCGCTGATAGAAGGGTTAGAGTTGGAAAATCAATCCTTTATCTGCTTGCCGATGGTTAACCCTCCCGGAGACCTTACCGGGGGCGACGGCAGGATGATGGTCAGGCTGACGACCTTACCGGACGAGCCGAGAGGAGGTGCATGGCCGTCGCCGGTGCGTGCCGTGAGGTGTCCTGTTAATTCAGGCAACGGACGAGACCCGCGCCCCCTGTTGCCATCGGCCGAAAGGCGCTGGGCACTCAGGGGGGACCGCCCCCGAAAGGGGGAGGAAGGAGCGGGCTACGGCAGGTCGGTATGCCCCGAATCCCCCGGGCCGCACGCGACGTTCAATGGCGGAGACAGTGGGACGCCACCCCGAAAGGGGGAGCTAATCCCTAAACTCCGCCTCAGTTGGAATCGAGGGTTGCAACTCGCCCTCGTGAACGCGGAATCCCTAGTAACCGCCCGTTACCACCGGGCGGTGAATACGTCCCCGCTCCTTGCACACACTGCCCATCGCTCCACCCGAGCTGGGGATGGGCGAGAGCCACTCAAGTTGGGTGGCCCGAGCCTAGACCCGGTGAGGGGGGAGAAGTTGTAACAAGGTGGCCGCACGGGAACGTGCGGCCGGATCACCTCCCAAATCTCACGGAAGCGGCCCACACATCACCCCTACATTTCTTCAACATATTCCACTTACACGTTTTTGTCTTTTAAGCCCGCACACTATATAGTAGAAAATAATCACGATTTGAAATCGAGCCCATAGCCCATTCTTCAACAAGATCAACACCTACATTTTAAGGTCTCGAAACAATATTAATACGGCTCCACTACTTTATACAGAATGAGGATTAGAAGAAGAGCAATCCTACCAGCGTTATTAGCGATGGCCGCAACGACTGCGTTATATGGCATCGTATCATTTTTCAGCCATGGAAAACCATATTACACTACTAATACCACAGATACACGGTACATGGGTAAAACTAGATTAGAAGAGGGCCAGGCTTGTCTATACGTTGAGGGGAAAGGGGAAGTTGTAGGAAACCTCATAGCCGCGAAACTGGCAGAAAAGGGTGTGGGATTTTTTACATATGGTGAATACTTCGAGGCAGAGCCGTTCCTGATAATTTCCGATCAAGAAATAAAAGTGCAGAAAAATGTATGGATAGATGGGGTTGCAAACAGAACAATATTGGTAGAGGGAGCTGTCCTTGAGGAGAAACTACTCACTTATGGTGATACACTCATATACAAAATGCGTAATACGTCAAGTTCTGAAACAAAATTTAAAGTTGATGGAATGGTGCAAATCTTCAGCTGGTTCCTATCAGAGTCACGCAGCAAAATTGCAGAGATGGCTGGCTCAAAGTTTGAATATCATGACGGGACATTAGTTGGCTTTTATTCTAGTAATGGCCCGTTCATCACCATAAAATCAAATAATAGAATCAAGATCAAGAGTGTCGAGCGAGCCTATTCAACCTTCAGAGTAGATATATCACTTGCGCCTGATGAAGAATTCATTTTGACTGTCGCAGGGCATCAATCATCTGTCGAGGCAAGCAATACAAGCGCCGACAAGGCATTAGTGACTTCGGAAACAATAGAAGGAATGAAGAGAAGGGAGTTGTGCGAGATGCTGATCAATGCTACAAACAAAAACCCAGTTAAAAAAGAGTTTGAAAAAATATCGAGATATATGTGGTATGTCATATTATCCAACCGAGCGCGTGTAGAAAATCATCCAATCCTTAAAAACTCCTTCGTCATGCCCAGCAAATTCGGTTTAAGGCACCAATGGCTGTGGGACTCAGCATTCCATGCCATCATATTATCAAAATATAGCTTAGAGATGGCTAAGGAAGAGATCCTAAACCTTTTTTATGCCCAGAAAAAAGATGGGCGGATCCCGCACGAAATTTTTTTATCCAAAGAGTTCTGTAAGCTCTTTTGGAAAGTCGATGATTACACACCATGGACAACACAGCCACCAGTACTAGCATTAGCAGTTGCCAAACTATTACAAATGGAAGAAGATAGAAAGTTTGCGGAAATAGCTTATGAATCATTAGACAGATATGACAGATGGTTCAGGAGTCAAAGAGATAAAGATGAAGACCAGTTAATTTGTTATGTAGACTACCTAGAATCTGGATGGGACGACTCTGTGAGATGGGACGAGCCGAGGCGACGATTTAGCAACAACCCCGAAAAGTACAAGATGGCTTACAGTCAAGTAAGGATGGCGCCAGTAGAGGCAATAGACCTAAACTGTCTTATCTACCTGCAAAGAAAAATCCTATCCAATTTGGCCGAAGAATTGGGGTATAAGGATGAGGCGGAAAAGTATCAGAACCTCGCTGAAAAAACGGTAAATGGGATAAATGAGCTTATGTGGGATGAAGACACAGGCTTTTACTACGATATATATGAAAAAGAGCATAAATCTGTTGGTGTCAAGACCCCCGCAGCATTTCTTACACTCTATGCTGGAGTAGCAACACAACAACAAGCTAAAAAACTTGTTAAACACTTGCTTAACCCTCGCGAGTTCTGGACCACATTCCCTCTACCTACAGTAAGTGCAGACGACCCAAAATACGATCCCAAAGGGTATTGGAGAGGAAGGTCTTGGCTAAATATAATCTGGTTCACTTACCACGGTCTAAAAAGATACGGTTTTGATAATGAGGCTAGAATGCTTGCACAAAGCGTAATTAACATTATGAGTAAAGGCCCATCCTGCAATGAAAACTATGATAGCCAGACTGGTGAACCATTAGGAGTTCCGGATTTCAGCTGGTCAACACTTGCCCTCGATATTTTAACGTAGAAGAGAGTAAGCTAAGGGCTCATATCATATACCTTACTCTCCAGTGACTTTTTTAAGCCTTGGATTAAATAATTCGTCGAGCCCTATATTTATGAGGTTCAATGATATAAAGATCAATATTAGCGATATCACAGGCCCAATGATAAAGTGATAGTATCCTTGAATTATTAATCCGCTAGTCATGAATATGTGTATAAGTAAACCTAGCGTCATAACCTCAGCAGCACCTAGTCCGATTAGACGCAATCCAGTCTCTGCCAAGATACCTCCGATAACAGCATAAGAAAAACCAACAATGATGTATGGAAGGATATTAGGAAGAATCTCAAAAAATATAATTTCTGAGTCCCTTTCTCCAACCATCTTTGCTAAGTCTATATAGGGCCTAGATTTAAGACTGAGTACCTGCGACCTGATCTGTCTAGCAGGCCCTGCCCATGCGAAACTAGCGATGATCAATGCCACAAGTGTTATGTCTAATCTTTGTATATATGCAACAGCGGCAGCTGCTATTGCCCAAGAAGGTAAAATCAATATTACATTGGTGAGGGAATTAAGTAAATTATCTATAGTGCCGCCCTTATAAGCAGCAAAAAGTGAGACAACAAGGGCAACCGATACAGCGACAAAGCCGACTAAAAAACCAACAATAAGCGAGTTCTTTATACCCGTAATCAACATCGCAAAAACATCTCGGCCAAAATGATCAGTTCCCAATGGATGATTTTGTGAGGGCATTTGTAGCCGTGGGAAGTAGCCTATAGCTGAGGACTGAAGACCCCCTAGTCTGACTCCATTTATGATGGGCTCAAAGATTGCGACTAAAATCAATGATGATAGGATTGAAGTTCCTACAAGAAGCTTTTTCGACTTTGCAGTGTAGTATGACGCTGACTTAATGACTATAAGTGATCTTCTTAATACATTTTGATAAAAGAAGCTTTTCTCGTTCATGTTATGGCGACCCTCGGGTCAATTAATGGATAGATAAGATCCATTATAAGATTAGCTGTTAGTACGGTGAACATTGTGAGCATTATTATTCCCTGTATTACATTGAAGTCCAGCAGTCCTATCGCGTTGACGAAAAGAGCACCTATTCCCGGATATACAAATATCCATTCAACGAGAAATGCACCTGTAACTATAAAACCTAAAGATATAGCTAGCCCTGTTGTCTGAGGCAGCAACGTATTTCTCAATATATATCTAGTGAGTATCCTTCTATTGCTAAGTCCTTTCGCCTGTGCGTATTGAAGATAATCTTCACCGACTATGGTTATGACTAGCGCTCTAGTAGAAATGAGCCAGCCGGTCATTGAGACTAATATTATAGAAAGTGCTGGTAGAAATGCATGTTGAATCGCACTAATGACAAAGTTGACGTCAAAGAGGGTTAGTGATGCTGCATATGCTCCTCTTGAAGGGAAAATGGGAAAGATGTAAGCAAATAAGAGAAGTAGAATTACAGCCACGATGTAGTAAGGGATTTGTGAGAAAATTAGGGAGAATGTGAAGAAAAAATTGTCGAATCTGGATCCACGTTTCCATCCGATAATCACACCAAGCATGAGGCCTATGATCCATGACAGGAGAGTGGTGACTGAGAGCAAGATGATAGTCCAAGGTAAGTGTCGTATTATCAAATCTTGTGCTGGAGTTGGAAACGCCATAAATGAAGGACCTAAGTTAAACTCAAAAAGCAGTCTTCTCAGAAATATCAAATATTGGCTAAAGACATCTTCATTAAGACCAAACATTTCCTCAAACATCTGTATTGTTCTATCGCCAATCGGCTCGAAACCATAACGTGAGCGGAGCATGTATACGTATGCGCGTATGGGGTTGCCTGGAATAAGTCTAAGAATAAAGAATACTGCGGTGAAAGATAAGAATAGTATGATTATGTAGCTGACCACTTTTCTTACCATATATCGATGAATGCTCAGACGTTGTGAAGACATCCTTAATAGATGGAGATTCACTCAAAATATAAATCTTATCAAAGATCATGAACGTTCACGAACAGTAAAGTGCTGAAAGAGTCCAAGTTAGCTTATATGCTTGGCGATAAGAATTACCCTTATTTAAGGGTTGAACCAACAGTTAAATATGCGGATAATAAATACGTGTGGTGGACAACATTGCTTGAAGTAATCGACCTTAGAGTTTATTACAAGTCAATTTTTGGAGACTACAAGTCTGTGGATGGTGTATCACTCTCGGTCAAGAAAGGAGAGATATTTGGTATCGCGGGGGAGTCTGGATGCGGTAAATCTACTTTGGTAGACGGGATATTGCGCCTGATTAGACCCCCCGGGTATATTAAATCAGGTAAGGTCTTCTTTGAGGGCATAAATCTCCTCGAGCTGGATGAAAGTAGAATAAATAAAATCAGATGGAGCAGGATATCATATATTCCCCAGGGATCTATGAATTCCCTTAATCCAGTTTTAAGAATTGAAGAGCAGGCGACTGATGCCCTTATTGAGCATTCTAATCTGACTAAAAATGAGGCTAAGAGGGTCATAGAGGAAAAACTGGGGGTGGTTGGATTGCCTAAAGAAGTTTTACGCTCTTATCCGCATGAGCTGAGTGGGGGCATGAGGCAAAGGGTCGTAATTGCCATGGCTATTGCTCTTAACCCAAGTCTCGTCATAGCAGATGAGCCAATAACAGCTCTCGACGTAGTGGTGCAAAAATCTCTCCTAAAACTGTTAAAGGACCTTCGAGATAATTACGGGGTTACATTGATATTTGTGTCGCATGACATGGCTGCTCATGCTCAACTTGTAGACAGGATGGCGATAATGTACGCTGGAAAAATTGTTGAGGTGGGTGATACAGAAGAGATTTTCTATAACCCGCAGCACCCTTACACGAAATTATTAATTTCCTCGATTCCGAGGCTGGAGAAAAAAGAGATAAAAGGGATACCCGGTATTGCGCCGAGCCCTCTCAACTGGCCTAAGGGTTGCCGCTTTCACACCCGATGCCCCTGGGTCATGGATATATGCACTACTCATGAGCCTGAGATGATCCAGATTAATGGAGGAAGGATCGTGGCTTGTCACTTGTATGGTGAGAGTGGAAGGCAACATTGACAGACCATCTTTTAAAATTCGACAACGTGTCTATGATATTCAAAATTGGAGGCGGTTTAGGCCTTTTTGGAGGTAAACGCGTTGTAGCTTTAAATGATGTGTCCTTCACAATTCCTGATAAGCCAGGGATAGTGGCTTTAGTCGGTGAGAGCGGCAGTGGAAAAAGTACAATCGCGCGTCTTGCCCTAGGATTGTTGAGACCAACAGTAGGTCAAGTATTATATAGAGGACGAGAGATATCTGAGTGGCTTAAAAGCGATAAATATAGGTTCAGAAGAGAGGTACAGGCTGTTTTTCAAGACCCCTATGGCATTTATAATCCATATTACAAGGTAGATCGCGTCCTTTATCTTGCACTACGAAAACTGATGCGCATCAATGATAGAGAGTATGCCCAGTCATTAATTGTTAATGCCATGAAAACCCTAGGAATGAGACCGGAAGAAGTTCTAGGACGGTACCCTCATCAGCTAAGTGGGGGTGAGAGACAGAGGCTTATGCTTGTTCTCTCATTGTTAATAAAACCGCGCCTACTAATTGCTGACGAGCCGGTTTCTATGATTGACGCTTCTCTTAGAGCCATCTTTCTTGAGAACCTTCTGGAATTGAAAAAAACACTCGGCATATCATGCCTTTACATCACACATGACTTAATCACTGCAAACTACGTGGCAGATGAGATTATTGTACTGTGCCACGGAAAAATAGTTGAGATAGGTGATGCGACTAATGTAATAAGAGACCCTCTTCATCCTTATACGAAGCTTCTCGTTGACTCAATGTTGTTGCCTGATCCTCGAGCCGGTAAAGCGATTGAGGCAGCAAGCATAGACGTTCGTAGCTTAAGCGAGCTAAAGCCTGAAAAAGGGTGTGTCTTTAGATATCGATGCCCTTATGCAATGAAGGTATGTGTGGAAGGTGTACCTGATCTAATTGAAGTTGGTGATGGGAGAAAAGTTGCTTGCTATCTTTATGGGGAACAAGCATCATCCGTTTAGATACATTTATAAATTTTGATAGTGCGGTATAAGTGGTGACCTAATTAGGTGAGGGGATTCTTTCAACGTTATGAAGGGAACCCCATAATTAAGCCTGACAATAAATATTGGAGATCCTTATGCACCTTTAATCCAGGTGCCATAGAACTCAAAGGTGCAGTCTATATTCTCTTCAGAGCGATGTCAGATGATATGACATCAACAATAGGCTTGGCAATTAGCAAGAATGGACTAGATGTCATTGATATTTTAGATGAGCCAATATATTCTCCCAGAGAAAATTTTGAGATGAAGCTGCAACCAGGCCATTCAGGGTGTGAGGACCCGCGTCTCGTCATCGTGGGGGAACGTATCCTAATGTTTTATACGGCATATGATGGTATTCATCACCCAAAAGTAGCATATACCTGGATATACGTAGATGATTTTTTAGAGTTGGAGTGGAATTGGGCAAAGCCTAAACTCGTTTCACCACTTGATATCGATGATAAGGATGCATGTATCATTCCGCAGAGATTTAATGAAGGATTTTTCTTCATTCATAGAGCTGGAGGAGTAAATATGGTCTACGATTATATATACGATTTGGATAACGTAGACACAAGGAAGTTGAATTCGTTTAAGCTAATGAGACCTAGGCCCGGTCTATGGGATTGTAAGAAAGTAGGATTGGCGTCACCACCTCTAAAACTGAGAGACGGGTGGCTCACATTCTATCACGGCGTGTCCCATGATAATGTATACAGAGTCGGAGCCATATTACTTGACCTATACAGACCTTCGCAAGTGCTGTCAAGAACTTTTGAGCCTCTCTTATCACCTGAAGCATGGTACGAGAAAAAGGGTTATGTTAATAATGTGGTCTTTCCATGTGGCGCCATAATTAGAGACGAGACGGTATACTTATACTACGGCGGAGCAGATAAATACGTGTGTGTTGCTACTGCATCTCTTCGAGAACTTATGATGACGTTAAAGGGAGAACAGAATCAGGGTCAATAGATTGTCACTGTTTTTCCAGTCTTTGCAGAGACATATGCAGCTTCTAATATCTGCATTACATGGTGTCCTTCTTCTGGAGTGCCAATTGGCTTTTTGTTATTCAGTATGCAGCGTATGAAATGTCTATGAGTATGCTGTGGCTCCTTCTCTTTAGGTAAATTTGGATAAGACCACCCTATATTTTCGCTATAGATGGCGATGCAGTGTCCTAAGTAGTTTATATGGATGGTCCCCTTGTCACCGTATAACGATGTCGTATTCTGACCTGGGACCTGCGTCCAGCTGGACTCAGCTAGCGCAAGAGTACCATCCTCCATCTCAATCAATATAATACTATTGTCATCCACCTCTGATGCCTTACTTAGAGTAGCTGTAAATGCTGATACTTTCCTAGCCCTTCCTAACATATAAACTATCCTAGTAACGGAATATACGCCAAGATCTAGTAATACACCACCATGAGCTTTCTCAGAACTGAAAAACCATACATCCACAGGCTCTCCGAACATATTAGCAATTTCTGCTTGATACTTCTCAGGGCCACCGTGAGATGTTCGCGCTTCAGCCATGCATATTTTGCCTATTTCACCGGTTAGTAAGACCTCTTTAACGTAATCATATACTGGTGTGTCATAGTATATGAATGGTAGAACCATAATTTTTAAGTCGGGGTTTTTTCTTGATGCTTCCACTATTAGGAATGAGTCCCTAGCATTTGTCGTCATGGGCTTCTGGATTAGGACATGTTTATGGGCCTCTATTGCATCTATAGCAATCTTCGCATGCGTGGGATGGGGTGTCGCCACTATCACCGCATCTAGATCTTCTTTCTCAAGCATCTCTTTATAATCTATATACCAATGCGCTATGCCGAATTTTTTTGCCGTAATCTCTGCGCGTTCAGGCTTTATATCGGATATAGCAACAATCTCAGCCTCTTCAATCTGAGACAGTTCGGGGAGATGAAAATGATTTGATATTCCACCAGCACCAACTATGCCGAACCTTACCTG
The DNA here is from genome assembly GCA_002898395.1 of Candidatus Calditenuaceae archaeon HR02. Taxonomy (GTDB): domain Archaea; phylum Thermoproteota; class Nitrososphaeria_A; order Caldarchaeales; family Calditenuaceae; genus HRBIN02. The sequence continues at coordinate 105,707 of BEHE01000001.1, forward strand.
CTTCATGGAGATACACATGCTAGAGTGGGAGATTTATAATAGTGCCTCGCTCAACAGATTGGAGACCGGCCTCGAGAACCTCTTGGACAGCCATGTTAAACTTGGCATTCAACGGCTTTTCTATCTCTTCATCTTGTAAAACCTTCTGGACAAAGTATTCGGGGCCATTCCTGTATCCTTTTGGTGGTGTTGGCGGCTTTATGGACTCGCTTCGAATATCCCTAAAATCACTTGAATTCTTAACTTGCCATACATGGACTTTTCCATCATCCGTGACGATTATAGTTCCATCGGAGCCATTGATGATGGGCCCATGTATTGGATATGACCCTATTTGAGACCAGCTTGCCTCTGCAACTCCTATTGCGTCGTCGAATTCCATCAATAGTATGGCGTTATCCTCAACAGGAATATATTTACGGACGAGATTTTTGGCGGTTGCCCAGACTCTACTGGGTAGCTTATCTAGAAACCATAAAGTAATATTAACGCCGTAGCAACAGTAATCCATTAATGCTCCTGCCCCGTTTAGCTCTTTGTCATATAGCCATCTATAGAAATATGGCGAACAACCGACTTCGCGGGGGCCAGCATGAGCACCTCTATATCTGATATGGAATATATCCCCTATTTTCCCCTCCATAGTAAGCTGGAGTGAATATTGTATGCCAGGATTCCAGGTAGTAGGGTAGTTGACCAGCACCTTTACACCATGGCGCTCTGAAGCACTTACAATTCTACGAGCTTGAGATAAATTAGCCGCCATAGGTTTTTCCATTATCACATGTATACCATTCTCTGCAGCTAGCTCAACTACATCAGCGTGCCTTGCATTTTCATTGCAGACCAACGCAATATCTACTTCTTCTTTCTCAAACATTTCCGAAAAATCACGGTAGATTCTCCTAATACCATATAGATTTGAGGCTCTCTCAAGTAGCGGAGGGTTATAATCGGCAGCCGCTACAATTTCAACAGATCCGATCTGTCCGAATTGGTCTAATAACCCCCAAACATGATCATGTACAAGCCCCGCAACACATAGTTTAAGTTTCTTAGTCATCGAGGGAACGGCAACTACGCTAAATAAAAAGTTTATACTCCATAAATAAAAACATGACACTAAAAGTCTCCTCATATACCGCATAAAATAAGCTCATCCAAAAAGGCATGATACACTCAGCGAGATCTCTCACAAATAGATCGTCAATACTATGGACATAGCTCCATTCAATTAACAAGCAGATAGGAAATTATAAGCCAATGATTGATTTTTCTCCCAACAAAAATAATCGTGTCTCGTTTTGACCAATTTTTACAGTGAATTCGTTTATATCGCGTGCAACATATGTCTCAGATACAATGTCGTAGACATTTGTAGTCTTAGGGAGTCTTATTATCTTAGTTCCGGGCTTTCTGGAGTGTATCGATAAGAAGTACTGATTTGAGTAGATTATATCGTTGTCATCGCTGTATATGTGGACGCCGGCATACCTCGCTATATTTCTAAGAATTGTTACAGGTATTTTAGGAATAGCTATGAATACAGACCTCCAGTCTGAAGTCTCCTTTACGCAGAAGCCGGGCCATTCTTCGCCTGTAACCCAATGCTGATGTACTAGCAGCTTTCCAAGCACCCTTACACTAGGGTCAAGTGTGTAAAAAATTGGCCCAATATTCGTAGATGTTCCGAAGGTCGTTACGGGCAAGTTTGATGTTATGGGGTGCTCAAAATCTGTAATTGTAATGAATAATGGTGTAGCCTTTTCGAAGAAAGTTCTAACTTCGTGGAAGCCAATCTTCATACCGGTGAGCTCCATCATAGCCTCGGTCGAAAACCCATCTTCGCTTAGAAAACCTGGGCAGAAGACCCAAACTGCTGTTTTCCCATCTTTCTGTACTCGTTCCCTAATGGCCTTTCTTTCACTCTTAGTCAGATAAAAGGTATTAAGAAAGATGTACAATTTATATTCAGGCATATTTGGATTTGCCAAGGCTTCATGTAGATATATGTCGATTCTTGTGCCGATTCTATAGAGTTCGTGTATGAGCTGGTCGAAGACAAGCGGCTTTAGGAGTTCAGTCCCTAGTTTTAAGTGAAAAGGTGTCTCGGCGTCTATTATTACAGCAACCCCGTCACCTTTTGTAGATCTATCAAGTTTTAGACTCGCTTGACCTAACTTTTTCAATTTCGATATTAGACGCAGAATCTCGGGATTATCATACCACCCGCCCTCTGGCCATAGGTCCATCCACCAGAGGCCCACCCCTCTAACCAAGTTGTGTGCAAAGTCTCTCTTGTGGATGTTAAGGGTCTCGTTAAGCGTCTTAGCCAATCCATGCCTCCATGAATATGGGAAGTGGTCGCATTCTGTGAACCAAAGCTTACCATAGAGCTTGACCATATCTACTGGTGCTTGAAGACCATCAACTCCTCCCGGCCCCCTGTCGTGATATTGATATGGTGCGCAGAGAAAATCTATGTCAGGTGATTCCAACACTTTCATAAGTGCGTTATGACCCCAGTGCTGTGAGTAGTATGGGAAACCAGTAGCGTTTAGAAGGTAACCATAGAAGGCACCTACTATATGATCACGAGTGACCTGTTTTACCACTTTACAGAAGTATAGAAGGGCGTCGGCCGTGGTTTCTGATAGAAACTGGTAGTAGTCTGCGACAGCTGCATTGCGGCCAGGATCTCTGAAGAGCCCTAGGTCGCTTGACATTCTCTGCTCTTTTGTCGGTATAGTAACAGTATCGAAATCGACATCCCTACTGCCCCACCTTTTGCGTAGAGTATCAATATCGTTTTCATATTTATTTCTCAACCATTTCCTGAAGGCTACGAGAGCTGGGCCGCTAAAATCCGGCAGTTTTCTAGTCCAGTAGAACCATTCGTTGACTCCACCTGTTATTTGAAATCCTATGAAGTGCTCGCCGTGCGGGCCTTCTATGGCATGTCTCACCAGCCTTCTGAGCGCTTCTCCAGCCTCCTTTCTCCACACGATCGAGGCTAATGAGACACCTTCCTTCTCTCCATCATCATATACGTTCATTTCATCTGAGTGGAGGTCATACCACCATCCAGGTGGAGAGACCGCTAATCTAGGGAATAAATAACAATCCTTGTCAGCATTGACGAACGTCTCAACCTCTTTATCGAAGGCGGTGTAGTCATAGGTCTCCGGACCTATCCAGCATAGATCACGCGAGTGACTAATTATGTCGCTCCAACCCCAAGTGAAAAGATGAATACCTGCATCCCTAAACTGCTCAATATAGGCCTTAATGGGTACTGGTAGATAATATGCATATGGTGGATAGGGCTGATCGTTGATGAAGAGGGTTGGAGCACCATTATAAGGCCTAACTTCCGCATGCGTCATACCCCAACTTCAAAACATTGATGAGGGCCCACCCTCTATATATTTTTCCGCGGATAAGTTAGGTACAAGCAGTGAAGACTATTACCTACTCATGTAGCTGTAGTGTGAAAGCGTGGACAACAGTAAGCGCATTGAGTATCTGTAATAAATGCAGCATATGGATTGACATAAAAAATGACTTTAGAGAATTATTTGGCTCTTCTCCTAACTAGAAGCCCAGCCGCTATCCCCGCGATTCCTATTACTATCCCTGCAGCAACTGCTGGTAAGACCCAGCCCGGAACAATCTCGACTTGGACCTCCTTTGTCACCGTCTGCTCAACTGTCCTAGCTATTGTCTGGACAATTGTTTCCCCCCTGACAACGGTTGTCCTAACCTCTGTAGTAAGTATCTGCGTCACCGTCTGCTGGCCGGGTGGCGGAGGCGCAGGTGGGGCTGGCTTAAGCTCAAAGAGTATGAAGATCAGCTGAGGCCACCAGTTATAAGGAATAATATACATATTGTCGGTTGTAGGCCACCCAACCCAGTATTTGGTTCCGAAGACTGGGTGGAAGATTTTTTCAACAACGGGTAGGTATGGTAACTCCCTCAAGAACATCTCCACTATTTCTCGGTACAAAGGCTCATTTGCAGGGTCATTAGGATCCCTCGTCCTTAACGTGTCGACTATCTCGTCAAGTCTAGGGTTGCAGAATTGCTTACCGCATTCAGCGCCTCTAATTTTGCTGTGATGCCTTAGCGCACCTTCATAGATATCCCCAGATATCCACATACCGTGTGGGAGGTGGGATACTTCCACATCTATCCAGAAGTTTCCAGTACGCCGCATCTCCTCCCTTGTGGCAAATGATGGAGTTAAAACGGCAGCCTCGATACCGAATCTGTTAAGCTCGTCAGCCAATACATTTGCTATTAGGTTTTCAACACTCGGCGGACCCCACGTAGTTATGGTGAATGACAGCCTTGTTCCGTTTGGTGTGACCCAGATACCATCAGGACCCTTGGTGAATCCTAGGCTCTTTAGTAGCTCTTCGGCCTTGGCAGGATTATATTCAATCTTGTATTTCTCGTATAGATCTTTGTACTCATATTTCTTCAACGCCCCCCAATCTGCGTGTATGTAATAGGCAGGCTTACCCTCGAGTGCAAGTGGATAAAGACTTGCCACCTTATCCTTATTTGTTAAGTATGCAATAGCCCACCTAACCTCTCTGAGACTTAGCGGATATCGTGCCATATTGAACTGTATTCCGAAGGGTACAGGATCTGGGAATGGGGCCTCAACCATTGATACACCAGAGCCCTTGGCAGTTCTAATCATATCGACCGTGAATAGGAACGGGATTGGTGAGTCTACATCACCTCTGAGAAAGTCTGCAAGGTCTACATCAGCCGGCGGTGCACGCCTCCACACCACATATTTGGGGGCTGGAAACTTCCCGTGCACCGTCTTACCCCAGTAATCCTCGACGCGTTCCCACACATACATCTTCAGATCGGGGAAGACCTTCCACAGTTTGTATGGCCCCGTCTCAACTGGTGGCCAGTTTGCAAAGGTTAACGGGTCCTTACCCTCCCAGACATGCTTAGGCCTCACCCACTCTCCGTTTGGTCCCCACATCCTAAAGACGTGGTGAAAGCGGGGGTTCGGCTCCTTCAACCTAATCTCTACTGTCAATTTGTCTATTGCCCTCGCGGATTCGACGTTCAATGATATGAAGCTGCTTGTAAAGTATTGTTTTTGCAGGTTCACACTAAATACTACATCTTCCGCGGTGTACTGTACACCATCATTCCACTTTACACCGTCCCTGATCTTTAAAATGAAAGTTCTGAAGTTATCTTTATACTCCCACCCACTAATCCGCCACAAAATGTATTCCCCTGTTATGTAGTTAATGTACCAATCCCACTCGACTACGTTCTGATGCCAGCCCGAACCCCACTGGGTACCGCCAGGTATGAATGGGTTCGCCTTATCAAAGACGGCGGGGTCAACGTCAGTCTCGATTATGACTGCTTGGTCCCTTGGAACTGGAAGCCAAGCCGGTTGCTGGGCTCTACCAATAGGTAGTGACGATAGTAGTGAGATCAACAGAAACGTTGAGAGAAGGGCAGCCAGTACTATTTTTCTTCCATATTTCATTTCAAGATTTTTTATAGTTGCCACTATTTAAGTCTTTATACACATATTTAAAGCGAGTTCCCAGATGTCACAGCTCCACACCTCATTTTTTAAACACAGCGCACGTGGCATTACTGGGCTATTTCCTTTGGTCCGAGACTTATCTTGGTTAGGTATAGGTTTTCGTCGGGGCCGGGTGCAAGGTATATTTTGTCTGGGTATAGGATTGAGAGTTTGTTTATTGTATCTCGGACCATTGTGGGTGTTGCTATTTGGTTGTTTTCTAGTAGTCTCATGCAGACTGCCATCTCCAATAGGCTTACCTTTACGGGTCCTCCCAGCCATGCAGACATCGTGTGGAATGTTTGGACTAGTTCTCTGTTTAACGCCTCTCTGGATGGTCTGCCTGTGTAGGGGATGAAGAGTGGGGCTAACATTGAGAAGATGTTTTCTCGGAGCCGAGATGGCGGGTAGGTGAGTGCCTTAGCCATTACTTCTTTATGGCTTAGTATCTGTTCAGAGACTGTGTACCGCCCCCTCCTAAACCTGTTGAGTATTCCCAAGTCGACGAGCCACTCGAGCCTGGGTGGGACAACATGCCGATACTTGGCATATAGGCTACTTCTAATCCAGAGGGCCTTTGTGGCGTATTTCAGCCGCTCCTCCCTGAACCTCTTAGCCATCTCTATCTTAGAGAGAATCTCTCCTCGAGCCTTCTTCCCCGCTGCCGTCAGGAGTGATGCTAGGGCTTGAGGGTATAGCTCCTCCATGACGTAGTTCATGGCGTCTATTCTTGCGAACGCTTCGTGTTCGATTGCCCACCTAATTATGCCTGGAAGTATTAGGTAGTCTTGTGTGAGTAATAGCCAAGTAAAGAAGACCTTATCGACTGGTTTGAGAGATATCAAATCTAGGAGCGATAACTTTGTTTCTCCTTTGAGATATGCGTCGATAGGTGATATGCTTCTTGTGAATGCGTAGACGATCCCATTCTCTCCAAGCCTCTGTGTTTGCCGATCAATGAGGCCCAGCTCTGCAGCAAATGAGACATAGTTTCTAGCCGCCACTGAGCTACGTATTAGGCCTATGATGTCTTGACCCAACTGATGCCCCTCTTCGAGCTTTTTCAAACTCTCCTCCAACACTGCAGCGATAAAGCCAGGAGAAACCTGTCTAGTGTGAGACTCTGTCTTTGCTGCGCCTACTATCAAGCGGAGGTAGCCGAGTCTGCACACCTCGCCGTGAGTCTCGAGTATCAAGGCATGACGACACCTCTAATCGGGCCGCCGCTACTCCAATTAATATTTACTTTATTCTCCACAGAATGTCCTTTTTCAAGCTCCAGTATGACTTCGCCACTAACTCCCTGCTTCGCATCGAGATACATTAAATACTTGTTTTCTTTCGGTATGTTGTCATAGACTATTCGCCTCACCTCAAAGCCCGCCCTCACTGCTATAGGTTCAACAAACTCGGCCAGATCAATACGCTCGCCGTTCTTCTTGACAACACCTAGCACGACTACACACGCCTTATCCCATTTCAATACTCTAAAGATTTCCCGGAATACCTCATCCATGAAGACGGCGAATTTTTGGAGGGAGTTTGAGTGGAAGAGTCTCTCCGCTATTTTTCTATAGTCTTCTCCTAAGAACCATAGTCTTAGCCAGTTGTCCCAGGCATATGTCTGCATGTTAAGGTATGGTGGTGATGTGATGACGAAGTCAATTGACTCGTCCTCTATTGGGAGGCTTCTTGCGTCACAGCTGTATGCCATGCCATCTACGAGATGGACATGAGACTGTAGGACCCTTCTCGCCTTCATTAGGAGACACTTAGGCAGGCTTCTAAGAGGCTTCTTCAGCCCTAAAATCCTCTTAGATCTGGCAACATATCCAGGAGACATGGAGAATGAGTGTGAACATTTTACAGATAGACTTAGGCTGCTTGAGCCGTGTAAAATCCCTAGGATTAACGCCTTAATGAATATTCCAGTCCTCGTGTAGTCATCCATTAAGAGCTCCCGCGCAGCTAAAATCTGCCTTAAGGTCTTCTTATGATAGAATACCTGGACCTCCTCAGGGGCGTCAGCATCAACTCCTCTCTCCAGAAATTCTCTGTTTCTCGAAACCCACTCCTCTACCTGTCGATATGTGATTGGCTGGACCTTCGCATGTGTCAGCACATACGCCTCTGGAGCCAGATCGTTGCCCACACCTACCCGGCCAGTAGCGCAGGCTTCAAGCGGGGCAGTCCCCTTACCTGAGAAGGGATCCAAGACCACGTCGCCCGGACGGGAGTATTTTACGATATAGTAGTGGGCCATTGCCGGCGGGAAGGAGCCAGTCCTCGAGCATAGGCGGTGTAGTGGTGACCCCCACGCGTGTGGCGAATACTTCCAGCTCCCACTCAGCTCCCAGCTTGACACCTGTCTTAACTCCAGCATCTCGTGAGCGAAGCATACCGCACACCAGTATCTTTAACCATTGAGACGATTTTGATGGAACAGACTACTATATTATATCCGAGTGTAATATACTGGGAGTGTCGCTAGCTTCTGAATAGGAATTCTCTGCCTATTACTTCAGACTGCCTGCTTGAATATTGGGAGAATCCCTAGGTATTCCACATCTTCGAATATTCCACCCTCCAAGAGGATTGCAGCCTTCTTGTAGACCCGCCCTCCGGCCATAGCGACGAGTTTTTCTAATGCGGAGAGGGTCTCCCTCGTGCTCACTATGTCGTCTACTATTCCCACATTTTTGTCCTTGAGGTATGGAACGTAGCGTCCGTCTATACAGAGTTTTATCGGGGCCTTGCTAGTCACTGGTTTACACTCTGTGACTAGTGGGTTTACCATGAATGGCTTTAACTCCTTTCTTGCCACTATGTATCTCTTGTGGTCTAGGATTTTGGCTATCTCGTGCACTAGGGGGATGCCCTTGCTCTCCGACGTGACCAATATTTCACATCCCCTGAGCCTCTCTGAGAGCTTCTCAGCGCATTTGGATATGAACTCCCTGTCACCCAGACTGTCGAAATAGGCTATCCAAGTGTCCGTGGCGACTTTGAGCAATGGAAGCCTACGTCTTATACCCTCAACCTCTATCTCGTAGTATTCCCTATTCTCGTAGGGGAGGATTACCTCTTTCACGCCTGATAGCGTCAATGCTCTGGATTAAAAGTTTAGCACCCCCTCGTCGCGGTGCTGGATTCCGAGACTATGGGCTATATATCGGATTGTATGTCTTACCTTTAGCCCGGTGAATTGTCCGAGCTGCTGTGCACAGACGCTGCTCTCAGTCGCAATCTCCATGCATCCTGTTCCCAGTATGATCTCTGCGACTCGGCGGCCTATCTCCGCGCTTATGAGGAATCCTTCAACACCCCGCCTCATGCCCCAGGTTCCGGCAATACCGCAGCAGCCGTAATCGACGGTAGCCACGTTCAGCCCTATTCTCTTCAGGAGGTCTTCAGACGGCCTGCCGGGTGATAGGAGTCTCGAGTGGCATGGGTGGTGGTAGAAGACGTAGGTGTTGGGGGACTGTTCGGTGTTAGGTGACAGGGACTTGGCTTCAGTAGCTATGAGGTTGGTGAGCTCCCACGTAGACTCTGAAACCCGCTGTGAGGAGGGCGTGTTTAGTATCTTTGGATAAGCTTCACGGAGACAGTAAGCGGCTGTGGGCTCTGAGCAAACGATCCTCACTCCAGCCTCGGCATAGCTCTTCAGCTTCTCGACGTTCTTTTCGGCGACTCTTTTAGCCTTTAAGAGGAAGCCATATTGTATGGACGGCATTCCCGAGCCATATGTTCTTGGCACAGCTACTGTGTATCCCAAAGCTTCTAGGACCCTAACCACCAGCAGTCCTATTCCCCAGTCTATGTAGGCGGCGAATGTATCTGGGAAGTACACGATATCGGCGTCTCTCCTCCTGAGATACTCCTCCCCTAGAACCTCGTATAGATTGCCGCCCCTGAACCTGTGCATCAGCCTCCGCCTATCTATGCCTAGTAGGCCCTCCATGAGCCTCCTTGACACCCTACTTCCTTGTAGCCAATTGAAGAGGCGTGGGAGGCGCGAGCCCAAAACAGCGTAAAACTCATACATTGTCAGCATCCTCTCTCGTAGAGTTTTTCCCGCCGATGCATGCTTAATCCAAGATATGGTTATGGGGATGTCTATCTGAACCGGACAGACGTGTAGGCATAGGCTACATGAGACACAGTACTTCGCTATCCCGGATGCGTCTTTGAGACTTTTTGTTATGGCCGTCCATGGAACTCCCATCGGTCCCGAGTATATGTCTCCGAAGACGTGGCCACCCAGTATGCGGTAAGTGGGGCAGATGTCTAGGCAGGCGGCACACCTGATGCATCTGAGTGCATCCTTGAGCCATGGGTCCTGGCTCGCCTCCATGCGCCCATTATCCAGAAGCACCATGTGGTATTCCGGAGTCTTGACGTGTCTTGACATTCCGCGGGGACCTATAACTGTAATGTAGCTTGTCGTGTCTCTGCCCACTGCGCTGACGGGCAACACCCTCAACACATTAAAGGCGTCATCCCAGGTCTCAACTATCTTCTCTATACCGGCGATGGAGACGAGTATTCTAGGCATCGCTGTGACAAGCCTCCCGTTCCCCTCGTTAGTTACTAGCACAACCTGCCCCGTCTCGGCAACCACAACATTCGCACCCGTAATCCCCATCTCAGCTCTTTTGAAGTCGGACCAGAGGTCTTGTCGGAAAAACCGTGTGATGGCCTCCGGCTGGTGCGGAAGGTCGGCCCCCTTCTTCTCATTAACCAATCTCGCAATCTCCTCTCGGCTTAGGTGGACTGCTGGAGCGATGATGTGCGAAGGTCTCTGGCCGGCAAGTTGGACTATCCTCTCACCTAGGTCCGTTTCGATGACGTCGATTCCTCGGCTAAGCAGCGCGTTGTTAAGGTCTATCTCCTCGGTGGTCATGGACTTTGACTTGATTACACACTTGACCCCCCTGCTCTCGGCGAGACTAACTACGTATCTCCGGGCATCCTCTGCTGTTTTAGCAACATAGACGTTTCCACCCTCCCTCTTGACCGATTCGACGGTAAGCGCGACTAGCCTCTCAAGGTTCTCGACGGCCCTCCGCCTAGATTCAAAAATGCCTTCTAGGTATCTGTTCTGCAGCCGCGCTATTCCTTCTCTGCTTTTGAGATGCATGGTTAGCATGCTGCGCCAGCGAGTATCAATCTCCCATTTCTTCTCCAATGCGTCGACGATTCTAGACCTGCTCATCGAGCTCGATCCCCGCCACTATACAGCCGCATCCAACCGGGCCATGAACACCTATGATGGGTGTCAGCTCGATGTCTGAAGTGCTGCTGGGGCCTGATATTATGACTATCCCGCCGGGCCTGGTCTGCCGTATTACGGGAGTGAGCATCCAGTAGTCTTGGAGGATTTCTCCCTCCTCTAAGAGCGCGACAGAGTATTCGGGTATCAGTGATGCGAGGTTTGACGCCCAGTTGTCAAATATTACGAGACCCCCTGTCTCCTTTATTCCGGCGTTGGCGCGGAAGACGCCCAGAGAACTGGTTCTAAGCTCTCCAATCTCAGTCTCCGCATCCCCTATCTCCAGAACCTTGCATCCACTCCTTCCCGTAAACTCGCCTCGAATCTTCTCTGACAGCCCTTTAGAAAGCCCACCTAAGATGATCCACCTCACACCCCAGCCCGAGGCCCAATCGGTCAACACCGATAATAGAGCTTCTATGCTCCGGACATATGCGACTTGTAACCCATTCAACTTACACCTCTCCAAGAACTCCTTCACATCGGGTCTCACACCAGCCACTACTAACTCTCCCTCACGACCAACCATGCTAGATTAATATCGTTAATCTCTCTTTATTTATTTCCGGACGCTCTCAATCCGAGCGTTGTGTATGTCTGTGCTTTTATGCTCTCATACTTTGTTGCTTAATTCATTGGGTTATTGCCGTTTTCTGAGCCTTGTAGAGGCGATTTTCGAGGGCGGTTTTGCGGTTGGAGGTGCCTTTTATATAAATTTGATAGTGTTCGGATAGCGTCCGGATAAGCATCTTTGCATGTAATCTTGCTCGACCTGCTCTATATATTTAAAAAGGGTCGACTGATGTCCTTGAGGTCCTCTACGGCGCCCTAGGACGCCCCGCTACCTTTACTTTCGGGCTTTCCACCACATCTGAAAATACCTGAGACTAAACACTACAACCAAAGCCCGGCCTTTAAAAATACCAGCTTATCCGGGCACTATCGATATCAGGAAGAGCTATGACTATATCTAGTAGACTTGGCCTGGAGTGGTGAAGCAATGTTCCAGTCTTATCATTGAGGCTCCTGACATAGCCCCTACACAGATACCTATTCCACACCCGATCATTACTATCCGTGTAATGCCTTTTACTCTAGACCCTACCACAATAACGCCTAGGATTGCATAAGCCATTACGCACTCTAAACCATTTTAAAAACCCTAATCAGCTCATCCCTAAGCGAGTCGAGCATCCTGGACATGCGAACAGACTATATTATTATATCTATTATATTCGATTATATTCGCTCATCTCGGCACTGTGAGGGATACTTGTGTACGGAACCACCTTGTGGCATGTGGCTTCCCTCAGTTAACTGAGGCACCCCCCTATCTATTACTATAAAGGTCCATGACGAATGGACCTTTATAGTATGGATGAAGTAAGTTAACATGATACCCCCGCAACATTACCAGAAAAACCATCTTTTTCAACTCACATTTTTGGGATCAGACGCAGGTAGTGGATTTCAGCGACGCCATAGCCGCAATAATCTTTCAATTCCCTTTTTGGGATCAGACCAGAACAAGAAGTAGAAACAAGCAACAACCCCGGCGAACTAGACATCTTTCAATTCCCTTTTTGGGATCAGAATAGCATAAACACCAAATGGCCGGAAATAAGCGCGAGGCTCTCCTTTCAATTCCCTTTTTGGGATCAGAAGGCGGAAAGGGTCAGGCGCCGTTAGGGGGAAGCCATATATGGTCTTTCAATTCCCTTTTTGGGATCAGTGCTGGGAGTTTTGGGTTTCTGGTTCGCTTTTGTGCGATTTTTTAGCCGTGGTTTGCGGCGAGTATAGTTAATTGTTGGGACTATTTAATGTTCAACTACAACGCCGTTATACTGAATACTGTTCATAGTCCTGGGTAAATCTCTGACCCGCCTTGCTTATAACAAACCCTAGCCAGTTCCTATCCTAAGTAGGATGGACAGCCAGAGCAAGAGGGGGCTTCTGGTTATCGCCCCGGTTGGAGACCCAACGGCATGGAGACTGGCCGAATACAGAATCGGGGGGAGGAAAGTCAAGAGCTGCTGCTCAGCAACAGCAATAGTAACAGCTAACACCGAGAAACACCAAAGAGAGAGCAAAACTATCAATATACGCGATAGACTCCCTACCCTGCACACCACTAATACAGAACTGGAATCTAAGGCAGAACAGGATCCCGAGAAACGAACTAAAAGAAACGCTGGAGAGACTAATCACAGAAGAGCTTATGAACACGGCTAAACGCTCCAACATAACACTGGTGGAAAAACAGTCCGAAAATACGGTAAGGATAAACAACTGCGAAGTCGCGGTAGAAGCTCATATATCCCAGGAGGCGGGAGAATTCCCAATAAATCAAGAAAACCCACCAAAGCTAACGGCTGAGTTCACAGGTGACCCAACCGCAGTATTCTGGAAAATCATCCAAACGCAGTTAAACCAAGAACATCAAAACCAGAGAATAATCCTAGACCTAACACACGGAATAAACTACGTGCAATCCATGAGCATATACGCGCTGGAGATCCTAAAAACAATAAAGAATCTAAGAGAAATAGAGATTAATAACTCCTCACCATACCCAGCCGGCATATACGAAACTGAAATATGCTTCATCAAAACCCAGAAGACAAGACCGCAAAAACTAATGATAGAACCAACCCTAAAAGTACTAGACATCACAGCAATAAGCAACATATGGGATCTAGCAAAAACCCTCTCAACCTACATGGTAACAAAAGAAGAGAACACAAACATAAGGAAGGCACTACATGAAATACGAAAAGACATGCCCCAGGGCATGCTGGATAACATGCGGCGAATAATCCTAGCCCTGTTTTACCTAAGCCAAGGAATAATAACGATAGGATACTATAATCTATGTAGGGTAGACGCCAGAGGGCTGGAAGAAAGTCGCGAAGAATACCTTAGGAGTATAGAGGAGAATGAAATCCTATATGAGCGATCGAAGCAGAGCATAAGCTGGTGATAAACTACCAGAAGACTGTGGCATACGCCCACACACTACCAACAATAACAACGGCAATATATAAGGAGCTGATAAAGATAACAAACATCCCAGCAAAAGTGAAGAGTGAGAAGATAACAGTAGATATGGGCGAGCTTATCAGAACCGTAGAGAAACTAAGCGAGAGAAACCCAATATACAGTGCGCACCTAACATCCCTAACCTACGAGAAGAAAGAAATACTCGATAAAGTGAAAGAGTTGGGCAAAACCGAATTCAGCATGAGCAGAAGAGAAGACACGATAATAGTCCACTCACCTGACGGAACAAGGTTAAGCGAGCTAAGCCCAACCGAACGTAAACGTCACTTAATAGCCCACGCAGGAATAACATACGAACCCATAACGCACATCAAGATAAACCCACAGACAAAAACAATCAAATTAACAATAGAGCCTCAACAACTAACAGAAGACCCACTAAAAACATGGCTCACTAGCTAAATCTCCTCCACGATCAGCGACGTCATACGCTCAATCCATATGCTATGCATCGGATCATTATAAAAGAATCACTTTTACTGCATGTAGATTTGTCCGGATAATGGGATATATTTAAAGGCTTAACGTCTCTTCCGTGGTAGTGTCCGGATAAGCTGCTATAATTTAAAGTCGGGGCCTGGTTGTAATAATATCGTTTCAGGTGTATCGGAGAGTCTTGAGGTCAAGGTACTGGGCATCCTGGGGCACCGTAGAGGGTCTCAAGGAAATCATTACGGCCCTTTTTAATTATACAGAGCAAGCCAAGAAAGATTACTAACAAAGACGTCTTATCCGGACACCTATGTGGGGCCTACTCCTCTATTTAAGGCAAACACCTATACGCCCTAACGAAGGGCACTATCCCAACCACGCCACCAGGCCCCACAACCACTATCACGCGCTAAGAAGCGCAGTCCGATACTCGTATCTAGTTATTGGGCCTGAGCATGATTCACGAACGGTCTCCTATCCCTAAGCATCGCGTAGCAGCACCTCAACAACCTCCTAGCCAGCGCTACTATAGCCACCTTCTTACCACGCCTAGCAGCAATCCTATGATAAGCCCTAGTGAAGTGCGTATCATACTTTACATGGACGTGGGCAGCCTCAACCATAATTCACCTAAGCCACCTAGACCCCTCCCTAGTTATCCCACCCCTCCTCATCCTTCCACCACTACTCCTCTCTGAAGGAACTAGGCCGGCATAGCTGCATAGATGATCAGCGTCAGGGAACCTAGCGATGTCACCGATCTCTGCCTTTATCATCAATGCCGAGTACAATCCAACGCCTGGTATAGTCATGAGAAGCCTAACATCCTCATCACTAGAGTATTCGCCTAGCTCCCTAGATACAAGACCTATCTCCTAGTTCAAACCCTCCAGCAACCTTAGGTACTGGCCTATAGAAGGTATGCCTAGAGACTCCAGCCAATCCAATCCACTCCTGGTGAATAGCTTGAAATCCCTAGGAACTTCTATGCCCTCTAGAGCTAGTGTAGCTATTATCCTGTTCTTCAGCCTAGTCCTGATCCTCACCAGGAAGGCCCTCCTCCTAACAAGCTCCCTAACCCTAGCAACATCACCCTCGGGTATGTAAGACATAGGCAAGGCTCCCAGCCTAGCTAGCTCAGCTAAACATTTAGAATCGCTCCTATCACTCTTAAGCCTGTTCTCAGCGATGAGCCTAGTCTTCCTGGGATGGGCAACCATTACGTTCAAACCCATACCCCTAAGCCTACTGTACATAGGATAGACGTAGCTAGAAGACTCCATAGCTACTAGAGAGACATTTCTGCTAGAAAGGAACGGGTAGACCTCATCCCTAGGCATCCTCCTAGACTCCACTACGTTCCCGAACCAGTCAACCAACGTAGCGTCGCAGCATCTCTTATGAACGTCTAAACCGCAGACTAAGCCGCTCATGGCATGCTCTGAGCGGCCCTTAGAGTTAAGCCTAACCCCACATCGCATCACTATCTAGGCCTAGACCCCTACAAGCGGCCAAGTAATGACTCCCACCATCAGCATATACTGGATGCCTCCCAAACCTCTTGACAAGCTCCCTCAGGAACCTCTCAACTACCAGCTGGTTCCTAGTCCAAGATAGCCACATACCCAGTATCCTCCTCTCTAATGGCTCATATGCTATAAAGAACCAAGCACTAGAACCACCTATCCTAACCTCAGTATCATCTATCAGGAATAGTGATACCCTACATCTAGATGCGTAGACATTCCTAAACCCCTTAAGCCTCTTCTCCCAAAGCCAGACAGAAACATGACTCACCACGACGAAGGCTCTAAAGCCCTAGCCACCCCTCCTAAGACTATTACCCAAATACCTGAGGTATAATGCATAGAGGACGACAGGCACCGGAGTCCCAGAGACCATCAAGAAAACCCATAAACAAAGAACAAGAAAACCAGGCCATAAACAAAACAATAAAACCAACTTAACGGACCCCACTACCTCACCCTAAAGGTTGAAATATCATCACATGTAAATATATATACCCTCCTCGCAGTCAACATATATGCAATGAAGTTAGGCATTTTTACCGTTCTCTTTAACGAAGAGCCGCTTGAGAAGGTCTTGAGGTATGTGTCAGGGTTGGGGTATGAGGCTGTTGAGCTTGCCGCTTGGCGTGGAAGTAATCACCTGAACATTGAGAAGGTATTGAATGGTGGTGCACAGGAGGTTAAGAGGCTTGTGGAGAAGTATAACATGACCATTTCAGGTATCTCCAACCATTTAGAGGGGCAGCTGATACTCGGCCCCCACGACGCCTCGACTGACGCTTTTTTCAAGGGCTCTCCTGAAGAGAAGATCAAGTATGGTATTGAGAGGATGAAGAAGACGGCTGAGGCTGCGAAGCTGCTGGATGTCAATGTTGTGAACGGGTTTATTGGTTGTCCGAACTGGGGCGCCTGGTATATATTCCCAGCAGAGTATGAGAGAATTTACGAGGGTTATTTCACCCTCTTCGCGGAGCGTTGGGGGGAGATCTTAGACCATTTCGCAGCCAACGGTGTCAGGTTTGCCCACGAGGTACATCCACAAGAGGTTGTATATAACATCGAGACTGCAGAACAGGCAATAAAAGCGGTGAATGGTAAGAGGGAGTTTGGATTCAACTTCGACCCAAGCCACCTCGTCTGGCAGCTCATAGACCCCGTGGTCTTCATTAAGCGGCTAGGCGACAGAATATACCATAGCCACGCGAAGGACGGCGAGCTTGTGAAGGAGAACCTGCCTGTCTCCGGCTCCATCCCGACAGGGTCTTGGACAAGGCCGACGAGGGGCTTCCGCTTCAGGATTCCCGGCTGGGGCGACGTCCCGTGGAAGAGAGTGATCACGGCACTGGCTGAAGTGGGCTACGACCACGTCCTAAGCTATGAGCATGAGGACCCTGTGATGAGTAGGGAGGATGGTGTTGAGAAGACTGCCGCCTTCCTAAAACCATTACTCATCAAGAAGCGGCTGGAAAAGGTCTGGTGGTAGTCGGGGGAGGAGTTAGGAGTGGTTAGAGATATAGGCGTGGGTATGCTGGGCTACGCCTTCATGGGCAAGGCGCACAGTAATGCGTTTATCAAGATGCCGAGGATGATGCAGCAGGTCCCCGCCATCCCGAAGCTCGTAGCCATCTATGGGCGGACAGAGTCGCAGGTGAAGGCAGCGGCTGAGCGTTTCGGATACGCGCGATACTACACCGACTGGCGCAAGGTTATACAGGACGCTGAAGTCGAACTCGTAGACAACGGTCTGCCAAACAATTTGCATAAAGACCCATGCATTGAGGCGGCTGAGCGGGGTAAGCACATCCTTTGCGAAAAGCCACTGGCTATGAATGCGAAAGAGGCGGAGGAGATGTATAGGGCGGTGGAGAAGGCGGGCGTCAAACATATGGTGGCGTTCAACTATAGGTTCGTCCCCGCAATAGTGCTGGCTAAACAACTAATCGAAAGGGGGGTGATAGGAAGAGTACTCCAGTTTAGGGGAGCGTATCTTCAGGACTGGATCATGGACCCGTCCTTCCCCCTTGTCTGGAGGCTTAGGCGGGAGGTGGCTGGCAGCGGCGCACTAGGCGACCTAGGCTCCCACGTGTTTGACCTGGCCCGCTACTTGGTGGGTGAGATTGAGGCGGTGATGGGTATGGCTAAGACCTTCATAGAGGAGAGACCGCTTCCCGAGAACCCCTCGCAAAGAGGCAGGGTTACTGTTGATGACGCATTCATATCTCTCGTCAAGTTCAAGAATGGCGCTATAGGCTCTGTAGAGGCGACTCGGTTCGGGGCGGGCTGCAAGAACCTCCTAAGGGTGGAGATCCACGGCTCTGAGGGAACGCTCGTATTCAACTTGGAGAGGCTTAACGAGCTTGAGTTATTTGAGAGGCGGGGTGATGCTGAGACGCAGGGGTATAGAAGGATACTTGTTACGGAGCAGGCCCATCCCTACATCGCTAACTGGTGGCCACCAGGACACATAATCGGCTGGGAGCACACCTTCGTCCACGAGATACACCACTTCATAGACTGCATAGTGAATGACAAGCCGGTCGCACCGATGGGAGCCACATTCCTCGATGGTCTCAGGAACAACCAGATACTCGACGCCGTCCTAAGATCTGCGGAGACTGGGCGCTGGGAGCAGATACCATAAAGCACCTAGACCAGGTCACCTATAGTCTGTCCTGATAGGATAGTCCTAGCACGCTCCTAAGGAGCTGCTGGCTCTCCGCTAGCCTGTCGCGCATAATAATTCCCGCAATTTCTCCATCCATCATAAGCGCGATCCTGTCTGCCAGCTGAAAGACTAGGGCTGGGTTCTGTTCAGCAATTATTGCCGATGCACCACGACCGGTGAACCTCTTAACAACCTCCACTATCCGCCGGACCATAGGAGGGGCTAGTCCTGTGGCAGGCTCGTCCATCACGAAGAGCTTGGGCCTCGAAGCCAAGGCCCTCGCAACCGCAAGTATCTGCTGCTCACCGCCACTGAGCTCGCCCCCCCTCCTATACCTGAGGGGCTCGAGCTCGGGGAATAGCCTGAACGCCTCCCTCAAGATCTCTCCGTTTAGCCCTTCCGCCAACCTTAGATTCTCCTCGACAGTCAGCCTCGTGAATATGCTTCTGTCTTGGGGGACATATCCAACTCCTAGACGCGATATCGCGTGAGGGGGCCAGCCAGTAACATCTAAACCATCTATTACTATCCTTCCACTCACAGGCCTTATATGTCCTACGACCGTCTTCAGCAGTGTAGTCTTACCCACCCCATTTCTACCCACTACAAACAGCACCTCACCCTTCTCAACCTTAAGGGAGACGCCCCTCACAATCTCGATTCCAGAGTAGCCGGACACCAGCCTGCTTATCTCCAGCATCAAGCCCCTCCTCTCAGATACACCTCTTCGATCTTCTCCGCGACCCAGCTGTCCCTAGGGCTGCCCAGCGCCAAAATCCTCCCGCGATGCATGACAGCGATCCTCGGAGATAGTGAGGCCACGAAGTCGACTCTATGGTCGATGACGATTATCGAAATCTTCTCTCCCAGGCTTTTAAGAGCCTCCGTAAGGGTGTTCACCTCTAGGCCGGTTAGGCCTTGGGTAGGCTCATCCATCACCAGCAGTCGCGGCTGGGAAAGGAGGGCCATACTTATCTCCACTAGTCTAATCTGGCCATGTGAGAGCTGGGAGGGCTTGAGCTGCAAAACGGGCTGCAGGCCCAGCAACTCCGCCGTCTCTAAGATCTGCCGCCTCGGGTCCGTGTCTGCTCTGTGGAGCACAGCCAGTTCTAGGTTCTCGTAGACTGTGAGGGAGGGGAAGGCCCGCGGTATCTGGTGGGTGTTGGCTATTCCTAGGCGGGCCCTCTTCCTCATCGGAAGGCCGGTTATCTCTCTTCCTAGGAAGAATATTCTGCCGCTGTCTGGCCTGAGGGAGCCTACAATGACCCCGGCTAATGTGGACTTGCCCGCGCCGTTTGGGCCAATTACACCAAGTATCCCCGTATCACTTAATTCTAGGGAGACCTCTGCAAGGGCTTGGACACCATCAAAGGACTTTGAGACGCTTTGGAGTGAGAGGAGAGGTCTAGGCTGCACGACTCCTCCACCTCGCCATTAGCTGGTAGGCCCACCGAAGCCTGCCAGTCGCGAGGGCGAAGGCTACGAGACCAGCCCCCACAACCAGCACATGCCCCCTCAGGAGAGCCCGCGCAGCATCTGCCAACAAGTTCACCAAGAGACATCCGAGAAACGGTCCAAACTCCACGTAGGGGCCGCCCACAAGAACCCAGAGGACGGGCTCCACCGAGTTAAGGACCCCCGCATACCCAGCCCCCACGTAGCCGTAGAGAAGAGCTATCAGGGAGCCGGAAGCCCCGGACAAGGCGCCAGAGATCGAGAAGGCTAGTAGTTTGAGGAGTGAGGTGTTGTAGCCCAGGCTCTCAAGCTTCTCCTCATCATCTCTAACAGCTAGCAGCAAGCGTCCTAGACGCGAGGAGGTGAGGAGAGTTATGCCGACCACCGCGACAGTTAATGCGAGTAGTGAGGCTACATACCGGGCATCCAGCTCAGAGAGTAGGGGTTTGAGGGCTCTTACGATGGTGGCCTCGCCTCTCAGGACCAGCCCCTGCTCACCACCGGTTATATCGTTAAAGTGCAGTGCTGCCAGGTATAGTGTCTGCGAAGCGAGCAGGGTTCCTATCATCAGGTAGTGCCCCCCGACACGCATAGCGAGTACCCCCAAAAGCATAGAGAGCAGCACCGAAGATGCGACACCAACAGACAGTGCTGGGAAGGGGTCTGGCGAGACGTAAAAGGCGTAGAAACCCGCGCCATACATACCGGCTGCGAAGAGAGCCGCGTGTCCCAGACTCATAACACCGATCATCTGGAAGCACACTGCATAGCCGTAGGAATATATGGACAGTATCAGGACACGGGACATGAGGGCTTTTTGATAATCTGGAAGGGCCGGGTAGGCCGCAGCTAGGATAACCGGTATTATGAGCGCTGCTATATTGGTGGGGCGCGGTCTCAATACCTCCACACCCCCTTAACAGAGCCCAGCCTCCTAGCCACGATGTATATCAGGGCCAGAGTTAGGGTCAGGACCCTTGCTACTGTAGGTGCGAGGAATAGGGCGGCTAGGCTCTCAAGCAGGCCCAGCGCAACACCTGCCGCAATTGTCCCACCGATCCTCCCCACACCCCCTAAAACCACTACCACGAACGACATGGCTAGGGCGTCAAACCCCATGAGGAAGTGTATCTGCCTGAAGGGGGAGGTTAGAGCACCGGCTAACCCCACTAGCGAGCCGGCCAGGACGAAACCGATCATAAACACTCTGCTAGTGTTTATTCCTAGGGACTCCGCCATCAGCCTATTCTCTTGAGCAGCCCTCAGGAGCGGCCCAATCCTGCTCCGCTCAACACCAATCCAGACTAGAAGAGAGGCTGCTAGCGAGATCATCCCTGCCAAGAGCTTGAAGCCCGAGTAACTGAAGCCTGAGAACTCGATGATGGGGTTGAAAGGGGGTGGAATAGAGCGCGGCGCAGGCCCCAAGACGGCCAAGCCCACCTGCTGCATAATGAGGAGGAGCCCAAAAGTTGCTAGGACCGTTTGACCAGGCTCATGCTCAAACCTCTGGAGGATGAGCATGTTTATAACCACAGCTAACCCTCCAACGAGAAGAGGCGCGACGACTAGGGCGGACGCATAGGGGAGAGCAGCCTGTACTAGGAGCCAACTTATCATTGCGCCGAACATGTATAGCTCGCCGTGTGTCAGGTTCACGACATTCATTATGCCGAATACTATAGCGAGTCCTAGGGCTATGAATGCTATAACTGAGCCGTTGACTAGTCCGTCGACTACCGCCAGCCCCAGATTCTCTGAGGGGAACAATTCTAGAACAATGGCTGCTTAGTATAATCGTTCGGATGCTCGTATACTGAGTCCTCTATCTCAGTCCTATGGACAACCACTAATCTGCCATTCTTAACAAGTGATATGAATTGGTGCCCAAAGGATTGGTGTAGCCTACCGTTGAAGAGCTTGTCTCCTTGGGGGTGCCAGAGACCCTCGTTGAACCAGTCCATTGACTCGAGAGTCTTGATGAACACCTCATAGTCGCTACGAGTAGGCTCGCTGTAGCCGCTCTGCTCCACAACCTCCTTAATCGCGAAGAGAGTCTCCCAGACCCCGAACATGTGGCTGAAGGCGGAGACCCGGGAAGGGTCTGACTTGTCGGCGCCACTCTCGTCAACCCCAACAGCTTCCCTATAGAACCTTGCAAAGGGGGTATCGTAGCCGTCAGCATACCGCGGGAACGCCTCCCAGAAATAGGTCCCCTCAAGATACTCCAACCCCGGAGCTGAGAGCGGAACGGCCTCAATGCTATCTATAAACCCGAACAACTCAGGCCTCTCACGCCCAAGATAGACGCCCAGCTCCCTGATAAAAGTAAGCACGTCTCCAACCATCACGTGGTAGAGCACATCAACGTCCCTAGGAATTCTGGTAAAGTATTTCGTAAAGCTTGTCTCACCCGGCGGGATGGGAATCTTCTCAACAATCCTCGCACCATATCTCTCAGCAGCCTTAGTTAGTGCATCTCTGTGGTCATGCCCAAAAGCATAATCCGGATAAATCATGGCAACCCTATTTCCCAAGTTCTCGAAGATCCACTTGGCCACGGCAGTCACTTGGCCGGGGACATCTGTTATGCCTGGCTGAAAGCACCACCTGTTTAGTTTCCCAAAAGGCACGTGTGTCCCTTCACTTACCGCAAAATAAGGCCTCTTTAGCTCACCAGCCCTAGGGCCGGACGCAAGAACTACGTCCGAGAAGAGAGCCCCGAGGATAAAGTCTACATTGTGGGCTAGCACAAGCCTCTCAACAACCTGTGCACCCTTTGCTGGACTCGTTTCGTCATCCTCCGCTATGAGCTCAACCGGGCGCCCAGATATACCGCCAGTCCTGTTAATGTAGGAGACCGCGGCGTTGGCCACTCGCTCATACCAGAAACCATAAGGCGCTCCAATCCCAGTTCTATGAACTTGAAATCCGATCTTGATGGGTTTCACGCCCAACTCGCGTCCCTGCGGAGACTGCCCTCCAAAAGAGCTACCAGCCATGTAGCCGGTAACAGCTCCCAGGCCCGCCGCACCAACGGCCACAATGCCTGTCTTTAGTAGACTTGAGAGAGCCTGCCGTCGATTCAATTCCAGCCAAGTAGGTGACGAAACCGTTTTTTATAGCTAACGAAACTGGCAAAAAATGATTCAAAACATGACTCAGCTGTAAAATTGACCGTAATACCCAAAATTGATAAGCCACTCTATAAAAGATAATGTCAGGACGACATGGGGATCATAGTCAAGGTCTATGGGCGCAGCTCTGGGATAAGGCATGAGGTTGAAGAAGTTCTGAGGGATAAGCTACAAAATGTTAAAGTTTGTGAGTCTCTCGCGGATGTTGGGTTTGAGAGGGGGGACATACTTATAGTTGTTGGTGATGATAAGGATGTTCTCCAGGCACTACACACAGTCAGCGACAGGGATGTGAGAGTCTTGGCGGTCAGCCGCGAGGCCACGCGAGGATTCCTATCTCAAGTTATGCTTGACGAGCTTCCGGATGCATTGGAAAGGATTGAGAGGGGCCAGTTTATGACTGAGAGTCTTACGGCGCTGAGGGTGATGGTCGACGACCGAAACGTTGCTACGGCCGTAAATGAGGCAGCACTCTTTTCGCAGATAAGCGCTACTCTCGTGGAGTATAGTCTGTACGTGGATGGGGAGCTCCTCTGGCGCGACCTAGCCGACGGCCTTATAGTTTCCACCCCCTTAGGCTCGAGTGGATACTCCCTCTCAGCGGGAGGACCATTGATACATCATGCAGCCAAAGCACTAGCGGTTGTTCCGGTAAACTCGATAGACATGACGCGTAGACCATTAATCATAGGAGATAAATCTGATATATCTGTAGAGAACATATCGTCGAGGGGAGGGGCGGAGGTTATAGTTGACGGGCTTCTCCGCGTCCCCGTTGAGGAGAGTCTCACAATCAAAGCATATGAGCCACCCATCAGATTCATTAGGCTGAACGGCCCTTCCCCCATATTCAGCAAGATTGAAAAGAAGATACACCTAGCCGAGGAGTTGTTGGACACCCCTCCATCAGCGAAACTCATACTGAAGACAATAGAGTATGAGGGGCCACTAACTTACTCCCAGCTCCTCAAAAAGACCATGCTACCAGAGAGAACACTCCGCCACGCACTCAACATACTGGTCTCTAAGAGGCTTCTCGCTCGTAGACCACTCACAAGAGATGCGAGACAGAAGATATATTATATTCCCGAGAGTAATCAGGCTGGAGAGCTGAAAACAACAGGGTGAGCATGTTTTGGATGATGGGCTGAGAGATCTTACGGCGAGGCAGGAGGGTCTGAAGGCCTTCATGAGACTATATCCTCAGGGAGTGACTGTTGTCACGACCTGGGTCGGCGACCGTGCTTACGGCATGACTGTTAGCTCCTTCACCTCAGTATCTATGAACCCGCCTCTAGTTTTGATAGCCATAGATAGGTCGGCCAATTCCTACAAGGCCTTCACGGAAGCCCAAATGTTCGCAATACACATTCTCTCCAGCAGCCAAGCACTGCTGAGCGAGATATTCGCTGGTAGGCAGAAAAACCACGACAAATTTAAGGATGTTAACTACAAGGAAGGGCCTGAGAAAGTTCCACTCCTCAACGACACTTTGGCATATTTGGTCTGCAGGAGATACAGGATTTACGAGGCTGGGGACCATGATCTAATAATCTGTGAAGTTCTGGATGTTGTTATAAAGAATCCGGACCTCAAACCGCTGATATATAGGAATAGGGCATATACTACCGTCGCTAGTTGAGGTAAAGGCTAAATCAACGCTTATGAAATACCTTAGGTGTGATGAGACCGACCTGCGCTGAGGGCTTCCTGCCCAGTGAAGAGCATGTCTCCTCTCTGAGAACTTTAGGGTGTAGTGTGGCTTGATTGTTCAACTCTATGGACACCTCCGCGCAGAGGCAAAGAGCCGCCTCATAGAGGTTAGACTTGGCGGGAGAGTGCCCCTCAAAGCCGCGTTAAAGCTCCTCCCCGACCCGGTCAGGCACCAGGTCCTAGACGAGCGCGGAGAAATCATTACTGGGCTCCTAATCCTCGTGAACGATGTAGATGCACGCACAGTCTACAGATACGAGGTGGAGGTTTCTGACGATGACAGGGTCACTATTGTGCCAATGATCCATGGTGGCTGTGATTAGGTCTAGCTACGGACCATACAGGTTTGCGGCCGCATTGATAACCGGCATCAAGAAGAACCCGCTGAGACTGCTTGTTGAGCTACGCCTCAACGGTTCGTCAGGGATACAGTTCTGCAGGCCGGAGATAGTTGTGTCAGAGCGCCATCTAATCGCGGCATTCGCAGCTGCAGCCACAACCACTCAAGCAGGAGTTGCAAGGTCAAGGCGGATCGAGGTCGAGTATCTCCTAAGACTCTCCTGCCAGAGGCAGATTCAAGATGCACTCAGGGTCGCGGGCCTGCGAGGGGACGAAGACAAAATAATTGCAGTGGCAATAACCATGAGCGAGGAAGACCCTGGGGTACTACTCTACAAGGTTGCTGAGGAGCTGGGCGGGAAAATAGAGCCATTCAGACGGTTAACAGGCTCCGACATCTTAATGGAGATTTACAAGATAAGCGAGGAGCAATTAGAGGCCATTCCAGCAACAGGCGAAACAGACCCACTCGAACTCCTAATCTTAGAGAGGGTAGTCTCAAGCTACGTTGGCTGAGGATATGGCGCCTCCACAACCTCCCTAAGGGGCCACCGTGAATATCTCGGGGCTTAGTATAGGCGAGGTGTGAAGTTGCCAGAATATTGTTTTATTCGTATTTGTATAGTGTTTGTACCTCGAAGTTTTCGGGCAGGACGCCAGTCGACTTGTAGTATTTTACGAGCCGGTGTATCTTTGCCTCCACTAGCTGGAGCCGCTTCCTGTTGTAGCGGTCTGATCGATGGGTTTGCAGGTGTACGTGCATTCTTCTAGCCCTAGCGATGAGGTTTGAGAGGTCTTCGGGTATCTCTGGAGCAAGACCGTTTTCCTCAAGTATCTTAAGCATTCTCTTGCCCACGATAGGTTTGACGAGGGGGATACCATGTTGGTCGCGGAGTATAACTCCTATCTGGCTGGGCGGGATGCCGCTTTTCGCGTACTTCACGACCAGCGCCTTAACCTCGTCTGGAGAGACTGTGAGCCAAGGTGGAGGTACTTTGCTTATGGGTCTTTTTGACCCCGAGCGGCCCCTTTTTCTGGCATGCATCCGCGCCAAGCCTAAACCACTAATGGCTACTTTCCCCTCCGCGTGATTTAAATCTAGCATGAGCCATGATTGGGAAGCGGGGGCCTGAATAGCCTTAAATGAGGCATGATGAGGCTAACATCGTAGATGAGCGAAAATAGGGGTGGGATTCTAGTATATGCTGTTTTTGTCGCCTCGTGGATTGCTAGCGGGCTCATACACTTCCCCCAGCTCAGCTGGAGCATATACAGCGACATAGTCAGCTTCTGGTATAGGCCGGAGAGCGGAGAGATGCTTAGAGCTGGAGCCGCGCCGTGTTTCCATTTCTTCTTCGAGTATCCCCCCGCCTCCTGCCTTACAATATATGTATCAGCCATACTCGGTTCAGGAGACATTATAAGATACTATCAAACATTCTTTTATCTCAGCCTGCCAGCATACCTCGCGATTGCATGGTCTATTATACAGGTCTCTAGAATTAGTGGCTCAGGTTGGCTGGGCCTAGTCTTCGCAGTTTCTCCAAGCCTCGTCTTCTACGGCATCTACAATTTTGACCACTATGCAGCAGCGCTCGCAGGCTTGTCAACTGCATTTCTTCTTAGAAAGAGGTACTTTATCAGTGGCCTGGGGGCCGGTCTGGGCTTCGTGTTCAAACTCTACACCGCTCTCCTCATACCCATAGTATTTGCTGAGACAAGGTGGACTGAGAGGATTCATTATTTGCTGGGGTTCATAGCTGGTGCCGCCCCGTTATATCTTGCTCAGGCGGCCTTCAACCCTGCCGGGCTTATCCAATTCGTAGAGTATCATAGTGGATGGGGGCTAGAGAATGCATGGTATATCTGGATATTCTGGGACCAGTTCTCGCCCACCGCTAAGATGCTCGGGACGCTGTTGGGAGTCTTCCTAGTCCTTCAGGCAGCTCTAATTAGGGGCCCGATGCTTCCGCGGATGTTTCTCGCCGTCTCATCCTGGCTGACCATGTCATATATCTTTACCCCTCAGATGGTCATCTGGCTCATCCCATTCCTAGCCGCCGTTCCTAGGTCTGTACTCCCCTATTGGCCGAGCCTAGAGATAAGCAACGTAGCGATAATATTGACGTGGTTCGGCGACTACAACCCCGTCATGCCCCCCTCACCACCCCAGGTTATGGTGCTGATCAGAGCAGTTTCTCTGGCGCTTATGATTGTCTCGGTGTATCGTAACGAAGTAAAAAAACTATGATTGAGTACCGCCTTTATAGCTGATGGGTTATCTCTCACGCTTCCCCTCTATAAACTCTTCGAGCATTGTCCGTGCAACGTCGTCAGGGTATTGGATGGGTGGGGACTTCATGAGGTAGGCTGATGCTGATATGAGGGGGCCGCCGATTCCCCTCTCCTTTGCTATCTTAATGCATCTTATAGCGTCGATTACTACTCCCGCGGAGTTGGGTGAGTCCCAGACCTCCAGTTTGACCTCCACGGTCAGCGGCGAGTCCCCGAAGTTCCGTCCCTCTAGGCGAATGTACGCCCACTTCCTGTCCCCAAGCCATGGGACATAGTCGCTGGGCCCGACATGTATGTCGGATTCGCTCATCTTGTAGGGTATCAGCGATTCTACAGCGGAAGTCTTTGATACCTTTTTTGACTGGAGCCTCTCCCGCTCAAGCATGTTTAGGAAGTCAGTGTTTCCGCCAAAGTTTAGCTGATAGGTTCTGTCGATCTTGACCCCCCTATCTACAAATAGCTTCGCTAAGACCCTGTGGAGAATCGTTGCACCAACCTGGCTCTTAACATCATCACCCACTATGGGCACATTCCTCTTCTCGAATATCTTCTGCCACCTTCTCTCCCGCGCAATAAACACGGGTATAGCATTCACGAAACCCGTTCCCGCATCTAGGGCCTGCTCGACATACCACTTAGTCGCGTACTCGCTGCCGACAGGGAGGAAGTTGACAACTACGTCGGCCTCAGCCTCCTTCAGGACAGAGGCGACATCCACCGTTTCTCCAGGTGCCTTCTTGATAACATCTTTAAGATACTTCCCAATACTGTCAAAGGTCATCCCCCTCATGACCTCAACGCCCAGCCTAGGGACATCAGCGAACTTCCGGGTATTGTTAGGGGGTGCGAAGATTGCTTCTGAAAGATCCTTCCCCACCTTCCGCTCATCGATATCGAAGGCCGCCACGAACTCTATGTCCGAAACATGGTATCCCCCTAGCCTCACATGCATGAGTCCAGGGACAAACTCGTCATCAGGCGCGTCCCTATAATACTCTACGCCTTGGACAAGTGAGGAGGCGCAGTTCCCCACACCCACTATGGCGACCTTAATTTTTCCCATATCGAGCATCTAATACCTCCTCTTTAATAAATGTTAACAAGGACATGGAAACAGATAAATACTATGCACCAGTTTACTACGTGATGTCGCTTGGTGTCTATTGTTTATTCTAACAAAATCCTCTTGAGTATACGATTCATTCTGATATTCTCTCTGATCGCTGCGGGGCTTACAGCTGGTGTTTTGTCACAAAGCGTCGTTACTAGGACTCGGACCTCTACCACGCTAGAAACTATTGGAAGCACGATAATTACAACCACTGTAGTAATTGAAGGGGGTGAAAAAACCATCACCATGGTTGTCCCTGGCTATGTGGTAGTTGAGGTACGTTTAGAATCGGGTAGGACGTGTGTAGTTATCTTCAGAGCGTTGAGAGAGATTCCCGAGCAGACTGTGACGATTACTGGAGGGACGTTTAAGTTCCCCGGAACGACAATGTCGACCGTGATTAGGGAGCAGACGATTATCTTCTCCACGGCCTACACTGACGCCGGCTGGACAACCACCTATACTGGCCTCGGCCCCGGCTACGTCACTACCATGAGAATTGGTGGCATGGAGTATACCTTCAGTTATCCGGTCGGGGGCGAGTTCAGGGAAAGGTGCGGAGAGAACATAGTTTCAGTCTTGAATACGGTTATCTTTGAGACCGGTCCAGCCACCTTCTATCTGGCGTTTCCAGGCTACACCTTCACTATTCCGGCAGCAACCTACACTATTCCAGGCATTACACTAGAGATCGAGCCATTTACTACAACCTATACGAGTGTCATTAAGGGAGTAACTGAGACACAGACAACAACATTCCGCGGCTCAACCATGATAGAGACTATCACTCTACAGGCCAGCACATACGTGACCACGGTCGTCAAAGAAGGAAGTACTGTAACTCGGCTTGTCTACTTGGTCGAGACTGTAACACTTGGAGAGGAGACCACTACGCCAGCTACCACTACGACACCAACAACGACTGTAACAACGCAGCCAGCCACCACGACACCGCAAGTTACAAGAACGGAGACTCAGCCACAGCCGGCACAATTCGATGTAGTCATAGTTGCAATCGTCCTGGCTGTAGTCGCTGTTGTAGCCGGAGCCGTGGTCTATATTTTAAAGAAAAAGCCGTAGAGTAAACCCACTGGACTTTTATGCAGATTATCTGTCCCACTCCACAGGCCAGAAGTTGTTGGACCAGTAGATGACCGGTATATCGGCTATTCTTTTCCCACGCCCAGTATAGGGTATGACTATCAGGTTTCTGAAGGATGGTGCAAGTATTCTTACCCTGTATGGTTTATCTGAGCCGTCTGACCTGACGTAGTAGGCCATCTCGCCGTGTGCGGCCTCAGCCCTAGCAAAGGCCTCGCCAGCAGGGACCCTAATGTTTATTGGATGCTGCTTGAGCTTAAAGGGGCCGTCGGGAAGCCCCTCGATAAGCTGTCTAATAATCTTGAGGCTCTCCCTCATCTCCCTAAAGGCTACGACAGCCCTAGCATAACCATCTCCCTCAGTAAGCACTGGGACCTCGAACTTTACGTCGCTGTAGGCATCGTAGGGCTCATCCACTCTTACATCCCTCCTTAAGCCGGACGCCCTCAATGTGACGCCTACGGCGCCAAGTGCTGCAACCTCATCTGGCGTTAACCTTCCAACCCCTCGCGTCCTGCTTATGAATATCGCGTTGTCGAGAATCAGGTCCCAGTAGTAGTCCAGCCTACAATCTATGAAGTCGGCTACGTGTAAAGCATATTTACGGAAGTCGTCTGTGAGTTCAGACTCGCTTGGCCTCTTACCTGTCGCCTCAGAATACCACGTCCTGAAGTGCTGCACAAGCCTGGGCGGGACCCTAGCAAGAACATCATTCCTAACACCGCCAGGCACAAAGTATGAGTGCGTGATTCTCTGACCCCCAATGAATTGGACTAAGTCGACGATGAATTCGCGGTCGCCGAAGCACCAGAGGAAGGGTGTTGGGAGTCCCAAGAAGACCCCGTAGAGGGCAAAGTAATAGAAGTGGCTACCAATCCTGTTGAGCTCGGCCATGAGGGCGCGGAGGTATTTTGCGCGGGGTGGCGGCTCGACTCCCATCAGCTTCTCAACAGCCAGGCAGTACGGGTATAGCATTCCAGCGGAGTCGAGGATAGCGGGCCTTTCGAGGTGCGGAACATTAGTAATCCAAGTCTTTGACTCGCACATCTTTTCCTCCCCCCGATGGACGAATCCCGGGTCAGGCTCTGCCTCAAGCACTGTATCCCCTAAGACTCTAACGATTAGTCTGAAATGGCCCGTTCCTGGGTGCTGTGGGCCGTAGGAGAAGACAAGCCCCTCACCAGTATCGTAGATGTATATCTCCCTGCTCTCCTGACCCTCCTCTTGCATCTAAATCTCCTCCACATAGCCTCTATTATAAGCTATTGAACCTTCCAGCAGAACGAGGCCTCCTCAGATAGAAGGTCTGAAGGACCTGGATTCATGGATAGTGTCTTTGGACGTTCAAAGGTTGTTGATTGTGTTACTAGCATTAACCATTTTTCTATCGCTTCTCCTGCTTCATCAAGAGAAAGACAAGAACAAGTACGACAAGTATTAGGAGGAGACCCAGGCGGAATAATACGCCCAGCACAGCCCTAATCCCTGCAAACACACCCCAAAGAAAGGCGCCTCCCACACCGATGATGGTGACCAGAAAAGCTAGTAAAATGATTATGAGTCTCGGGCTCAACACCCTCCTGCCCCACTCCCGTGGGTCCTGATGCCTGTTGAGAGATTTATGAGTTGTGCTATTCTCTCCCTGGAGGCCGATAGTCCTTTCTAAGTGGTGGGATATCTGACCACCATTCTGGAAGCAGTAGTCGCTTGAGCTTTGGATGACCTTCGAATACCACCCCGAGCATCTCGTAGGTCTCACGCTCATGGTACTCTGCGCTGGGCCAAATTTTAACCAGCGACGGCGAAACTGGCCTGTCTCGGGGAAGCTTAGTGGAAAGGTTCACGACATAGGGGGCGAGCTCGCCATCAAGGTAGGCCCCCGCGTGGTAGATCAGCTCTATCGCGTTTTCACTCTGTTTAAGCGCTATCAAGTCGATGCCAGTTACGCCCTTCACATGGTCGAAGCCCATCTCCTTCAAGATAGCCGCTGCCTCGACCAGGGCCCCAGAAGCCACATTAACCTTGATGATCTTCTTATCAACCGTAACCCCCTGTAGCTTATCACCTAATACCATCTTGAGCCTCTCTAGGGCCGCAGCGAGTTTGGGGTTGGCACCGTGAAGCTCGCTCATACCAAATCCTCGTTTAATATCTTGTCGCGAAGCAGCACAAAACCTTGTATGAGTGTCTGGGGGTTGGGTGGGCATCCTGGTACATAGACGTCTACGGGGACTATGTCGTCGACTCCCTGGAGGACATTGTAAGAATCTTTCGCATAGAGTCCACCAGAGATGGCGCAATTATGGACTAACACTCCATTTGCAAAAAAGTTGTGGTATTTGTCTACCTCTATGTCAAAGACATTATCGTGGCCCACATATTCTACGTTGGAGACCTTAATAAGTGATATGTCTTTATGATTTGTCCGAAGTAATGACTTATTGTTCCTTCTACGTCTAACTATGTTACCCCTCACTCTCTCTATATATTCCAGTCTGGTTAACGGAAGTTCCGCTACAACGGAATGAGGCAGTCTAATACAATACTCTTCAGAGGCTACTTTTCTCCCATCTATCGTGTTTACTTTAAATTTTCTATAAATGCCTGATACGTGGATTCCTCTGAAGTGGCATAGCTCCACTAAGTCTCTGAGAAGCTGCCTATTAACTGAATATATGTATGCGGAGCCATCAAGTTCGACATAACCGTCAGACTCTATTAAACCAGCTATAAAATGCATAACGTGATTTAATGGAGATAAATAAATCCAATTTGGAACCCTCTTATTATATACACCATTATATGGTTGCAAAGTTGTTAACATACCGCTAACAGCAGTAGATTCTATTGTAGCCTGTCGCCAGCTTGAGGGTTTTAACCCAGATATCTCTTCTATTGTATTTTCGAGTTCATTTCTTATTGGGTCGTGTGGTAATATCGAAAACTCTATGCGGTTTTTGTTTTTCAATCCGTCTCCCATATAGACTCCTACAATCCACGCCAGCTTTTCATCCACATACTCAGGTAGCCTGACTTTGTTCTTAATCCATCCATCATGTTTATAAGATATTTTAACAGGAATTCCATCAAGCTGCAGGTTAAAGACTGGTAATGTATCGCCGATTTTAACCTCTCTTAGAGTTTTCCAAGTAATTTCATACCCAAACCTAGCTGGTGGGTTCTTTAACCAATATGACAGAGTCTTCCTAGAAATTCCGAGAGTATTAGCGACCTCCTCCTTCTTCATACCGCATTTAAGCATCTTCTTAGCATAGCTATACATTCGCCACTTATGTGTTTCTGTTTTCTCATAAACAGCTATTGGGTGATCTTCAGTAGCTTCCAGCTCATAAGAGCCAGCGGTTATTCTATATATTCTCCTGATTCCGTTATTCTTTTTAGCCTTAACCTTAGCAGTAACCACTCTTCGGCTATATTCATCATATGCAAACACAATATCCCCGACATGAATATCCGATATTCTTTTGAGACCTGAAGGTGTATAGACGAGTGAGTGGGCAGGAAGACAGGCACCCATGGCCACCACATACTTCGGCTCAGGCATCTGGTCATATATTATCCGGACCCGCTGGGCCATCTTAGTGGTAACCGTCCCCTCCACGATGAGGAGGTCGGACTGCCTCAGTGAGCCGACCGCGTTCAGTATTCCAAACCTCTCGGGGTCGTATCTGGAGCCGACCGTTCCGGCGAACTCGACTGAGCAGCAGGCCGTGGTGAGGTGGACTGGAAAGAGGGATGAGAGCCTACCCCAGTTCACAATATACTTGATGAGCGACCTCCTCCTAAACCACTGAATCACGAAGTTTCCCCCACCTTCCTCGTTAAGCTTTCCTACCCCATACCTTCTAACCGATTCGGGAACCTTTTGAGGGGGGACCACCTCCTGGGAAATAGATTCCACAACAACTCGAGAGGAGCCTAGTGTGAGGTTGAAGAGCCCTGTTTTCCGCCGACCGTGCGCGTATGCGCAGAGAGGGGCCAATTATGGTTCTCGGCTATTCTAGCGTCCCACGCCTTATTTAAGCCTATTTTACAACTCCAACCAAAATTCTCTTTCTCAAAACACTAAGACAATTTTTCCAGTGTTTTCTCTCCTCTCGACGATTCCAAGTGCCTCTGATGCCTTTTCGACCGACAGCGTTGTGATGGCTGGTTTAAGGCGGCCAGACCCTAAAAGTTCCAGCGCTTCTTCCATGTTCCCCCGCGTCGAGCCCACAGCCCCAACTACGGCGTTCTCTCTAAGTATCAAGTAGCCTAGGGGCACCTTAACATCCTCTACCGAGACGTTTCCAATCACGATTACGCGGCCTCCCCAGGCCGTCGACCTTAGTGAGTGCTCAAACGTGGGAGCGCCCACACACTCTAAAACGACGTCAACACCCTCGCCCCCTGTTACCTCTCTGACCCTGGCGGACAGCTGTTCAACACCAACGACGACGTGATCTGCCCCAGCCTGCTTAACCCTCTCGGCCTTTGAGCTGCTTGAAGTGTTGGCGACCACCTTGCATCCCAGCAGCTTAGATATCATGACCGCGTGGATGCCTACTCCGCCTCCTGCGCCAGTAACCAGTACCGTTTCACCTGTCCTAACCCTCGCCTGGTATCTCAAGGCGTGAATTATCATCCCCAGGACGCAGCCCGTTATCGAGGCATCTGGGGGGTCGACCGTATTTGGGACCTTAACAACGTCCCTTGCATTAACTACTATGTACTCAGCCCAAGAGCCATCCCTCTCCTCACCGAGCTGGAGCCTGTTTCTGCAGAGATTCTCCCTACCCTCCACGCAGTATCTACATCCGCCACACGTCGTGTGCGGGAGGCCCGCAACCCTCTCACCGATATCTAATCCATCAACACCATCACCCAGCTCGACTACGATTCCTGAAAACTCATGCCCCATCACAACAGGGCGCTTAGCCCTCGGCATCAGGCCCCGCTGATTGAGAAGGTCGCGATAACACACACCTGCAGCCTCCACCTTGACCAAGACTTCGCCTCGCCTAGGACTCACAGGTCCCGCGACACTAGTAACAAGCAGATTCTGCTCCCCACGTGTAAGGACTACAGCCTTCAAGCCTTATCAACACGAAAGAGGCAGGAAGGTGGCGACATGCTTCTCTACTCCTTAGCCTTGAGGTGTACTACCATGCTCTTGTAATCACCCCTGATTCCGGGGTCTAGGCCATAGCTCATGAGGTATGAGCCGCTGAATACTTGGCCACTATTGTTGAGCTCGTAGGCGAGGTCGGGGTCCAGTCCGCGGAGCCGTATGCTCGGCACACGTTTCCCAAATCCTTGCTGTAGTGTGAAGGCGAAAAGTAAGGCTTCGGTCTTTTCCGGTGTGACAAACTGTAGGGCGGCGAACTCTCCTGTCCTAGGGCTCTTGAGCCTATAGAGATCTCCATCCTGCACAATATGTCTCACACTTTTGTAGAACTCTATGTGCTTCTTAGCCTCTTCAACCTCATCCTTACTTAATTCTAGTAGATTGACGCTGATACCTAAGGCGCCCATCATCGCCGAGTGGAACCTGAACTCGAGTGAGAGAAACCTGTTGGTGAGGAAGTTGGGAACCCCTGTCACCCACGCCCCCATGGTCTTAGGACAATAAGCCATCGTGAACCCTTCTTGGATAAACAGCCTGTCAAGGGCGTCGGTGTTATCGCTTGTCCAGAACTGGTCAAACCTCTCCATTGCCCCCAGATCAACTCTACCACCTCCACCGGAGCAGCCTTCAAAGATTACGTTTGGATGCCTCCTCCTTAGCTCGTCGAGAATCCCGTATAATGCCTGGACGTGCCTAACCCAGATCTCCCTCTGCCTCTCGCGTGGGGCGTCGGGCCAGCCGGGCTCGCTAAAGCTCCTATTCATATCCCACTTAACGAACCCGATGTCGTTCTCGGTGAGCAGTCTATCAAGCGTGTTGAAGACATACTCTCTAACATCCTCTCTACAGAGGTTTAAGACTAGCTGGTTCCTCATCTCACTCCTCGGCCTGCCGGGGAAGTGATATACCCAGTCGGGGTGAAGCCTGTATAGGTCGCTGTTGGGGTTTACCATCTCGGGCTCCACCCAGATTCCGAAGACCATCCCCCTCGACTTGACATGCTCAATCACGGGCCCAAGCCCATGGGGGAACTTCTTCGGATCTGGAGTCCAATCACCGAGCCCTGCCCTATCATCATTACGCCCCTTAAACCAGCCGTCGTCAACCACGAAGACCTCCACCCCTATCTCCGCGGCAAGGTCGGCCAGCTTCTTCAGGTTCTCCTCATTGACATTGAAATAAAGTGTCTCCCAAGTATTATAGACTACTGGGCGCGGCTTATTGGCATTGTTTCTGGGCAGGACTACATTTCTCTCGAAGCGGTGGAGGGATCTGCTAAGGGCTCCAAAACCGCCTTCACTGCGAGTCAAAACCATTTTAGGAGTTCTGAAGGATTCTCCAGGCCTAAGGTAGAGGCTGAAGTCAAAGTCGTTCACACCCATTGAGACTCTAAGCTGGTCATGCCCAACGTATTCCGAGACACACTTCCAGTTACCGCTCCAAGCCAGCAGACACCCCCAAACTTCTCCCTCCTCCTCCCCCGCGTCCCCCTCATCAAAAAAGACTGCAGGGTTGAGCTGGTGGCTGGTTACTCCTCGTCTGCTCTCTAAGACTTTCTTGCCAGCCCTAAGCTCTTCTTGTACAATCCTCGTCTCGCCTGCCCAGTGGCCCGCGAGCAAAGTCATGCGCCAGCTGCTTCTCCGCGGAAGCGAAACAGCCCCCGAGAGCACTTCTTCGAGGATGATAGGCTCTGGCCCCGCGTTGCGGATCTCGGCCCACCTCGTGATCACGCTATACTCAGGATACGCACGATAGTGCAGGTCTACTAGGAGGCTGTATCCAATATCTTTAAGCGTTATTGAGAGTTCATTTTCGTCAATTAGCTTGTGGCCTTCATATTTTAGGACGCAGTCTCTCACACCGCTTGGAAGCTCGGCCTTGAGACACGGTTCCATAAACCTAAGACCTCCAAATGTGCTATACTCTTCGCGCAAGAGGTGAAGCCCCGGTTCAAAGGGGAAGTGGCCACCTAGTTGGATTGGCTCCCTAAACTCTGCACGGCCACCAAAATGTACGTTAACGAGTGACCCGTCATCCGCAACCTTCAAGACGTAGTGGAGTTCCCCCGCGCTAATCGACCACAGCTTTCCTGACGGAAGAAAACTGATAGGCGCCACAGATAGGCGTTAATCCACGCCTGCTTATTTTTCTTTCCAGCACAGTACTCCACATACCTGCGCGGCCCGATATGCTTATCCCTAAATTGACCGCCAAGATGTTGCCCAGCTTATTTAGACAAGGCCTATACAACCTTATTCCGCACCGACACCTCACCACCCGCGCACGAACAGAAGATTGACAGAGCACATCAAGGCTCTAGGCCAGCTCCGCAAAGGTTAGGCAACCCCTAAACCGGCCCTAAGGCGCGGTGAAAACTTAAAAGCAAGCACCACAAAAAAGCAATTGAGTCAAAACGCCTGGGTAGTATAGCCAGGTCTAGTATCGGCGGCTGTCGCCCGCCGGACCCGGGTTCAAATCCCGGCCCAGGCGTAAGATTTAAATACTGGATATCGTCGGCCTGTGACAGCTTGATTGTAAGCGAGTATGAAGAATAGAATAGAGAGGAGAAGGGGGAGGGGGTCTTAGGCTGTCAGCAGTAGTCTTCTCTTTTTCAAATACTCCTTGAGCCGCCTTCTCTTCCTTTCGATAGTAAAGCCAACTTTCTCGTAGAATGTCAGATTTGACTTCATACTAATGTAGACGTAATAGACGTCTTTTCTCCGTCTATATACTTTACCTGTCTCCGGGTCTCTAATTGGTGTG
This sequence comes from Candidatus Calditenuaceae archaeon HR02, assembly GCA_002898395.1. Lineage (GTDB taxonomy): Archaea > Thermoproteota > Nitrososphaeria_A > Caldarchaeales > Calditenuaceae > HRBIN02. Next base: position 143,279 of record BEHE01000001.1, read on the forward strand.
CCAGCCCGTACACGTAGTTTTGGCTCGTCCGAAGTCGTCTCTATGCCGATCTTCTTCAGGAGATATATGACGTATGTTAGCAGTTTATAGTCGGTGTTATACGCTACTATGGTGCCGTCTTCAGCGACGCATGCCTCGCTGTCGAAGAATCCCCTCAGAAACATTGCGATGCATTTATCGCAGTGTTCAATAAATGGTCTGATCTTGTGGATGTCGATTGGTTTCTTGAGTAGTTCGTAGAGAGTTCTAGACTTAGCTACGGTGACCCATCTGCCGTCTTTATTTAGCCTCGGTATTGGCGGTTCTCTTCCTAACACCCTCGCTATTCTCCTGCTGAATTCTTCGGCGAACTCCCTGTCCTTGACCTCTAACACTATGTAGCATTCCCTGTATCCGCGCCGTGGCCTGCCTCTCCGCCGAGCGCACCCATCTCTAGCCACCACACCTATAACATATGCCAGGTCCTCTGATGGTTTTAGAGACTCTGTCGATAGAATCCTTATTCCGTTGAGCGGAGAATGTATTCCTCTGCGCCAGTAGCTGCAGTGGGACTTGCTGATGACTACACCATTTTTTTCTCTATCTCATAGATAGTCTCCCTGTATGATAGTCCTTTCTTGGAGAGTTCTAGGACATCTTCGTATATCCTCATCCTCAACCCTCTAGGAAGATAGCTCCCCCTCCTCTTCCCTACTATTTCTTCTCTCCTACCACTCATTCTACACCACCTTTCTGAATGCTAGGGCGTATTCATGTTGTAGGTCGTGTTGGTGTCTTTTTATGGTGTGGTATTTTGCTAGTCGGCTGCCGTTGGATTGCATGAACTTAAAGTCGCTCCTATCGCTCTTAAGCCTATTCTCTCCAATCAACCTAGTCCTCTTAGGATGAGCCACTATTACCTTCAAAACATTCCCCTCAGCCTGCTATATATTGGATATACGTAGCCGGAGGACTCCATCGCTACTAGTGAGACTTTCCTCCTAGAGAGGAAAGAGAAGACCTTAATCCCTAGACACTCTCCTAGAATTCACCACATTCCCAAACAAGTCTACTATCGTAGCGTATCAACAGCTCTTATGAACATTCAAACCACAGACCAAACCGCCCACAGCATGCCCTGAGCGAGCCCTAGACTTAAGCCTACCCCCACATCGCATCCGTACCCTCATAGATAGCTCGTGTATAGTTGGCTTACTTATCGACCCCATAGCCATACTCAGAACCCTAGAAACCCTCCTACAGCTACCATGAAACATGTACTCTAGGACAGCAACCACCTTAACCTCACGACTTTTTTGTTGCGCTTGAAGCAGCTCGAGATCAGAGCGACTACGTCCACGCAGAAGACCATCGAAGACCAGCCTTTAAATATATCCACTTATCCGGACACTACCCTTGACGAGCTTGAAAAGCGTAAATAACGATATGTAAGCATGAAAGACATGCAAGATAACTCCCCATGGATTACGGATTACATCAAATTGCTCGTTGAAAAGTATTTTGGACCTTGTGGGCTGGTAAAAGACGCGCTTAAGGAACTCCGGAACCTACCTAAAAGTCTCTCTAGGAGACTCGGCTGCGATGTGCAAACATGGCAAGAATACCTATCCGACCTTAGCAAGGCTCCCACGAGGCTCAACCTAATAGAGGGTGCAGTCAAATTCGTCGGCGAGAAAGCCCTGCGTGACTCGGAAAAATACGGCAAGGATTTACGTTATTATCTCAACAGGGCATTAGATGAAGAGCATATGACAAATTTTATTTCACGTTTTATAGAGGAAATGGGGATAACCGAAAGGCGTTAGATGAACCTGTACAAACGAGGTGATCAGACAGTATAAGTTTCGTTTTTCCTTTCCGATACCACAGACCTGAACCCCTCAGCCCTCCTGTACACCCAGTATGCCCTTCTGCTTCTGTCCCTCACCCTCTCCAGTATCCCGAGCGCAGTTAAGTGCTCGAGGGCAGGTCTCACGTGCTTGAAGTCCCTCGGGGCCCATCCCCTCCTGTGGAGCTCCCTAGCGACCTCAGAGGGCGACCTGTAGCTCTCGAAGAATCCGTCCTCCATCAGAAGTATGATCCTGCCGTAGAGCTCGTTCTCGGAGACCTTGATGTAGACCGGCTCCCTCGATATTATGACCTTAGGAACCTCTACTCTGACCTCTACTGTGCCTATGCCCTTCAGGAGGTTCCTGACCGCCTGCTCCAACGCCTCTACCCTGTGCCTGAGTTCTTCTATCTCGGACTCCACATCCATGCCGCTATGGAATATGTTATTTCGCTTACGCTTCATCTTAACTTCGCAAGGGATTTATATATTCTCCTCGGGATTCGTTGGCCGTGGATCCTGAGGCCGTGAGGCTGGTCTTTCTCCCCGACAGGGATTAGTGCCTAGAATATCTCAGGAGGATTAGGTTTAGGGGAGGGCTTAGGTGTGTTTATTGCGGCTCTTCTGAGGTAAGGAGGGGGTGGTAGGGACAGGAACGGTTATCAGGTATACGAGTGCGCTTCATGTAAGAGGAAGTTTAACGACTTGACTGGAACGATATTCTCTAGGCATAGGCTGCATGTAGAGGAGACGTTCTACATGGAGGGGGAAGAGCATAGGTCAGATAGCTAAGGAGCTTGGTAGGAGCTACTTGTCTGTACTCAGATTCGTGAAGGAAGGTCCATAGACTTGCCGAGAGGTCAGGGAAGCTGTCCCTAGAGGGTATATGCGAGGCCGACGAGGTCTACGTGAATTCCGGGAATAAGGGGGTTAAGGAGGGTAATCCTAGGGGGAGGGGGCTATCGGTAAAGGAGGGGGAACTTACGAAGGAGATAGGCCACCCGTGCTAACGCTGGTAAGGAGGAGAGACGGGATGACCGAGTTCGTTGTGATGAATGATATGAGTCAGGCAGTAGAAGAGATTAGATCGAGGGCATCTGAAGATTGCGTAATCATAACTGACAACTACCCTGCATACGATAGACTGGATTCCATCGGGATAAACCACATGAGGATAAACCACTCCGAGAGATACGCAGATGGAGACGTTCACGTGAACAGATGTGAGAACAGGCACTCATTCCTCAGGTCATTCCTATCGAGTTTAAGAGGGGTAAGCAAGAGGTACCTCCAAGAATACCTATCATTCCTAGCCCTTTTGATCAACACGCCTACAAGGTGGTTCAGTACACCGCTATCCCTTACGATGCCGAGATGAGAGTTCTGGTTATATATATGGCTGGTGTCTATATTGTTAGTTCTAATATTAGGAAGGCTGAGGCCCTAGCGTTGCTTCCCCTAGTTGTTGTAGGTGTCTTTCCCTATTTCTTGTTTCATCTTGTTTGGAGTGGATGCTTGGCCGTTGATAGGACCGAGCTTAATAGCCTGATGCTTATTGTTCAGTTCTCAGTCCAGGCTGTTTTCTCGCCTGTTATGGTTATTCTCGGGTTTGGTATATGGGGCGTTGCACTAGTTTACTTGATACTGGTCCCTCTGTCTGCGAGTATTCCTTCTCTTTTTATGCTCCTACGGGTTCTTAGTTTGAGCAGGCCTAGTCTAAGTGTTTTTGAGGGAGCTTCTATCTTTTGGTCTTCCCCTCTCTGGTAGTGGTCTTCTCTTTACAGTTAGGCAGAGTGTGCAGAACGTCCTGTTGTCTAGGTTTGCCTCTAGCATGGATCTTGGTAACTATACGGTTGCTATGCGTCTTGGGCCTTTGGTGGATGCGGTTAATTACCCTATAACTACGATGCTTTTCCCAACGTTCTCCGCGTTATCTGAAAGGAATAACGTTAGGATTGTGTTTAATAAGCTCGTTAAGCTCTCGCTGGTGGTTGTGGCTCCTACTTCGCTGCTTATCATGGTTTTGTCCCGTCCCCTACTCCTAACCTTCTTCAGGACTGCCTATGAGCAGGGATGGCCCTACCTGTCTATCCTCGCTGTCCACTGGCTTACCTACGCTCTTGGGGGTAATGTTGCTAATTATCTGTTATGGGCCAGGGATTGACTAAGCTGGTCTTTTACTTGAGCCTGCTCTGGTCTACTGTATCCTTGGCCCTAAGCTTCGCGTTGATACCTTTCATAGGCGTTTTCGGGGGCATAACTGTGAACATAATATCTTTCCTCCCTCCCTTCATACTATCACTAGTAAGGATATGGAGCATATACGGCGCCGGATATCCTTTTAAGGACTTTGCGAAGATTATGTCTTCCTCATTTGTAGCCGCTCTCCTCGCACACTTTAACTCTGTGATGCTCGGTAATTTCTGGTCTCCTATCCAGCTGCTCGTTGCCCTACTTCTCGCTGCTATCCTATATCTTTTTTGACAAAGAGGCTTGGTATTATAGTCGATAGTGAGCTGTCGGTTTTGGAGCGCTCAATAGGCACTATACCTGTCTTTGGCCCTTTAATTAAACATGTAATAGCCCTGTATCAAGCAATTTGATCTCGTCAATGCTATCCCATTACGATATAGTTCAAGTCTTTCTTTCTGGGCTCGCTATGTGTTAAGATGAAGTAATTAGTTACACAGCGTCCTCATCAACTGAAAGCTAGAACTTATGACAAACTATTCTTTAAGAGCTGACAATTGCTTTATGGTTTTAGCCAGATGTTACACCAGCTAATGAGGAATAGGTGAGCATATCAGGAGGCCGTTATCTTGATAAGCAGGAATAGAGAATCTCTTAAGAGACGTGAGCTTTTGAAGGCTTATATATAATTAGCCTATAGTACCAATTAGATGGCCAAGATAGCTGAAAAGGTTCCTAGTTGGGTAGCTAGGGTATTGCTACCTGAGATAAGGTCAATTATTAGAGAGGAAATATCATCTGAGGTTAAGCGACTAGAAGATAGGATTGGTAGTATAGACGAGAAGATTGATTTGGTCCGAAACGAGCTCCTAGCTGAGATCAGAAGGGTGGATGAGAAGCTGATCACTAAAATAGAGTCCATCGAGCGGAGTATCCCCCTTGCGTCGCGGCTAGCTGTCTTAGAGGCAGAGGTTAAGGAGCTTAAGGAGAAAATAGGCAAGACTTAGAATCCATTATATTCTTCTCGGCAAAATATGCGGATCTGATGCGATGTGGGTTTAGGCTTAACTCTAGGGGCCGCTCAGGGCATGTTATGAGCGGTTTGGTCTGTGGTTTGGATGTTCATAGGAGGTTTTGTGAAGCTACTGTTGTTGACTGGTTTGGTAGTGTAGTAGAGTCTAGGATGCTTCCTGGAGATGAGCTCTATTTATTCCTTTCTAGCATGAATGTATCTCTAGTAGTTGTGGAGTCTTCTAGCTATGTATATCCGATGTATAGTAGGTTGAGGGGTATAGGTTTGGTGGTGATAGTTGCCCATCCTAGGAAGACTAGGTTGATCGCTGAGAATAGGCTTAAGGGTGGTGGGAGGGATTCTAAATGTTTGGCTGAGCTTGCTAGGCTTGGGGCCTTGCCTAGCTCATACATACCTGAGGGTGGGGGTAGCTAGGGTGAGGGAGCTGGTTAGGCGGAGGGCCTTCCTAGTAAGGATTAGGACTAGGGTTAAGAATAGGATAATAGCTACTCTGGTTCTAGAGTGGGGTAGAAGTACCTAGGGATTTCAAGCTGTTCACTAGGAGTGGGTCGGATTGGCTTAAGTCCCTTGGAGTACCCTCTATAGACCAGTACCTAAGGTTGTTTGAGAACATGAATCGTGAGATAGAGCTAGTATTCTTCGTAGTATCTAGGGAGCTAGATGAGTAGGCTGGAGATGAGGAGGTTAGACTGCTCATGACCATACCTGGAGTAGGATTGTACTCAGCATTGATGATAAAGGCAGAGATCGGTGACATATCTAGGTTCCCCCCACGCAGATCATCTATACAGCTACGCTGGCTTAGTTCCTTCTGAGAGGAGTAGTGGTGGTAGGGTGGGATAACTAGGGAGGGGGTCTAAGTGGCTGAGGTGGATAATGGTTGAGGTAGCCCACGTTGGGTCCGTTAAGTTTCTTTTATTGTTTTGTTTATGGCCTGGTTTTCTTGTTCTTTGTTTATGGGTTTTCTTGATGGTCTTAGGACTCCGGTGCCTGTCGTCCTCTACGCCCTATTCCTGATAGATGATACTGAGGTGAAGATAGGTGGTTCTAGTGCTTGGTTCTTCATAGCAGGAGGATACTGGGTATGTGGCTATCTTGGACTAGGAGCCAGCTGGTAGTTGAGAGGTTCCTAGGGAGCTTGTCAGGAGGTTTGGGAGGCACCCAGTATATGCTGGTGGTGTGAGTCATTACTTGGCCGCTTGTAAGAGCCTAGGCCTAGAGCATAGGGTATACGGCTTCGGTAGCTGGATGCATGAGGTGATAGAGAGCGTAATATCCACAAGGATAAAGGACATGACTAGGGTATTTGATAGCTATTTTCCGTGTATGAGGGAGAGCTGCATGCTAGAGCATGTATGGAGCTGGATGAAGCTAAGAATACTACTCCAAGAAGAATGGGTAAAAGACACACTAAAAAGACTAGTAGGGGTGATCAAGATTGAGTAATACCAACTTAACAGATCCCCTACAGCCCTCCGTAAGGTCTGCACCGGAGCCTTAAAAGTTACTATAATAAGCACGGGAGATAAAGGGGGTGAGTTTTCGTCTGCGCCTCATTCTCCTGCCTGGACCTCTCTGTAACCTATCACAAATCTTCCACCAATCCTTCCTTTCTCTAATCCCATCCCTACAATGCCGTATCGTCTTTGTTGAGAGTTCGATACCCCCGACGCTAGTAGTGGTGCATATAGTGGGTGCCTTAAATACTCCCCAAAACACCAACAATACATAAACACAAAACAAAGAAAACCCCAAGAAGAGAATTACCCCCACCAAGGCGCCTCCATGACAGTTTTCCGAGAAAGTGTTATAGATTTTAATATCACTACTAAAAAGGGCAATTTGTGAGTAGTGAGAAAAGTGTCGGCACGAGGCTCGGCTGCCCGTACTGTGACATGTATTTCGAGTCGAAGACAGAGCTCTCGAAGCATATTAATAGAGTGCATGTAGGGAAGGGTCTTTTGGAGGGAGATAAGTCGAAGTGGTAATGGTTACAGATTAGCCAAAATATTTTATGGCCCAAGCCTCCTCGGTTGGATTTTTCTCTGGTAAGAGGAATCTTTAAAACGCTTCAAAGCACAGATACTTGATATGCGTCTTCTCATCAGGGTTTTGGCAGACTATCCTGAGCTCTTCGGTGTAAAGGAGGTTAATGGGCGGCGGATTTCCGTGGAAGAGTTGATCGAGAAGATCGCACTCGAGCTTGGGCTTGAGATTGACGTGGTTCTTGAGGAGAGGAGGAAGTGGCTTGAGGATGACCGTCCCCTCTCGGTGAAGGGCGCATTCCCAGACTGGGAGGAGGTGTTCATGGATGCGGATGGAAATAGGCGGACCTTCAGAGAGATAGTCTGGGGAATGATCGACAACTTCCTCGGACGAGACACGCGGCTTAGGTGGAGGCTTAACGAGAATGTCCCAATCCCCGATGATGCACACCCACTCAAGAATCCCGGCCTCGAGATAACGGGGCCGTGGTACCCGCTTAGCAGGGCAATAAACCAGATCAACTCCGACGTCGCAGTTGCTTTCGAGGACGAGGAGGATGCTTCCCCAGCCATGTATATTCCCTACGGCGCCAGGGATAGGTGTGCAGCTGTCTGGGAAGCTAGGAGGAATGTTAAAAGGGTTCTCGCCGGTGAACTGCCCAGCGAGTATACTGAGCGCGGTAAGGTGTATAGGGTTGAGAAACCCCGGCATAGATGGCCGACAGTATTCCACAGGTTGCCGGGAATACACCTACTGGACTTTGACGTCCTCTTGGACGGTAAGCCAATACCATCCATCATCACTTCTGCGGTCATCTATAGCTTAAACAACTATGAGTCTTTGAGGAGGGTGGGTTCTGGTGTCTACTTCTACATCCCCAAGATTCAGACGCCTAGGGAGGCTCTTGTTGTGGAGCGGCTCCTAAGGATGATAGAGGAAGCTATAGGCGTCCGGTACGGCACCATCAAGATCGCAATGCTCTATGAGGAGGGACAAGCAGGCCGTTACCTCCCCGCAATCCTCTGGGTCTGGAGGGAGAGGGTCATCAAGTCCAGCAATGGTAGGTGGGACTACCTCGGCAGCCTGATAGAGATGTGGAGGGAGGAGAGAGTCTTCCCGGACCCGCAGAACATTACGATGAGCTCGCCGAACATGATAGTGTACCAGAGGTATAATGCGCTCATGATGCTAATGGCAGGTCTGAGGAATGGGGAAGCCGATTCGGCCCCTGTGGGAGGGATGGCTGCAGTAATGCTCTACCCGGCTACAGACCCTTACCGGCGCAACAAATACAACCTCAAAGCCCTGAGAGACATAAAACTAGACAAGCTCCGCGAGCGCCTACTTGGCCTGATATTTGTCCCAGAGGAGCCTCTGGTAAGGGGCCGCAAAGTCACATTAGAAGACATCCTCTCAGGCAGAGTCAGGGGGAGGCTCTACGACGTATTCAGGCAGAGCTGGGTAGCGACAAAGGAGGAGTCGTATGTCGCCGCTGGTAATGAGCCCCTTCGCGCAGACGTGTCTAGGCTTCAGCATATAATAGACGCCGAGGTCAGGCTAGAGAATGTTAAAGGAATGGTGCTGCCCACCGTGGACAGCGGCCTAACTGAAAGTGAGAAGAGGAGGTTTCAGATGCTTGGGCTACTAGACGCTGATGGCAAGATTACGCCCTGGGTCATTCCGAGAGAGGAGGTCGAGGCGCCTGAGAAACTATTCTCAAGCCGTATCTGGGGAGACAAGGACCTGTGGCACGGCCTATACGACCCCCCAAGCGGTGACATAACTGTCGAGAACATCCAGCACGCCTTCTACATGGCCGCCAACTATGGCTTCCAAGTCCTAAATGGAAACCTCGCAGCAGCCATCGACGACTACGAGCTCAGGCAGAGATTCATGAATGATCTCGCAACCTATAGAATCTTCGTCTCCTGGCTCTGGACCCTGACACGCCACCGCGCAAGGATCACCAAGCCAGGGCATCTTAAGGCGCCTAGACTCACGGAGATAGGGGTCATCCCTGCGGTTGACAGGGTTAGGATAGAAGCGGGGACTGTCTTCTCTGAGGAGCTCTTCAACAATCTCTGGGATCTTCACAACAAGTGGGTTGAAGAGTTCTATGAGGAGCAAGACAGGTTGGCCGCCACTAGGATAGTGTCAGGAGTACTTGGGGCTGGGGCGGTACCCATGGAGCTTGTGGAGAGGCTATTGCCCGTTATTAGGCGGGCTTATAGGGCGGGGCCATTCAGAGACCTATCACTGGATGAGGCTGCGAAGGAGGCTGCGGCGATACTTAACGCCGATCCCGGTACTGTTCGGAGAGAAGTTGAGCTCAACGCACCCCGCTTCGACAGGTCTAAGGCGCCCATTATAATGGAGATTCTCAGGAGACAGCTCACCTCGCCCCGATATATACAGCACAGCGCCAGGCTCTTATTCGTCAGAGCCAGCATGAGTGATGAGGAAGGGGAGCGCCTACTTGAAGCAGTCTTCGCTCCGTCGAGAAGAGAAGTTGTCGAGAGGGTGAGGCGGGGCCTGCTGGAGGAGAGATACCTTGAGCTGCACGACTACATCTACGACTATAGACCGGTTGGGGTCTAACTATACGCCGGGTTTCTTAGGCGGCACTCGCCTCCAATAGTCTATTAGGGGCAGCCAGACAGTCATAACCGAGTCACCCCTATTTGCCCAAGCGTAGTAGGGAATAGCATTTGCCCTAACTTTCCTTCTCGCCCTCAAAGAAGAGTCAGCACTCTTATAGAGCCTTCCAGACCATCCCGCAGAGTCAATCACCCATGCACTAAAGGAGAGCGTGGTTACTCCACCGAGCAGCTCCCTCCTAAACCTCTCCCGGAAGATTGTCCCCCTCTCCAGAGCCACCAGCCTGGGGTCCACCCTGTTGTCAACACTCTCAAGGCAGTAGATTAAGGGGCCGCGCGAGAGTGCTACTTTCCCAATATTATCCCTCAGGTATGGATGTGAGGCATACATTCTAACATTCATCGGGAAGCTGGCCTTGATTATAGTCTTACCATCCCATTTCCTCCTGAGCTCGACGTATTTCATGGGCCGCGGCCTATAGACCCGGCCATCCATCTTTACACGCGGCTCGTCGCACCAGCCAGGTATTCTGAGGAAGATTGAGAAGGTCGCAGGGCCTTCGCTTTCGACCTCCAGCCTAACCTCACCCCTCCAAGGATAATCGGTTTCCTGCCTAAGCACTACCTCCACACCGTCAAGCTTCACAACGGCTTTGCTTGAGCCATATAGATGCACCCAGAGACCCTTCTCAGAGGTTGAATAGAAGTAGCCTGGTAGGGAGGTTAGCAGCCTCGCAACGTTTGGAGGACAGCAGGCGCATAGGAACCATGGCGACCGCGAGTATCCACCGCTTGAGGCCAGGGGGTTCATGTAGAAGTACCTTGTGCCATCCAGCGAGATGCCTGAGAGGATGGAGTTGTAGAGGGCGAGCTCCATTATATCAGCAAACCTAGCCTCACCAGTCGCGAGAAGCATCCGCCAGTTCCACATGAAGTTCGCTATGGATGCACACGTCTCTGCATAAGCCCTCTCATTGGGGAGCTCGTAGTCCTCCCCGAATGCCTCTGAGACATATCTAGACCCGGCCGCACCTGTGATGTACATCTTTCTCTCGACGAAGCTGTGCCATAGACGATCCATCGCGTCCAAGAGCGCCTCCTCGCCCGTCTCCATGTAGAGGTCTGTGACGCCGCAGTTTAGGTAGAGCGCTCTCACAGCATGACCGACAATCTCGCCGAGCTCGCGGATGGGGGCGTGATCCACAAAGTATGATGCGCCCCCAAGCATCCTGTAGAGAGTGCTGTTTAACCGGTCCTCTGGGGAAGGTCTTAGACTGTCCCTTCCCCTCAAATTTATGAAGAACTCGGCTGTCTCGAGGTATCTCTTCTCACTCGTCTCCCTGTAAAGCTCTATTAACGCCATCTCTATCTCCGGGTGACCGCACACCCCCTTTATCCCCCCGGAGTTGAATGTATCGGATATTAGATTGGCCAGCTTGACAGCGGATTGGAAGAGCTTCTCTTCACCAACAGATCTGTGAAGAGCTATCGCCGCCTGAATAAGATGACCTGCACAGTAAAGCTCATGGTCCAATGTTAGATTTTTCCAGCGGCGCTCGGGCGCGCGATGATGCTCAGTAAATAGGTAGCCATCCTCCTCCTGAGCTGCGACAATATCGTCTACAATATTATTGACTATCCCTCTCAGCTCATCCTCCCCACTCTTAGCGAGGTAGAAGCCGCATGCCTCCAACCACTTATAGACGTCCGAGTCATCAAAGGCGAAGAGTGAGCGAAGAGGCTTCTCAGAAATCCTACCAGCCGCCCACCTAAACCTATTAATCCTGTCACTCTCCTCCAGCATCCTATACTGATGCCAGATCGCCTCCCTAGCTATCTCGCCAACCCACCGCCTCCAGAACCCACCAACTATTTCGACACAGTCTAAGGGCACAGGTCTTAAACGAGCGTAGGGGCTCCTTGATACCTCAACAACGTTGACTGGCATTCGAAAATTCCTTGGATCCTACTCCAAGATATACTTTAAAAGAGCGCCCTCAGCTATCTCGCCACTCTTCTCCTTTCACGGTTTGATACATGGTATGACTGCTTGAGACCATCTATAAGGGGCTTGATGACCATACATCTTCACTTCGACCTAATGGGCCGAGAGTCATGTACTATTCGGCATGCATAGGTTTATAATAGAACTGTGATACTGCTGAGGTCTGGTGAGCCTGACTCACCGGCCACATACACTTCGGCATACTCTTCGATCGCCCTTCTGAGCTCTGGCTTCAGCTATACTTCTTTAATCTCGTCTCTCACATTGCTGAAATTGACTCTCTGCATATACCACATGCGTGCCTCATACTCCCTCAAAGAATTAAAAT
>BEHE01000002.1 GCA_002898395.1 Candidatus Calditenuaceae archaeon HR02
CAAAACAGGGCCAGATACAACACAAAGCAAAGAAAAAAACTCGTGAAGATAAATAAGCTATCCAGAGATATACCCCCGACGAGGGCTTAAAAGCCTCTAGACGACTTTGTACCTTTGTACTGCTTCTCTGAAGTTCATACCCTGTCTTATGGACTTCCGGAACTCGGTCTCCTTCTCGACCTTCTTCTCAGCCTCCTCTAGGACCTCCCAAACTACTTGTTTGGGGATTACAACGATGCCGTCGAAGTCGCCGTAGACTATGTCGCCAGGCCTTATTCTAACTCCTCCGCAGACTATCTCTACTTCGCTCTCTGAGAATTCTACGCGTCCTTTTGAGTCGGCTGGTGTGAACCCGGCTGAGTATACCTGGAATGGAGGGTTTATTTCGAGGATTTTTGGGACATCTCTGATAGCTCCGTCGACAACCGCCCCGACTGCTCCGCGAGACCTGGCCGCGTTTGACATTAGCTCGCCCCAGCATGCGGCTTCTCTGTTTCCCCCCGTTGCCACGACGACCACGCAGCCGTTATAACAGGCGTCGAAGATAGCTGCGAGCGACTCTATATTCCTCTCACCCCTCCTGTATGATGAGTACCAGTAGGTTGAGACGGTTACTGCGGGGCCGCATATCTTCACATCGCTGTAGAGTGGGCGGAGGTTTCCTTTGAGGACCTGCTCAGTGTACCCCATGTCGTCTAGGATGTCCGCGACTGCTGGTACGTAGAGCTGGCTGAGACGGCTCCTTAGCTGGACTAAATCCATCTCAACGAAAAACGCTCTCCATTCGATGATAAATAGTTTCTTGGGGGAATTCGGTAGAGACCATTCCCACCAGCTCCGCCAATACCTTACACAATTTGACCCCACTTCCTGCTCTAAAGGTGGACAGGTATGGGATTGTTCTGTTATTCAGCCCCTTCATATAATCGTTTCCTAACTCTCTTCTTCCAGAACCAGTTCTTTACTGGCTGACTGCTAGGAGAGCACCTCCACATATACTTACATAATCTGATAGTCTGAGATCAGCTTAATCCGTTAGCGTCTTCAGTGGAAGTATTTCTAGCGAGGACATTGTGGTTCGAGTTAATCCTATTAACCAGCAGAAATGCTCCAAGCCATTGTCGGGTCTGCCTCGATTAACGCCGCGCCGAGCGTAGAATAATTATCCAATTCTTACGGCATCGTTAATGCTCATTCACCCTAGAAGGCTACACAGTGTCCAGCCTACCTTATCATTATTTCTGTAACTTTGTTGGATGTTATGGTGGTTGGAGATGCTTTAAAAGCGTGGTTCTCCTTTCAGATTGTATCCCCTCTTCTCCAGTTTATCGACCCCCTTCCTTAAGGCCTCTTTAAGCTCTTTTACCCGGTTTTCCTGGAGCTCGTCGTATGTGAAGGCCCAATAACCCCATTCGATACCCGCCGCATACTTCAGCTTGTCGGCGTATCGGTGGATTGTATAGAACTCGATGTGGAGGTGGTAGTGGGGGTAGATGCCCTTTACCGGCGCTTGATGTGTGACCATCATGTAGGGGAGGCTGAAGCCAAAGAGGGAGTTATACATCGAGACTGCGACTGCGAGCATGTCTGCAAGATTCTCCTTCTCTTCCACCATCAGCTCTGGGAGGAGCTGTAGGTGCCTTCTCGGATAGATGTGGCACTCGTGGGGCCACTGCGCATAGAATGGAAGGATCAGGATGAAGTCCCTGTTTGAATATAGTATCCTCTCCCCCCTCTCCTCTTCTCCCACAATATCACAAACTAGGCAAGACCCCTTCTCCCCATAGTAGCTGGACATGGATTCCAGCTCTCTCTCAATCCTAAGTGGTATGAATGGTAGGGCGTATATCTGTGAGTGTGGATGGTGGATAGATACACCTATGAGCTCTCCCTTATTCCTGAATGGGGCAACATATTTGATCCCCGGGTCTCTACCAAGCTCGTCAGTCTCACGCCCAAGTATATCCACGTATTTGACGAGATTCTTGAAGGGTATTGTGTCGAGATCACCCTCGTGATCTGGTGTCTCTATTATGACCCTGCACCTACCGTAGCCTGGCTCGAGCTTTGAGAAGCTTGGGGCGTCTGTCGAGACGGCCGGCGCTGTTGAGAGGGAGGGGTATCTGTTGTCAAGCGATAGGACGTCCCAGCCGTATCCTGTTTCAGGGGCTCCTGGGCAAAAGGGGCACTTTACGTTCCTCCAGGGCCTGGTTGCCCTACCGCTCGCCACTATTACCCATGTCCCTAGTAGCGGGTGCCAACGAATCTCATTTATGCTCATTCAGAGTAATCAAGGGTTGACCCTCTATCTATTCTTAACCGCCAGCCCCTGACTGCGCCGGCTGCTAATGCGGCTTCAAGCGCCGACCTCGAGGATTCAGCATCCTTGCAGAGAGCTATGAGACAGCCACCAAGCCCGGCTCCGCTTATCTTGACGCCCAGGGCCCCATTCTCCAGCATTGCGTCTCGAATACTCTCCAGCTCCGGTAAACTTACGTCGTAAAGGTCTCGGAGAAGCTCGTGCTGCTCATTGATTATATGGGCGAGCTTAGAAAGGTCCTTTGGCCCGTATCGCATTAGTTCAAGGGCTCTTCTCGTCGACTCATTGGCCAACAGCGTATAGGCTATCCTTCTGGCCGGCTTGTCACTCAGGCGCGATAGGTATGGGGCCAGCTCGTCGTATGTCATTTCCTCCCACCTGGTGCTGTCAAAGCTCTCCCCTAAAAACCCCCTAAGCCTTTGGCTGAGGTCCATTCTTCGGAGAGCCTTCAGCCCATCGTTCAACTCCCTCTGCCTAACAGGGTGTATGCTGCTGACGCTGTGTCTTATCCCCGAGTCTACGGCCACTAGGCTGACATCGCCTATTTGGAGGGTCTCGTATCTCACGGGCGGCCTGGGGTAGAGGAGGATTGCTCCCCCTAGGGCCGCGCTGTATTGGTCCAGTCTCCCGCAGGGTATTCCCATGACCTCGTTCTCAGCCTTGAAGCATATCTCGGCCAGTTCCACCTTCTCTAGGTTTAGGGCCCAATAATTGTTGAGGAACTCGGCAAACGCCACCTCCAACGCCGCGCTACTTGCTAGGCCGCTTCCAATAGGTACGTCGCTATGAATCACGATGTCACCGCCGATCGATGCCCCTCCAACCCTTTCGTTGATCACCTTCACAACCGCTCTAAGATAGTCGCCAAACCATCCTCCTCCCACCAGTGGGGGGTCCTTGACGCTAAACTCGTCGACGGATTCCTCGCCACGCTCTTGGAGCGTTAGGCTCCGCACCCTGAAGGTATCGGGGCTCTCCCCGACGACGCCTATGTAGGTCCTAAGGTTTACTGCTATTGGCACGACAGGGAGCCCCTTATAGTCTTGGTGGGTGTTTAGAAAATCCATACGTCCCGGCGCTGAAGCCACTAGATAGGGAGGCCTGCCTACATGCCGCTCTGTAAGCGAGATGAATATGGAGATGTCCCCACCCACTCCATTATTCTCCAACCCGCCCCCCCATATTTTCTTGCAACAAAGCTACATAAATCTGAAACCCTAAGTCATGATTAGCCGATGCAAGCCGAGGATGTTCACGTGAGGGTTGAGCCAAGACTCTCTGAAAGCTTTCCAGGTATATCTGTCCTCGCGTTCAAGCTGGATGGGCTGGATCTATCTAGGGGAGGCGAGCGTGTCGATCGGCTCATAGACGAGGTTGTGGGGGAGGTGAAGAGAACCTATAGCTTGGAGACTTTGAAGGATGTTCCCATCTTTCGGGCCTACAGGGACTTCTTCTGGCGTATAGGCATCGACCCTACTAAGATGAGGCCATCTTCTGAGGCTCTTGTCAGGCGCGTTCTACTGGGGCGAGAGTTCCCTCGCATAAACCCTCTCGTAGATCTCTATAACCTGGCATCGGTCAAGACAGGCGTGACCATTGCTGCTTATGACGATTTAAAGGTCTTACCCCCGCTTAGCCTGACGTGGAGTAGGCGTGGAGAACGCTTCAAGGGAATAGGGATGGAGAAGGAGATTATTCTGGAGGGAAGGGAGGTGGTTCTGAGGGATGAGGCCGCGATCCTGTCAATATACCCCTACCGGGACTCTGAACACTCTAAGACGGACAGCACAACCAGGTCAGCTATTATTGTGATGTGCGGTGTGCCAGGCGTCGCTCCCTCAACCCTAGCACAGGCTAAGGAGATAGTTCTCAAATACGTTAAGGTAGCTCTAGGGTAGGAAGGAGGGTCGCATCTATTAGTCCCTAGGATGAGGGTATCTTAGGGTGCGAGGGGGAGAATTAGTCTGCCTGGGCATCGAGTCGACGGCCCATACAATCGGTGTAGGAGTAGTTGACTCCAGCGGCCTCATCCTCGCAAACGAGCTCGAGACCTTTAGGCCTCTTAAAGGCGGAATCCACCCTCGCGAGGCAGCCCAGCACCACGCATCTGTTGCCCACCAAGTATTAGAGAGGGCGCTGAGAAAGGCGGGTGTAAGCCCTTATGAGATAGATGCGGTGGCATTTTCCTATGGCCCGGGTTTGGGGCCCTGCCTTAGGACAGGGGCCACCCTCGCGCGGGCTCTCGCCCTGAAGCTCGGACGCCCTCTCATAGCAGTGAACCATGGAGTGGCGCACATTGAGATTGGTAAGCTTCTCACAGGTTTTAGGGACCCCGTAGTCCTATACGTCGCTGGCGGTAACACCCTCGTAACAACTCTGCACGAGGGAAGATACAGGATACTGGGCGAAACACTAGACATTGCAGCAGGCAACTGTCTAGACGCTTTCGGCATAAGTGCTGGGATAGGACCTATGCCCGCCCCCGAACAATATGCAAGACGCGGCAGAAGCCTCCACAGTATGCCCTTCAACATCAAAGGCATGGACGTCTCCTTCTCCGGCATACTTACGGCGGCTGAGAGGCTATTAGCTGGTGGGGTTCCAGTGGAGGATGTATCGCTTTCAGTTACCGAGGCCGTCTACGCCATGTTAACCGAGGTTCTCGAAAGGGCACTGGCCCTCACCCTGAAGAAGGAGGTTCTCCTAGTAGGTGGCCTTGCGAGGAGTAGACGTCTACAAGAGATGGTGAAGGAGATGGTGAAGACTCATGTGGCAGAGTTCAGACCAATACCAGACGAGTATCTGGGCGATAATGGGGCGATGATTGCCTGGACAGGCATCAAGATGCTCCAACACGGCCAAGTCACACCAATAGAGCAGAGCATTGTCAGGCCAAGGCTCAGGATAGACGAGACAGAGGTGGTCTGGTACTGATAGTCGAGATCCAGGACCTTGGTGTGATTAAGATAGGGGCGGAGGCGGTCCTAAGAAAGGTCTCTTGGCTCGGCCTAACACTGGTCGAGAAGAAGAGGATGCCTAAACCTTATAGACACCCCCAACTTGACAAGGAGATCAGAGCATCGCGGACACTCAAGGAGGCGAGGATAATGATTAGAGCCAAGGAAGTTGGCGTAACGTGCCCAGCCGTCATACATGTGGACCTGGAAGGGGCCGCGATCTATATGCAGTACATAGACGGAGCAGATCTGCGGGCACTTCTCTCGGCCCAGCATCCTATCCTAGGACAGGTCGTGAAGATGCTTGGCTCCTCTCTAGCGAGGCTGCACGTGGCGGGAATCTACCACGGAGATTTCGTCCCATCCAATGTACTGGTAGTAGGTGAACGGCCTGTCTTGATAGATTTTGGGCTAAGTGGTTTCTCCACCGACGTTGAGGAGCAGGCAGTCGATATCCATCTATTTGAGAGGGGGGTAGCCGCATCCCACCCCTCAATCTCCAAAAACGTGATGGAGGCTTTAAAGGCCGGGTACGAGAGCGTGTCGGGTAGTTTGAGGCTTAGGGAGATTGTGGAGAGGATAGGTGAGATCAGGGCTCGGGCGAGGTATGTTGAACGCGGAGGGTTATAGTTCATTTTGCTCCAATGTGTGCGAGGAGCCCCTTTAGCGCCCTCGATCTGTGGGAGTAGAGGTTCTTCTCGCTTATCGTCATCTCGGCGAAGGTTCTGCCGTCTCCCTCCTCTGGGATGAATATTGGGTCAAAGCCGAAGCCTCCTGTCCCACGCGGCTCCACCGCAATGACTCCCCTCACCTCTCCTGTAAAGACCAGCTGCCTACCACCCTCTGCAACAAAGCATAATGCCGACCTAAACAATGCCACCCTATCAGAGACTCCCTCCAGAAGTTTGAGAAGTCCCGCGAGGCCTATCGTTCTATACACGTAAGACGAGTAAGGACCGGGGAACCCTCTGAGCACCCGGACAAAAAGCCCCGAGTCCTCAACCAGAACATTCTCTCCCCACTTATCAAAAGCCTCAAGCGCCGAGGATTTTACAATCTCGGCCAAATCGTCCGACTGTATCTCCCTAGCTTTCCCCCTAATCCATACGCATTCGATCCCATGGCTAGAGAGCATTGCTGACAGCTCGGCCCACTTACCCGGGTTCGTTGTTACAACCTTAACAACCGAAATCATGGCAGTCCTACCCAGAATAATATTACTCCGACGCGTTACTATTTTTCCACGACTCTCTACGACACCAACAGGCTGGGGAGTTTAAATCCCAGAACCTCGCTCTGAAGAATGGTGTAGATGACCGGCTTAGAGCTCTATCTTACCCCCCTCGCAATCATTTATAGGAGCGGTGAGGGGTGGAGCGGCTCGGTCAGTATAGATACGCCAGAGCGGAACTATCTCAACGATATCCTGTCAGGGGAGCGCTGCCCGCCGGTAGGGGAGATCGCGAGGATTATAAGTGAGAGAGGTGTTCGGAAAGTTTATACTCAGTCACCACAGCTCATCGCTCTCCTCTCTCAGATGCTTCAGGGTGTAGAGTTTGAGAGGGTAAGATTACCTATGCCCTTGGAGCAGCTGGCAACCTCCTTAGGCGTCGTTGAGGGGTCTGAGCAGTATAGGGAGTCTGTCCATAGAGTCGCCCTGAAAATTGTGGAGGATTCCCTCAGGAGAGCGGTGCAGAGAAGAGATATGATGATCGTTCAGGCGGTCAACTATCTCGACGACCTCCAGAAGATAATCAACATGACCGCCTCGCGGCTTATGGAATGGTTCGGGACACACTTCCCCGAACTCCGCGAATATGTCAGTGACCCGATAAGATATGCGGAGATAGTCTACGAGTACAGGGACAGGGAGGGTATCTCGGAGGCCGCCCAGCGGGGGGCGCTGGGCCCAGAGCTCTCGAGAAAGATCATTGAGGCAGCTCAGCGCAGCGTGGGGATTGATCTAGCTGAGCAGGATAAGAGAGTTGTATGGGAGGTGGCCTCCACAATCGTCTCTCTAGCAAAACAGCGTGACGCTCTAGAGAAATACATCAGGACACTCATGGATATTGAGGCGCCGAATCTGACAGCAATCACGGGCCCAGTGATAGGTGCGAGGCTGATATCCCTTGCAGGAGGTCTTAATAACCTCGCGCGGCTGCCAGCAAGCACCATACAGGTTCTAGGGGCTGAGAAGGCGCTCTTCAGATTCTTCAAGACGGGGAGAGGGGCGCCGAAACACGGTGTCATATTCCAGCACCCATATGTTCACGGGTCCCCGAAATGGCAGCGCGGCAAAATAGCTAGGGCACTAGCCACAAAGATAGCGTTGGCAGCTAAAATAGACTACCACTCGAGGGAGGATAGGTCGGCGGAGCTTAGGGCAGCGTTGGAGAAGAGGGTTCAGGACATTAGGCAGAAATATCCCTCACCACCTGTCAAGGCGCGTCAGCCTGCTGGTGTTAAGAAGAGGCGGGGAAGATGAGCGTAGAGGAAATCCCACCGTTCAAGGGTGTCTACGTCTATAGGACTGAGGGGCAGAAGCTCCTCGTGACTGAGAATCTTGACAGGGGCTTCAGCGTGTATGGGGAGAGGCTTTTCAGGGTTATGGGGACTGAGTTTAGGGAGTGGGTTCCGTTTCGGAGCAAGCTTGCAGCCGCAATACTGTGCGGCCTAAAGGAATGGGGAATAAGCAGAGGTAAGACGGTCCTCTACCTCGGCGCCGCCTCAGGCACAACACTCAGCCATGTCTCAGACATCATAGGCCGTGAAGGCTTTGCCTACGCGGTAGAATTCGCCCCCCGCGTACTCTCACAGCTAATAGAGAGGGTGGTGCGCAGGCGGTCTAACGTAGTAGCCGTGTTCGCAGACGCGAGGATGCCGGAGAGATACGCTGGGCTAGTGGACCTTGTCGACTTTATTTACTGCGATATAGCCCAGCCAGACCAGTCTAGGATACTGGTAGAGAATGCGGAACTCTTCCTAAAGAGGGGTGGAGATGTTATGATAGCGATTAAGGCGCGGAGCATCGACAGCGTGGAGGAGCCTGAAAAGGTCTACAGGAGAGAAATAAGGACAATGGAGGACTCGGGCCTCAAGGTATTAGAGACGGTCAACCTCGCCCCCTACGAGGAAGATCACATAATGGTTAGGGCGAGGTATGAGTAGGCTGAGCAGAGTCGTAGGCGTGGATGAGGCTGGACGTGGAGCAGTGATAGGCCCGCTAGTCGTGGCCGGAATAGCAGTAAGTGAAGACATGATTCCGCGGCTCGAAGAGGCGGGGGTCAAAGACTCTAAAAAGCTGACCAGAAAACGTAGAGAAGAGCTATACAAATGGCTCACATCAACAGGCGTCGAGAATAGGTTCGAGCTAATCGAGCCTGAGAGGGTCGATATATATACTAGAAGGCGCGGGGGGCCTGGAATCAATACTCTAGAGATAGAGGCTATAGTATCACTCGCAGAGGTGCTCAGGCCCGACGTTATGATAGTAGACAGTCCCTCCAAAAACACAGAGTCTATAAGATCGAAAATATCTCAACACCTGGCCGGTGTCAGGGTAATATGCCAGTGCCACGCCGATGAGGAATACCCTGTAGTTGCAGCCGCCTCGATAGTGGCGAAGGTAATACGCGACGCAGCCCTATCTGACCTTGCAAAGACGCTGGGTGATATTGGTTCAGGCTACCCTTCAGATCCCAGGACCCTCGCCTTTCTACACAGGCTTGTCAGGCAGAAAGGCCTCACAGACGTTGTTAGGAGGTCCTGGAGGACGGTGGATAGGGTCATGCCCACCTTAGGAGAGTACCTCGGCCTGGAGGATAGCTCAGGAGAGGGTTAATTTTTATAAAGTAGGAAAGCACGTTATATATGGACACTTATGGTAACTAAGTCGCGCCAAGACGATATAGAAAATGTTCTCATCCAAATAACACATGAGTACACCCTCAAAATCAACAACTGCATGCGGATATACTCATCAATGCTTTCATCCCTGATTTCTAACGGTCCCTCAGAAAGTATGGAGAAGGGATTCTCCGAGATATTGAAGATTGACGAGGAGTGTAAGGGTCTCAAAAGGAGCGCCGAGCAGCAGGTGATGAGTTATGGGGCCCTCTTAGTTCAAAGGGGAGAATACATCAGAGTAATAGCCCTGCTCGACAAGATCCTCGATAAAATTGAAGGGGCCGCCTATAGAACCTTAACACTTTACAAGCTGAAAGGGTTGGACAACCTATCACTCGCGGGGCTAACACAGATGACTGAAAAAGTTCATGCTGGGACTGAGATGCTTAGGGAGTGTCTAAGGGCCCTGATGCTCCAGGTTACAGCTCTACATGAGAAGCTTGATGAATTAGAACAGTATGAAAAAATTGTTGACGAAATGTATAGGGGCTTTGACGTCGAGATACTACAAAGCAAGATGAAACTTCCTCAAATGATACTTGTCAGAGAGGTTGCGGAGATTCTTGAGGAAATAGCAGACCACATGGAGGAGATATCAAACATCATAAGAGTGATATATCCTAGGGGGAGGTAGCTATTAGCCGGGTCAGGGCTGTAACGTGAAAGAGCAGTTGAAGAGACCGGTTCGCGCAGATATCATTGAATCTCATATAGTGGTCTTTGACAGGGAAGGGGCCCGTCAGCTCTTCTCGCAGGGATTCTATGGCAAACCGCTCGGAATCCCAAAGCCCAAAGGCGCCGACTTCGACGCACCACTTATCCTAGACTTAATCGAGGCACGCTATTTAGCAGAGAAAGGTCTGATCGAGGTTTACAGGGGAGATAGAGTGGTCAGCTTAGAAGAGCTCACAGAGCTGGGAAATGAGCTCTATGCACGGTTCCGGCAGCTCTATCCAGTTTACAGGGACTTGCGTGAGCGTGGTTTCGTTGTGACACCGGGGATAAAATTTGGTAGCGACTTTGCGGTGTACAAGTATGGGCCGGGTATAGATCATGCCCCCTACATAGTCCAGGTGAAATCAGAGGATGAAGAAATAAGTGCGACGGAGATCGTCAGGGCTGGCAGGCTGGCGACAACCGTGCGGAAAAACTTCATCATCGCGGTGCCTGAAGAGTCCGGAAGGATAAGATATATCCTATTCTCTTGGGTTAAGCTATAAGCTTCACACCTTAGTCTTCTCAAGGATTATCTCTAAGAGAGTTCTAAGGATGTTCCATGCACTATTATGATCCTTAGCAATGCTTGGGACAACATTCACCTCGTCCCCAAGGCTCATAGCAATCTTGACGTCCTCTGGCGTTAGTGCCCCATCCAAGTCCTGCTTATTTGCGGCTACGATAAAAGGCGTGTTCGGATAAATGCTGCGAAACTCCTCCAGCATCTCTTGAGCCTCAAGTATCGAAGACTCGTCGGTGGAGTCGACCATCAATATGTAGCCGTGCATGGACTTCGCGAGTATATGCCAGATGAAGGAGAATCTGCGCTGGCCGGGGGTTCCGAAAATCCTGACATAGTATCCGTCACCGAGGTCTATCACGCCGAAGTCCATTCCCACAGTAGTTGAGGGTTTCTTTCGCCTCTCCTCTTCCCTTGTTAATGGGCGCTCAGACGTCATGCTCAGTTCGCAGAGTGTCTTCACGAGGGTGGTCTTACCCGAGTTGAACGGGCCAGTAACCACTATCTTAAAGCTCTTCAATAGTTTCCTCCTCCTTGAAATAGAGGTCTAGGAGCAGGTTCACGAAGCCTAAGTTTGGATTCAGCTTTGTTATCAGCGCAACTACATCGCCTCTGTATTGGAATATGAAGAGGTAGCGCTTGCCATCCAACTCTACCACTATACGACGATAGTCTCCTATGTGCATAACCTCCAAGATCGATGAGACCACCCCTGAGATCGCGGATATCGCCGCCCCAAGATACTCCGCGCCCACTGATGAGGCGTTTACCTGTGCTACGGGAGTGCCATCCGGCTTAGATACAATCGCGACCTCAACGGACCCTCTACTCACCCTGATGACTTCTTCGAGGAGGGACTGAAGCTCGGGTGACGGCGTCTGGATATCCGCCAACCGGAGATCAACCCCCACTTAGAAGATTCTTGAGTATCCTTTTCGCGCTCTCGCTCAGCAGCTCGACGTCTACGCCAGCCACTCCTTTTGAAGCCTTGACATATAGGTAAACTCTTCTCCCCGCTACATCTGCTGAAGGTATCAATAACTCCACGATACTGTCTTCTTGAATCTGTAGAGACTTCACAGAGCTTCTTGCAAGCTGGAGTGAGTTGATGACCTCTGTGAGTAGAGCAGCCTCCCTATTCGAATCAATGGCCCCTTCTTGATCAATCACTTGCCCGCTATCATCGAAGATTAATGCGGCCTCGAAGCCTTCCCCCGCTACTAGCTCGGAGAGGAGGCCGTAAGGTTCCTTCCTTGTCTCCACCTCTGTCTTTTCTGGCTGAGTCCTATGCTCCTCAACTGTAGCCAACTCCTCTCGAGGGGTCTGTTTGGCCGCCTGCTCTACGGTCTTTTCAGCGGCCTGAATAGCCATTTGCATGAGCGCGTCGCGTATGTTTGTGTAGGCTGTGAGGGATAGCCTATAGACTCGGAGGGATAGGGTTACCATGTAGATTGCCAGGATGGATGCAATTAGGGCTGCGAGAGAGCCTCCGATTACCAGTGCGTCAATCAGTGGTGTGGAGTCCATACCGTACCCGCTTGAATACCGTCGCCCCATTATGTATAAGTTTTATTATCTTGTAATCTATGAGCGATGCCGATCGGATGCATAGCAACTAGAAATCGTCACCTCGGTTTATTGAAGGCCCTACCCTTCCGCTGCCTCTCACCAGAATAAGCCCTACACCACCCGCACTATTGCTCTCCTTCAGGGTGACGTGCTGCTGGAACAGTGTGACCACTCTTTTCGGTAGAATTACTGATATGTAGCAGACCTTGCATATTGGCCTAGATGAATGTTCATAGCGACACTCTTTGCAGATTAGCTTTCCACAAACCTCGCATCGATAGGGGGCGAACCTATTCTTGTGAATCCAGCATCTATAGGTCTCGACCTTCTGTCCGGTCTCGATCTTGTTGCCACAGAATGGGCAGTACGTCGCCCCCTCGACGCAGGGAGCCGCGCAGGTTGGGCAGCGAGTCATTCCTTGACCACAAGGCGCCCTCTAAATATAAGGTGACAAATGGGTGTCCGGCTAAAACTACCCACGGAATACGCAGGTATTTACTCAATAATGCCACCGCTACCTTCTAGGAGAGAGTCTCAATAGCTTGTCGTCGCCTGGTCTAACTGAGCCGCGGCCATCCCTATTGCTTGTAAGAACGTAGAGTAGGCCGTCTGGCCCCTGTACAACGTTCCTGAGCCTTCCGTACTCCCTATATAACAGCTTCTCCGACTCCACTACTCTTGTTCCATCTTCACTGACTGCTAGTCTATGCAGGTGTTCTCCGCGGAGTGCAGCGAAGAACAGGTTGTCATTCCACTGGGGGAAGTCGCTGCCATAGTAGAAGGTGCATCCAGATGGAGCCCAAGTCTCACTTCCACTATGATAAATTGGTTCCATGAATCCCTCAACTTCCTGCTTACCCACCACGCGTGGCCATCCATAATTCCCGCCGGGCACTATGCGGTTTACCTCGTCGTTCGCCACTAACCCCATTTCACCCGAGGGGCCGTGCTCTGTGGCGAAGAGCTGTTCACCTCCCCTGCGCCACGAGATACCCTGTGGGTTGCGGTGTCCATAGCTGTAGATTGGTGAGTCCTTGAAGGGGTTATCGCTCGGGATTGAACCGTCTATTCCGATTCGGAGTATCTTCCCTGCTGTTGAGTTTAAGTCCTGAGCACTTTCTGGATTCGCCGCATCACCAGTCGTAATGTAAAGTCTAGCGTCTGGACCGGTCTTGACTCTGCCCCCGTCATGAACCGGTGCAGCAGGTATTCTATCCAATAGCACAACACCTTCTTTAAACTCAAGTGAGTCCCACAACTGTACACGATTATAGAGGAGAGTACCATCCCTATACGTATAGTAAGTAATTGGACGGGAGCCTGGCTCTATATGAGTCAGTCCCAGTAGGCCACCCTCACCAACATGTTCCACATCAATCTCCCCCAAGACCTGGCTTCTACCTGTGGAAAGAGTAAGTAAAACAACACGGCCAGGCCGCTCAGTGATGAGAGCCTCATCGCCACTAATGAAGTCGATCTCCCAAGGGATAATCAGTCCTTCTTTAACCGTCTCCACAACATAATCCTTCTCCAACCCAGCTTGCCCAACTACTCGGTCATGCTGGCGTAGAAGGAAGTAGAGTATTGAAATGGCCGCACCACCCGTAACCATCGAGAGCAATAAGAGTAAGTTCCTCCGATTCACGTCTAGCCTGCACCGTGCTATACCGTCACTTAAAGCATATATATATTGTCTGATTCTAGGCTCACTCTATTGTTCTGGCTCATGGTCGTTAAGGATTACAGGGCCGGGCCGAGACAGGCCATCCCGGCAAATCAGGCCTTGGCAGACAGGGTTAGGCATGTCTTCTGGCTAATCTCTGCGAAGAGCCCCTACCGTAAAAGGGTTACCTCAGGTGATTCCTGCCTCTTCTATGTTTCGAGTAAGCTGGGTAAAGTGATCGCCAGTAATTGCGTCATCTCCTCGCCACCTAATCCGATAACTCACAACATCAAGGCCTCGTTAAGGGCTATCTGTCAACCCTTCTGACCCACTACATAGGAATAAATGGATCATCTGGGCCACCCCTAGAGGCCGGCGAGGTAATACCGACATGAACTTTATTAAGAATAAGGATCGATGTTCCGCCACCTTTAAGGCTGCCTCTACCCACCATCCGCTGAGGACTATGAGTACGTTCTAAAATACCAGCAGGAGAAGAGTACTACTACATGAGGAGATAGGGTTTGACGAATTGGTCGTAGAGTGGCGCCTTCTCGTGGATTGTCAGCTCCCTATACATAGTCGCGGGCGAGATATACGCCACGTCTATGCTGTCTCCCGAGCCTATGTCACGTCTTATCGCCGCCGCCACAGCCTTAAATGCCAGTTTAATCGCTTCATCAAGGCTCAAGTCAGGCCTATACTCGGACTCCAACACGCCCAGGGCGACAGGAGACCCGGATCCCGATACAACCATCTTTTCCTCGGTAAAGCCGCCTAGGGGGTCGACACTGAAGATATGGGCGCCAGTATCGTCGACTCCTCCAAGCAGGATCTGGGCTTGGAATGGAAGCCACCTGTAGCTGAACATGAGGTTTGCTAAAAGACTGGTCAGCGCTCTAATCTGTATGGGTCTCCCTTGGGTGACTTCGTAGTGCCGTGCGTTAGCCTTCATAAGGTCTATCAGGCTCTGGGCATCAGCAACTCTTCCGGCGATCGTCATAGCGGCATGGTCAGCTATTTTATAGACCTTTTTCGCCTTCCTATGTGCCACGAAGAACCCTGCGGTTGCCCTACTATCAGTCGCGAAGACAACAATATCGCCCGCAGTGAAACCCACCGTCGTCGTTCCAGTCGATAAAGTTGATGATCTATCACCCCTCTCATTCAACCATCCTGTAAAGCCGGGCAAACCGTTTCTACCCCCCAAGTATAGGAGATAGCCACGCTATTTACCTTCCCATTCGCCAATCTTATTGACACACGAGACGTGTCTTATCAGGAGGAGGCTAGCGCCCCCGGGTTATCGCTGGCCTGAACTTGTATCCATAGACGATTAGTCCGGACTCCCCGTCCTCTGCTATTTTCCTGACGACCCTTTCAAGCTCAGTCCCTGGCTTAAGCTCTTCCGGGTCGCAATCCGTGATGCCAGCCACCAGCTTGGTCCCATCCTCGAACTCTACAAGGCCTACTATGTATGGGGCCTGTTTCTCAAAGGCGATGGGCGGGTTCTTTACAACCGTGTAGGTGATGAGCCGTGCGCGGTCAGGAAGCTTGTCTTCGTCAATCCTGTTTGACCTGCACCGCCTGCATATGCTTGTGGCGTAGTGGTGGACTGCACCGCAGTTTAGACATCTCCATACGACTAGCTTATACCTGAATCTTCTATGTCTCCAGTTTACAGGTGGGCGGAAAACAGCATGCAACCCTCCTCACCCCTCCTTCATAACAAGCGCGTAGGCAGCGCTCCCCAGCCCAGAGAGGCTGATCATCGCGCCATACTTCGCGCCATCTACTTGGCAGGCCCCTGCTCTGCCTGTCAGCTGGAGGAATATTTCCGCAGCCTGATAAACACCTGTAGCCCCGAGAGGGTGTCCACGCGCCTTTAGCCCGCCGAAAGCATTGATAACAACTTTGCCACCGTAGTCAAACATGCCATTTTTAGCATCGACGCCGCTGGCTCCTTCCTCCGAATAGCCTATCGACTCTAAGATGAGGTTCGCTAGGATTGAGTATGAGTCGTGAATCTCTAATACCTTAACTTGCTCTCGACTTAGTCCCGCCCTAGCTAGTGCCTCGAAGAAGGCCCGGGTTGCAGCGCTTAGTTTTAGAGGGTCTTCCCTGTCGAATGGAAAGACTATATCGGTGGATGACGCTGCTCCAGCTAGCTCCACGACCTGTTCATGCTGGATTGTAGGTAAAGCATCTGAGCTGGAGAGTATTAATGCGGCTGCTCCATCGGCTGGGGCAGTTGTCTCAAGTCTTCGAAGGGGCGGCGAGACTACGGGGGAGGAGAGTACATTATCAAGCGTCGTCTTGAATTGGTACTGAGCGTGAGGCGCTCTAGATGCGTGTTCATGCATGATTACGGGGAATTGGGCCACCATCTCCTGCGGTAATTCATACCTCTCTAGATACATTCTGTACATCATGGCTGCGAGCGCAGACTCCGTCACACCTTGAAAACCTACTAGGTCGTATCTCTCTGAGAGGGAGGGGAGAAAGACGGCCTCCTCAGGTGTTGCGTCAGATAACTTCTCGACTCCGATGACTAGAACCGTATCTGCTAGGCCGGAAAGTATGGCTTGGTAGCCCGAGACGAGGGCTGCGGCACCACTAGCTCCACCTGCCTCAACTCTAAGTGCTGGGACCCCTGCCAATCCTATGTCCTCTGCGACAATCGCGCCCAGGTTGGCTTGGTTCTGAAGTATCTCACCAAGGGCGTTGGCGACGTAGATCGAATCTATCTTCCACGGCCTCACCTCAGCGAGACCGTCGACCACCTGGCTAACCAGGCTGTCAATAGAATGACCCCACTGTTCGTCAACTTTTAATAGGCTGGCACCCACAATGTACACCTTCCTCATAGGCCTCTACTCCCTGATTTTGCCCCTCGCCTTCAGATACAACGCGTAGTCAACATATCTCCGTCGCTCTATCAGCTCGCTCACGAGTGGCGCTCTACCTCTCTTCTCCAGGATCCCTTCCTTAACCCTGAAGACGAAGGCGTCACTTCCCGCACCTGAGCCGTAGGAAACCAAGAGTATACTTTCTCCTGGTTTGGATTGGTCTAGCACCTTCGCCAGACCCATCATCGATGAAGCTGCATATGTGTTACCTATGAGATTGCAGACTACCCCAGGTTCTATTTTCTTGGCAGGTATGCCCAGCATCTTTGCGGCAGCATAGGGGAATTTGGTGTTTGGCTGGTGGAATACAATGTAGTCGAATTCGCCGAGTGAGTAGCCGTCTTCCACCACCATCTTCGCTGCAGAGATGATGTGATGGAAATAGGCTGGCACGCCGGTAAACCTTGAACCGTGCACAGGGTATCTCTCATGATTTCTTCTCCAGAAATCGGGCGTATCAGTTACGTAGCTTGCCGCATATTCCAACTCTGCAATAGCTCCCTCGCTACTCTTTCCAATCAGTAAGGCTACACCTCCCGCCGCAGCCGTGTATTCTAGCGCATCTCTTGGCCTACCCTGAGCAGTATCCGCGCCGATCGCAAGCCCATACTCTATCATGCCAGACGCCACGAGCCCGGAGACCAGCTCCACTGCCTCAGTACCCGCCTTACACGCAAACTCTAAGTCAGCACTGAGAAGCCTACTATTAACTCCCAGCACGTCAGCCACTATTGTCCCAGTCGGCTTTACCGCATAAGGATGCGACTCGGAACCGACATAGACAGCGCCAATCCTATCAGGGTCAATCCCCGCTCTAGCGATGGCATAGCTAGCAGCCTCCGCCGCTATCGTGACGGTATCCTCGTCGAGGCTATTGACCGATTTTTCCAGCACTGGGAGCTCGGAGTCTGGCATACCCCAGACCCTGGCAATTTCAGAGGCCTTTATCCTAAACATGGGGATGTAGGCGCCGTAACCATGGACTGCGACTCCTGAGAGTCTAGGCAACTCGTCACCTATTGCACCTACCCGTATAAAAGTGTTGAATCAATAGTATACAATTGTCGATTGACAACACCGGACAAGATTCCCAAAAACTACACCGATAAAATTACTGCCACCCAACCGACGTTTTGGATGTTTTAGACGTTTAAGCTTATATAACCTGAAGTCATATAGACATTGCAATGGTGGAGACGGCTCTAGACGAGAAAGACCTTGAGATTATCCGGGCACTGATGAAGGATGCCAAAAAGAGCTTCACAGAGCTCTCGAGAGAACTCGGGGTCCCGAGGACTACCCTGCAGGAGCGGTTTAGAAGGATTACTGCCAGGGGGATAATTAAGCGGATTGCCGCGATTCCGGATTATTCGCGCCTAGGTCTGCCTACCACCGCTTTCCTCCTAGTCTCGTTCTCACCCGTGATGGACATTTCCCAGCGAGACCTTGCAGCCATGATTGCGGAGATGGAGCACGTCTACGAGGTCCACCTGATAAGTGGGCAGTGGGATATGCTGATCAAGGTTAGGGCGCCTTCTACTGAAGATGTGGGAAGGCTAGTAATCGATAAGATACGAAGTATAAAGAATGTCGCCAAGACTGAGACTTGTTTCGTCTTCCATACTGCTAAGGAAGTGCCTTGAAGAATTCCCAGATATTTTTGGGGTATTTCCTATAGCCTTATCTGCTTCGCAACAGGTGGAAACCTCTTAAAACAAAATTAAAGGTTAGAGCACGCCTCGAGGCTTGAGCGAGCTGGAGAGAATCGCTATAGAAAAGGCTAAGGAAGCGGTGAAGCTTGACAAACAGGGGTCCAGAGAGGCTGCCATAGCTCGCTATAAAGAGGCGATACAGATTCTGAGCAGGCTTATCAGTCTGACCCAGAGCCCCGTTCTACACGAGGTCTACCGGGAGAGGATGAGGCAATACCTCGATAGGCTGAGCGAGCTTAGCGAAGAGACACCCACTAGGACAGTGGTTAGGCAGACCATTTCTAAGGAAGAGCCGCGAATGGGGCCTGTGGAGAGCAACGTCAAATGGAGTGACGTTATTGGCCTCGACGACGCTAAGAGGGTCATTCGCGAGGCCATAGTGTATCCATGGATGAGGCCAGACCTCTTCCCACTGGGCTGGCCAACCGGTATACTTCTTTTCGGGCCCCCCGGATGTGGAAAGACTCTCCTCGTGGCAGCTACAGCGAGCGAAGTAAATGCAACACTATACACGCTAGATGCAGCAACAGTCTTGTCTAAATGGCTTGGAGAGAGTGAGAAAAACATAGCCACACTCTTTTCAAAAGCGAGGCAAGATATCTCGAAAGGTAAACCCGTAATCATCTTCATAGACGAGGCCGACTCGCTAACTGCTCAGAGATACTTGGAGGTTGGGGGTGAGGCCCGAGCACGGAATCAGCTTCTCAAGGAGATGGACGGGCTATCAAATAAGAATAAGAAGGAATACCTATACGTGATAGCGGCTACGAATAAGCCCTGGCTGCTCGACGAGGCGTTCATAAGGCGGTTCCAGAAAAGGATCTATGTCGGGCCTCCCGACCGCGAGACTAGGCTGAACATTTTGAAACACTACACAGCCCACCTCAGATTAGCGGAAGATGTTGACCTAGACGCTCTAGCCGAGATGACTGGCAATTACTCGCCTGCCGACCTCTACAATATTTGCCTCGATGCACATTTGACAACTATTAGGGAGATGTTCGAGAACAATCTTGAAGAGCCGCGGAAAATATCCATGAGAGATTTCATCGCGGCGATCGAGAAGAGAAAGCCCTCCATTAGTGAGGAGATGGTAATGAGGCTCCTCGAGTGGGCTAGGAAACACGAGGCTGTTTGAATAATTTTAATATCCGCGGCTGATAATTCCTTCATTGGATTGGCTAATGTAGTGACTGAAAATCTTACACGAGTTTTTGAGACAAAGTCTAAGAGGATCTTAGCGCTTGATGGTGTAAGTTTTGAGGTTCAGAGAGGCGAGGTATTTGGGTTATTGGGCCCCAACGGTGCGGGTAAAACCACCCTCATCAGGATACTTACAACCCTTCTACTTCCAACCTATGGCCGCGCCCTTGTAGGGGGGTTCGACGTGGTTAAAGAGGCTAAGAAAGTCCGGTCCATAATAGGGTTCAGTAGTAGCTCTGAGCGCGTGGGGTTTGACTTTGTGACTGCGAGGCGAAATCTATGGTTCTTTTCACAGCTATACGGAACTCCAATAAGTGAGGCGAATAGGCGGATCGAAGAGCTTGCCGCGATGCTCGATTTCCAAGACCAGCTTGACCGCAAACTATACACTTTGACTACAGGCTATAGGCAGAGACTCAACATCGCGCGAGCCTTCATTAACGGTCCCCAAGTAGTCTTTTTTGACGAGCCTACAAACGGCATGGATGTCTTCTCGGCAAAAAAGATCCGTGAACTTTTTGTTAAAGAGGCAAAGACCAACTCGCGCACTATTTTCCTAGCCACTCACAACATGTTCGAGGCTGAGGAGGTCTGCGACCGAGTAGCTATCATAGATAGGGGTAGGATCTTAGCCATTGATTCGCCAGAGAATCTGAAGTCCTCGCTAAGTAAGCCAGTGGTTCTTCTTGAGACTGATATTGCCGGCGCCTCGATTGGTGACCCGACGCAGCTAGAGGGCGTCGTGGGCGGCACCATAAAAGTAGACGACGAGAATGAAGCAGCGAAAATACGTGTTATCCTTAGGGATGAGGATTTCCTAGAGAAGATTTTAGGATTGCTGGAAAAGCGTAGAGTAAGGGTTTTCAATTATCAGAGGATTGAGCCTACCTTGGAGGATGTCTTCATAAGTCTTGTTGGGGCGGGCTTCGCAGAGAGGGAGAGGGGCATTGAGGCGTAGTTTCGTAATCTGGGTCAAGGTAGCTGTCTCTCGCGCGCTCATTAGGATCGTTGCAATGTATGGGGATCCGCTCTGGATAGTGGTGAATGTGGGGGGCCCTATGCTGACCTCACTTGCCCTAGCTTTCCTCTACAGGTTGGCGGGCCTCTCAAGTCTAACTGGATTCGCAATACTGGGCGGAGGTATGGTTTCATATTGGGGAAACGTCATATGGTCCATGGCCTCTCAGCTTAACTGGGACAAGAGGTCTGGGATGATCTACCTATACATCGCCTCACCAGCACCACTAACTGCACTTCTCATAGGCATGTCCCTCGGCGGAATACTTGGAACCCTGCCAAGCTCGATAGCTGTCCTAATAATCGGAACCTTACTCTTCAGACCACCTTTCGCCCCGCCCACAATGGCCGTGGCATTGATCTTCATGCTTACACTGGTTGCCCTATACGGCATGGGTATAGCCCTCTCGTCACTGTATCTAATCCTAGGTAGGGAGTCGGAGGAGGTTAACGAGGTACTATACGAGTCCATCTCATTCCTCTCAGGCATTTATTTCCCCTCCATAGGGAGATTTTCACCCCTGCCACTTGCCGTTCAGGCGGTAGCCTCTCTCATACCGCTTACGCTTGGCATGGACGCCCTGCGGAGGACCCTATTCTATGCTGAGGGGCTGACGGAGCTATGGCCCAACCTATCAGCTCTGGCAGCCATGGCCGTTGCCTCGATCTTTATAGGGTTAAGAACACTGAGCTACATCGAGAGGAGGGGGCGCGAAACAGGAGATATACTGGTGGCTATGAAATGATTAAGAAACTCGCGGCCTCCATTATGCTCGGCCTTGAAAGAGAGTTTAGCTGGACCTTCCCTCCGCTTGTAATCCTGCTTAGCATGATTCCGGCGACAGCCGGTGTATTGACAGCGGTGATGGTTTACTGGGTAGGGTCTAGTGCGGCTGGCAGAGCCGACCCAGAATGGGTAGCTTTCCTCATAGTGGGTGCATCACTCTACACACACTTCGCCTCCTACATCTGGGCACCCCTCTCCGCTGTCTCAGAAGGAAAGGCATCCTACACCTTCCCACTCGTCTTCATATCCCACTCTTCCCTGTCCTATATCGCCGGTAGGATGATCGCATCGTTTATTGAGTCTTCCTTCACTGCAGTCCTAGCCTTGGGGGCTGCCACCCTTTCGGTTAAGGCGTTGCTCGGCATCACACCAGGACTGGGCTTTACTCCCCTCGGCATAACCCTTTTCTCTATGGGCATGGTTGTGGGCCTCCTCGCAGCCCTAGGACTCGGACTGATGCTGGCAGCCTATGCGATATTTGTGACTAGGCTTGAGTGGGGCCTACCCGTCTATATCTCAGGGATTCTGATGATATTCTCCGAGGCGATCTTCCCATCCTCGGCCCTACCTGCTCCACTCCCAATCATTGCCGAATCGCTGCCCTTCACACACATAATAAGGGCAGCAAGAGCCGCACTCATGGGGCCTCTAAGCCTATACCTAATCGAGCTCGTGTATGCCGCTCTACTGGGCGCCGCCTGGTTGCTTGCCGGGCTAGCGGTCTACACATATTCAGAGAGGATTGGCAGGCGGCGAGGATACATAGACTATAGAGTCGTGTGACATGACCAGCACATAGGCGCGGGAATAAATACAGCTATTCTACGACCTCTAACAAATCACGCTCAAGCTTCCAAGCCACCTCATTCAAAAACCACGCAGAGATCTCAACAACCCGCCCACGGCTGACCGATAAGATGACGTAGCTTAGGAAAGGCACCGCGTTGAGGTGGTCAAAGTTGCTCGGGATAGCCGGCGCATCAGGGTGGCTGTGATAAACCCCTACCACCATCTCACCGTTCCGCGCAGCCTCATCCTCGATCCGCATATACTCGAGAGGATCGATCAGGTATCGCCTATTTCTCTCACCGACATGTGAGTTTTTCGTAGATACATGGTATCTTACCATCCTTATCCCAGAGTCGAGCCTCCCTATCAATAGCCCGCAGGCCTCTTCAGGATAGCGCCTCGAGACATCATTAGACAGCTCGTCAACCACTTTACGGGGTATCCTTATCATCTCCCAAGTCAACCTGCGATCGACTAGTATCTATACATTCGCAGCCTTCTCATGATTAAAAATAACAGCTGGTTCAACCCTTTTATCTCAGCTGGCTCTTCATAATGACATGAAGTTTAGAGTCACGCAAATTCCATCGAGGGTCAATAAGCTAGTGGCTGGGCTGCCCGATATGGGCAACGTAGCTGGAATAGCTATGGAGCATCTGATCCGTGAGATGCGTCTTGAACCATTCGCCACGTGCGTTGACACTTGGCCACCCTTCGTCACTCATAGGCAAGGAATCATAGAGTTTGAGAGGGGAAAATACGCTCTGTATTTTAGGGATGGGCTAAACTTCATCGCTATGACTGGAACGCATCAGCCGTCAGAGCCGAGCCTGCTATATGAGCTCTGCGAGAATGTTCTAGATATTGCCCAGCAAGCGGGTGTCGAGGAAGTCTATACTATTGGCGCAGCACACTATGAAGACGTAATCACAGAGCCTCCAAGAGTCTTCCATGCCGCTCTGTCCAATGCGATGGATGAGAAGCTAAGAGGCCATGGCTCCGCGCCACTAGAGTCTGAAGGATACATTACAGGCTTCAACGGCCTACTGCTTGGTATTGCGAGCGAACGCGGGCTAACAGGCGCATGTCTGCTCGGCGAAATTGGTGACCCGCACGTAAGACAGCCGGCAGCTGCTAAGGCTGTACTGGAAGTATTGTCGAGTATCCTCGGCATCACACTAGACTATACGCAGCTTGACGAAGAGATAGACCGGATAAGGGCCGCTAGAGCGTTAGAGAGGATGTATAGGCGCGGACGCGCCCCCGGCGTCATGTAGCATATCTCATCCCTCCGCCTCAGTTCCGCTTGCTTTGGGCCACCGTGATAATCCATGGGGATGGGGAACCTAGTCGAGGGGAAATAGGTGCAAGAGAGCGCGTGAGGAGAAGCGCGGGGATCATAGAAAATGGGATGTGTAGGGCGTTATATATAGCTGTGAATAATAGCACGAAAAAGAGCTTCTCTCCAGCTGTAGACAGCGAAATCCCCAAAAAACTTGAAAGATATTTAGCACCCAGGTCTAGAAAGAAGGGGAAAAGCGCCGTCAGCAACACATAGTTAGCTAGAGTCATCACTATTATCCTCGCAGCCGCCCCTAATAGCGCTAATGAGAAAGAGCAAACCCTCGTACCCATGCCCGTAGTCAGATGAGCGGCAGCCCAGAACCCTAACAAGCTAGATGAAACCGCCATGAATTTCATTAGGGGGCCGATGGGCGTCCATTCGCCGAACATAAGTAATGCGATGAAGTGGCTTGTAGCAGAGATTAACCCGACTGCAGGGCCAAACATCAACATAGCGATAAAAGAAGGAATCTCAGCTATGTCAAGGCGGAGATATGGGAGGGGTGGGAACGGGAAGCTAAGCGGTAGAAGCCCCAGCGTGAAAGCCAAGCCGCCAAATACCGCTCCAATCATTATACTTCTGCTATTAGGACCCTTCCCCATTCCAGGCTCCTCGCCGGACCCCTTATCTAATAAATTATGAGTAGCTACTCAGAATGGTGTATCACTGGATTGAATTAATATAAACACTAAACTTGCTTGATATTGGCATGATTCCGGAACAAAAGATTGCGGAGCTGAGCAACATTTTTAACGCTCTCGGGAATGAAACGCGCCTCAAGATTCTCTTAATAGCAAGTCAGAACGACAGGCCCCTACACATTAAGGCGTATGCCCGGCTTTTAAAAAAGAGGTATTCAGCAGTTTACAGACACATCAGTATTCTTCACAGAGCGGGTCTAGTTACTATATATGAAGTTGGCCGCAGCAGGGTGGTGGCACTAAGAAAGGGCTTGGATATTGGGACACTCATCCGGGCACTGGCTTCTGTGGGAATTATCACAGATGAGTGATAATTATTTCCATTTCTTAGTGATTTAGTACTCAAGAAATCTGGAAATGAAATGCAAATTTATTAAACTCATCTATCCTAATCCAATACGCTATGAAGCGGGTGAACACTAAATGGATAGCGGGCGTGGCGGTCTTGGCTGCACTCGCATATGCTCTCTCTCTGATGAAGCTTCACCTACGCTATCCCCTTTTGCCGTTTCTCTCATTCGACATCTCTGAGATACCTGACGTCCTCGCATATTTCATGTTCGGGCTCTCAGGAGGCCTAGTCGCAGCCGTCGCCCACTGGGTTGCACTAAACTTCGGGACACCCTTCCACCAGCTCGTCGGGCCAACAATGAAGCTCTTAGCCGTCCTATCAACCATGTTGGGACTCGAGGCCGCCTCGCGCATCAAAGGTGGGTCAATGGTCCTGAACAGTGTTGCACTCGCCCTCCTCTCAAGGACGGCAATCATGGCAGGCGCTACCTTCATCCTCTACTACTACCTCTTCCCCGGTGTATACCTCCCCTTCTCGAGGAAAGTGTTGAGCGGTATCGGGATAGCCGTCGAGTCTGACCTGACTTTGGCGACAGTCATGGTGGCATTTACATCCATCTTCAATATCATACACGTATTCATGAGCGTTCTTCCAGCATACGCTGCGTACAATAGGATACTCGCCACCCTACCCCACCTCCCCTCTAAGCGCCCAATACTCAGGAGCCAGACCAAATAGTATAGTACCCCTTTTACCAGTGAGCAAGACATAATAAAGGCCATCACCCACTCAATTTCGGCGATGATGAGTTTGCCGAGTGCGGAAAGAGTGAAGAACCCTGAAGTTATCTGAGCTAAAAGAGGTGGGTGACTATTTTGTCCATCGAGTTTGACGGTTCAGAGATCCGCGAGTGGCTAAAAAAGTCGCGGCCTAAGAGGGTGCTGATTCAGTCGCCACTCGGCCTCAGAGAGTTGGCAGAGCAGATAGGCTCGATGGTCTCAAGAGAGGGGGTTGATGCTTTTATCTCTTCAAGCCCTACTTGGGGCGGCTGTGACATTGCTATTGAAGAGGCTAGGAGAGTGGGAGCCGACGCCATAATCCACATAGGTCACGCCCCCTTCCTCCCCCACGTCGAGTTCTCTGTCCTTTACGTCGAGGCCCGCTACAGAGACTATAAACCGCTGGAAAGCCTGATAGAGCCGATAACCGAGGCGCTGACAGGGTATAAAAAAGTGGGTGTAGGCATGAGTGTTCAGTGGCTAAACCACCTAGCTAAATTCATAGACGACCTATCTTCTAGGGGCTACAATGCAGTGGCGGGAGAACCTGGCGGCCACCTTATACATAGAGGCCAAGTACTAGGGTGCGACTACACATCGCTGAAGAGAATTGAGCACCTTGTCGACTGCTATGTGGTAGTGGGGTCGGTCTTCCACGCCCTCGGAGCGGCCTTAATCTCCAAGAAGCCTGTACTCATGGCCGACCCCCATTCACAGAAGATTGAATGGATGGCCGAGAGGGCGAGGAGAATACTTGCGACAAGATACTATATGATCCAGAGATTCAAAGAGGCGCGGAGGATCGCTATTCTTGTGAGCAGGAAGCCGGGGCAATACATGATGGGTCTTGCACAAAAGCTCAAAAAAATACTGAACGAGAATGGGCGCGAAGCTAGCATAATAGTCTCAGACGAGATAATGATGGAAAGCATAGCCGACTTCACCTACGACGCCTATATCAATACAGCGTGCCCCAGACTAAGCATTGAAGACCAGGCAAGATTCTCAAAACCACTACTCTTGCCCGTGGAAGCAATGGTAGCTCTTGGAAAGACAACTTGGGAGGAAGTATTGGATAAAGGGCTAATCCTTAACTTGACTCTCACAGTTCACCAGTCCACAAATCTTTGAATACGACAACCTTCTATTAGGCTGAAATCGTTTCTCTTCACCTGAGTATGAATACTTCAGCAGATATACTTATATAACGAGTCAGAAGAGCAGTCTATTGGATGTCAAGAGAACTAGTCGTGGAGACAGAGGGGTTGAAAAAAATCTATAAGCTGGGAAAAGTCGACGTCGTAGCTCTAGATGGTGTCGATCTTAAGATTTATCGCGGTGAATACATCTCTATCATGGGCCCCTCAGGTTCGGGGAAGACCACGCTATTCAATATGATCGGCGGATTAGACAAGCCTACAGAGGGCACGGTCTATATAGATGGGGTAGACATCTCGAAGCTAGACTCTTACGAGCTGGCTTGGCTTAGAAATAGGAAGATCGGTTATATCTTCCAAACATTCAACCTGATACCCACTTTAACGGCGCTAGAAAATGTTATGCTCCCCATGATCTTTGCAGGCGTCCCACGCGAGGAGAGATTTAAAAAGGCTAAAGAGCTCCTAGAGACAGTAGGGCTTGGCGACAGGCTGCATCATAGGCCTATGGAGCTCTCAGGTGGCCAGCAACAAAGAGTCGCCGTCGCAAGAGCGTTAGCCAACGACCCCAGCATAATACTGGCCGATGAGCCGACTGGAAACTTAGACCTGAAAACCGGGCGACAAATAATAGATCTGCTAAAAGACCTGAATCTGAAGAGGAAAGTAACTGTCATAGCGGCAACACATGACTTGAAAATGATAGATGTATCTGATCGTATCCTATGGATACGTGACGGAAAGATAGAGAGGGAAGAAGAGAGAGGGGCAGTTCGAGTAAGGGTAGGCGAGATAGAGATTGGCGGAGAGCAGGAAAATAAGACATGAAATAACAACCATTTAACACTTATGGCATAATCAGCGACCCCGACTAGTTATGATGTAGGCAATATTTGACAGAGTTATGCCTGCGAAGGCGGCAATATCAACCGGCACAACGTGTGATAGTGAGAAAGAGAGTGTAGCACAAGCCACTGGATAGGCTATACGCCACCTATTGGTTGGGAAAGTATATGGGAGGGGGATAATAAAGAAGGCAATAAGACTTAGTAAAGGATTAGTAAATAGTTTGAGGGCCGAAGATGGGATGGTCAAGAGCATGTCCGTGAGAGGCGATGCTAGCTGTGACAGCTGAAAAGGAATGAAAAGCACAATCCAAGAAAAGATGAATGCAAGGACAATGTCTATTGTTTTAGTAAATGCCGCCCTTGAGAGACCTAGGACTAGTAGTAGTGTAAAGAAGGTATAGAGGTTGTATGTCCCCCATCTAGAAGCCGCGAGTGAAGGGGATGAGAGAATAAGTATTAAAGTGAATGAAAATGCTATATAATTCAGTCTAAGTTCTCCCTGCCCAGACAATACCCTGGCCGAAAATAGGCTTACCAAAACTATAGCTAGCGCACTCACATACGACATGTTAATACACATGGCAGTCAGTAGGGATATTGTGAGTGCGTCCAGAATGTTTCTATACAATCCGCCTTCAAATATTGAGAGAAAGGCTGATAGGCCTACCGCAGTGAAAATTGTGATGCCTAATAGGTAGATGTCTACACGATATCCGGTGTAAGTGCCGTACAATAGTATCGACGCCAATAGTGGAGCCGGAGATTTAAGAGTATCTTCCCAAAGTGTCTCTTTTACTTGATTGTCATCCCTAGGATGAAAAAGCTGTTTGAAGATACCACTTTTTATAATTAAGAGTAGCATGGGCAAATACGCTACAATGTTAAGGAAAAAGTGGAAGTGAACCATATTGAAAAATTTTCCTAGGATCCCCGTGCAGGGAGTGCATCCTGTGGTGAGGAACTCATACATTCTATACGTGTGTTCTATGAGATGATATGATTGAGTTGTGAAACCTATGATGAAGATATTCGGAATAATTACCTCCTTATGGAAGCTAACTAAGACCCATAACTTCATCCTAACGAGTATTATAGCGAGAAATACTAAGTATAATGTGTTGAATATGAAATGGTTCCATTCTAGGTCTAGGAAGAATAGTAGACCATTTGCCAGCTTTGGCGGTAGACCCAGTACCAAATGTTGATACATTTGGACGCTATGCTCGATCATATGCAGTGTTTGAGTCACGAAGGCGGTTAAAGCAACTGCATTCAGTAGTCTATCTGAGCTGAGAGCTTGTAGCCGGTGAAGTATTATTCTGGTAGGCTGGGCGTTATTATCCCTCATGTGCTATAAGGCCTCCTATTACACTACATCCTCCTTGCTCCCTTATAGTGAGGATACTGTTCACTGGAAGGTTTTTGTATTCCTCGACAATTCCGCTCGGCCAATATACTGTTAGCCTCTCAATACGTGAAGCCTTGCCCAATCCAAAGTATAACCATGGACCATTGTCGGATAGGAAAGATGTTCCTTTCACGACAGTCTGACGGTAGACCTTCCCCGAAGTCTCTATCTCTACTACAGCGCCCACCCCCTCTCGACTAGTTTTGTAGGTACACGTGCCACACAGCCAGGTACTTCCCTCCAACCTAATCTGAACCCACCGATTGTCTGTACTATTTGATAGCACGTTTCTATATAGTTGGGGGTATCCTGAGAGGTCGTATAGTAAAAGGTCTATTCCGCCATCAAGGTCTATGTCAACACACGTTAGCCCGCGAAAGTTGCCATGTCTTGCCACACCGGCCTGCCAAGTAGCGTCGTAGAAAAATTGTCCAATGTTATAGAATATCTTGTTCATTTGGTTTGGGGGTTTATCAGTCCTCACACCTATTTTTCCATTAGCAATAACAACGTCGAGGAGCCCGTTGTTATCTATATCGAGGATGCATACTCCCCAACCAATTTGGTAGGGGTCTGTTAATCTTAGCCTGGGTGCAATATCATTGAAGTAAGAGCCTGTGTATTTTAGGAGTATGTTATCGTCGTAGTTTGTCACTATGATGTCCCAGTATCCATCCAAGTCTATGTCTCCGTACGCTACCCCCATCCACTGGCCTAGTCTCTCGGCGCCCATGTTTGATGGGGCTCCGGTAAAGCGTCTACCTTCCTCATTCCTGTAAAGTCTGGTATAGCCAAAGTCGTTAGCCAGGAAAAGGTCTGGGAACCCGTCACTATCATAGTCTATGAAGGTAGGCTGGAATGTATAGCCGTAATCCACTACTCCGAAAATGCCTGCAGACTCTGTAAAGGTGCCGTCACAATTATTTAGGAACAGTTGGTTGCCCGCCCCCTGGCCGAATATTGTACCACCTCTGACTAAGCGGAGATTAACGTAGTAGCCGATATAAAGGTCTAAGCATCCATCCCTATTTACGTCTCCCCAAGCAACCCCCGCAGCATATTTCCCACTAGTATTGAATAGCCCAGCTTCGCGGGTTACCCGCTTAAATGTGCCGTTGCCCAGATTTTTAAATAGATGTACACTGCCGTATGGCGAGTCATAAAGAGTCACAAGTAGGGAAGCATATCCGCTGTTGTCGTAGTCAGACCAAGTGCAAGACATACCCTTTTGACTTAGTTCTTTAACTAATAGTCTAGCCTCGCGTGTCGTATCTTCGAACCTGAATCCTCCCTCGTTGCGGAAAAGTCTCCCTGGGGTGTTCCAACCTACAATGTAGACGTCCAAGTCCCCATCCTTGTCATAATCACCCCAACAGCTCCCTCCACCCGGAATCCAGAAAATTTCCGAGTCTTCGACAACTTTCACGTATAGGCCGGCATCTTTAGTAACGTCTAGAAAATAGGGCTTGTTTGGGGGTAGGGATGTAAGAGTTGTGTATTGGAACGGTATTGCATCACTACTGAAGAGCCAATATGCTAAAAGAACAAAAAATATCGCGGCTGCGTATTTCTTTTCTATCCGCTGTCTGCTCAAACCTCTATCATTTTACCCAGTCTGTGAGACTCGTTCGCCATTATTGTAAGTTCGAGTGTTTTGTATGCGTCGGAATAGGGGGAGAGTATACGCGACTGGTCTCCACTCTGAACTGCCTCGAAAAATGTTTTCAGCTCCTCAAAGTATGGGTCAACGGTACTCCTCAGTTCTTCAACTCTATTATTCCTGTAAAATATGATCTTTCTTTGATGTCCGGCAATGTCTACCACCAGTCCCCTAGCAAATATCCGAAGAAAGGTTTCCTGCATCGTATTCACGCTCTTCCAAGTAGCTACTACAGTCGATGTGACACCGCTTCTATGCCTGATAGTAATTATGGATGAGTCTTCAACATCTGTAGTTTCCTCCTTCGAGAGCCTCCTCTCTAATCTAGCGTAAACCGAGGCAGCCTCACCTGCGAAATATCTTATAAGATCGATAGTGTGTGTTACTTGCTCGACTATCTGTCCACCACTCGAGGCCTTCTGTAGCCACCAGTGGTTTGGAGGGAAGTTAGCAGCCCAAACATATTGCCCGTATATC
Organism: Candidatus Calditenuaceae archaeon HR02; assembly: GCA_002898395.1. Taxonomy (GTDB): domain Archaea; phylum Thermoproteota; class Nitrososphaeria_A; order Caldarchaeales; family Calditenuaceae; genus HRBIN02. The sequence continues at coordinate 30,737 of BEHE01000002.1, forward strand.
ATCCCTATATCACTAGGATCAGATAGTGTATTTTTCGCCAACCGAACTACATCAAGATATCGCCACATATATCCTACACTGTTAACAACTCCTTTCTTCTCGATCTTACGAAGTATCCGTGAGGCCACTTCGAGGTTTATTGCAACCGGCTTCTCTATGAAGAGGTGCACTCCATGTTCGAGTACCTCCTCCTCGAATCCATGCGCATTCGGTGGCACAGCTATTAACGCCGCGTCAGGCTTCGTATCTGAGACCGCTTTTACAGGGTCTGAATATGCACTGCAGCCGAACCTATTCGCGAATTCTTCCGCCCTCTCCTTCACAACATCAACACATGCCACCACTCGAGCAACATCCCTTAATGATGTAAGACTCTTTGCATGGACATTCATTATCCCACCGCAACCAATCAAGACTACTCTTAATGGTTTCACAAAACGTCACCCATATCGCGAAATGAATTTAACGAATTTACGCAGCTCCTCGAAGGGGTCTCCAGTTATTCTACACTCTAGTGAAAAATAGTTGTCATACCCCTTCGATAGGAGTGTTTTTATCGGTGTGAAATCTGTATGACCGTATCCTGGAAGCTGGCGGTTGCTATCTGCTAAATGCACGTGAACTATGTGTCTCGATGCCTGGGAAAGGGCGTCCGAGATGTTGCTTTCTTCTATGTTCATGTGGAAGAAATCGGCCATTAATTTCAGACCATTGGAGCCCACTTCCTCGATGATTTCCAATCCTTGTTCAAGCCTATTTATGAGATGTGTCTCATACCTGTTGAGAGGTTCCAAGATGGCACACACGCCGAGCTCTTCCCCTTTCCTAGCCAGAATCCTACATTCTGCCACTAGGAGCCTCTTTTCAAGCTCCACCACGCTTTGATACAGTGGCGATAGGTCGGGAAGCTTTGCGCCTCCGAAGGTTGGGACAAATATAACGCCAATAGCCCCAATCTCTCTAGCCCATTCGAGCCTCTGGAGTATATCCTCAACCGCCCTCACCCTCGCATCTTTCTCTGGACTCATAAGGTCGCCACCATACCCGGCGCAGATAACTGAGGGCTTCACCTTAAAGGAGGCCAGCAACTCCTTCACCTCTCTGATCTTCTCTCCCAATTGTTGTCGACCCCATAGCTCAATACCGCTAAAGCCCAACTTCTCTAGATTCTCAAGCTTCTCCGCGAGAGTGTAGCCCGGTACTAAGTTGTCTTGGCAAGAAAGTTTCACGCCTCATCACAGTTTGTAGAGGAATATAACGTTTTGATTACCAGGGCCATATCCACGAGGCCTTTGAAAGTAGCGTAAACGAAATTCCAATGCCTACCGTGATGCCTAGCCCCGAGAAGAATCCCGCTATGAAGAAGTTTTTCACAGACTCCCACCTCTCCCTACCGAAGGATCTTGAGATGACTAGGTTTGCTAATAGAGAGCCGATCAGGATTGTTAGGGCGTATGGCGGGAGTATAAAGAACCCTAGCACCAAAGGGAATGTAGGGAGAGCTAGACCAATTCTTTGGAAGAAGGCTTCGAGGGATACTAACCCGAGAGCCGACAGCGCGCCAATTCCGAGGTGTTCAGGTATCACGGCGATCTGTCGCGTAGCGAATAGGCTGTCATTAGTCGCGAAGATTGGCCAGTAAATCATCGTTATTGGATAGACATTTGAAGGGATAGGTGAAAGCCTCCAAAAGAAGTCCATGGCGATTAATCCAATAATACCAACTAGTGTGAAGGCAGCTGCTACCCCTATGAAGTAGTGTGTCGGGCGCGTGGAAGTGAGGTAGCTGACCTTCCCCAGCTGGGTTAAGTATCCTGTATATCCCAAGTTGATATAGGGTGAGTAGACCCACCCCGCATAACCTTTATACGGGGTGAAATAGACGATAACCTGCCACGGCCAAGGTATTGCGGGGAAATATCCCACCTCGCCTAAGGACCTTGCCGCTACCATAGCTATGAAGAAGCTAAGCCCAACAGAAGTAAGGAGTGCTACCCACATAGGAAAGCCGGGGACCAACACCATGAATAAGACTACCGACCCAAGCGACGCGAATAGGAATAGGAATAGGGAGAATCTCAAGGGAAGGTCTGCTTCCCTAGGCTTGATAACTGCGGATGCGAATAGCCTCAGGCTCCTTGAAAAGGTTTTACGATATGCTAGGATCAATGCGATTGCGATACCCATTATGAATCCGAATTGTGGGCTAATCCATATCCTCTGGAATGACCTCTGATATATTGAGCCTATGGTCATTCCCCTGTAGTATTCAGAGAACCAGAGAGGAAAGAAGTCGGGTGAAGAGGTGAATATAGTATTGGCTACGATCCAGATTGCGGTAGATCCTATCAGGGTTGATGCCGCAATCTTAATTGGAAGGACCATTCCCAGTCCAAGTGTGAAGGGGTCTGTGGCGATTCCTACCAGAGCTCCGGGAATATACTTCTCGGTAAGCCAGACAAGGTCAAACCAGGGTATGGGCAGGAGAGGGACGCCGAATAGGAAACCTGCATAAGTCATGAATGCATAGATAACTCCTGTAAGTATACCAAGTATGTATATGGACATCTGCTGCTCCTTCCTTTCAATTAGGACGCTTATTAGAGACGCCTCAACGTGTGCTAAAGGATACCTTAGTTTCTCCTCTTTGACGAATATATATGTGAACATAATTGCTAGGCCTATCTCGGCCATGGCCAACAGGGCGAACGACAATCCAGTCACGATCAACGCTGAGAGCCAATCGGGGTGAAGGAGCGTCCTCAGCTGGTAGACAGGCGAGAAGCTAGGCGGCGCCAGCCACGTCGGTACTAGTTGGTTGATAGGGGTTCCATCAATCAAGAAATACTGGGTAATAGGTGTGGTTACATAGAATGTTCTATAGACTAGCCAGTAGTAGGGGGGGAGTGTGGAGGACATGACTGCAACGCTGCTGTAAATGACGAATAACTCCTGCTTTCTGAGCGGGCTTCCAAAAAATCTTGTAAGCTCTGCGAAAAGTATAGCTATTATTGTGACCGCAATTGCTGGCGAGAGTGCGCCGGATATAAGGTTAAGATAAAGTGAGACGGGTATGAATAGGACCGCTGCGGTCAAGATTGCGAGAATCGCCCTCCATGAAATTCCATATTCCAGTTCTTCAGAGGGCTGAGTTTCCTTCAGCTCCGTCACCAAATCGATTACATTCCAAGTGATATCGGCTTTTTTATAGGTTTATCCGTAAAATAATCAATCTTATTTTAATCGATTGCAAGTAAGATTTATATAAGAGTATGTCACTTGCTTAATCGAGAAAATGAGCGCACAATCTACCTCGGTTATAAGAGGATTAACCGTAAGGTCCATATTGATCGGTGCAATTCTGGTTATCGTTGCTCAAGCAATAGGGGACATGACATGGCTATACACGTCGAAGACAGGCACAATCAACGCCTTCTGGCTACCCTTCATCTATATCGTTCTACTCAACGAGCTGATAGGGCGTACAAATCCACGGCTTAGGCTTACTGCACAAGAGCTCGTTTGTATCTTCCCAGCGCTAGCCCTTGTAAACAGCATAAAGTATTACCCGAAGGGCGCCTTGAGCGGTGGCGAGGCTCTTTCAGGCTACATAGAGAAAACGATTGTATCGGTAGGAGCTGGGATGAACGATCCCACTACAGGGGAGTATTGGAGGATGATGACACCGCCCTGGATGTTCCCAAAGGATCCCACGATGATAGCGGCTTGGCAGACAGGGTTGACGCCAGGCCAACAAATTCTCTGGGGAGAGTTCCTTCCACCGATAATATACTGGTCACTGTACACCATTCTGATGTACTATCTAGCGCTCTTCCTCGGGTTCGGCGTTTGGGGGAGAAGATGGGTTGATGTAGAGCGCCTCATATTTCCACTCTCAATCCCAATGATATACATGATACATAACGCATCTGACATTGATCCGGAAACGAATAAGTCGAGATGGTTCCGATTGCAAGAGCCAACTCTTAGAGTCTTCTGGGTGTCTTTCTTCATAGGTCTAATAGCTTCGCTTATACCGGTTTTTGGCGAGGTTGTTCCTCCGTTAGCCGTCTTCGGAGCATTCGCTTGGGGAGAGCAGCCATTACTGATTTTCGGGCTTCCATCGATAATGCCAGGCGCAATGGCAAAGGGTGTATTCCAAGTCGACCAAGTGGCGCTCTGGTTATTGCTTCCAAACAATCTACTCATAACGGCTGTACTTGCGTATGTGGTTTTTGGCCTCCTCTATCAGTGGATCGGCGTCATAAGTGGAGCACTACCCTACAACCCTGGGATGGAGTTCCTTTGGAACTGGGAAGATATTCCGGCCAACTGGTTCCCATTCCCGTATAGACATGTAGGGATACTAGGGATGATGGTGGGGCTAGGCATAATTACGTTGATAACGCTTAGGTCACGATTTGTGGAGCTTGCCCGTGCATTGAGAGGAAGGTCTGAAAACGAGTATGGGCTGTCTACGAGATCTATTGCCTGGTTTGGGCTCATAGTCACAATAGCGATTTTAGCTCTCTTCACAGCATCCGGGGTCCCATTCATCATCGCTTTAGCGATGGTGGTGTTCGCATACATCTACTGGACCGCACTGGCTAGAGTAACCGCGACTTTGTGGTGGCACGTCGACGACTTCGCAAACAACGGAGGAGTGGGTACTTACATCTTCCCGCTGGGCGTAGCGTTAGGATATTGGCCGGCTACAGTACCCACAACCGGTACCACGAACTTCGGGCTCTTCGCCACAGGCATACTCACTATCCCATTCAACAATACATGGACTCTGAGGGTCAACGGTTTCGGACCAGGAGCCGCCGTAACCTACTACAAGATTGCCAGAGAGACAGGCACTAATGTCCGAGACGCTATAGTGGCCGCTACAACGATTATTGCAATTGGCGTAGTGTTTGGGTACGTGTGGAGGATATGGCTCCTCAACCATGCTGGAGGCCTTGCAAACTCTAATGCGTGGGCTTGGACAGCCGGCATGAAGTTCAGCAACTTCATAGGTGGGACATCTTACGTACCTGTTGGAGCCACAGATTGGGTACCAGGCCTCACCTATGGACTGGTAGGAATCATAATAATCGCCGTTGTCTGGTTCCTAAGGTCAAGGTTTGCATGGTTCTTCATCGACCCAACCTCGCTGACCATGAGCATGGCGGTAGGTCTGATATGGACTTGGCTATCGGGACTGGTGGCCCTAATAATCAAGGTAGTACTGATCAGGACTATAGGTGTGAGAAGATTCGAGTCATACGTTATCCCCATTGCAGCGGGTATATCACTTGGCTTCGGCGCGCCAATCCTCCTAGCAGGACTAATAGAGTTCTTCGCTGTGGTGCTGCCGAGATTCTCAGCCCAATTCGTACCCTAAAACCTTTTTTCTACCCGTATACCCCCTCCTATTAGTGGATGAAAAGTGAGCGAGCTAGAGACTATCAAGCTTGCTCTTGGCGACAAGGTTTCCAACATTGCGTGGGACCTTGATGGGTGGGTCATTCAACTGAAGAATTCAAACTTGCTCAACCTCAAAATATCTCGAAGGCTGGTGGGAATATCTTTTGACTGGGAATGGCACTTCGTGACAACATTAATTATGCATGAGGAGGTTGACGAGGCTGGGTTACACTTGTATAGAGAGATGAAACGTAGAGAGGTCCAGATAAGGAGGAGGGGTATACTGAGATATTCTTACGAGTGGGTGACCGGTGAGCTGCTTATCAAGGTTTTCCCCGAACTACCGCCCGCGAATGACTTACTTATCTCGCTAAACAGAGACGAAAACCTCCAGCACTTACTTAGACGGTCTTCAATAGATGAGCTCTACATAAACACTTACTTTGAGCTTGGGGGAGCCAGCCTATCCGACCAGGCCCTTAGAAAATATTATGAGTCGCCCACGATGGTTGGATGGCTTATAACCGCGATCAAAGGACCAGGCTCTGAGTGGAGGTTCGGCCCAATTGTTAAGCGGATCTATGAACTGCTCGACTATCTTGCCGGTAAGCTCCTAGAGTTCTCTAGGGAGCTTGAGTCGAGGCTCGCTTTCCTATGATACGCTACAAATCTCGATGTTTCTTATCTTAGCGATGCAGGTGATGTGTTGATATACTGTATGGAGAGATGCGCTGGTGAGCTGCCACCTGGCGCGCCAGTCAATAATGATGTAGTTACTGTCAAGAATGTCTCTCACAATTTTCTCCTGTACTTTCTGTTCGTGTATAGGCCAGGAACTGTATAGCTCTCCCGAAAAATACTTCAAGATCGCCTCGAAGAAACTGTAGCTTCCCAAGCCCATGCCTTCATACATCATGTATCCGTATGAGTCTATCACCATGTTTGATGGATACTCTCTGGACAGGAAGGTGTATATGGGTTCGAAGGCAATCACAGAAAAGTGGGATGCCCCCATCTCTATCAGTAACTGGGATACCCTGACTGGCGTGTCATCTCTTGTCGCAGGAGGATTATATACGGATATTATTCCGGCTTGTATCAAAGCCATAGAAAGTATCCAGATTGGGGTAATTTTCGTCAGGAAGACGTGGGTTATTGACGTCTTCCAAGGCACAAGCCTCAACCTTGACCCTAACTCTACAGCCACGCCTATAACATAGGAAAGCGGAGTTATGATGTGTTGGATATAGTGGCCGAAGAAGGTCTTGGTCAGAGAGAACGCTATTATATAAGAGAGGCTCCACATCGCCCAAAGATATATGTCATTAGACACAAGCTTAGAGCGGACTAGAGATGGAGCCATGAGAAGGGCTAAAAAGAGAGATGGGAAACCAGCCCAAGTTACGCCTAAATCCAAAATAGATGTTAACATCCAGCGTAACCGCTCTGTCTGAGCTATACCGTCTGAGGGGCGTACTATATGAAAGAGTATCGTCTGCTTTAGGTAGGTGTCGGGTTCGGCCAATATGTATTTTGAACTAATCAATAGATAGGTAATGATGGCTGATGAGAAAATGAGTGTGGATACCCGGATTCTTCTCGACACTATTGCATGTAGCAGGATTGCACCTGCCCCGAAGAGGCCGCTCATTTTAGAGGAGAGTGACAACCCCAATGCAAGCCCGGAAGTAGCCGACAGTATAGCTTCCTGGGTAGGAGTTCGGCATTTACGAAGTAACACGTAACTGAGAACAGAGACTGAGAGAAAGAAGTCGACATATGGCTCGAGCATGACCATTCGCGAATTATAGGAGGCAAATCCATCAAGGGCCAGAAAGGCTGTGCCTATTAGCGCTGCCAGCTTTCCCACTGACATGTATGCTGCAGCGGCTAGAACAATCAAAGTCGCGGATCCTAGCATTGCTGATATGGCCCTAGCACGTGCATATGCTTGGGGCCCTCCATCGCCCACAACAAATTCCAGGACATGGAGAGAGAGTGGCGGGTGGGCGAAAAAGAAGTCAATATAGGGTGTATAACCTTTAGATAGGAGTAGGGATGCTGAGAGGTGAACTCCCTCGTCATAGTCGTGCCATCCGCTCTCAGCCCCCAGGTTTGAGAACCTTACCATGATTCCCGCTAAAACGACACCAGCTAATGCAATAATGTACAGTATGCGATTGGCATTAAGCATCGACACCATGTAACTGCCCCTTTATTGGAAATTGTAAAATTAATAGATGAATATTCTGAATAAGACTTATACGCCGCGTTCACGGATGTAGGGTAGAATGGCCCTCCGCTTAGCAGTTTTGACGACCATTTACGTGTTTATCGTCTTATACATACTCTTAGGTAGCGTGAATGCGAGTGAGGAGGCTGTAGGTTCGTCCACAATAGTTTTTACTGTTTTGAGGAGCGATAATAGGCCCGTGGAAGATGGGCTGAGGTTCGTAGTGCTGGATTCGTCGGGCTCGGAGACAGTACTTGAGACAGTAGGTGGAAGGTTGATGGTCCCATCTAAAATGGGAGCTCACCTAGTAGGTCCACTGGTTGGGAGCGGAGATGCCTACCTCCCAATCAACATCTCCTTAGATAGTTTCGCGGATTCAGATTTAGAGCCTGTGATAGTGCTTGAGAGGGCTGTCGTAGTCAAGTTTGTTGAGCTGTTTCCTTGGATTGACGGAAGCCCACTGACGGTCCACTATAGGCTCGAGCTTGAAAGCGAGGGGTCGATCTATCCTAAGACAATGCGCTGGAGCCACTATGTCGAAGGGTTGAAGAGGGTGGTTGGGCTTGGAGAGGGAGAGGTCCTTGTTCCGCTCTCTCTGAGCTATAGGCTGTACGGGGAGTTTGAGTCTGCGGAAGGCGGGGTGGTTAGTTGGACAGCAGACCTCACAAGGCCAATCCGCGAAGCCCAGCCAATCTCTCTGCTACATGCAATCTATCCGCAGGCCATAAGAGTTGTAGAGAATATCGCCTCAGAGGCCAGATCTAAGCTTGAAAATCTTACTGTGAAGGGGGTCTACCTAGGATACCAACTAGCTATGGTTGAGAGGGCCAGGGAGCGTATCGAGTCTTCGAGAGAGATGTTCGAGCAGGGTCGGTTAAGAGGCGCATACCAGCTGCTAAGGAGGGCCTACATGGACCTAGTGGGAATAAACGCGGTATTGTCCGGCTACAATGATCGACAGGTCTCAGGCGGTGTTCTCTTCCCGCTTTTCATGGTTTTGGGGGCGCTCACATTTAGCCACCTAGTCTTTGGCGAGAAGAAGTCCAGCATACTTGCGGGTTTGGGTTTGATTAGCGTCATTACATTCGGTTTTATGGCAATTGCATACCCATTTTTATTGCCTAGCGACGCGTGGGGATGGTCAACCCTCCTATATAGCATACTTGCCATGCTCGGCCTATTCTTGAGCATCCCATCTCTAGGCCTTGAGATTAGGACGCAGCGCGGAGTGGCATTGCTTGCAGCCTCGTCACTGGCGTTCAGCGTTGCGAGTAGGTTCCTCAAGACACGGCCGTTGAGAACTTGGATAATGGTGGTTATGGCTGCAATCACGGTGTCATCCACCCTGCTACTTATCAACACGGGCATCGAGAGCCAGGTATTCGTATCAAGCCCGCTAGAAAAAACCAGCCCACCGGACACACCCTACATTGTAGCATATAGTAGAGAATATAGATACGATAATCTGGCTGCTGTTGATATGCGTTATGTCAGCTTCTTTAGAAGCCTCGGATTGGATGTCGGGCTAAGGGCGGAGACACCAATCGCCCAGCCGAGTGGCAGAGAATACTACATCAACAATAGGAGGTATAACCTGAGAGGTATTATTGGTGTTTCCGGCAATACGCCCTTACCAAAAGAACTGTTACAATGCATTATTTCTGGAGAAGTAGACAATGTTGGGCTGAATTCTTCAGCTTCAGTCATTTCTCAGGACTTGGCAGAGAATCTTGGAGTCTCGGTTGGATCTCAGATAATCGTTAATGGGCTTAAGCTCCGAGTTGTTGGAATAATAGGTATTGATTGCCCAACGTATCTTAAGGACGTTGACGGGTATTTTGCATCCACACTTATCCGGCCTCCCATGTCCCCCGTTACACCTGCGGGCTGGTCAAATGTAATAGTGACCGGACTTGACGAGGCACTTAGGTTAGGTGCGGTTCCCACCAAAATATATGTGGTGGGTGGAAGCGACGACAAAATCTATGAGCTCGCCGAGGTGATAAGTCTCCACACCAACCTCAAAGTCAGGGTTATTAAGTCTGGAGGCGAAGTCTACGTCTTCAATCTAGTAGGTTTAAGGGGCATATCGGGGGGAGAGGCTCTTGTTGTTGCGAGTATCGCTTTCTTAAACCTCATGGTTGCGTCCTTAGCAAACTATTATGAGAGGAGGGGGGAGTTCTTTACAATGTCAACGCTAGGGCTCAATCCCGGGCATATCTTGCTGCTAACTTTGGCAGAGGCCATATTCCTCGGCACCATCTCCGCGTTTCTGGGAATATTGGTGGCGCTAGTTGTCCTGAAAATTGTACCCGCTGTTACACCCATACCCATTGACTTCAAGCTATCGGTGGAGAGCTTGATGGGCGTACTCGCTCTCTCCGCCATGATTTTCATCACCTCACACATTGTATCGGTTCGCAGAAGTATCATACTCACCACCCCCGCCCAGACTTGGAAATGGGTCTTGACAAAGGCTTTAGACGACGAGGGATACTGGAAGGTCGAGCTACCCGCCAAGCTGAGAGCATCAAGAATTAAACACTTCATAACCTACATAAGCTCTAGGCTCAGCGAATACAGCTATACCACGACCGTGAACATAAACGTCCAGGAAGTTAAAGAGGATGTGATGTTAGGAGTCTATAGGATAAGATTCATCTACTCTTCAACTGAGCAGAGGTCCTTCAGAGCTGCTTGCATACTTGAGGTGTATAGACGTGGAGAGTGGTGCTCTCTTGTCCTGCGATCAAAGATCGAGGCACAGGATGCTAGGTTCATTGACCAGTACATTAGGGAGATAACTCAGCTTATACGGCAGTTCACTATAGAGTATGCTTCCCTGACTATTCGGATTTTGGTCCCGCTGGGCCGTGACCTTGGGCATATTATGCCGCTACTCTCTGTCTACAACCCCAGCGAGGTAAAGCTCATTTGGCGTGGAATGTCGGAAGAGGATTTGAGAGGGGCTGTAGAGGAGCTGGAGAGAAACATGGTTAGGGTCGCTGTGGTCAGGTTGTCTTCTTCAGGACCGGTTGCCGCTGACGCCAAGACTGTTATCGAGGCCGCAAAAGGCTGTGACTTGGTCTGTATATCATCTGACGATGGTTATCTTTCTTCTATTGCTCTGCTAGCCGCACAGCGCCTTAATAAGCGGATATGTATCGTCAAGGACTCTATGGTTATTGAAGCTACAGCTGTAAGCCTGTGGGAGCAGCTCCGCTAGGCTACGCCGCCATTCTTATAACCTCTGCTATTCGGGGAATAGCAACCCTGATCTCCTTGAGGGGTAGGGGCTGTAAGACTAGGTGTTCAACACCTGCGTCTAGGTACTCTCCTATACGCTGGGCCGCATCTTCTATAGACCCAACAATGTTAAGCGCCGACACCATTTCAGGTGTCACGTCACCCACAGAGGTTACGGCCTTGAAGCCCATCTTCCTAACTCTAACCGAGTTGAACCAGAGGACTGTCTGTGCAAGGAGTGGTATTCCCTTCCTGAGGGCTGAATTCCTTCTCTTTTCGATTACAGTGAAGGCCATACAGCCGGCTTCAATCTTCCGCGGCTTCCTACCAGCTCTCTCTGCGGCCTCGTAGAGAGCCTCCAGCTCCAAGGAGTATATCTGTGGAGGGACACATATTGGCAGCCAGCCATCCGCAACACCCGCTATCCCCCTGATCACCCTGTCTATGTTCGCTGCAGCCCATATGGGTGGGTGAGGCCTCTGCACGGGTTTCGCCCCGAAGCCCGGAGTCCTTATGCTAAAGAATTTTCCCTGAAACTCTACACTACCCCCACTCAAGAGCTTTTCCAACACTCCTATGAATTCTAAGAACCTCTCAGCCACATCTCCTTGGACTGAGAAGCCCCATTCGGGACTGGGGCAGCAGCTACCGACCCCGGCTATCAGTCTGCCCTCCGAGAGGCGGTCCAGCGATATGAGCGTCTGGGCAGTATTGACCGGGTGTCTTCTATAAGTGGCTAAGACAGCGCTTCCGACACTAACCCTGCGAGTTGCCCTAGCCATTTCGGCCATACAGAGGATGGCGTCTTGGGTTTCTTTTTGGAAAACGCCTACTAGGTCGTCATTAACCCACACGCTGTCAAACCTTACCCCCTCAACCTCCCGCGCAATTTTAGCTGCGGCATCGAGAGAGAAGTTGGGGAGGGAGATACCGAATCTCACACGAGGACGTGGCACAGAAGACAGTCTGCGAGGTTGGATAAAAGGTCTATCAGGATTTAACACACTTAATCAGGGTGGTGATATAGTCTCGGCTTTCACGGGCACTGTACACAGGGTCTTTCTCTGAGAAGTCCTGCTCAACAACCAGCCACTCAACTAGGCCCGAGTACTTCAATAGTGAAATTATTCTCGGAAAGTCTATAATTCCGCTGCCCAATTCTGTTGTAAGCTCATACCACTTCTCTACACGCCCAGCTCTCTTGGTAAAGGGCTTAATGTCCTTTAGATGAGCGTACGTAATACGGTCAAGATATCTCTCAATCACTTTGGCTGGGTCCATTCCTGCCAGCGCTAGGTGGGCCGTGTCAGGGCAGAATCCAAGAAGCTCCGGCTCGATTCTTGATAAGACGTATTCTAGTTCTGTCTGCGTCTCGATGAGGGTGTCATAGTGGTTGTGGAGAGAGGGTTTAATGCCGTTGTCAACGAATACTTTTAGAGCTTCGGCTAACGTTTTTACGAGTTGGTCTAATAGCTGGAGGACTTGGTCTTGTGAGAGTCCGGCGCTTAATCCTCCACCGGGCGGCCCAATTATTACATTCTCACAGCCTACTCTTCTATAAGTCTCTGCTAGCCTTGCCGCCTGGTAGAGTATATTGTTACGCTCCTCTCTCTTGTGAAAATCTGCCGACCAGTATATGCCTGAGACTGTTAGGCCTTGGTTCTTCACTGCATGAAATAGAGTTGAGTGGTCGAAGCCACCATCCTTTGTAAGCCTCTGTAGCTCGAACTCGGCGAACTCGACTCCCTCGAAGCCGAGAGCCTTGGCGCACTCAAGGAACTCTACTACGGGCCGCCGTATGAATATTAACCGCTCAATCGAGAGCTTCATACCTCGACGCGGAAGGCCTCCGCGGGACTCATTTTTGAAGCGTGATAGGAGGGGTATGCCGTAGCAAAGAGTGAGAGTATGGCAGCATACAATAGCCCCTGTCCCATGATGTAGAGATACTCGGTGGGTGCAACCATACCGATTTCCGCGGCCCTACCGTAAGCTGAAAGGAGCCATACACCGACCCCAAGCCCTACCAACACACCGAAGCCTCCACCAATCACTCCTATTATAACAGACTCAATAAGGTAGAGTAGGAGTACGTGCCTATCTGCTGCTCCAAGCGTCTTGATTGTTGCTATCTCCCTATAACGCTCAGCAACAGAGATTAACAGCGAGTTGAACACACCGAGACCCGCCACTAGAAGCGCTACGAAGATGAGCCAAAACTGGTAGGCAGCAAATTCTGTCCCTTGGGCTACACGGTTTACAGTTCCGAGAGTGAGTATTACAGTCATAAACGCTATAGCCAGGAGGACGGAAAGCATTGTTAATAGAGAGCGGCTAAACCTCTTCCTTATGTTTAGGAAGACAAGCTTCAGAAGCTCGCTTGTGGGGAAGGACACCCGGCCATATGTACCCTCTTTAGCCATCGATTAATACATTTAGCCACGCTGATTTAAGCGTTGATCCTCCTCTCTATTCATCTCCACCCTCAAATATATGAGGCCGCGGGTTGACAGCATCTGAAGATAGCGAAGTAGGCTTATTTCTGCCTCCTCCCGCGTCATCTTGAAACTCCTCACAAGTAGATTCGCGATCTCCCTTACATTCCTTTCTCCATCTATGTTCTCCCAGACAAACCCGCCAACTTTGTCCAGTATGAAGGTGCGGAACTCGGGGACTGGTAAGAGGCGCTGAAGAACTCCTCGGGGGCGAGGCATTCTAAGTCTCACACTCATCTCGCCCGAAGCTGTGGTAGTGGACTCGGTGTTGGGGTTTTTTACAGGTATCATTTTCAGAGCCTCTTCAAGACTTACAGTTGGCAGTTGAGGTCTCCGTCTTCTAAACAGTCTCAAGACCACTAGCCAGTCTGGTAGGGGGCTTAAAGATTTTTCATCACCTTTATCACGGAAAATAAAGGTTATAAGCCGCTAAGACCTGTGAAGTCCCAATGTCGCGCAAAGTAGTGCTAGGCGATGATGACTTGCCTACCGAGTGGTATAATATCCTGCCAGACCTTCCTAAACCTTTGCCGCCGCCTATTGACCCCGCAACAAAGTCTCCTGGTCCCGGAATACTGCCGAGGCTCTTCACAAAGGAGCAGTTAAACCAAGAAATGAGCAGTGAGAGATGGATCAGAATTCCAGAAGAGGTGAGAGAGGCATACAGGCTGTGGAGACCCACGCCCCTCATCCGGGCGGTCAGGCTCGAGAGAGCATTGAAGACTCCAGCTAGGATTTACTACAAATATGAGGGTATTTCACCGCCGGGCTCCCACAAGCCAAATACGGCTGTGGCTCAGGCCTACTACTACATGAAGGAGGGTGTAGAAAGGGTGACCACGGAGACCGGTGCTGGTCAGTGGGGGAGCGCACTAGCCTTCGCCAGTATGCTATTCGGGCTGAAGGCAACTGTATACATGGTCAGGGCAAGCTATGATCAGAAGCCTTACCGCCGGATATTGATGCAGGCATGGGGTGCTGAGATCTTGCCGAGCCCTAGCGATAGGACAGAGTTCGGGAGGCGGATACTGCAGTCTGATCCAGATAATCCGGGTAGCCTGGGGATAGCGATTAGCGAGGCGATAGAGGATGCGCTAAACCATGACAACGTAAAGTATAGCATAGGTAGTGTGGCGAATCATGTTCTGCTGCACCAGACGGTCCAAGGATTAGAGGCTAAGAAACAGCTAGAGCTTCTAGACGAGTATCCGGATATTGTGGCAGGCTGTGTTGGTGGAGGTAGTAGCTTTTCAGGCCTCTTCTGGCCCTTCTACTACGACAGGGTTGCAAAGAAGGCGCCTAAGGAGGTTAAATTCGTTGGGACCGAGCCCACAGCCTGCCCCACGATGACTAAGGGCATCTACACCTACGACTTCGGCGACACAGCTAGGCTGACCCCAATGCTACCCATGTATACTTTGGGATCGGACTTCATACCCCCACCCATCCACGCTGGCGGCCTCAGATACCACGGCGACGCACCCACCCTCTGTCTACTCCTGAAGGAAGGATACATCGAGCCCAGGGCCTATAATCAAGTAGAGGTCTTTGAGGCTGCCACAATCTTTGCGCGAACCGAGGGGATCATACCTGCACCGGAGCCCAGCCACACAATAAAATACGTGGTTGACGAGGCTCTGAGATGTAAGAGAACTGGCGAGAAGAAGGTCATACTTTTCAACCTCTGCGGCCACGGACATTTCGACCTGCAGGCCTATCAGGAGTTCTTCGAAGGGAGGCTCCAACCCTGGGAGTATCCAGAGGAAGCAGTGAAGAGATCGATAGAGCGCCTCCTATCTGAGTATCCATGGGTCAAGGACCTCCCCTTCCTAAAGTACTAGAGGGGCAGCGAGGTTTATAAATAGAGCCGGAGGTCTCAGGCATTAGAATTGGTCCTGACAGACACATTCCTGATACAGCTGGCGCAGAGAAGAAGACTACACTATAAGATCTGTAGGAGGTGCGGGGCTAGGAACTCGCCCGACGCGGAGAAATGTAGGAAATGCAGGAGCAGGAACCTCAGGTGGAAGAAGAGGGAGCTAAAGAGGTAGAGGGCTTCAACTCGTCTCCTTAATTTTTAGGTGAGACATCTTCACCGGAACGGACCTGAAGAGGGGGTGAATTTCTACAGAGAGGTCTCTAGCACCATGCGGCGCCGCGATAATCCACGCAAATTTTATTCCATTAAGCGAGGTCCCCACGTTGGGATGGTATCCCCTCTCGATCAGAACTACGTCACCGTCTCTGACTACGTGGGCTTCTTCACCTTCCTCGTCCATCAGGAGCTGAACACCAAACCCTGGATTCATCCCGTAGAAGATGTAGGCCTCGGGTTTTCCGTCATGTCTATGTGGGGGATAACTTGTCCACGATGCCCCAATACTCTCGGTATAGCCTGCCAGAAAACGGTCAACTGGGTCATCTTCACTAATCATCACCACTATGGTCCGCGCATAACAATCTTGGCCGGACTCTATCTTGGGTGCGTCATTAAACCTCTTTACGAACTGATTACTCCGAGCGAATCCCCGCGCCTCCGCTACGTAAATGTTTGCATCGCCCTCAGCCTGTATATCGAGTCCGACATCCCGCGGCGTGTAGATCATGTCTCTCACACGGAGCAGCTCGTTGTTCACAATTAGAGCGCCGTCGGTCGAGAAGACAATTCGTTCATACTCAGCAGCCTCCATGGAGTATTTCTCACCCCTTCTAGCCCTGACATGGTATAGGGCAAAATCACCTGTCGCAAATAATCTCTCTAAGGCGTTGCGGGTTTCCCTTGCCCGTATCAGGCGCCCCCTCAACCTACAACACACCCACACAGCCCCTATTGAGAAGTAGGCTTGGTTATCTCGTCGATCCTTTTCAAGTCGTCTGAAGAGAGCTTCACATCCACGGCCTGGAGATTCTCTTCAAGCTGCTCCGGCCTAGTTGATCCAATTATAGGTGCTGTGACTTCTGGCTGGTGGAGTATCCACGCTAAACTGAGCTGAGCCAGCGTTATGCCTTTCTCCTTAGCCATCAAAGCGAGCTCGTTCACTATCTTGAGATTTCTCTCGGTGAGGAGGGGGTTTACTGAGGTGCTATATGATGCTCTCGCATCACCCACTAGTCCCGCGAGGTATCGTCCAGCAAGTAGCCCCTGGGCTAGAGGGGAGTAGCATATGACGCCTATACCAGTCTGCCTAACTAAGGGGAAGAGCTCTTTTTCAGCTTCGCGCTGGAGGAGGTTGTATAGTGGCTGGACACTTACGAATTTCACGATCCCAAGTCTCTCTGATACCGCGAGGGCCTGGGATATCTGCCAGGCCTGAAAGTTTGAGCAACCGACATAGTGAACGAGGCCAGCCCTGACTAGGTCGTCGAAAGTCCTCAATGTCTCTTCAAGAGATGTTGATGGGTCAAAGCCATGGGCCTGGTATAGGTCGATGTAGCTGGTCTGGAGTCTGGAGAGGCTATCCCTCAACGCCTTCATAACATGCTTTCTGGAGAGCCCCTCATCATTAGGGCCATTTCCCATGGGAAACCTGACCTTGGTAGCAATAACTAGTGACTCTCTATCGACCATCTGGAGGAATCTGCCCAGCAATCTCTCAGCATATCCCACATGGGTCACGGGAACCGGCGCCACGGCACCGTGATATCGGTTTGCGGTATCGATCGCGTTTATCCCCATATCGACTGCCTTTCTCCAAAGCTTGAGTGTTGCCTCCTCGTTGATCTTCCTCACACCATAGGTATCCACTTCGGGGAGCGTCGGGAGATACCATGTGCCGAGGACTAGGCATGAAATTTTTAGGCCGCTCCGTCCCAGCTGCCTATACTGGATTGGCATCACCCACCACCCAACCCCAGATACATTCGTCCAAGCTCCCTATTATTTAGGAGTTCGGAGGGGTCACCCTCAAAAAGTACTCGCCCCCCAACCAGTAGGACAGCGTGGTCTGAAAGCCTAAGAGCCTTAACCACGCTCTGCTCAGCAAGCAATACTGTGAATCCGTGATCGTCTCTCAGCCTCCTCACAACGTCGAGTACTGTATTCACCATTTTTGGTGAAAGGTTGGCTGTAGGCTCGTCCAGCATGACGACTTTGGGCCGCCTCATCAAGGCCATGCCGATAGAGAGCATCTGCCTCTCACCCCCGCTCAGACTTGAAGCCTTTCTATGAAGCATCTTGTCGAGGAATGGGAAGAGCTGCAAAACCTCCTCGGTCCGCTTTCTCCTCTCGTCCTCGGGCAACATATACCCACTCATCAGGAGGTTCTCACGCACAGTCAGGTTTAAGAAAAGGTTATTGATCTGGGGGAGATACGCTATCCCTAACCGCGCAATCTCGTGGGGAGGGCGGCCGGACAGCTCGGCGCCATCGAGCCTTATGGAGCCGTTGTAGATGCTGGCTTGCCCAAAGATTGTCTTGAGGAGCGTGCTCTTGCCACTACCATTAGGACCGAGTAGGGCCGTTATCTCACCACGCCGCGCGCTCATAGAGACGTTAAATAGTATCTGAAGCCGCCCATAACCCGCGTCAAGACTCTTTACGGATATCACGATAACTTTTCACCGAGATAGCTCTCAACCACCTCTGGGATTGTGAGCACCTGCTCGGGCGAGCCCTCCGCAATCAAGCGACCATTAAACATAGCCAAGACCTTGTCTGCATACTTCATGGCGAGGTCGAGTCTGTGCTCGACTATGAGGGCTGCGAGACCGACCTCCGAGACAACCTGCCTTATATGCGAAAGGACCGACTCGGCTATCACTGGGTTAAGTCCTGCCGTAGGCTCATCCATCAAGATAACCCTAGCCCCGCTCATCAGCAACCGGCCAAGCTCTAGGAGCTTCATCTGGCCGCCGCTCAACTTGCCTGCGGGCTGGTCCCTAAGCTTGTCCAACCCCACCAGCTCCAGAATCAGGAGAGCCCTCTCGGTTAGCTCCATCTCTCTCCGAATCCATCTACGCCTAATCGGTGCGACTCGAATACTCTCACCCTCCGTAGCCCCCGCAGCCATCAAGACGTTATCAAGGACTGTTAAGCTGGGGAAATGCCGGGCTGTCTGAAAAGTTCTTACCAGACCTATGCCAAACCGCTCATGTGGTTTCAGATGGGTAATGTCCTTTCCATTCATAAGTATTCTGCCCCTGTCGGGGTAATAGTGGCCTGCAATGAGATTGATTAGGGTGCTTTTCCCGCTACCGTTAGGCCCAATTAGAAGAGTGAAAACCCCCCTCTTGAGGGAGAGATCTACGCCATCCACCGCGCATACTCCCCCAAACCTCTTTTCCAGTCCTAGACATTTCACTAGTCCGTCGTCCAATTCCTTTAAAAATCATAAAAATAATCCAAATTTAAGTGTATTTCCCTTCGTATCCGGGCGCCCAGGCTACACTGTCTGTGGATGCCCTGTATGTGCCGACGATCTTCCATTCGTACTTGTCGCCAACCTTTTCAATAGCCCAGACATCGTAGTCTCCACCAACCCTATCACCGCTCTCGTTCAGTATCGTCCACCCCGATGCCCCGAAGTATTGGCTACTTATGAGAGGGAGGACCCCCTTGACCGCAGTTGTATCGTATTTGTCCACAGCAAGTATCGATAGCGCTAAGACCCAGAGAATGTCATATATCGTGTATGTATAGGTATCGGGCTCCCTACCATAGACCTGTTTAACCCTCTCTCTAACCCGTTCGAATATATCACTAGTCGTTGCCGCATAGATTGTGTGGAGGAATTTCGTGTCTACGTTGAACTGAGCCGATGTAGCGTCTTTTTGTATGTCGCCTGAGCCTGCCGTGCCGTCGCTTCCAAACCATCTAACGGAGCGCAAGACGTCGCGCTTAGCCGCCTCCTGCAGGATTAATACGGCCTCCTCAAAGGAGATTAAGTGAACAGCCACTGCCCCTTGCCCGTACTTTGAAATCGCATCTCTAACCTTACTCTCAAGCGTGGCGATTTCGGTGGCAAACTCCTTGGCGTCCGGGTTATACCTTATCCCAGAGTCTACTGCCCCGCCTAACCTCTTGAAGGCATTCTCAGTAGCCGTCTTGAGACCATCACCGTATGTGTCTCCCCTCCAGATAGGCACATAGAATTTGATACCAGCATTCCACATTAGACGGGCAAGTGCTGGACCCTGCTTCCTATCGTCGGGTATGAATCTAAATATATTGTCGCCGGGTACGGCCAAGTCGACCGCCGTAGAGGACTGGCTGACGACTAGTATGTTGTTCTCGTCAGCGTATGTCTTCAGGTTTCTTACCTCACGGCTGCTTAATGGGCCGGCAACCATCTTCACTCCGCGGGCGGCTAGAGCCTGCAGCTTTGCGAGAGCCTGCTCAGGCTGCGTTGCAGTGTCCTCAATCTCTAAGACAACCCTGAGGTTAATGCCGCGCTTTGAAAGCCAAGCATTAATATCGTCTCTGGCGAGCTCTAGAGCGGTCCGGTGATTTTCACCGAATGTCCTCAGGTCGCCCGAGAGGCTGAGCAGCGCGCCAATCCTAATCTCCCCACTAAGTGTCACCGCCTTGTCCGCTAGCGAGGCTGGGATATAGGGAAGCCCGTCTCCGAGCTTGACCACCGACTGCTCGAGAAGAGAAGGCAGTGGGCCGACGGCTTGAGGCGGCTGACCCACAGTGGTGGTTAGCGTTCTCTCCTGAACAACAGTTCTCTGCTGTACAACAGTCGTCGTCAGTGTGGCTGGAGGGCTGAGGGAGGGCCCTAGAAAGATTCCTATAACGCCACCCACTACCAGCCCGACTACAAGCAATCCGATGGCTGCTGCGGTTGAAATCGCGCGTATACTGGACTTGTTCATTGTAAGTGTTTATACGAGGCTTACAGTATATAAACTTTAAATTGAGATACTTAACATCGATCGTATAAGCCCCTTGGTCGACCCAGCTTTAGTGAATACGCTAGTTTTCTCAGGGATAGCTGCCATGTCAAGCGTGGGCTTGACCCTCACCTATCTAACCACCCGCGTCCCCAACTTCGCCCACGGATCATTCCTCACGGTTGGGGCCTACGTGGCCGTCTACTGGGCCCAAATACTACAGAGGAGCCCCTATGAGGTTGTCTGGGCCTCTGCACTTTTGAGCGGATTGGTCTCAGTTACGCAATACAAAGTTGTCCTAAACCCCCTCAGGAGGAGGGGGGCTTCACCGACCTATCAGATGATTGCGACCTTGACCGTTGCTTTCTTCATCTTTGGAGTAATGAGTATTTTGGCCGACTATTTCGGAAGGACCTACAAGGTAAGGACAAGCTATATTGCCCTTAGAGCATTCGATCCGGAGATAATGTCTATTCCTCTGGTCACGCTATTATCACTTGCGTCGGTCATCCTATCCACAATCCTCCTCTACATATTCCTAAACAAAACAAGGACTGGCGTAGCTCTGAGAGCGTCAATCGAGAATCCAGAACTCGCCCAAGTATTGGGAATCAACATCGAGAGAATGTACATGCTGGCATGGTTTATCGCGGGCTCGTTGGGAGGATTCGCCGGTCTAATGTATGCCATGTGGCTCCCAGTCACAACCACGGCGGGCGACGAGTTTCTACCCACGATATTCGCATCCAGCATCCTCGGCGGGCTGTCCAGCATATTCGGTTCTCTAGCTGGCGGGATACTGGTGGGGGCGGCAAACTCTCTGATACCGCAGATGATAGCCGCGTTGGGTTTCACGGAGATAATACAGTATCGGCCGATCATACCGCTCCTGATAATGTCTATAGTCCTGCTGACGGTGCCCGAGGGAATAACGTCCTTGGCTATGAAGTGGGTGAGGTCCTCGAGATGATCTCTTTAGACCAATTGATTAGATTTGTTCTGGATCTCGCACCCTGGGTAGCGGCCTACCTCGTGATATCTCTAAGCCTCAACCTCGAGTATGGGTTTGGGGGGATTCCTAACTTCGGTAAAGTGCTTTGCGTTTCAGGTGGAGCGTTTCTTGTCGGCGCAATCCCTGGACAGCTGATAGCAGCACTCTATAACTTGGGGGAGGGACTGAACTATTTCGATAACCACGCTCAGATTATGCCGAAGATAAACGACGTCCTCGCGAGAGATCCTATCCTCTCAACCGCCTTACTGATCTTTACACTGATTGCAACCATGCTCGTAGGTGCTGGTCTTGGACTCGTCTCGAGCATACCCTCAGTGAGGCTAAGAGAAGAGTATCTGGCAATGACACTTTTAGCTATGGGCGAGATCCTCATACTTATTGGCGACAATTATAAGAGTCTCATAGGTGGGACTTTAGGAGTCTTTGTCCCCAGCTTCCTTGGATGGATACCTGTCCCAACTAGGAGTTATGTACTAACAGCGTTACTGGTGGGCATAGCCGTGCTGGTTTTCATCTTTGTCGAGCTATTGACAAAGTCTCCGTATGGTAGGCTTCTCAAGTCGATAAGGGATGACGAGGTGCTAGCCCAAGCACTCGGGCGCGACGTTGTTAGCGTTAAGAGGAAAACAATAATTCTTGCAGGCGCTCTTGCAGGCTTGGCCGGTGCCATGCTTGCACTCACCACAGGTGCTGTTAATGCTAAGAATTACAGTAGGGCTAACCACACCTTCATCCCATGGGTGATGGTTCTGGTTGGTGGCGCCGCGAATAACTGGGGAACGGCCCTTGGCGTCATTGTGTTTATGGCCTCTTCGCGCCTGATTGATGTCTTCAAGAGAGAGCTACAGCTTTATCTCCCATTTGACGTGGTCTGGCTGACACCGCTCCTACTCAGTACGACACTTCTCATAGTAATGTTCTTCAGGCCAGGTGGGATAATACCTGAGAGCCGGGCGCAAACGCTTAAGCCAGAAGAGCTGGATTCACTTAAAACAGGCCTGAGACAACATCCTGACCGTACACGAGAGCTAAAAGCCTAGGCTGGGGAGTCATCTTAATAACATGCCACCCTCAGCATCGGAGTAGGGATTGGGAAAGATACGCACTAGGAAGGTCAAGGTTCTCGCTGCCGAGATACTTGAACACTACCCTGACAGGGTTAAGCCAGATTTCCAGCAAAATAAGCTCCTAGTTCAGGAGGTATTGGAGGGAACAGTCTCTCAGAGGCTGATAAACAAGGTAGCCGGCTACCTTACTACACTCGTGAAGAGGAGGCTCAAGGAGGGTGAGGTACAGGAGGAGGCGGTAGAGGCTACGGGCGGGGTTAACGCTTAATATTTAGCAGCGGAGCAATCCGTTAAGGGGGCTCTAGATAGTATAATGGGGATTACAGGCAGAAAGAAAGACCACATAAGAATAGTGCTTGAGAGCATGTCGGTACAGAGGGGCAGTAACTGGCTCGAATATGTGCACATAATTCCAAGAGCGGCGCCAGACATTAATGTCGAAGAGGTCGACGTAACTGCCACTTTCCTCGGGAAGCGATTTTCAGCACCTATATTAATTGAGGGGATGACGGGCGGTACTGATGAGGCTGCCAAGATAAATGCAACTCTGGCGGAGGCTGCAGAAAGTGCGGGAATCCCGATGGGCGTTGGGAGCCAGAGAGCTGGGATTGCTAGCCCTGAGCTCCGCTATACGTTCAGGGCCGCCCGTGAGGCAGGCCCAGATTTATTCCTGATAGCGAATATAGGGGCGGCGCAGCTGGCACAGCACGGGGTACACTCTGCATGGGAGGCGGTTAAAATGATCGACGCAAACGCCATAGCAATACACGTGAACACCCTCCAGGAGATTATACAGCCTGAGGGGGATAGAAGGTTTAAAGGGTTTCTAGCGCAGATTCGCAGACTATGCGGCGAGATTGGGATACCCGTGATAATTAAGGAGGTGGGTTGTGGGATCTCCTTCGAGGACGCTGTCATACTCCGCGAACTTGGGGTCTCGGCGGTTGATGTGGCGGGTAGAGGTGGGACAAGCTGGGTGGAGATAGAGAGGATGAGGGCGGTTGAGGCAGGGAGGCTTGACAGAGCCCAGTTGGCGGAGGTATTTCAGGACTGGGGAATACCCACCGCTGCCTCTGTCCTAGAGGTGGCACAGGTTGACGGCCTCGAGATAGTTGGCTCCGGCGGTATAAGAAATGGCCTCGAGATCGCCAAACTACTTCTTCTAGGTGCAAATATGGGAGGAATGGCCATGCCCTTCCTGAGGGCAGCTGTTCAGGGGGTTGGGGAAGTTGAGAATCTGATTAAGCGTCTAAAAGAGGAGCTGAGAGTAACCCTCGCGCTTTGTGGCGCCTCCAACATAACCGAGTTCAAAAAAAAGACCAGTTACATCTTAACTGGCCCACTAAAAGAGTGGAGAGACCAGCGAATCGCAGGCAGAGCAGGGAAGAACCAGCGGCACAGCTCACACCATGAGCGGCAACCTTAGATGATAAAGGATATAGAGAATGATTGCCACAGCAACGTAAGAAGCCCACGCCTTAAAGGATGTCGTAATTATTTTCAAACCGTCAAGGGGGCCTAGTGGAATAAGGTTTATCAGACCCATCAATACGTTCAAATGCCCGACCAGGAGCAGAGCTATAGAGAGGCCAATGTTAAACAATCCGAGGAGCGAGTAGGTTATGTAGATGACGGGCAGCAGTACTGCAGCAATAACCAGATTAACGATGGGGCCCGCAGCGGCGATCTTGGCAACGCCACGTTGAGTGGCGTAGCCGAAGATTATGACTGCTCCCGGAGCTATGAATTTGAAGGGTAGTAGTATTGATATTAGGCTTATAATCGAGCCGAATAGATTCAACCTAAACCTTGCCCAGTGCCCCTGCCTAACCGCCTCGAACTTATGGGCCAGCTCGTGGGCTATGAAAGAGGCCACAACAGCCGCAACCACACCAGCTGAGAGAGGAATCCCCCACAACATGGCTAGAGGATAGATCAGCGAGAAAGCCACGCCGGCCACGATGCAGGAGCCTGCAAAGAGGTGTAGAGCCTCAGAGCCTTTCTCCATAGCTGTGAGCTTGGAAAAGAGCATCTCGGTCTTCACCGCAAGCATGGTGGCAGACCTAGGGGAGCCGCCTTGAGACCTGGCCTCCCTCTTCTCAATCTCAATCAAGTTACGCGCAAGGTACAATGAGCGACACTCATGGGCCTCGGGGAGCCTATGCTTAGAGCAGAAATAGTCCCCACAGTAGGCACACTTGAAGGGTAGTACCTCCTCGGCGCCGCATTTACTGCAACGCATACTATACCCTAAACCTTAACCTATCCTCTATCACTGAGCCTTAAACTTTCCTTCAAGATAGGCCGGCCGGTAGCCCTCCAGCACCGTCCTAGAGGCCGCCCCTAAGGATTTCTTAGTCAACAACCAGCAAGCATTAGTCAAAGATATATTTATGAGCCCCGTAGACAGTTTTAAGGAGGAGCTGTGGTAACACTCACACCCGCTTCCGGAGACAGTGTATCTGTGCTATTCCAACTACTCTGGTTCCTCTTCCTCCTAACGTTTTTCTTCATCTACCCCTACTTCGGGCAAAAGACACAGCTGGCATTCATTCTGAGGTACATTGAGAAGAGGCTGGCAGTGCTTAAACAGATAAGGGACGAGGTGAAGGAGAGGACAGTCAGCACACTCAAGCTATATGTCGATGACAATAAGGACTCGGCAGCGATGGAAAAGGAGCTGGAAAACTTGTTAGAGTTCTTCTACATCCCGCCAGAGTCCATGGATCCGTCCGGCATAGTGTACAAGCTGGAGCATATCCTTGAGATCGGTGATTCTCGTTTTGAGGAGAGTGTTTCTAGGATGGCGCCGAAGGCCGATATTCACCGCGTCAAGAGCCTCTCAAACCTCGTCGAGGTGGCCCGGGCTCTCAACATTATCTACAGAGTTGTCAGGCATTATTATCTATTGGGTAAAAGGATGGCTAACTACTTCTTGGCAGTGCAGATACAGATACAGCTCCCCATGATAATGGAGCTGGCAGAGTCATATAGGCAGGCATCATATGCCTTCCTTAAAGGTCTACCGATAGGAGACGGGATAGGCGTGCTATCTGCCGCAAAATTTGTCAGGGAGAGTAAGAAGATATCTGATATGGAGATAGCTAAGGATACCTGGCTTGAAGTCGTCGAGTTTGAGGGTAGGAAGGTGTATGTTGTAAGGCCTATCGGGCCGGGCGGCACAGTAGGGAGGCCAGGGGAGGCTGTAAAGAAGCTGGTCTACGAGATGGACACCAAGCCAGACTTAATAATAACAATTGATGCGGCGTTAAAGCTGGAGGGCGAGGAAACTGGGAAGATAGCTGAGGGGGTGGGCGTAGCTATAGGCGGTCCAGGGATCGACAAGTTCAAGATCGAGACCATTGCGAAAGAGAAGAACGTCCCACTTTACGCCATCGTGATATACCAGTCGATACTGGAGGCGATAACGCCGATGAGGGAAAGTATTGTAAAGTCCGCCGACATCGTAGTGAATAGGGTGAAAGAGTTGATAAGGGATAAAGTCCCCTCTAATGGGACGGCCGTCGTAGCCGGTATAGGAAACACTATTGGCGTGGGGATCTAGGAGGGAACCGCATGAGCATTAACATGACCGGATTGGGGCAGGAGGGCTCCATCACAAAGGTTAGGCCGGTGCCCTTCAACCCTATCACCCAGCTGAAATGCCTGAGCTGCGGCTCGACACACACCCGGCCTCACAAAGAGGGCGACTTTATCTTCAAAAATGTCGAGGAGAAGTGCCCTAACTGTGGGGGCAACACCCACTTAATCACCGCCATCTATGTAGAGGAGCAGAAACAGCAAAGATTCAGATAAAACACTTCGTATAAATTTTGCAGACTGTAACCACTCCTCAGGCTGTCTCCCTCTTAGCGAGAATAGCTTCGCGGGAGACGTGGGAGTGGGGGTCTATCTTGGCATTGGTTAGCACAGAGCCTTTCTCGATCACCGAATTGTCTCCAACAACGCTTACGCCTAGAACTACTGTGGGCTCAATTCTCGAGGACAATATCTTTACATGCCGCGCGATAATTGAATCTTGTATATATGCTCCCTCTCCCACATAAACCCTGTCGTGCAGCGCAGATCTCTCGATTGTTACACCATCACCGATAAAACAGTAGTTATCAATGTACGCGTCCCCGATAATTACATCATCACCAATCTGGCAATGCCGCCCAATGAGGACATTTCCATCGATCTTGATCCGGCCCTCCTGGACCTTCCTGAGAATCTCTTCCTTCCTACGCATAGAGGCCAAGCTCTGGCCAAGTATCCAGAGCTTGGATCCTCCCGCCTCGTATGTAGGCTCCCCAAAGAAAATATTCATAAAACCGCTATCCATAATCCTCATCATCGACTCGAGATAGAGTTCAGGTGTCCCAACATCGTACCATTCGCCCTTCATTTCATAGGCATATACCTTGTATCCTTTCTTGATGAGATAAGGAATGAGGTCTAATCCGAAGTCGAGGCGCCGTAAAGTGGCTTTCCTCGCCCTGACTTCAGGGTCTAAACAGATCCTCCTGACGTCTGGTGAGAAGAGATAGATCCCCGTACTGGCGAGGTTTGATGGTTCCTCGCCGCGCGGAGGCTTCTCCACGAATCCATTAACCCTGCCCTTACCATCTACCTCAACTACCCCGTAGGCAGATGGGTCTGATACACGCTTCACACCAACTGTGACGAATGCTGAGTTCTCCTCATGAAAGGCCAACAGAGACTTCAGATCTAGTTCGAAGACATTGTCTCCTTGTGCAACAAGGACGGGTGTGTTTATGTCATAGTAATCCAAGTTAATCAGGAAGCTATCAGCGTTTCCAACGTCATCTATGTTTGGCTGATATTTTATAGAGATCCGGGGCGTGATACCGTATTTTAAAGAGATTCCATGCCCCTCTTGGAAATAGTCGAAGAGGGAGCGATAATTTATATACCCCTTAACACCGAAGACGAAGTTCCTAATCCCTTGCCACGCCAGGTGGATAATAGCATATTCTATGAGGGGTCTCCCTAAAAACCTGACCAATGCTTTAGACACTTCTAAGGTGAGAGGCTGAAGCCTCTTAGCCACCCCCCCTACGGGTATGAAGGCATAAAGGTCGGAAACTTGAGCCAACCCAATAAACTATTATCGCACTAAGCTTGATAAGGATTTCCTCTCCCGCGGCTAAAAACCATAAATCATGCTAAGATAAACTGTATGTCGCTTCAGAAGTTGAGAAGGCCTAGTCCACGAGAGTTAAGAAGGATGCAGGACAGGATGCTTAGCAGTTTAGGAGTCTCTATGGAGGAGCTAGGCCTTGCTAAAGAAGTCACGATAGAGCTTCAGGACAGGACAATCAGGATAAGTGGACCTGCTGTGGTGGCCATTAATTCACAGGCCGGCAGAATATACCAGATTGTAGGTGGCGAGGAGTTTAAGTCACCAAAAGGAGAGGGAGAAGGGCCTCAATATGAGCCGAGCCCGGAGGATGTGGCCCTAGTCGCAGCCCAAGCAGGTGTTGAGCCGGAAGAGGCAAGAAGAGCTCTCATAGAGTCTGGAGGAGACTTGGCCCGCGCAATAATAAGCCTCAGGACACAGAAGACATGAGACTTTCTCCAGGCTGATTTCTCAGCAGAATTGGGAGAGACTGCAGTAGATCCAATATTGGCTCCCTCCCATGCAGCTTAGCCAGTCTTTCTACAGCCGAATCCTCCAGCACTATGCCCCCCAATAACTGAGCAAGATCCTGCAAATGGTCTAGATTTAGCGCCAAGAATATCCCCGAGAGATCGTTACAATAGTGGTTTAACGGTCCCCGTATTTCTGTCTCGGGAGAGAACCTGTTATTTGCAAGAACCTTATCGATCGAGTAGAGCCTGTCTGATAATTGCCTTGGCCAGCTCGAGGCTATTACGACTCTTCCCCTGAGAGATGGAACACTGTTGATAGCTTCTGCCAAGCACCTTATAACGCGGGCTAACAAATTGTATCCTTCATCCACCCCAGTTAATAACGGTCTCATAACCTCGACCAGACCAATAGGAGCCAGTAGGTAGAGCAACTGTATCCGCGGAGCATCTTTATGGAATTTGTAGAGGTAGCGGGTGCACCGCTCCAGATATCTGGCCAGCCTTTCAAGCATCGGGGACAGTCTTTGAATCATTATAGACTCATCAAACCCGCTATTATTCAATAGCCGCAGAAAGTTAAGGCCCATGAAGGAGTGAACACCGAAGTCCCCTGAAACGGAAGTTTTGATAGCGTATTGTGTGAATAGGGTTCTATCACCTCTGTAGAAGGTGTAGAGAATCGGGCTTTCAGCCCTGGAAGGCAGTCCTACAATTACTTTATCGACCCACTTACATCTATTCAAGACCTCGTCAAGTCTATGACCACTCAGCAATTTTTCGGAATACTTGGCTATAATTGGGGTAGGGCCCTCAATTAGAAAGTAAATGTCCTCAGGAAAAGGGTAGGAAGGGGTTGGATATTCCCGTAATTCTGAGTCTACATCAAGTTGTATTATAAGGTCGTTGTACACCAGCCCCAATACTTTTGGAACAACGCTCTCGTCGTATTTTGTGAGTGAAACACTAAAGAATTGTAAGGGTCCGCGGGGTAGAGGATACAAGTCGAGCTCTCCTAAGTAGTAGTGCTGTTTAAGCTGCTTTTGAAAGAATTTTTCAACGATAAGTGTCCGCATCGTTGTGTCGAGGATGAAGTTTTTTAGCATTTTTAGGTTCATTTTCTCCACGGATCTGTGGAAGGCTGAGTAGAGCTCCCGTATTGTGGGGGTTGATGGCATGATGTTTGATATCTTCTCTAGCTCAATATTTCTGGAGAGGAGCTCTACCCTCAAGAGATCCTCAACAAGCCATCTCGGGATCATGGACGTCTGCAATTCATCTAGCTTCTTTTCAACTAGAATCCCCACACTACGGGCTAGGTCTGCCGGGATTTGAATCGCCTCCACCAACTGTTCAGCTATGATGTTCCTATTGATTGGCTCGAAAGAGTAGTCCCAATTAAGCACAATCAACTCGCCTGATACAGATTTACGTTGAAGGTTACGTACCACTTCGACCGCCCTCCTACCTAGCGGCGTTAGTGAGTATGTTCGAGACTTGCCCGAATATTCGATAAGACCTGCCCTCAACACTGTCTTGAGATGATATGTAAATTTCCCTACATCCTCCCGCTCACTTAATCCTGCATATTTCATCAGTTCGGAGAAGTTCATCTGCGACGTACTTAGGGCCTCTATTATTGAGAGTCTGATGGGTGAGGAAATTGCTTTCAAAATGGATGCTACCTCAGCTCTGCCATCCTCATGTCTCATAACTTCCCTCTGCAGAAGACAAGCCTGCCACTAAAGCTTTACTGAGCCCAAAAACGCGATACCTTAAATTACTCCCAGTTGAGATTATTACCGAGTGGACTGGTCCAACGGGCCCGTAGCTCAGCCAGGTAGAGCGGCCGGCTCATAACCGGTAGGTCGTGGGTTCGAATCCCACCGGGCCCACACGAGGCGGGTAGATAGTAATTATGGAATGTAATTACGAATGACGACTGGTTCGTAGGCATGGAAACGGATAAGGGAAAGAAAGGGGAGGGGTTTACGTTGTCATCGAATCGTCAGAAGAAGCCCTCTCTTCTTCAAATATTCCTCGAGTCTCTTCCTCTCGATCGTGAAACTGACCTTCTCGTAGAACGTCAGATTCGACTTCTTACTCACCTTGACGTAATAACAGTCTTTTCTCTGTCTATACACTTTCCCCGTCTCTGGATCTCTAATCGGCGTTCCGGCCCGCTGACGCAATATCGGCTCATCTGAGGTCGTCTCTATTCCGATTCTGCTCAGCAGGTATATCACGTATTCTAGTAGCCTGTAGTCGGTGTTGGTCACCTCAATTATACCATTTTTACGAACGCAGCCCTCGCTGTCGAAGAATCCTCGTAAAAATGCCGCGATACATCTCTCGCAGTGCTCAACGTACGGTCTGATCTTCTCGATATCTATGGGTTTCTTGAGCAGTTCGTAAAGTGTTTTGGATGCGACTTCGACGACCCATCTACCGTCTTTATTCAGTCTTGGTATTGGTGGTTCCCTTCCCAGAACCCTCGCTATTGTCTTGGCATAGAACTCGCCGAACTCTTTGTCCTTGACCATTAATCCGATAAAGAATTCGTCATATGTTGGTGGCGGTTTACTTTTCTTCCAAACATAACCGTCTCCAGCCTCAACTCCGATCACGTAGGCTAGATCCTCTGAAGGCTTCAGGAACTCTAATGTCGGTACTCTGATTCCGTTGTAAGGAGAGTGTTTCCTATTGCACCATTCGCTGCAAGCGGACTTGCGGATAGTAACGTTATATCTTCTCTTTATCTCCTTGATTATTTGTCCGTAAGACAGTCCCTGTTTTCGGAGTTCAAGAACGTCCTCGTGGATCCTTATCCTCAGCCCCCTCGGGAGATAACTTCCCCCCTCTTCTCCATTATTTCTTCTCTCCTATCACCCATTCTATACCACCTTTCTGAGTGCTAGGGTGTATTTGTGCTATAGGTCGTGGTTGTGTCCCTTTATTGTGTGGTATCTTGCTAGGCCGGTGTTTGATAGCTTGAACTTCAATGTCTCAACGTGTTTAAACCCGATGATCTCCGCCAGCTCTATTGTCAGATTGTTAGGCTTACTAGGTCTCTTGATAGCCTGTGTAGCTTGTTGTTCCTGAAGTTCTTTAGGACTATAACTGCTAGGTCTCTGTTATTGTTGGTTCTGTTTAGGCATAGGTACATCGAGGCCAGTATCCCTAGCCATGCAGCCCTTAGATGTCTCCCAATCATCAATACAAGATTCCCACCACTAGTAATGACTAGTTTCTCGAGCCTTGGCCTGAACCCGCTGTTTACCAGCAGGCCGTATGGTGGTGAAGTTATTATTACGCGGCGTCTCTCACCGTTGAGCCGTCCCCTAGGCCTTATAGCCCCGTATAGACATGCCGCATTCATGCTGTAGGCGTCTAGTAGTGTGCTGTGGTTTGTCACTGCAATCATCTCTCCCAAGAGCTCTTCAGCAATCTTGGCATACGTCGGCTCGACATCGTTGACTATTAGGTGGTTGTTGTCTGTGAGTCTGCAGGCTATGGCGGGGATAAATCTAGGCCCCCAAAATGTGGGGAGTACCCCCTACCCCGGCCATAGGGTCTATAACAACATCTCCAACCCCAACACATCTCCTCCAGAGATAGTGGCTAGATGCTAAACCCTAGCAGTTTTAGTGGAAGACTTTTACTTGTAGATATGATGTTACTGCTGGCTTCAGGCTTAGGATGCCTGTGAGCAAGAAATATCTACTCCAGCCAGAGCTACTACTAGGGGAGAAGTCCATCCATATCGACTTATGGATAGAGGATGGAATATCGTATAGGCCTAGGGAGAGAGGCTAGACTCGGATTATTACATACCGCATATCCAGCCGAACTATAGGTGTGGGGAGGGATACTGCCCTGTCTGCCAATCAAGCTGGGACAAAGGCGACCACTACCCATACTGCAGTAGAAAACCCAGAAAAAAGCCAAGAAAAAACAGTGAGAAGAGATACATAAATAGAGGATCTGGAATAGTTAAGGCCTAAAAGTATCACTCTCAATAACAATGGCGTAGAAGTTATTCTCAAACTCCATTACCTCGGAATGGTATAATCCCCACCCAACGCCGTTAAATATTATTATAATAGGCAGGGGGGATAAGGGGGGGTCGTCTGAGCTTCATCATTCTCCTGCCGATACTTTCTTCAAAATCTCACAAGTCTTCCACCAATCCTCCTTTTCGCTTACTCCTATCCCATCCTTTATTGAGAGTTAGACGAGATGCCGCTTTCTAGGTATTGAGGAACTTCAGGTAGTCCTTTGGATAGATATACGTCGCATATACGTCCATCTTAGATTCCATCCACATCCATTGGGACGTGAGTGGTGTGGACGAAAAATCTATGAATGCTCTAGTTTCGGTGGACTAAGTTCTTCCAAAGGACTTATCATCGAATAATAAGTAGTTGAGTAATTGAGGGTGTTGTTATTCCTCAGTCTTGATTATTTGCTTCTCCATCTAATGATGTATCCTAGGCCGCCTAGAATTACTCCGAGGGCGAGCAGCACTATGAATATTGTTATCCATAAGGGATAGCCCAAGGGTATGCCGTAGAAGATGTTCGTGTGGACTTGTCCAGGGTTCCATCCTCTTCCGCCCACCTCGGGTGGGAGCATTGCGGCGCCTCCTAGATATCCCCCCAGCATCATCAGACCTGAAGCTCCTAACACTCCCACATTCATCAAGAATAGGTGGGACCATGCTAGCTTGTCGGCAATCCCTGTATAGGGCTTCCCCAAGACCGATTCGATGTAGTGGTAGAACAGCGCCGTGACGGCCACCCCCATGACACCTACGATGAGGTATGTCACGTAGCCCATCGTGAACCACATACCCGCTGACCCAAAGGCTATTACTCGGCTAGGCTCAGGCCTCAAGAAAAAAATCTGCCCTATGACGATATACAGTGTAATCAGCGTAGCAATTGCTCCTTGGACGATCGCAGCGCCTATAAAACGAGAAGCCCATTTACTTGCCTGCATATACTATCAAACACCCCCTTTCATCTCTATAACCTATGCTAAAATTTAATCTTTACCCTTAAGATGCATAATTTTTCATGAATATCCACGTAGTAGTTTCTTTTTCGCGAACTCGCCCACCTCACTGCTAAGAGGAGAGAAGTTGGTCCAGGCCTCAGCGGGGGGATTGCCTCTATATACTCCCGCTCATTTAAAGTAATGTGCTATGGATCCATTGGTTTTTACCATTACTGTGGGATTGCTCGGTGCTGCCGCTTCGGTGCTCCTAATAGCGTATGTAGAGAGGCTTCCTAAAGGTGATGAGGGGTTTGTTAATATTTGGCGCGCAATCCGGGAAGGTGCGAGCGCGTATCTTAAGAGGCAGTTTAAGACGATCGCCATCATCGCGGCTGCCTTAGCTACCTTGATTCTGGGCAGCTTCTCCATCTTTCCTCAGCTGGGGGGACTCAGATACGGCATCGCCATGGCAGGCAGCTTCCTATTGGGCGTTTGCTTCTCCCTCATCGCAGCGTTCATAGCGATGGATGCCGCTACAAGGGCTAACGTAAGGACAACGTATGCGGCCTCTCGGAGCAGTGTGCAGGCACTTCGAGTGGCGACGCTCGGCGGCGCGTCACTGGGTCTAGCAGTGATCGCTATGAGCCTTCTGGGCCTCTCTATTCTTTACGTTGTTTTCAGGGACCCTGGACTTCTGGCGGGCTTCGGGTTTGGGGCTAGTCTAGCTGCACTGTTCGCCCAACTCGGTGGAGGGATATATACTAAGAGTGCTGATATTGGTGCAGACCTTGTTGGAAAAGTGGAGGCGGGCATACCGGAGGACGACCCTAGAAACCCCGCAGTGGTAGCCGACCTGGTTGGTGATAATGTCGGGGACGAGGCGGGTAGGGGAGCTGACCTCTTCGAGTCGGTCACAGCCGAGAATCTTGGAGGAATGATAATAGCTCTCGTAGTGTCTATAGTATTGTTCAATGGTATTAATGAGCTGTATGTTGTCACTCCACTAATAATTAGGGCTCTCGGAGTTATAGCCACGTTCGCAGGCGTTTCTTGGGCGGTCTCGAGGAAGGGTTTTAGAGAGGCCATAGGCCCGCTTCGAGAGGGCCTGATAGTTACGGGCATA
This sequence comes from Candidatus Calditenuaceae archaeon HR02, assembly GCA_002898395.1. Taxonomy (GTDB): domain Archaea; phylum Thermoproteota; class Nitrososphaeria_A; order Caldarchaeales; family Calditenuaceae; genus HRBIN02. The sequence continues at coordinate 64,770 of BEHE01000002.1, forward strand.
TTGGCGGCTGTTATGATGTATCTCGCCAGCTGGCTCATATTCGGACCCCAGGGCCTGCCGCTTTACGTTACAATGATTATCGGGCTGATCGCGGGCATCTTGATAATGTTTTATAGCGAGTTTTACACAGGCTTGAAGTCCAGATATGTCTCGGTGATTGCTCAGAATTCCCAGTCGGGACCAGCCCTTACCGCGATGACGGGAATATCGACCGGCATGATCTCTTCGATGCTTCCAGTTGCTACGGTTGTCGTGGCTGTAGCCCTCTCATTCTGGCTAGGGAGCTATTGGTCCGGCATCGCTGGTCTAGGTGACCCACTGCTGGGCGGGATTTATGGTACGACAATGGCGACTATGGGAATGCTCTCGACCGCTGGATTCATCTTGACCATGGATGGCGTGGGGCCCATCGTGGATAATGCGGGAGGGATAGCAGAGATGGCTAACGCTGAGCCAGTCATTAGGGAGAGGCTCGAACCGCTTGACGCGCTCGGAAACACTACAAAGGCTCTTACAAAGTCTTATGCCATGGGCTCGGCAGCCCTAGCAGCCCTTCTTCTATTCCAAGCCTTCCTCCTGGAGGTGGCGAGGTATATGGCGGGCATCTATGAGCTCGTGCTGATAGGGCCGGGGGAGGCTGACCGTCTCTTGAGGAGCGTCGAGATGCTTAGCTCGGGACTCCAGCTCAACTCGCCCGCCGTGGTAATAGGGCTTTTCATAGGGGGTATGATACCTTTCCTCTTCTCGGGGCAGGCAATGAATGCTGTAGCCAGCGGCGCATACCGCATGGTGGAGGAGGTGAGGAGACAGTTTGCATCAATACCGGGGATAATGGATGGAAGCGGTAGGCCAGAGTATGGGCGGTGTGTAGATATCTCCACTTCGACAGCTTTAAGACTGATGATTACGCCCACGTTGACGGTGACCCTTTCCCCGATCTTGATAGGCGTGTTGCTTGGCTGGAAGGCAGTTGGCTCCCTAGTATTGGGTGCGACGATCTCTGCGATACCACTGGCGATCATGGGGTTCTATGGTGGAGCGGCGATGGATAATGCGAAGAAGCTCCTCGAGATTGGGGGCAAGAAGGGAACTGATGCTCATAAAGCGGCAGTCGTTGGCGACACACTGGGAGATCCCATGAAAGACACTTACGCGCCGAGCCTACACATCCTGATAAAACTGCTTAATACGCTGTCCCTTGTGTTTATCCCGCTCTTTATGATTGGGCTAATACCACTCTAGGGCCGCTCCCCCAACACCACCGCAACGTTTAACGTCTCACCGCCCCTAAGGATAGTCAGCAACACTGTGTCTCCAGGACTCGTCTTCTCAACCATGTATGTCAGAAGGTCGTCCATGCTAGTGACCGGGTTACCGTTTATCGCCACTATAACATCACCTCCGACTCTATACTCTCTCCCAGCAACCACGAGGGTCCTAGAGCCTCCCTTGATACCGGCCTTATCCGCCGGACCATTCGGAACTACGCTCTCCACCAACAACCCTTTCTTCACACCGAGTCCAAGCTCACTGGCAATTAGTGCGTCTATCTCTCTACCCGAGATCCCAAGATAGCTGTGGGTATATCCGCCCTTTTCGATTAGTTCTGGAACTATACGCCTCACAACGTTTGATGATATTGCATACCCAATCCCCGCGAACTGCCCCGTAGTCGATTCTATCGCAGTGGCAACACCTACAACTTCCCCCCTCATATTGAGAATAGGTCCTCCAGAGTTTCCAGGGTTCACGGCAGCATCTATCTGTATTATTCCGGGAATGAGGTATCCTCTACTTGAAGGTAAAAGCCTACCCTTCTGGCTGACAATGCCTGTCGTAACACTTCCCGTAAGCTCGAAGGGGTTACCGATAACGATTATCTGGTCGCCAATCTGGAGTTCGCTCGAGTTACCGAGCCTTAAAGGCTTGAATGACCTAGTCTCCCCACTCCCAACTATCTTCAATACCGCCAAGTCCGTGTCAGGATCTCTCCCCACGAGCTCTGCCCTATAAGCACTCCCATCGATAAAGTAGACATAGTACTCCAGCCCACCTTCAACCACGTGATTATTCGTAACCACATGTCCCTTTGGGTCATAGACGAATCCGGAGCCTACAGACTCTCCAAACCTATAGAGCGTTCTTATCTCGACTACAGAATCTTTAACCATTTCATAGACCCGCGTCACATTATACTGAATTGTTACGACGGCTGTATGGGCTGGCCGGGAATTCTCAATTGAACTTATCTCAGCCCTCGCCTCCTGCAGGTCTTTTCTGAGAGACTCTATCTTTGATTCCAGCGCAGCTATTTGAGAGGTGAGCGTCGACAGGTTTTGCTGGTAATCTATGACTTGAAGGAATAGGATTGCTATGAGGGCGAGAGATGCTGCTGATATGGCTATCGAAACCTTGCTCATACTGAATCACCCAGTCCTGGTTCCAATACGCTTCAACGCTTTCTCGATACCTGTTCCATACTGTGCGGCCTTCTTCTCCTTCTCTACCAGCTCGGACGGCAGACCCGCAAGCCTCGCAACACTCCTCAACACCACTTTCCTAACACCTCTAGAAATCTTGAAATTAAGTGGTAGATTATATGCATTGTTGATGATTCGTTCATCCAAGTAGGGGGTTGTTAACAGGCATCCCCCCAACGCTGCTGAAGCGTAGTCCCTCGGCAGGCTTCTGAACCAGAGAGTGTCTAGGTCTCTCCTCATCTCCTCCTCCACGCCTGGTTGATTGCCACTCTCAAGCATGCGCAGATACTTCATATACCCCCCAAACAGCTCGTCCGCTCCCTGACCACTCACCACTTGCCTACGGCCATGCGAAGCAGCAGCCCTAGCCCCTTCGTAAACAAGCAAGGCAAGCGCCCTATCCATTAGAGATTGAAGGATCAGGTTTTTCGTCAGGTAGCTGGATGTGTAGGCTATCTCTTGCTCAGACAGTGGTACTTTTACGTAGTCGATGTGAAGAAGCTTTGCTGCCTTCTCCGAGAAGGAGAGGTCGTGTGACCCGCCCAGACCGACCGAGATTGCCAGGGGGGCTAGGCCGAGCTCAACACACACCCACACCAGCAGTGAGCTATCAATGCCGCCAGAGAAGAGTACAGCACATTTCTTCGCTACAGACCGTTTAACCGCGGCCACCAACTCTTCGAAAAGCAACTCCGATACATCTTGCAAGTTTATGGGAAGTGCGGTCCTTGAAGAAGTACATTCCTGTTTTTCCCCGGTTTTAGGCCCGTTGAATCTGAGCAACATCTCGCTGCAAGGAGGGACGACTTTTTCCGGGCCGGGATGGAGGCCGACTATGTAGGGTGGAGACGCGACGGTGATTATCTCGCCAGAGCTATAATACGATAGGGGTGGTGAGCCTACCTGCCTAGACTTCAGCCTAACCACCTCGCGACGTATCTCTATCTCAGAGGTGAAGGGAGAGTCGGCAAGTTCTCCGACTCCTAGGATGCTGGAAGGTGTCAAGTGGACTGCAATACCGTCCCGTCCCTCTTCCACAACCCTCTCACCTGCGTGATGGACAACCAGCCCCACCCGCCCCTTCGCCTCGGACAATTCGCGGGGAGAGATACGAGAACCATCTATGAAAACCTCATTCACAGGCCACCTATAAGACATCCTTAGTACCCGGTCAATTAGACTGGAGAGGAACACATCACACCTGGAGACCACCGCGTACACTATCGCCATTGAGACTAGTTTGACCCTAGACGCTCTTATTCTCTCTTAAGCTTTTTCTCAACCCGCCTGAGTAGGGGGTCGGGCAGCCTTATCTCTGGGTCGCTCCTTATTGCTGGGTGATACGGGTCAATCATTATCACCTCGAACCACTTATACACGCTATCATAAGTCAGCGGGTAGCCGCCGATTGGGTAGAGGTTGGGATATTTTTTCCTAGCTCTGTTTATCGCCTCTTCGAGCATTGTTACATTGACTTTGTGTAGAACTGTGCCGAGGGCCTTCTGCCTCCTGCCCGAGTTTGGCCGCGGCTTGCTGAAACCACCCCTCCTAACCCTAACCCTTAAGACCACGAAGCCCTGCTTCGCTTTGTACCCAATGCTTTTAGCCCGGTCAATCCTTAATGGCTTCTCTACGCGGACCACGGATGGCTCCCGCCTCCAGAGAACCCTCCTAGCCCTGAGAATAGCCTTCAGCTCATCCGGCCGATTCCTCCAAGCCTGATTCAAGAGAGCGTATAGGCCCATGTCCCGTCCAGCCCTGAGCGCCCCAATGACACTCTAGCCTCCATGATAAATACCCTTAAAGGTCTGAGAGTTGCCAAGATGTGGCGATAAAGGGGTTTTATATATCTGTACAATCTTTTACGGATGGATTGCTTAGACTCAAGGTTGGCAAATCACTTGGAATGTGGGAATGGGCAACCACGAGCTGCGACGCCTGCCTCCTAGACATCGAGGAGGGAGCCGAGGTTTCCAAGTGTGGTAACTGTGGGGCCTTATTCCACGCCGATTGTTTCAGAAATCTTCTGAACACAAAGTCTGTATGCCCAAAGTGTAGGGTGAGCTTGTATGAGCAGTAATGAGAAAGAGGAGGCAGGGCCCGGCGAGGAGGAAGAGATAGTCATCGACATTATAGAGACGCCTAGGGGCCGTGTCCCTGAATTCGACAGTACCTTCCGCGCACTCGAGAAAATATCGGCCAGACTTTTAGAGCAGGATGAGAAGATAGAAAGGGCTTTGAGCCGCATATCGAGTGGACAGCTATCAAGCACCGAGCTTAAGACAATTCTGGAGACACTCGAGTCTATTAGAGAAGACTTATCTAAACTCTCGAAGAGGCTGGAGATAATAGAGGATAATATAGGTGAAATGTATGAAAGGCTAAACCTGCTGGACTATCTGGCTGATATCGTTGAGCGTTATCTTCGCTCCCTAGAGGGCTAGGTGGGTCCCCGAAGTATTCCGCCCCTGAGTTCCTGCTTAATCCGCTCCAACTCCCGCTTCTCAGACTCCAGCCTAGAAATCTCCTGGGCGAGCTGGGCTTTCTTCTTCTCCAGCCTCCTCACCTCCTCGGCCAGCTGCGAGAACTGCTTGTTATACTCCTCAGCAATAGATTTTGCCGCCTCGAGCCTCAATATCTCCTCCCTCTTCCGCTCCTCCAGCCTCACGAGCCTCTCGAGCCTCGCCTCCCTCACTTTAAACCTCTTGTCCAATTCTTTCATAGTCTTCTCAATGCCTTCAGCCGCGGACTGGAGCGCTGCGAAATAGGAGCCGTGGAGCTCTCTTATCTTCTCCTCGAGATACGCCTTCCGCTCCTCCAGCTCTTCGACCTCTTTCTCAAAATTCCTCAAGGCCCTGTCCTTCTCCTCGACCTCCTGCCTAAGCTGAATCAGCTCTTGGCGCAATGTCTCGAGGTTGTTTTTCTCCTGCTCCAACCTCTCCCTCTCCTGCAGTATTGCCTGCCTGGCCTTCTCCAAGACCTCTACCTGCTCCCTCTGAAACTCCAGTAGCCTCGCCAGCTCCTCCTGCTGCTCTTGGAAGATCACGAGGTATGAGGTGAGGGACTTCAAGACATTCACGCCTTCAATGAACTCTTTTATGAGATATTCTGGCTGAGTTGAGGCTAATGCGTCAAACCTAGCAATCATTTCTTGGGCGGCAGACTTTATCTGGCTAATCACGCTTCCCGAGATTTGCGACTCGATGTTTTGGAGCTGAGTCATTATACTCCTTAAATTCTGCGATATAGCTTCCAGCTCCTCTGAACGCCGCCCTATTATCGAGCCCATCCTTCGTAATCTCTCTATTTCTTCGGATATAAATCTATACTCCTCGAATTATTGGCCAAGCCCTCTATCTGAATCGGTGAACTTATTTATATATAGGCTGCATGATGAAAGTGCAGGTCAATGATCACTCAGACAAGTGAGGCTTTGGCCAGGTTCAGCAGGATCGGTGCTCTAATCTCACTCTTAGGTGCGACACACGCTTTAAGCCTAATACTCAACTGGTTCTCGATAAATTACGACGATGTTGGCCGATCCCTGATCAGTGGGTATACCTTCATGGAGCCCCTACTGATTTCTTTGGCTGCTGGCGGCGCGGCCGGCGCAACAGGCGTGTTTGCCTCAAATCTTAAGGATCTCACGAAGCTTAGACTCGTTGTGCCACTCCTCTCTTTTACTGCGGCGGGGCTAGCCCTCTTCTCACCCCTCTACACATACTTGATAAAGCTTCCAGGCTTCGGTGGCCTGAACTTCATTCCCGAGCTGGGTCTATTCGCAGCCCTCTTCACAGGGATAGCGATAACGGGTGCCTCGATACTCGCCCTAATTGCTGCCATGCGGACACGTGTTACAGCCTACATGGCGCCATCACCCCTCTGGGTAACGGCAAGGGAAGAGGAGACCGGGACAGTCGCGGAGTTTACCGAGCCGACAGCCGAGGAACAGGCAGCCATACTTGAGCAGGCTCCGGAGAGGGAGGAAAGGGGATTAGAAACAGCGGCGGGCGGCCAGTGTATGATATGTGGCGACCTCATCACAGGAGGTGATACTGAGTCCTGTCACAGGTGTGGAGCCGTCTTTCATAAGGATTGCATGAACGTGTGGGTTGACTTGGGGAATAAGTGCCCTTCCTGTGGAGGGGAGCTCCGAGGCTAGAGCCTACTGTATGAGGGATGGACAGTCATCTAGACGGCTAGCCTGGCTAATCAGCTATTTATTGCGCAGATCTGATGGTTTGAGAGGAGATGCCTGAGCAGCTCGCCGAGAGCATTGTCCAACTCGCGTTGAGGAGGGGGTTCTTTAACCCCACAGCTGAGATATACAGGGGCCCAGCCGGCTTCTATGATCTAGGACCGCTGGGAACACTGATGAAGCTAAACCTCATCAATTATTGGCTGGACACTTTCGTGAAGAGGGAGACATCCTTCGAAGTCTACCTTATCGACGGTTCATTGATACTCCCATATGAAGCATTGAAAGCTTCTGGTCACGTAGACAAGTTCACTGATCCCAAGGCGGAGTGTGTTAAGTGTGGCAGAATCCACCGCCTAGACCAGCTCATCGAGGAGACGCTAGGATTGAAGGTGGAAGGAAAGGGTATCGAAGACCTGCAGGAGATAGTGAAGGTTCAGGGGGTTAGATGTCCCAATTGTGGGGGCGAGCTGACGGGCTTTAAGGAGCACCACCTGATGTTCAAACTCTCTATAGGGGGAGGGGGGGAGGCCGCATTTCTCCGCCCCGAGACGGCGCAAAACATCTTCCTAAACTTTAAGAGAATAGCATACGCTATGAGGGCTAAGCTACCCTTCGCAGTAGCCCAGGTTGGGAAATCATTTAGGAACGAGATCTCCCCCCGCCAGTCCATTATCAGGCTCCGAGAATTCAGCCAAATGGAGATTGAGGTCTTCTTTTCTCCCATTAGAGGCGACGGGCCCAGTAAGTTCGAGGATGTTGGCGATACTGTTATTCGTGTCTTGACCCGAGAGGAGCAGAAGAGAGGTGATGGCGGAGAGGCAATAGAGCTGAGAGCCAGAGATGCCGTTGAGGAGGGAATAGTACCTAACAAGTTCCTAGCATACTATCTTGCCAAGGAGGTGAGGTTCTTTCAGTCGCTCGGTATTCCGCCTGAAAACATGAGGTTCAGACACCTGCTGCCAGAGGAGACGCCACACTACTCGGGGGGGAATTTTGACCTCGAGGTGAAGTTCTCGTTTGGATGGAAGGAGGTCGTGGGGAACGCTTACAGGCGAGACTATGACCTCACAGTCCACTCCAAGCACTCTGGAGAGGACCTTTCAATAGATGATAATGGCGTGAAAATAGTTCCACATGTGGTTGAGCCATCTTTCGGTGTTGAAAGAATTCTTTACGCAATACTCGAGCATTCGTACAGGGAAGGAGTTAGAGAGTGGCCCATTCTAATGCTCCCTAGAATAATCTCTCCCATAAAAGCAGCCATACTCCCATTACTTGACCGGACCGCCTTGGTGGCGAAGGCTTGGGAGATCTACACCTGGCTCAGGGCTAGTAGGCTTCCCATCTACACTGTTTATGACGATCGGGGATCAATTGGTAGAAGATATGCACGGGCTGATGAGGCGGGCGTCAACCTCTGCGTGACAATCGACCACCAGACACTACAGGACAACACGGTTACGGTTAGGGATAGAGACACTACATCACAGATTAGAGTAAAGATAGATGAGCTTGAGGAGCTAATCTTCAACGACACGTATAGGGGACTGGAACAGTAAATGTCTGGCGCTGATTAGTTTTGCAGGCTAAGGTTTTGGTCGGCGTCACAGGTCCCCCAGGATGTGGGAAGACGACAACGGTGGAGATTGCTGCGAACATTCTAAGGAGGATGGGAAAGAGTGTTGGAGGAATATTGTCGAAGGAGGTTAGGTCTGCCGGCAGAAGGGTTGGATTTGATATAATAGATGTCGAGACTCGAGAATCAGTGCCGCTCGCCAGGGAGTCGGGAGAACCTGGCCCACGAATAGGGAGATACAGGGTCCATGTTGAAAACCTCGATGGATTTGCATCGGACATTATTGAGAAGACCCTAGACGCGGGCGCCATCGTCATCGTCGACGAGGTGGGGCCTATGGAGCTGATGAGCCAGCGGTTTAGGAATGTTTTGAGAAGGGTCCTGAAGGATGCGAGCTACGCGATCTTAGCACTGCACTTTCGCTCCCGTGACCCACTACTGCTTGAGGCGAGAGGGGCTGTGACTAGGTTGATTATTCTCAGACGCGGTGAGGCCAAAGCCGCGGCTAAGGTGATTGTGGACTCGATTATGGGCAATGGGTGAGGGGGCGTGGAGGCTGCTCCGCTGCCACCTTTCCCGGTAAAGATGGTCAGGGAGGGTGTGGCCGAGCTAGTCGTTCCAGAAACAGGAGAGACCCAGGCAACGACTAAACTCCCAGCATTCTACAATCCCCTCTCCAAGGTCTCTAGAGACTTGGCAGTCATCGTGGTTGGTGCTTATTTTTCCGGGGGGACTTGCAGTCTGGCCGCTGAGCCTCTCGCGGGGACAGGGGCCAGGATTATTAGGCTACTGCTGGAGTCTGGCTCCGTGTCTGAGGGGTTGGCTGGCGATATTTCTGAGTGGGCCGTCCGGCTCTGTGAGATTAACAGGCGGCGGAACGGCTTGACTGAGAGGCTGAGGATCGAGCATCTAGACGCAAACCTGCTCTTATCCAGATTGGCGGTCGAGGGGCGGGCCTGCTACGTAGACATCGACCCATTCGGCTCTCCTGCGAGATTTCTTGAAAACGGGTTTAGAGCTACTGAGAGGCGAGGGCTGTTAGGGGTTTCTGCAACAGACCTCGCCGCCCTCTCAGGCTCCTCGCGGCGCACCGCATACTGGAAATATGGTTTAACACTTGTCAAGACCAACTTCTACAGAGAGACCGCAATCAGGGCCTTGGCGGGATTCGCGGTAATGACGGCTTCAAGGCTGAGCCTAGGAGCAGAGCCCATACTCTCGGTAGCGTATAGACACTTTGTCAGAGTGTTTCTGCGGGTGGAGAGGGGAAAACGGAGAGCCCATCACGCCAGGGCACTGGTTAGGTATCTAATTCACTGCCAATACTGTCTCAACGTCTCTGTGATAAGTAACGTAACTGAGTGGAGGGAGAAATGCAGTATATGCGGCAACCCCAATACCATTATAGGACCAATTTGGACAGGTGCCCTTCACGACAAAAACCTCGTCGAAAGAATACTAAGCTCGGGGCATGCGTCCGACCCAACATACGGCGAGGCCATAAAGATCATTAAGGCTATTTCAGAAGAGCTTGACGACATCCCATGGTCCTTCCAACTCTCTGAAGTCTCTAGGCGAGCACGGACCTCGCCACCCAAAACAAAACACGTGGTAGAGAAACTTAGGGAGGTAGGCTACCGCGCCTCCTCCACCCACTACGATCCCGCCGCAGTAAAGACAGATGCGCCACCCGACGTCTTAACAAAGATTGTGAAGGAGCTAGTCCACAACTGAGTATGGAGCCTGAATTACTGCAAAACAGGCCGACACTAGATTGAAATAGATGCAGCTTAACATACGGATCCGTGCAGATCTGGATAAACAGGGTGTGGGACGAATTATTCCCCGGCGTCTACCGCTCCATTTTAGCCCATAACCCCTCCACCATGCTCATGCTGGTGCGGATGCTGCCTGGGGCAGTCGTGCCGAGGCACAACCATCCCCATCTTCAGGCAGGCATTGTGCTGAGAGGCTCTCTACTTTTCAAGACGGAGCGTAGCGAAAGAGTCCTGAGAGAGGGCGACTCCTACCTAATAGATCCTTGGGAGCAGCACGAAGTGATAAACATGGGCACGGAAGAGGCCCTCGCACTCGACATATTCAACCCAGCCCGAGAGGACTATGCTAAAGCAGCGAGGAAGCCTGATCTAGTGCTTTAAGCCCTCCTCTGCTCTACTACTGCCGCTGCCCAAGGTTTTCCCGGAAATAGAGCCGCGCGAGATAAAGCGCTGCCAGAAGTATGGTTATGCTGATCACAAGCCTTACAGGGTCCGGCACAAACCTCGAGGGAGTAATTAAGAGCGAGAGAGCTGCAAGCGTAGGTGGTAACAGTATTACGAGGGCGGCGAAGAAGACCGTCTCCACAAAACCTCTATCTGAGAGGAGCCGCGCCAACGAGTCAAGCCAGCTATCCCTCACAGAGACCTCATGATCTGGGGGCCCACCTATCCCATAAACCCTTACTGCGATGTCTCTGAAGAGGAGTGGGTCGCTGGCAGCAAAGCCATCCTCCCTTAATAATCCATGAAGCACCCCATCCCTCACTATCCTAATCTCGGGAGGGGAGACAAAGACGTCAAACCCCCGCAGCTTAGCTACAAGTATGGCGGCCCTTATTACGCGGTCGTTAATTTTCAATTTCAGCTTCTCTTCAAAGTATCCAAGAAGTGGCGGACTGTTGGAAACGACCCTGTTAATTGTTATGTTGCTGTCCTTGAAAACTGGGAATGATGCCTGAATTTCTGCGAGACTCTTACCGTCTCTGGATTGTTGAAGCACCCACTCAACCGCCTTCTGGAAAGCCTCCGACAACTCGTGAAATCAAGTTTTAGGCAAAATTTGACCCTTATCTTCGTGTGGTATCTGTCCCGCGGCCGAGAAATTGGCTGCGGGGAGCGTTACAGTTATCTTGACCTTGTCACCATCAGATAGACCGTACTTTCCCCGCAGATAAACAGGAGAGATCACCTCTATGACGTTCTCGCCATAATGCGTCCTCTCGATGTATAGGATAGCACAGAGGTCAGAGTTATTAAAGGAGGCGAGTATTGCCCGCGCCCCACCATAAGTCCGGTTCCTGTCCTTGAACCCCTCTATCCATATGTCGGCATATTTTCCTACAAGCGTCCTATTCTGGATTGAATCCCAAGATAGGAGATTCACGTTAAGAGTCCCTGGGTACGGGTCAAACCCTAGCTTCTTTCTTATCTGGTCCCTGTACCATGGAAGGGAGATATAATATGCTCCCTCCCCCATTCCGCTGAAGACCCTGCCCTCAAGCACCACCTCGACAGGCTTCTCAATTATCCTCTTCAGCTCCGCATACAGTTCAGAGAGCTCATTGATGGATTTCTTGGTCAACCTCACATAACACGACCTACCAACCATCCTCCTTTCAATAAACCCTTCCCTCTCCATCTTTATCATGACTCGAGAGGCGGATTGCTGAGATGTGTTGAGGAATCTCGCGAGGGCTGGCGTTGTGACCTGGACCCCATTACTGAAGCCATTCCTCTCATAGAGGTAGAGGAGGAGGCGGAGCTGCATTTTGTTAAGATTCATCAAATATTACGGCGTTATACTCCCTCATTAATCTATTCCTGACTAATGACCCTTAAAAGACTTTTGGTAGCCGCTTCTAAAATTACACCCTCCTAAGCCCAGGACAGATAGATATTAAATCCTTAGGCCTATAACTGGATCGTCTCCATCCTGATGACTCCAGACCTGCCTATCACGAGGATGTCTATACCATTCCCACTGGCCGCGTCGCGTGTAGCACCGGCCTTGACAGCCTTCACGGCTAGATCGCTTATCTCATCAGCCCTGGCACCCGGCTTGAACCAGGTCTCAAGCACTCCAGCGGCTATCTCCGCACCGCTACCAACCGCCGTATAATCGTCTTCGATCACTGAGCCAAGCGGGTCAAGGACATATATGTGGGGGCCGGTCGAGTCAACGCCGCCCACCACCGTCTCGGTGAAGTAGGGGAAGAGCCGGTTTCCGAATAGATAGGTGGAGAGGACCTTTGCGACTGTGTTCACGGATGGGAGCCTCCCTTGCTCCAATATGTAGAGGTTTATCAATGCTTTGGCCTCCCTGATGAGTCCCTGCATATCTGAGACCAATCCGGCACATGCGGCTCCTGCGTTCCTTGTCAGCTGGAAGACCTTCTGAGCGTTCTTAGAGACCACAAAGTTGCCATATGATAGCCTCTTCTCAGAGGCTAGGACAACGCTATCAACCCCCTTTATCCCGACAGTAGTCGCCCCCGGAATGATGTAATAGCCCTGCTGCACAACCACTAGAGAAAGGCTCAACCTTTTAACCATTCCCTAATCCGCCGCTCACCGTCTGGCCTAGAGCCACCTTTATTTAGAACAGCCACAACACAATATCGCGGATGGCCCAGCAGGAGCTTAGACTAATCGTCAGGCTGCTCAACGTGGACCTGGACGGGGGTAAAAAAATACCCTACTCACTCGCCGGGATAAGGGGGGTGGGGATTACTTTTGGATACGCCGTAGCGAGGGCACTCGGCATCGACCCAGAGCTGAGGCTTGGACAGCTAACTGACCAGCAGCTAGCACTAATTGAAGACTGCATCAGGAATCCGGAAAAGTATGGTATTCCATCATGGATGTATAATAGGAGGCGTGACCCTCAGAGTGGAAAAGACCTTCACCTGATAGGGGCTGATCTTGACTTGGCAATAAAAGAGGATATTCAGAGGGAGATGAGGATAAAGTCTTGGAGAGGTGTTCGTCACTCTCTAGGCCTTAAGGTTAGGGGGCAGAGGACTAGGACTACCGGGCGGAAGACCGGGCCGGTAGGTGTCGTCAGAAAGGCCGCCGAGGCGGCTGCGAAGGAGTCAAGCAAGAAATAGCTTAGCTCCTTTCTATAGCCCCTCGCGCGAGGCTGGCCCCCAAAACCAAGCTTTTCTCCTTCTTGAAGGCAACATCCCACCTCCTAGTTCTTAAGCCGCAGTCGTTGCAAGCTATAATTCGAGACGGGTCGTCAAGAACTCTAGCGGCGAAGATAAGCCTATCCCGCACCAGCTCCGGAGGCTCTATGTAATCTGAGTGCACATCTATTACGCCAGGAGCAATCATAAAGTTCGCCGAGTATTCCCTGAAGAGCCTCAGAGCCTCATAGCCGATCCTCTCACTCTGCCCTAGCCTCACCGTGTCTCTGTTTGCACACTCAATAGAGAGCTCATGTGTCTTGGCTTCGAGTATGTGTGGGAATAGTAGGCGGTAATCGCTGTAGCAGATGTGGATTGTGAAGCGCGCGTTGATTCCCTTCACCACCTCATTAAACGCCTCCACGAATAGACCTACCTCTCCGGGCTTAGTTGTGGCTGCAGGCTCATCAATCTGGATCCTATAGGCGCCATTCTCTACAAGCGACAGAACTACGGGCCTCACCACCTCCTTGGCCAGATCAAACACCATCTCTCTCTTCGCCTCTCTCTTCTTCTCTACTAGGCTCTCAGTAGGTCTAGCTTTTGCGATATAGTATTCGTCGAAGCTCCAGTCCGATAGAGTGTAGGGCCCGGTAATGGGGACCTTTAGCTCTCTCCGCGCGTGCTTCTTCGCGAACAGGAACTCAGAAACGTAGCTGTTCTCAACTAGTAGAGGCTTTGACCTTATCGCCGCCTTATTATATGTCTCTGCATCCCAAACCTTCACTTTCCCGAGAAACTCTACACCACGTACTTGTCTAAGCGCGTGTTCATACATCTCAACCCTCTTCTGCTCACCATCCCAAACCACATCGAGCCCCGCAGCCTCGTGGAGGCGTATAGCATAGAGCGAGGCCCAATCCCGCAGCTCCTCTTGCGTATACTCTTTTCTTCTAAGCTTATCCACCAGCACTTCAAATCCCTCCACGCCTAACACCCTCCCCCAGTACTCCGCCTCAGATATCGCAATCTCGTCAAGCCTCTTTCGCAGAAAAGGAGCCCTCATCAGGCTTCCAACTTCTTGTGTGGGGAAGAGCTTCACGACATGCCACCTCTAAGAAGCCTGTAAGCAACTGCAAGCCTCTCAACCTTCGCATCCGCCACACGCCTTGGTAGATACTCAAGATCGGTGTTGGTGGTTAAGTGGTATGACTTGGCATTCACGCACTCAACCACGCTGGACAATATAGCCACTATTTCCTCATTGCTCTCAACGTAACTATTTCGCGCATCTATGCATCCAACAGCGAGAGCCCCCTCGAAGGAGTACCCCCTTATTTCCCCCGGATCGGTGGAGAAAGGGTCTATCCCCACAATATCGAGCGGAGCATCAAGTATCCATGGAAAAGCATTGGAGGCGTCGTGGAAGAACAGATGGACCATAAGCAGCCCGCTGAATCCATTCTTTATCACCCTGAGGGCCTCTTTCACAGTCTCTACCTGGTCTATGTCAAGCCTATTCTCGACGAGGGATGGAGCGCTTAGCTGAAGGAGCGCCGGCCCAGAGCCCTCAAGCGACCTCAATTCCTCCACAATTATCTCTGCAAAGTCTAAAACTAGGTCTTCCCATCTGTTATAGGATTGATTGATTGAGAGGCTATAGAATGTATAGGGCTCCGGGAGAATCAGTTTCCAATTAATCTCCTTTAACAGATCTGTGAAGACATATTTTTCAAGAATTCTAGTGGTTCTCGAGAGGTTTGATACTATTATTGGCCTCTTGTAGAAGAGGTTGTTGTCAAACCACCGCGTCAGTGGCCCCAACTTGACACCCTCCAGGTGTTCTGCGAAGGGTCTTAGAATATCATGCCATAGGAGCTGCCCCTCAGCTATATAGGTCATGCCCAGCCGCCTCTGCATCTCAATAACCGCAGAGGCCTCACGCCGCGCCAGACCAACTACACTGTCGTAAGACTCCCTCCCCTCCGCCAGCCGCCTAAAAGCCATAATCAGCTCCTCAGACCTCGGCATCACACCACCTAAGTGACATGCATCTACCTCCAACACCAAGCTATAATACACCCACTCCAAAGCCGTAATAAAGGTGTTACACGCGGGTAATCCTCTTATCTTAGCCGGCCAACAATAAACGGTGCTGAATCATGGGCGACTCTAACAGAGACGTAGCCGCTTTTTATGCTAGCTGTAAGGAGGCGGCGGACTATATTCGAGAAGAGGTGAATCGCGGCGCGGAGATACTTGTCGCCGGACACAACGATGCAGATGGATTATCCTCGATAGGGGTTGTGGCTGGTGGGCTACTAGATCTCGGAGCCAAGTTTATCGCGAGGAGTGTTTTTAGGCTTGAGGAGTTTATAGAAGTGATGGGTGAACATAATGGCAGAATGATTATCCTCGTGGACATGGGTAGCGGCAGTATAGGTGAGCTTAGGAGCATTTTCGAGGAGGCGAAGCTCGTTATAATTGATCACCACCAGCCTGACCAGGCGGCTGTGGAGGGGTGGAAACATGTTAACCCCCACCTATTCGGTATTGACGGAGAGTCTGAGGTGAGCGCGGCAGGTGTTGCATACCTCGTGATGAGGAATATAGTCCCTAATCCCCAGAGATATGCCCCCCTGGCAGTAGTTGGGAGCCTCGGAGACCTTCAAGACAAGGGGGAGAAGAGGAGACTGGTCGGGTTAAACGAGGAGATCGTCTCAGAAGCAGTCAAGGGATCACATCTCAGGGTCAGGGAAGACTTCATCCTCTATGGTAGAGAGTCCAAGCCTATACACCAGGCATTAGCTGGCACTCAGAGCCCATACCTCCCAGGCCTCAGCGGGGACGAGGCCGCGTGTCTCTCACTCGTCATGGAAGCTGGAATAGAAGTGCAGGATGGGGATAAGTGGCGGACAATCGCTGACTTGGCTGAGGAGGAGAAGAGCCGGCTCTATAACGCGATAGTCTCCTATCTTGTGAAGAATAACCAGCCAATAGAGCCTGTCAAAGATTTGATTGGGACTGTATATGAGCTGGTTAACGAAAGTGCCTCGTCAGGTCTCAGGGATGCTAGGGAGTATTCACAGCTTCTGAATGCATGTGGTAAGACGAATAACTCTTGGCTTGGAGTCGCGGTTGCCATGGGGTATAGGGGCTGGGTCCTCAAAGAGGCGCAGAAGGTTGTGGAGCAGTACAGGGCAATGCTGAAGAAGAGCCTTGACTTTGCCTCAAAAAATCTGGAGCAGATGTACCACATAATGGTCCTTCGTGTGGGGCCTGAAATAGACGTCCGGCAAGTTAGCTCTGTGGCCTCTATTCTCTCGTCTTCAAAACTCATACCGGCTGATAAGCCCCTAATAGTGGTAGGCCAAGAGGGTGGTATTGTTAAGATTTCAGCTCGCGCCTCACCAAGACTAGTCTCTCTGGGCCTGAACCTAGGCGCAGTCATGAGGGAAGCCGCCTCAAAGTTTGCCGGGCGGGGCGGGGGCCACAGGATAGCAGCCGGAGCCGAAATACCTGCAGAAAGGCTGACGCTCTTTCTACTCGAGGTTGACAGACTTATCGGGGAGGCTCTCTCCCACGTTAATACTCAGATAACACTGGATGATGATTCTTGAGGCACGAGGCTATTCTTGTTGTAAGGTTTTGCAGCGCAGCCGAGGCAGAGATAGCTGAGCGTTCTCTCGCCCCTGATAATCATCCCCTACCACCGTATCTGAACCTCGGCGTAGAGAGAAGGGGAGAGAATCTGGTTTATAAAGTCGCATGCAACGACAGACCTCTTCAAACCCTCCTCTCAACACTAGATGACATACTGCGGGCGCTCCTAATAGTTGAGCCCATCATATGTGAGAATAGAGGGGAGGATGCTGAGCGGCGCCGCGTGTGACGTTATATTTAAAATGTTGATTAGGCGCTAAAGGGTGAAGAGCAGGGATGTCGTCAAAGGCTGCGAAGAAAGGAGAGAAGGCCGAGTACGTGATTAAGGCACCCCCCTACTTCGCTGAAAGGACACTAGGAATAACCAGCAGCGATGACCCCAAAAAGCTACTGAACAGGACGGTGAAAACCAGCCTCTATACACTAACAGACGACCCAACAAAACAGTACATCTTGGTCAAGTTTCAGATCGTAAATGTTGACGGCAATGTAGCAGAGACCATCTTTTATGGACATGAATATGATAGAGAATTTCTCAGGAGCCTTGTGAGACGCGGTACAAGCAAGATAGACGGGTACTATAACGTTGAGACGAGAGATGGGTATAGGCTGAGGGTTCAATGTACGGTATTTACCCATAACAGGGTAAGGTCTGGGAAGAAGACGTCTATCCGGCACATCATGAGAGAGGTGGTTGAAGCCTCGGCTAAAAAGCTTGAACTGGGACAGTTTGCGCAGGAGATTGTGCTAGGTAAGACCGCTTCAGACATCTACAACGCCGTCAAGAAGATTCTTCTCCCCCGGCATGTGGGAGTAGTTAAAACGAAGGTCCTCGCAAAGCCTCAACTTTCGGCAGCTGACAAGGGACTAGCCGCTGGACAACCCCAATCCTAAGGGCTTACACCGTCCCTATCGCTGGAGACTCCGTGGTGGCGCTTCCTGTGATACGCCCTTAGATAGTAGCCCTCCTCTCTCAGGGGCCCGAAACTCCTCACGCCCTTCTCATAGACCTGTCTCTTCAGCCTCTCTGACTCCTCCTCCGTGATCTCTCCCCTCTTCTTTAGAAACTCTATCACTTGTATTGCCTCTTCCTCTGTTGCGCACCTCATTAGGTAGTCCTCTGGGCCAGGCATGAAGCCCCTGAGCGGCTCCCCCTCCATCTCTACGCTAGAGTCTTCTAGGCTTGTGCTAGGTTGTTCGAGCTCGTCAGATAGGGCTGGGAAGAGCCTCTTAAAGTCGCGCTTGTCCCAAGGGATCACTAGGCCTCTATCAAGCATATGCTTCCCGATATTTAAGCAGAGGGGTCTGCCACGGGATCTAATCCCCTATACGCGGCCCACTGGTTTTCAGCCTCTCATAGAGGTCGTAGAACTTGAGGTCTTTCTGTACCCTCTCCCTCGCCTCGTTTGGATACACTCCCTTAACTCTGCCTTCCTCAAGTAGGGCTATCTCATCCGCTACTAGGAGCGCCTCGAGCGGGTCGTGGGTCACATATAATATTGGGGTCTCGAGGATTCTGATCAAGTTGAGTACCTGCTTCTTGTTAAGCCAGTCAAGGTTAGCGCAGGGCTCATCCATTAGGAGGGCTTCAGGATTCTTCAGAAGGACTGTTGCGATGGTGAGTATCTGAGTCTCTCCAAGCGACAGGTTCCTCTTCCCTACGAGGGGTTCGAGCCCTAGCTTGGATATGAGGGGCCTATAGTCTGTGCCATGTAGCTTGGAAAAGTATTCCAGCTGGTCGCGGGGGCTCATGGCCAGCCTAACTACTCTCTGTGGGACATAACCTAACGGCCTATCCTCCACTGCTAGGTCGGAGATGTCGCGCCCATTGACGATTATTCTTCCATTAGCCGGTCTGATTAAACCCATAATGGCCTTAAGCAATGTTGATTTTCCAGCACCGTTCCTCCCCAGCAGAACTGTCTTTGACCTCACCTTTAACAGCCCAATTTCAAGCCTCCAATCCCCCCTAACTATGACGAGGTCACGTACTTCCAGCACGCTCCAACACCAACGTAACCAGAGTCAGCATCATAGCGACCGCTAAGAGCACTAGGGAGGCGGAGACGACCGCTGTTGGACCGCTCCTGAGGAACTCCTCGAAGATGTATACACCCACCGTCTGTGGTCTCTGCGCCACGATGAGGAAGACGCCCAGCTCGGAGAAAGCTCTAAACCACGATAATAGCGCCGCGAGAAGGACACTCGTGGGGGATGCTCTGAGGTAGAACCACTGCAGCCTCATGCCCCTCACACCCATACTTCTCAAGAACTCCTCCAGCTCGACCCCCTGGGCCGCAAACGAAGCCCTCATAACTCCGACCCCGATGGGCAGCGACACAACAAACATTCCGAGAACAATTGAGGTGGCAGTATCTGTTATCTTGAGGCTAAAGACTATTGGGGCTAGTAGTATTCCAATGGCGGTGTGTGGGATAGCGGTGGAGAACAGTATTAGGGGCGTCATGTAGCTGCCTGAGGGCCTGAATGCGAGGGCGAAACCCACTATGAAGGATACCGGTAGGACTATGAGTGAGGACGCTGTCGCGTATGTTGCGGTGGATGCGACGATCCGGAAGAAACTGGACGAAGGAGCGGCACCAAACATTACTACTGCTGGCAACGACAGTAGTAGAAAATATGCAACGGAGACTATAACTGCGATGAGAAGTATTCTATCCATGGCTCCTCCATAAACCATATTTTTCTAAGTCTATCTGCTCGATTTTATCAAGTAAGTCATCTCCTATGGGAGTGAATGAAGCGGCAAATGCGCGAAACGCCTTAACCTCGATGGAGCCAGATTGAGTGATGGCTACGAACTTTAGTGGAGGATCCTGAAGAAATGTTATCTCGCCCGGCAACTCTATTATCTTGAAACGGACGATATAACCCCTCGCGACTACAAAAGGCGAGTGGGCAAAGATACAGTCAACCGCCCCACCCTCAAGCAATGCGGCTACACCCGCTAAGTCGTCCCGCGCTGTGAATCGCCCCCTTGCCTCGAAGCTGCGGACATCGATCCAGACGCTGCGGTCGGAATAGTTGTGAATATAACTGATATTGAGACTTCGGCTCACCTCTTCGAGCGCGACTAACTTATATTTAGTGCCAAGCAAGTAAATTGCGGCTAATGATCTGTAGCCTATGGGCGCGAAGTTGGGGTTGGCTAAGCCTAGGTTGACTTGCCCAAGGTCATTAAGCGTATAGTCCTCCCTACAGACTAATAGAAGCCTGAAGTATCCCAGATCCAAGACTCTGCGGGGCTGGATAAACTTCAAGAGCTCCCAGTCCACGCTAAGGAAGACATCCGGCACATTACCAGACTGAATCAGCCTAATCCCCAGCACACTACCTATCGTTCGCACGTCAACCAAGTCAGACCCATAGAGGTTCGCAGCATCCTTAGCCACCCCCACCAAGGTAGGAGCCGTGAAAACGGTAACACGCCCCCTATCGCCTAACGGATTTAAAAAAAGAAATGCTGTGACAATCACAGCTACAACAACCGCAGTTACTATTGACGGTAGCGTAAATTTACTCATCACCTGGCTTACCTCTCTTATACAGTATTTAAATATGTGCAGCATAATACTCAACGATACATGTCGGTAACCGAAGTTCGTGGTGGAAAGGTGGTTTTGAAGCTTGACAGAGACAACTACATGAGCGTTGGGCTACAATACTTCGAGCTACTTGATGGTGTGAGGAGGTATGGGACTCTAAGCAAGGCGTGCCGTGAGGTAGGTGTGACTCTCAAGACTGGCTCGAAATGGATTCGCCTCCTAGAGTCTCGGCTTGGAGTTAAACTCGTGGAGGTGAGGAAGGGGGGCAAGGGTGGTGGTGGAAGCGCACTGACTGAGCATGCTTACAGGCTTCTTGAGAGCTATTATTCCGCTAGGACTGTTACTAGGCCAGGCTTCATAACCACCTTCATAGAAAGCTTATTGAGCGCGCGTAACATCTTGAGGTGCAGGATCAGGCGTGTTCAGAGAGCAGAGGTGTTGAGCCTGCTTGAGCTGGATCTGGAGCCTGGCCAGGCTTTGAAGGCGGTAGTTACGACACAGAGTGTTGATAGACTGAACATCCATGAGGGAGGGGAGATCCTTGCAATAATTAAGGCTACTGAGGTCCTAGTCGCATCGAAAGACCTTATACGAATCAGATAATTTCCTCACGCAGGCACCTCGGCCTTTAACGCCCCAATCTCCGACCTTATCTCTGTCTCCAGCTCGTCGAACTTCTCAAGCTCGTCGTTTCTCACCATGTATTTTGCCCTCAGAATCTTTGTAATGACCTTGAGCGCGCGTATGTCCTCAATCTTCACTCCCCTGCTTATGGCTGCGAGTGCTTGCTCATAGAAGTTGACAAACATCTTTAGCATCTTAAACTGTTTCTGCGGGTTACAGTAGGAGTCTACTTCGTCGTATGCGCTCTGTTGTAGGAATCCCTCCCTGATCATCCTCGCAACATCAAGGATGAGGTTTTCTTCATCCGCGAGTGCTTCGGGGCCCAGTAGCCTCACTAGCTCGAGCAACTCCTCCTCCCTCCTCAGAATACTATATAACTTGGCCCTCGCATCATACCAGTCTCCGCCTATCTTGCTCCACCACTCCGCGACGGTGTCAACGTATGCGGAGTAGCTCATTATCCAGTTTATAGCCGGGTAGTGTCTTGTATATGCGAGGTTGGGATCTAGCGCCCAGAAGACCCTCACAAACCGGAGCGTATGTGTAGTGACAGGCTCTGTGAAGTCTCCGCCAGGCGGCGAGACAGCCCCGACTATGGTGAGGCTTCCAACCCTACTTGGCTCACCGAGGACCTCAACCCGTCCTGCCCGCTCATAAAACTCCGCAAGCCGGCTTGCCAGATAGCTGGGATACCCCTCCTCGGCGGGCATCTCCTCTAACCGCCCGCTAATCTCCCTCAGAGCCTCGGCCCACCTACTCGTCGAGTCGGCCACTAGCAAGACATCATACCCCATGTCCCTATAATACTCGGCCAGGGCAGCACCGGTGTAGATGCTGGCCTCCCTAGCCGAGACGGGCATATTGCTGGTGTTAGCTATTAGAACAGTCCTCTCCATAAGAGGCCTGCCGGTATGAGGGTCTGTCAAATGTGGAAACTCCTTTAGAACCTCAGCCTCCTCATTTCCCCGCTCACCACACCCGATGTGAAGTATAACTTTCGCATCGCTCCACTTAGCTAGCTGGTGCAGCGTGACTGTCTTCCCAGTACCGAAGGCTCCTGGTATACATCCAGTCCCACCCTTGGCCATTGGGAAGAGAATATCTAGGACCCGCTGACCAGTTATTAGGGGGACGACTGGGTCGAGCCTCCTCTTTATTGGCCGTGGGGTTCTCACGGGCCACCTATGCATCATCGATACAACCACTTTTCCGTCCTTACCCTCCACTTCAGCTACGGTCTCCTGAACCGTATACTCACCCTCCGGCGCAACATACCTTACCGTTCCCGGCTTACCGTCCGGCGGAATCATTATGAATGTCTTGATAAGGGGCGTTTCCTCAACCTCGCCTATCACGGTCCCAGGCTCCGCCTGTGCGCCCACCTTGATCAAGGGTTTAAACCGCCACTTCTTATCTAACGGGATGCTCGGAACGGATACACCCCTCTTCACAAAGGCACCGACTTGTTGAGCTATTCTATCGAGTGGCCTCTGAACACCGTCGTAGATACTACCTATTACTCCGGGTCCGAGTGTGACGGAGAGGGGGCCGCCCGTGCCTATGACGGGCTCCTCAGGCGCTAATCCAGAGGTATTCTCATATACCTGCACATAGGCGTTGTCTCCGCTAAGTCTGATGACCTCGCCCACCAGCTTCTCCTCACCCACATAGACCATTTCATACATCTTAGCGCCTGTCATGCCTCCCGCCTTAACCGTTGGACCGGATATCCAGAGGATCTTCCCCTTAACAGGCATAACTAATGGTCACAGCATCCATCCAGCTAAAAAACTTTGACTATCTATCATGATGAGAGAAGCCGCTTGATTATTTCACCACGTATTTCCTCGCGCATCCTCTCAAGCCTAGCCTCGACAGTATTATCATATATCATAGACCCGTCCCCTCTAATCACCCTAACCCCACCTACACTATCCAGCGAGTTCTCCGATAACCTAATTTTTACACCCAGCTCCTTTCCCAGCTCTCTTGCAAGCTCCCTAACCTGCTGCTGATCCTCTCTCGCACACTCAACCACGACTTCATCACTCCCCACAACCTCTAGGGCCTCCCTCAGAAGGGCCCTGAGGGCCTGACGATACTCGCCGCTCCTCTTTAGAGATGGTATTCGGTCCATGGCCTCCTTGACGATTGTATTGACGCATTGCTCAACCGACTCCAAGTATTCGCGCCTGGCCTCAAGCATAGCCTGGCTGACAAGTCTCATTCTCAAGGCATTAGACTCCCTCTGAATAGACTGTGAAGCAATGGCCGCCTGTTTGCTAAGCTCATCAGCACCATCCCTAAGCCGCCTCAAACCCTCTTCCTCAATCTCCCTGATCTTCGCCCTGAACTCCGCCAAGGAATCCTCAACAACACTCCTCAAAACATCCTCAAGCTTCATCGGAGGCATAACCCATCAACCGCTCAGCCCGGCACGTTAAATACCTAATATCCTTCTAAGCATCGCCCTGTAGTCTACTTCAGAGGGCTTTTCACCCGGCCTCGGGAGAAGGTAGACGACGGGTTTAGGTAGGGTGGAGCTGAGTTGACTGACCTTGCTGGCAAACTCGGGGCCATATTCATCGCTCACAAGTATCAGGCCGACATCGGGGTCCCTAGAAAGCTCTTGAATGATCCTCAGAGCCTCTCGCCCCTCCTCCACAACCACACCCCCCATACCCGCAATCCGGAATGCTGCGACGAATAGCTTGCCGCCCACAGCCACTGCCCTCATCCAAAAACCCACACACTCGTCCACACTTTATATTTTCCTGGAGCCAGACATGAGTACGGGGGCCGGTGGAACGGCGGCAGAGCACCCTGATAAGCCTCCTTAGTCGATGCTATAAGCCTCAAGCCGGGTTTCTATCGATAAGCCTGATAGCTTCAAGGATTACCGCCTTTCCCAGCATTGTTAATCGGCATGTCTAAAGAGCGGTTTAGTGCCTTCTAATCCCGTACGATGCCGAGATGAGCGTTTAAGGTTAAAATATTCATGATGGAGAAGGCATAATGATGGGCCGGTAGTTCAGTGGCAGAAAATATTGGGGGAAGTCTCCAATATCTGCAGCGCCCGGTTTGCACCCGGGAGGCCGCGGGTTCGAATCCCGCCCGGTCCATAGGTAAAATTGGTTTGATTAGGAGTGGAGATGAAGTGGGGGGAGACCTTACCTCGAACGCCACCAAGAGCGAGACCATGGGATATATGACTAGAGCTAGACTCCTTAAAAACACGGTAATAGCTGCACATACTTCGCTAAAGGCGCTGTCAACCAGGTATTACACCTTCTCTGGTAGATTGCAGGAGTGAGTTGTGTATCAGAGCTATTGCGCTCACCAACTCTTCTAGGCTCTTCATCGTTTTAGCGTTCACGTTGTTGTAGAACCTCTTTGTCCTGTCCTTAAGTTCCCTGAACCATCTCTCTATCCTGTTCCTTTTACCGAAGGTCTCATGTACGTATTCAAGTCCAAGCCTCTTCAATGCCCATGGATACCAAGGACCTCTATCAACTACTATCAAAGGCCTGTTCTCGCATGACTTAAGTACCATCTTGAGGAAGATCAAGGAGTTCAGAAGGGATCTGCTTCTGGAAACTAGGACTGCGATTATCTCCCCTGAATCCACGTCAATTGCAGACCAAATGAAGCATCTCTGTCCTTTCAAGCTGATCACGGTCTCGTCCACAGCCACAATCCTCCTGGACTTCCTCGAAGGATTGAACAGCATTGACGTCCTGTGAACCCATTCCCTAACGCTCTCCCTAGAAGCGCTGATCAAGTTGTACCTCTCAGAGATGTCCCTCAAGCTGAGACCTGCTAGATAGGGGATTACAGCATACGCCTTCTCCAACGGAGAGTAGTTATGGAACCTGAACAGGGAAGAGATCTTATCCAGCAAGTAATCTAATACGTGCACGGAAAGGGAAGAAGCAAGAAGCAACATAGGCATTTCTGGGAAAAGCTTAAGTAAAAGTTGACAGTGCGCTGAATAACTCTGAAAAGAAAAAAAATACAATAACTAAACACATAACAACATTTACGAAGACTCTCTTATTAATTATTAGTAGGGAATGCCTTGTGGCTTATTTCATAGGCTTTTCTAGGTTCTTGAGTCTTCTCTCCGGCTTTGTATTGGTGCTTCTGGGTTTTGGAGGCGGTTCTTTATGAAGATTAAGGCCTATGGCCTACCGTTACTTCCCTCTTCTCAATGACTTCCTGCTGGAAGAGAGTTGATGATAGGCTCATCAGGAGGGGCATACTTATCCTGGACCTGAAGTTTGTTAGGAGTTATGCAGATGAGCTCAGGGATATGAACGACGGTAGGAGGGGTAGGCCATACAGGATAACGAATAGCTTCATCATATTCCTAGCGGTCTTTAGGTATGTATTCTCTGTTAGGTTTAGGCAGCTTGAGGGCTTCACTATAGCACTGAGAAAAATGTTCCCAATACTTCCCAGCATAGACTATTCATGGATTAGGGGGAGGATAATGAGGCTGGGTATCGATCTAAGCCCCCTAGGCTCCAACGGAGTCTGGAGAGCCTGTAGTCGTAGTCCTGGACTCTACTGGTGTTAAGGCTTGTAGGGCTGGATCATGGCTTGAGAGGGGGTATGGTAAGAGGAGGAGGTATGTCAAGATACATGTAACTGTAAACGCTAAGACCGGAGAGATAATAGATATTGAAATGTCTAGGGATGATGTTCATGACTCAGAGATGGTGGATAAGATGATTGAGAGATCCATGAAGGCTGTGGAGATACATGGAGTAATAGCTGATGGAGCATACGACTCCATAAAGCTATACAGACATCTAGAAGCTATGGGTATATAGCCTATAATAAGGCCTAGGAAGAACGCTAGGACAGATAGGGGCCTCCCCCTAGGAGATCAGCAGCCAGAATGATAAGAGACTATGGATTCGACATATGGCGTAGGGTGGTAGGCTATGGCAGGAGATGGATGGCAGAGACAGCAATATCAATCTTCAAGTCGATCTTCGGGGAAGAAATCCTCTCCAAGAAGCCCAGATGGATGAAGGTAGAGATGGTACAGAAGGCATACATATACACCCTCCTACTGAACACCGCATAAACCTAGGATTTAGAAAGACCAGCAAGAGAAGAGGATATCAAGCTAAAGGAATTAAGCCACAAGGCAGGACTATCAGAATGCTTAAATGTCAGCTGTTTTAAAAATGCGAGGGGCTTGACAGTATGAGTCTAATTACGAGTGGCTATTTTGCGCCTGTCAGTGTGCGGGAGGTCTTGTCGCTTAAGCGGAGACTCCGAGATAAAGCACTGATTGTAGCTGGTGGAACAGCAGCGGTACAGTTAATCAGCAAAATGATCGTTGAACCTCAAGCTATAATCTCTCTAGAGAAAGTCCCGCTCGACTATGTGAAAATGAGGGCTAACAGTGTCGAGATAGGTGCGACAACCCCACTAGCTAGGTTGATTCATAGAAAAGACCTTCCAGACGCGTTGAAAAAGGCTGTAGAAAGTATTCACGGCCTAGCACTCAAAGACATGGCTACAGTTGGCGGCAACATATTTACACCAGCTCCAGCAGGCGATATTGCAACAGCCCTCCTGTCCCTAGATGCAGTACTTATTCTGAGAGGAGCTAGGGGTACGAGAAGCGTGCAACTGTCTAAGTTCTACAGAGGTCCCTTACAATTCAACATAAAGCCAGATGAGATACTGACAGCGGTCAGGGTTAACAGGCCGCCGAGAATGTCTGCATTCTTAAAGCAGACTCCTTGGAAGTATAGCGGGCCAACAATTGCGTCTGTCGCCGTAGGCTTAGATTTGGACAAAAATGGTAAGACGCGTAGAGCAATGGTGGCACTGGGGGGCCTGACCACCCACCCATACCGCGCTAAAAAAGTTGAAAAAATGATTACAGGTAAAAAGTTGTCCGAACAGCTTATCGAAGGAGCGGCTCAGCATTTAACAGATGGTGTAGAGGTCATCGATGATGCTCTCGCATCTTCCTGGTACAGGATGCGGGTTGCTGAGGTCCTTTTCAAAAGGATTTTATACAACATCACCGCTGGAGGGTGATTGAGAATGAGGATAAGATTTAGACTTGATGGTCAATCCGTCGAAGTAGACGTAAAGCATACAGAAACTCTTTTGAGGGTGTTGAAGGACAGGTTAGGCGTAGGTTCTGTTCATTTTGGATGCGGAGAGGGGTCGTGCGGTGCTTGTATTGTCTTGATAGACGGCAGGCCCAGGTATTCATGCCTAACACTTGCGGGTTATGTTGACGGAAAGGAGGTCTCAACAGTTGCTGCTCTTGCGCGAGATGGCGAATTGACCGAGATACAGAAAGCATTTGTCGAGAATAACGCGGCCCAGTGTGGATATTGTACACCCGGAATGATCCTGATCGTCAGGGCACTTCTTGAAAAGAACCCATCCCCTTCTGACGAGGAATTGTTTGATGCATTGGCAGGCAATCTTTGCAGATGTACCGGCTATGTTCCAATCATAAATGCCATTAGGTCCGTAATTAAGAGGTGAAGGGGCTTGTCGGAGCAGTTTTCTATAGTTGGTAAACCCATCATGAATGCCCAGTTGTTGGGCCACGTGACTGGCTCAACCCAGTATGTCGACGAGATATCATTCCCCGGAATGCTGTGGATGAAAGCTGTCCGCAGCCCTGTGCCGCGAGGAAAGATTAGGAGGATTGACACCTCGAAGGCTGAAAAACTGCCTGGCGTGGTGCGGATCATAACCGCGAAAGACGTGCCTAACAACATACATGTCAACATGGCTGCGATCGGGATTGGGCCGCCCGACGAGCCCGTCCTACCCGAGGATGAGGTCAACTATAAGGGAGAGGCGATATGCCTCGTAGTTGCTAAAGACGAGGAGACGGCCGCTAAGGCCGCTGAGATGGTTGAAGTTGAGATAGAGGAGCTCCCCCCTGTCCTCGACATGGAGGAGGCCTTGAAGCCGAGTGCGCCGGTCATCAAGAAATGGGGCATGAACGCCTTTATCTTTGGTTCAGGAATGGATGGAGCTACGAGGCCCGGTAGACCTGGCAGGCCCTTATTCCTAGTGAAGAGAGGTGAGGTGGAGATAGCCTTGAAACAGGCGGACTATGTGGTTGAGGGCAGCTACCTAATCCCTCCCATAGAGCATGCCCCGATTGAGCCGCATGTATGCGTGGCCAAGCCCGAGCCTGGGCAGAGACTCACAATTTACACTACAACGCAGGCGCCTTATTTTGTGAGGGACAACGTCGCTACAATCCTCAACATTCCGCCCTCTAACATTAGGGTTGTCGCCCCGGCCGTCGGCGGGGGGTTCGGAGGAAAGGTGGACCCAGAATTTGAGATGCAGGTCGCCGTCGCCGCCATGTGTGTTGGGAGACCAGTTAAATGGAGATGGACTAGGGAGGAGGAGTTCACAATATCTACTACGCGACCAGCTGTAAAGATAGAGTTCCAAGATGCTCTCTCTAAAGATGGCTTAATACTTGGAAGAAAGGCGAGACTACTCCACGACTCAGGCGCATATACAAGGACATCGCCTTACGGAGTAATAAAAGCGACCGTCAACCTCTCAGGTCCCTACTACATACCCAATGTACATTACGAGGGTTATTGCGTATATACCAATAGGCAGCCCTCAAGTGCTATGAGAGGGTACGGAGTCTTCGAGTTTTCTTATGCTGTTGAGTTACAGATGGAGAGGGATGCTAAGAAGCTTGGTATTGATTCGTGGGAGTTCAGGTTTAAGAACGCCTACAGGAACGGACAAGTCTCCGCTACGGGAAAGCTGATAGACGATGCATATCTCATCGAGGTTATGAAGGAGGCGGTCGCGCTTGCTGGGGTTAGTCTGCCTAATCATTTGCTTCAGATGAGCTCGTGGGGGTGAGAGGGTGTGGCGAAGCTTAGAGGTCGCGGCATTGCCGCAATTTGCTATCCAACAGGTATGAATCTAGGTGGAGACCCCAGCCAGACAGTTATAATAGCTCAGCCTGACGGAACTTTCGTGGTAAATGTGGCTAGTGTTGAACTAGGTCAAGGTTTGAGGACTGTGCTAGCGCAGATCGCGGCTGAGGCTATAGGTGCCTCCATTGAAGACATTGAGGTTAGATTTGGGGACACACAATTGGCACCACATGATACAGGCACATTTGCGAGTAGAACAACCCACAGGATGGGGAACGCGATCATAAAGGCTGGACAGGAAGTAAGGCAGATACTGTTAGATGTAGCATCTAAGATACTGGAGGTCTCCCCCCAAGACCTAGAGATTAGGAATGGGAAGATATGGGTTAGAGGTGTTCCTGATAAGTTTATATCGGTAAGGGAGGTAGCTAGCCAGGCACAGTTCGTCTACAACATTCCAGTGGTAGGAAAGGGTCACTACGTCAAGCCCAAAAGCATTGTAGACCCTGAAACTGGTGAGTCTGACCCACATTCAACAATGGCGCACGGCTGTGTGGTAGCCGATGTAGAGGTCGACACTGAGACTGGTGAGGTAACCGTTCTCCGGCTATTTACAGTCTACGAGGTTGGCAGGGCAGTTAATCCAAAACTCGTCGAGGGCCAGATAATAGGCGGCGCGGTGATGGGTCTTGGAGCTGCATTGAGAGAGACAGTCTATCCCCGCTACCCACAGATAATACACCAAACCACGAGTTTTCGCGAATACGTCTTACCTACAGCGGGCGACGTTCCAAAGATTATCTACAAGATAGTTGAGTCACCCACACCGACAGGACCATACGGTGCTAAAGGTGTCGGCGAGATGGTAGCAAACGGCATAGCACCCGCGATAGTTAATGCGGTTTACGATGCAATTGGTGTACAGATAACCGAGCTACCTATAACCCCTGAGAAAGTGTTAAAGGCCTTAAGTGAAAAGGGGAAATCAAAATGAAGAGCTTCAAATATAACGCTTATATATCATCTCCATATTTTCTACCTCGCCATGCCAGAAATTAAGATACAGTATATCGGACACGCATCTTTTTATATTGAATGGAAAGATGAGAAGATCTATCTCGACCCTTGGCTGAAGTCTCCTGGAATCGCGGGTGGGTGGACCAACCCTGTGAGCCCTGTTGCTCTTGATGATGTAAAAGAGGCCACTGTGGTTCTCGTGACACACGGCCACATAGACCATATTGGACACGCTATCGAGATCGTGAAGAAGACCGGTGCATGCCTGATATGTAGCCCAGAGGTTGGAATGTATGCAGACATACACGGAATACCCTACGACTCTGATCCAGACCCAAAGGCAGGGCGGAATTACTGGATGTATCCGCTTAACGTGGGAGGAAGCTGCAACATCAGGGGAGTCACATACACGATGGTCCCTGCATTCCACTCAAGCAGCATCATGCACTACGACTATGTAAAAAACAAGACTAGGTATCCGGACGGCGCGGTAGGGTATGTGATATCTTTCCCTGACGGGCCTGTGATCTATGCCTCGGGAGACACGGGCGTCTCTATGGAGATGCACATGATTCAAGAGCTATACGGTCCCGAAATATGCATAATGACAGCGGGGGGCCAGTATAATATGGGCGTTAGGGAGTTCGCGTATGCGTGCAAGATATTGAAGCCTAAGATAGCCATACCCTGCCACTACGATACTTTCCCGCGGCAGAGACTAGATAAAGAGAAACTAAGACAGGCTGTATCTGTCATGTCACCATCTACAAATCTTGTTTTTCTTAATCCAGGCGAGAGTTTAAGATATGTAACGGAATCGACCTGGTTTGTGGAGAGGTGATCTTGGTGGATCTGGACCTGCTCTATGAGTTGGAAGCTAAGGTCATTAGGACTGTTGAGATTGGTGGCGGAGCTACAGGGGGTAGAACCGACTTCTACATGCAAGGGAAGGTCTCGGGGAAAATAAATGGCTCGTATGAAGGAGTAGACTACGGATCAACGGTTAAGACGGAACGTGGTGACGCTGTCTATGTCCATGTACACGAGACAATAAAGACAGATAAGGGGATAATCTCGGCATTTAGGCGTGGATATGCCATCCCCTCTGGCCAGGGGTATAATGTGAGAGCGTTTGTTCTTTTCCAGACAGGGGTGCCTGAGCTCAGATATCTGAACTGGACTTTGGGTTTGGCTGAGGGCGTAGCTGGCCCTGATGGTCTTAAACTCAAGATATATGCAGTTAGGTAGAGAAGGTTCTTTTTCTTCTAAGCCCCTCAAATGTTATTTTCCTTAATCGTTTACCTTCTAGGATGACTATCGAAGAGCGGAAGGACAGGCCATACTCTCGAGCAGCCCTTAAAGGCCCGTATTCACCTAACTTGTAGCCATAGTTAATCAAGGCATCATATGCTTTGCGCTTAAAGCCGCGGAGGTAAGGGCCTATGACTTTTAACAGTATCACAGCCCTCAGCCCTAAGACGTAAATTACTATCCACGACCCCCTCCTTAACACCCATGCATCACCAACCTGCCTGACAACAAAAGAAGCTGTATCCTCATCACAGCGCATCGTGGCAAACGGAGTATAGAGCATCGGGCTTTCTGAGACCTGTAAGTATCCTAACTCGCCTGAAGCTTGGAGTAGCCCTGCTATGAAGCTACTCACCACGGGGCTTAGAAGCTGTCTATTAGGCGGCTTCCTCTCAAGCTCGCAAAGCACAGTTGAAAAATCGTCAACGACCCAATCCTTCCCTGGCTCACAAAACACACGCCACCAAGGCGGGACAAGACCTGGCGCAACCATCCTAAATAATTACCATCTCAGTCTCAGCGTCTATTACATGAATATGTTCCTTATTGAAAACAGCATAAACCTGCATACCCTCTCTAACATTTAGACCCGCATCACAGAGACATTTAAATGACGCTGAGCCACTCTTTAACTCTACAAGAAGCACCGTGCCGAGCGACTCTATATAATTTACATAGCATGGGATCGAGTCGCTCACCGGTGCAGTTGAGATGCTAATGTCATGAGGCCTCACACCTAGCTGGATATTTTCTAGCTTGTCTTGCCGTGACTGTAACGCGAATTTAGCCGCCTCTCCTAATTCTATATGCGAGTCACCCACAGAAGCGTAGAGCTTACTCTCCACTAGCTTAAGCTTTGTATCGATGAAGTTGATGGTGGGCGAGCCTATGAAATAGGCGACAAACTTGTTGACTGGGTGGTAGTAGATCTCGTCGGGAGACCCCACCTGCTGGAGTCGTCCGTCACGAAGTATACCGATCCTATCCGCTATAGCCATGGCCTCCAACTGGTCGTGAGTGACGTAGATAAAGGTGCCTCCGACCTCCCTGTGTATGCGCTGGAACTCTGATCTAAGTGACTCTCTTAGCTTAGTGTCAAGGTTGCTGAGGGGTTCATCGAATATGAATACCCGCGCATTTCTCACTATAGCTTTAGCTATAGACACGCGTTGCAGTATTCCAAAGTCAATCTCATGGTGCCTCTTATTTAGATGCTCTTCTATGCGGAGAAGCGAGGCAGCCCACCTAACCCTCTCACGCTCGTCCTGCTTGCTCTTGACCTCGCGCCTGATGGCTAGGGCTATGTTGTCGTATACGTTTAGGCTTGGGTATATTGAAGGGAACTGGAAAACCATCGCTATATTCCTCTCAGACGGTGATAAATCAGTGACATCTTCGTCGTCAAAGAATACCGAGCCACTCGTAGGGGTCTCCAGGCCAGCTATTATCCTCATCAGGGTTGTCTTACCCGACCCGCTAGGTCCCAGAAGACAGAAGAATAATCCGTGGTCTACCGTTACCGAAACATTGTCCAATGCTTTTAAAGTCTTGAAAATCTTTGTTATATTCTCAGCGCGTACCTTCACCAAGTCTCCTACACCACCAGGAGGGGTACAAGATAAATTGATAGCATGACAAAGAATACAACAACGCCCACGAGCGTCACAAGCCATCTTATCATTGTTTTTGGACCTACATCGCCACCTGGATTGTTCGGCAAGTACGTGGAGTAGACATATGTAAAGCCCCCAACCCCTAGCAGGATAAAACCATAATATAGTAGCTGGCTGCTAAAAGGCTGGAATACAAGTGCGAGACCGATGAATGATAGGGTAAGCCCAACTTTTTCTAGCAAATTCTTCTTCATTTAATACATCGCCTCCCCACTTGCTACGTCAAAAAGAATGACCCTATCACCTGGAATATTTATCGTCACTTCATCACCATATCTATACGGCCTCATGCCCTTAGATACTGCTTTCAACTCGACATCGCCGAGACTAAGGGTAACTATTGTTTCATAGCCCAGCCTCTCTGCAGCCAGAATCTTTGCTTTGAATGAATTGCTGTTCTTAGGCGCCTCTAAGACTATGTCTTGTGGTCTGATGGCAAGCTCCACTTCAGAGCCGTCAGAAAGCTTAGAGGAAGCGCCTATATTGCCCAACTGGATTTTCAGACTGGTTGTTGAAAACTCCCAGCCATGAGCCTGCCGCCTAACGATCCCCCGCATAATGTTTATAGTGGGGCTCCCTATGAAAGTCGCCACAAACCGGTTTTTCGGCCTCCTCATCAAATTTATGGGTGTATCGTACTGCAATATCACGCCATCCTTTATTACTGCGACCTTCTCAGCAACTGCAAAAGCCTCTAAGAAGTCTGGGGTGGCGTAGATGATCGTCTGTTTCAACTCCCTATGCAGTCTCTTGAACTCCGTCCTCATCTCTTCCCTAAGCTTGGCATCTAGATTCGAGATAGGCTCGTCCAGGAGAAAGACCCTCGGATTCCTAACCAGTGTGCGCGCAAGTGCTACACGCTGCATCTCGCCACCACTAAGTGTGGATGGATCTTTTCTGTCTAGGAGATGTGCTATTCTTAGCTTCTCAGCTACGGCTTTTACCGACTTGTCAATATCTTCCCTGCCCCATTTACGCTCCTTTAACGGGTAGGCGATGTTGTCGTAGACACTCATATGTGGATAGAGCGCGTAAGTTTGGAAGAACATGGCTACATCTCGTCTCCAAGGTGGAGTTCCTAACACACTCTGTCCATCGAAGAGTATATCACCAGCGTCGGGCTCTTCAACACCGGCGATGCATTTAAGGAGAGTTGTCTTTCCCGCACCTGTCGGTCCTAAGAGCGCTACAAGGGCGCCGGACTCAACCTCTAGGTTAATACCTTTCAGTGCTTGAACAGGTCCAAAAGACTTCTTTAGGCCGCGTATCTCGACCCGCGTCAACTATTTTGCACCCCTCACTGTACCGAAGGTCATCCCCCTCAGCAAGAAGCGCTGGAGAACGAAGATAAGAACGAGAGCAGGCAGAATGTAGAGTGTCTCTATAGCTGCGATAAGGCCCCAGTTGATGCCGACCTCACCCCTCGTCCCCGCGATCATAACAGGTACCGTCCTAGTAGCCCTCTCCGTCAGCAGCAATGCGAAAAGAAATTCGTTCCAGACATTAATTATTAGGAAACCTATTGTGGCCCCTAGGCCCACCAACACCTGCGGAAGGGCGATCTTGTAAAAGACTTTGACCGGGTTCGAGCCATCGACTAACGCGGCCTGCTCGATATCTCTAGGCACCTCATCAAAGAAGCTCTTCATCATCCATACAGCGAATGGTAGGTTGAACATCGTGTAGAGCAGGATAAGTCCAATATATGTGTTGTAGAGGCCTAGGCTCCGATAAAAGAAGTAAATTGGAATGGCGACCACGATGGCTGGCAGCATCCTTGTAGAAAGGATGAAGAACATTAAAGTGTTGGTTCCTGCAGGCTTGTATCTTGAGAAGCTGTATGCGGCTAGAACCCCTATCACTGTAGCGATGGCTATACTGGAGAATGTCACTACGAAGCTATTGTAGAAGAAGGTCTCAGCACCTGTAGCCAACTCTAACTCCTGCCCGGTTATTGCCTCGATCTCTGTCTGCCTCTTCAGGAAAATGTCTATAAAGTTTCGGAATGTTGGCTCCCAGACAAAGAGTGGGGGTGTACTGAAGGCCTGTGCCCTTGTCTTTAGCGAGGTTGCTACGAGCCAGTAAATAGGGAAGATGAAGAAGATGACCGCGATAATCGCCGATATGTATATGAGAACTGTTCTCACGATCTTACGCCTGCCACGCCTGTTATTTCTTGAATTTGCCATCTCTACTCCCTCCTCGCTAACCTGAGATAGATGTTCGTCAAAAGCACTATAATTACTAAGAATATAAATGCTAGCGCGGTAGCCTCACCAGTCCTGAAAAACTGGAAGGCGATGCGGTAAATCTGTATTGACAACACCTCAGTGGCGGTTCCAGGCCCTCCCCCCGTTAGCGTGAAAATTGTGTCAAAGGTCCTGAAGGCGTCCATCGTCCTAAAAAGAAGGGCAAGTGCTACCAGTGGTCTAATGGTGGGCCAGACAACGTACCTAAACTTTGTAAACATTGACAATCGGTCAATCTCGGATGACTCCAACATGTGTTTCGGAATAGCCTCGAGGCCTGCCAATATGAAGAGCATCATGAACGGAGACCACTGCCAGACATCCATGAATATAATTGCGAACATTGGATGTTGGGAGAGTATCTTGACTGACTGTCCTGTTATCAGCTGCGCAAAATAGCTGTAGACACCAAAGGTCGCGTCAAAGAGGTATCGGTGGAAGATGCCTACTGCCACCGGGGCGACGAGAAGGGGAGTTGTTACAAGGGTTATTGCTAGCCGCCTACCACTGAACTGGTTATAGAATAGCAGAGCAAGCCCAAATCCAATTAAGAATTCAATACTTACCGCATAGAAGACGAATTGCCCGGTCAAAACGAATCTCCTCCACACGTCTAGACTATTCAAGAGCCTGTAATAATTCTCAACCCCGACAAAAACAGGTGCCTCCCCGCGAATAACGTTATATGAGTAGAAGCTAAGGCCGAGAGCCCAGATGAGCGGGAAGATTACAAGGAATGTGACGAGAGCGACTGCAGGTAGTATGAGGAGGACGGAGAAAATCCTAATTAGCCGACTACCAGTAGTGGCTTGTAAAGTCATACAAAAACACTTTACTGACCGTGTATTTGAATTTATTTTGGGCTTTAGCCGATAGGCAGGCCTCGTCTTATAAGCTGTGCTACATTCTTCGCAGGTTTTCCATATTTCTCAAATGCTGCGGGATAGTTCTCCCTTTCAATTATCTCCTTGTGCCGCCGCGCCATGTTATCTAGTGCGGTTTGAGGAGTGATATTGCCCGCTAGTGCTGCATGTATCTCTTCTTGTACGACAGTCAGCATCTCGAAGAAGAATGGAACGTTCCAGAAGTCGACTTGGAATGCTATAGAGTCGGCATAGGCCCGGTTGTATGGTGTTAGGTTCCTAAACCACTCGGTCTGGACGATGTCCCTGATACATACTCCGCCACCACCTTCAGCCCATCTACGCTGATTCTGGGGCTGGAACCAGAATTTTATGAAGGCAAGCGCCTCCTCTGCATAGTCGCTGTAGGCGTTTATACACATCGGCTGTCCCCCGATTCCGCTATACCTCCTGAATATACCATCATCTCCTTTGTGCCCAGGCGGAGGCACAACCCTTATCACGTTGTATACCTTGGATGCCGCAGGGTCGAAGAGCTCGGAAGGAAGCCGGCCCAGTTATAGATCATGGCTACTCTTCCAGCCTGCATTACGGCATTGGCCTCGTCAAACCATATTTCAAGGGCGTTCGGTGGGGCATAGGGGACTAGCGAGACATAGAACTCGAGGGCCTGCCGCGCCCTCGGGCTATTGATCCATCCATCAACTTCTCCCGTCTCAGGGTCCCACCAATACTCTCCATGGCTATACAATATTGAGCCGAACGGACAGGCGATGGCGTCGTAGGCCCTAGACATATGTAGAGCTATTCCATAGAAGTCCTCGTCTAAACGTTTCCCGGCCAGCTCGTCCCCAGCCTTCCTTGTGAAATACCTGGCAATGTCTCGTATCTGGTACCAGTCAAGCTGCGCTGGATACCAGTCCTCGTAGTTTAGCGGGAGGTCATATCCGTATTGGGCCTTAAAGTTCTCCCTCTCTGTCGGGTGAGAGAATAAGTCATACCTGTAGACGAAGAGTAGCACATCACCCTCATGTGCGAAGCCGACTATGTTGTTGATATTCCCTTGAGGATAAGTCATGTAGAAGTAGACTAGAGATGGGTCAAACCGGTTGAGTAGCTGCTGGAGCTCAGGGTCCCTATCTATTATGTCGTTAAGCCTCCGTATGTGCCCCCCGACGTAGAACTGGCCGAGCCACTGGCTATCAGATATCAAAAGGGTAGGCTCTTTGGACTTGGCTGCCAGTACCGTTGAGAGCCTATCGAAGATAGCATCCCAAGGAATCAGGTCCATCTTCACCTCGACTGCCTTACCGATGTTAGCTTTAGACCAGGCTGGGAAGTCCTTAGCTATGAGGCCTGTTAGCCTACCTGGCAGCCACTCAGGAGAGGCGAAAGTAATAGAAAGCTCAGGCTTTACCTCACCCACTGGTGCGGTGGCCGTGACAGTCTCTGTTCTCGTCACGGTCTGCGTTACTGTTTGGGCACCGGGTCCGGGCTGAGTTACTGTCTGGGTCAGTGTTCTCGTAACCTCTCTGCCCGGCTGCGCGGAGGTCCCAGCGAGGTAGCCAGCGATCCCACCTACAACACCGGTTACAACTGCTGCTGTAGCTACTTTAGCACCTGTGCTAATTGCATCGCGCCTTGAAATTTTTCTATCTCTTGACATGCATCATTATGTTAAAATCTTCCTGCATATATACTTTGACATGTAGTTTCAAATGAACTATCCACTTTATCGGGTAGGCGCTGATTAACAGTTTGGTCAGAGGGGTCGGCTCGGCTCTTCCTGCATCACGATTCAGTCTGGAGCGGCGGGGCCTCATCCCCACTGATTCCATCCTATGGTGGAGGTTTTATCTCTTACTTGGGCGGGGATTTTATTGAGTTTCCGGTGGGATTTGGGGGGTAGGATGGCTTGAAGGTTGCTCTGGTGAACTTCACTTCAGGTGGAGTGAGTGGTAGCGGCAGGCACGTTGCCCTGCTTAGGAAGGGGCTGGTCGAGAGTGGAGTCGCGGTAAATATTGTTGACTCCAAGAATACTTGGCATCTTAGTTTCCCCATGCTAAGGGCTTCGAGCTTTACGCTTGGAGCTCTCGCCAAGACAGCCGGCGTGGACATTATTCACTTGCATAACCCAAAGCTGGCTGGCATTGCGCTAATTAGGCCTTCGAAGTGTATTATCACTGTCCATGGGGGCATGATCGAGTTTAGCCTCAAGTATGGCGCTCTGGGAAAGGCTTCAACATTGGCGATGCTTGCTTTTATGCGGGCCGCTGGGGCGGTGACGTCTGTAATGAAGTCGGAAGCTGAGAGAAACGGTTGGGTCTGGATCCCAAACATGACCGACCTCGAGACGATAAGGAAGATAGAGCCTGCAGACGAGTCTGTAATACTTTTTGTGGGCAGGAATGACCCTGTCAAGAATTACCATCTATTCAGACGGGTGGTGAGGAGGCTGGGGAGAAGGTATAGGGCTTTCGGCGTCGAGGAGGTGGCCAGCTGGGAGAAGGTGATCTCCTACATGAAGTCTGCCGAGGCGTTGATGATAACCTCGATATGGGAGGGGATGCCCTCCGTCCTGCTTGAGGCTTGGGCCTCACGCTGTCCCGTGATAGCTCCGAGGATACCGGCCTTCACGCCGTTCAGAGACGCTCTAATCCTCGCCGACCACACACCAGACTCATACATAGAGGCTTACAGGAAGCTCCCCCAGCTCAGGGAGACAATCGTGGAGCAGGGCTACAACTTGGTCAGAGACTTCGACTACAGAAAGGTGGTGAGGCAGTACATCGATCTCTACCGCGAGGTATTCACTCGGTCCTGAGGGCTCTGACGGGGTCCACCTGTGCAGCACGTCTAGCTGGGTAGAGGCCTGATAGGGAGCCGACGAGGATAGCGAAGAGCAGCGTACCGATGAGGAGCTGTGGAGTTATCGCAGGTTCGAGGGGGAGTGGCTCGAACTGTGGGCCGAAGCGAAGGAAGTTCCCTGCGTATCTGCCGAATCCGATGGAGAGGAGGGTGCCGAGCCCAAGACCGATTAGCCCTCCAACTAGACCGGTCAGAACAGCCTCGAAGAGAAAGGTAAACAGGACTTCACGACGGGTCATACCTATTGAGCGGAGGATTCCAATCTCCCTAGTCCTCTCCATCACTGACATGATCATGGTGTTCATGATTCCGAGGCCTGCTACGAGGAGGCTCACCGATGCGATGAGTGCTAGAAAGATTGTGAATGATGCTATGATGCTACGGACAGTCTGGAGGATTGTTGTAGGGCTGATGATGTTGACGCTTCTACCATACATCCTCTCCAGCTCAGATATGATGTAGTCTACGGCTTCTATTCTCTCAGTGTTGACTAGGATTGCTTGGTATGATGTCTGGCCGAGGAGTTTCCGAGCGGCAGGGAGCGGCATGACGACGGCGGAGTCGGCGTCGAAGAAGAGGGAGGCTCCGAACCGGTCATATATCCCGGTCACGGTGAAGCTTCCAGTCTTGATGCCCCCGGCTGTTGAGGCGGATATGACTATTGGTTGCCCGACGTAGAGCTTAGAGGTTGTCTGGACTGCGGGTGGGAAGGCTACCTTGTATCCTACCGATACTTGGGATGCACTTGTCGGTGGAGGCGTTTCTCCCTCGAGAATCTTTATGCCCGGGAAAATTATCTGCAGCTGGAGAGGGTCTATGCCGAGTATTCTCCCGCTAACCTTCACGCCGCCCACATAGAACTCCGCTACGGCCGAGTAGAAGGGCGCCACAGCCGTCACCTCAGGTATCACGGAGATTCGTTGAACATCGGCGTCCGTGAACTGGATATTTGAACCCTGGGCTGGAAGAATTATGATGTTGTTGGCTCCGAGCAAGAGTAGACGACCCGTTACAGTGGTGTTAATTCCCTCTCCCATGGAGACGAGGGCTATTATTAGGCCTGAGCCTATAGCGATTCCGAGGATAGTCAGGACGCTCCTTCCACGCCTTTCGCGGAGGGCTGAGAATGCATACCGCGCGGTGTCAAGTAACCTCACGGCGCTTCCTCCTCCCCATGTAGACCGCCGCAGCCACGGCAGCAGCTACCAACACCACTACCAATATCACTGCCAAGCTCTGGAACGTGTTTCCCGCCTGCCGCTCCTCCACCACGGGCCGGGGAACATCGACCTCAACCGAAAAAGTGCTTGAATAGCTGCGTCTGAAAACGTCTTTATACTCTATTACCAAGTCTCCTTTGAAGTGGTCTTCACCCGGGTTTAGCCTTATGTTAAAGGGGAGTGGGGCGTTGGGCTTTATCTCACCGATGAAGACGCCATTACCCGTCGATTCGCTGCCGCGCACGAATACTGTTGAGAAGAGAGCGTCTGATATCCCCTCATTAAGTATGTTTCCGGAGAGGTATGGCTGGCCTCCTACCAGGATGACGCGGAGGTCGTAGACGCGTAGACTGATGTAGCCCTCTATGATGAAGCCCACTTCTCTCTGCTCCGAGACCTGTTCACCCCTGTCAGCCATGATGTAGGTCGCCGAGACGCTGACCGCACCCGATGTGCCAGCCAGCTCGGGGTCGGCGTACAGCTGCATTGGGATCTCCCAGGCCTGACTTGGCGTGAGGGACTCTGCGAGCCAGTTGTTCGACCCCACTACCGTGAGCCTCGGCGTAAGTGATTGGACCGTAACCGAGACCCTGCGGAGCTCGCTCGAGTGGATGTTCCTCACGACAAGCTTCACGTCCACCAATCTGCCCGCAGTTATCTGGGGGTCGGACTCTATAAGCAGGTTCGGGGCCTTGGGAGGTATGTCGCCAACAGACACTGCTATGAAGGCGAAGCTAGTCAGAGTGTTGCCGGCAAAGTCCTTGAAACTCACTTGGAGCGGGATTTGGTATACACCGTTGGCGGCCGCCTGGCCGGCGGAGACCTGTGCCTCGATGCCCGCTGAGCCTCCGGGCTCCAAGCGCTCAATACTCCACACAGACCGGCCGACAAGAGACACCGGCAGGCCCGCCTGCTCTGCCCGGACCCTAATATCCCTCACCTCAACAGAACCGATGTTTTCTACGTGTATCGTTAGCGGTGATGTTGAACCGGGTTCCAGCCTTAAAGACTCGGCGTAGACCCTTAGGTTCGCTTCGCTGACTGCTGCCTTGTTGACGTGTAAGCTGAGGATGTATGATGCTTCAACATAGGTTCCAACTGAGTTCCGGTACCGTGTTAAGGCTGTGAAGTGCATTATCGAGTCTGAGGCAGTCTGTGAAGCGTAGATAGCCACGACGCGTGTGGCAGCTCCTCCAGGAGGTAGCTCCCCAACAACCCAAGGCTGCTCTCCTAGCACGAGTCCATAGACCTGCTGCACCTGCGGCTGAATCGAGACAACCAAGTCTGAAGCCTTAGCAGTGCCCTGATTGACGACTGAAAGCTCTACAAAACTGGTCCTGCCCGGCTCGACGGAGGTAGCGTTGAGGCCCACCCTGAGGACAGGCCTACCAGGGATGTTCAGCTTCACAGGGATTGTGTGGGTCCTCGTCGAGGTCGAGTCATCCTCTACTCGATAGGTCAGCGTGAGTTGAGCAGTGTAGTCAACCCCTACTTTTGCGGATTCATCAACATTGACTATGAATGTCAGCTCGAATCCACCACCCGGCGGCACCGTTCCCGCGTGGTGGGCCTCTGCTATGTCTGGGGTGGTTAAACTCTGTGACCTAAAGGCGTCAGACAGCCTGAGCTCTCCGCGTATGCCGGAGATTCTCTCCTCGTCATAGTCGTTTGCGAGGGCTATTGTGAGGCGAGCCCCACTGTCGCCGGGCGCTACCTCCTCCCTCACATTGTTCTGGCCCCAGTATGCCCCGATGAACCTGACGGTATCAGGGCTGGCCTCGACCAGGACTAGAGGAACGGTAAGTGAGAAGGCTAAGAAGGCTGCGAGTAGGGCTACGCTTCTATGCATGGAGCACCACCTCCGACTCAACCCTACCGTCCCTAAGACGAACCAGCCTGTCGCATTTTTCAGCCACCTCCGGGTTATGAGTAACTATCACAACCGTCGTCCCCAGCCTCTCGTTGATCTCCCTCAGGAGACTCACGATTATCTCCGTGTTCTTCGAGTCTAGGTTCCCTGTAGGCTCATCCGCCAGTAGTATCCGAGGATTGCCCACCAAGGCCCGCGCGATTGCAACCCTCTGCTGCTCACCCCCGCTCAGCTCTGTAGGCCGTTTCCCAGCGGCACCATCCAAGCCGACGAGTTTAAGCGCATTGAGAGCCGCTTCAACGCGCTCTTCGTAGGAGACGCCTCGGACCGCTAGGGGGAGTGCGACGTTCTCAACTGCTGAGAGCCTGTTGATCAGGTTGAATGACTGGAAGACAAACCCGATATGCTTGTTCCTCACCTCGCTGAGCTCCGCGTCGCTGAGGCCTGAGACATCTATTCCCTCTATTATGACTCGGCCGCTGGTCGGCCTATCGAGCGTGCCGGCTATGTGTAGGAGCGTGGACTTACCACTGCCGCTGGGCCCCATAACCGAGAGCATCTCACCCCTCTCAACCCTAAGGGTGAGGCCCTGGAGCGCCGGATAGGACGTCTTGCCCACCCTATAGACCTTCCAGACATCCTCGAGTATGATCGCATACTGGCTATTGGTCTCCATGCCGCCTAACGGTTCTCTGGCCGACCTTTTTAATAAGTTGATGCACTACTCGTCCAATAGATCCGGACCATCATCCTAAGAGTCTATTGCTACCGGAGCTTTTTCTGCGCAATAATTACCGGAATAAGGGAGCTCTTCCTAACGTAAGCCTTTAACCCGAGCTTGAGTTTATCCGCTAAATACTCCATCACCTCGCTAATGTTTTCGCACTTAACTGGGTTGTTTTTTAGAGCTTCTCTAACGATTTCCCTGAACCTCCAGACACCGAGTGGTACCCATCCGCGGTCAACCTCGAAGAATACTATGGCTCCAGACTGGACCTTCAGCTCTTCTAGGTGTCGGAGGACGGATAGTCTACAGGCGTAGTATGCTCCGCCAGTGTTCTCCGCGTAGCTTGTCCTTCCCCACGTAAACTCGCTGTCCGAGTATACCCCGCCGCTCCGAGCCCACCCTTCAAGCAACTCAAACATCCAGGGTGTAGGCGTAAGGACGATATGGGCCGTGTTATAGAGGGCTGAGAAGGAATGGACCCTGAACTCCGATATGGTTTCGTACCCCTTCACTTTCTTGATAATTGGCTTCGCTAGCATGTCGTCTATGGCGGTTATGCTCCACTCGGTCGGGACCAGCGTCCTGTCTATCCGCCTCCCTAGGAGTCCTGCGGAGAGAAGCCTTGTGAGATAGTACTCGTCGATGCCTCGGCTTGAAAGTTTCTGGACTGCCTCTAGCGCTGGGATATATGGATCATTGATTACGCGGTCGACCGGCCTAGGTATTGAGGGGTTGTCGATTAGCTTGATGGACTCGACCCTTCCTGCTGGGCCGTGTGGCGCATGTCTCACACCAAAACCCGGGACAAACCTTAACGAGCCAGACAACATCTTCAACTCAAGATCAACCGGCCTCTGGGAGGCGGAAGACTCCTGCACAACCTCAACAATCTTGGCTGGGCTTCTAGCCATATCTATATGAGCCCTTGTCATGCCCATTAAGACGCTGAGCCTCATGTTTAGTAGGTCATCCAAAGGTATGTAGAGCCAGGACCTTGGCGACTCTAGGACCCGCGGATCTATATCGGCTGTGAGCATCATACCTGTGCCTGCATAGACCCTAGGATACCCCCACTCGCCGACCAGTATTGTGGGAGGTGTTGGGCCTGACAAAACCCCTATGCTCTTTATGGATTTTAGAGCCTCCCCTATAGCCTCTCGATAGAACGGACATTTCATGAGGCTGCAGTTTTTAGAGACACCATGGCAGACTTCGCAGCTGAAAGACTCTAAACCTTTCTCCGGGCCACTCGCCGATGCCCAGCTCCAGCCCTCCACCCCATATAAAATATACACTAAACCAATTATTCAAGGATTCTTACTCGTGGAAAACAGTATCCATAACTTTTAGGTTGAGCCAGCTTCTTATGTTTTATGGGGGCGAAGATGGCGGAGAGTCCGCGGAGGCCTGCGATAATAGTCGCGGCCTCGGAGATAATGCTCAAGGGTGGAAACCGACCCAGATATGAGCGCCTGTTGGCCAGGAATATAGCCGACGCGGTTAGCGGGCGTGGGGCAAAGGTGTATCGTAGGCAGGCGAGGATAATAGTTGAGCCAGGGGGTAGCGAAGATGCTGAGGAACTAGCGCTACGGATAAGCAGAATCCCGGGCGTAAGATGGGTCCGTATAGGATATCTAATTCCGCGAGACTACGATTTGCTTATGCAGATAGCAGTGGAGAAGGCGAGGGAGATTGGGCCATCACGCGTAGCCGTTGAAGTATCGCGAGCGGATAAGTCCTATCCGAAGACCTCGCTCGAGATTGCGCGGGAGCTTGGTGAGCGTATATTGAGTACGTCGGGAGCGGTGATCGATTTAAAGAGTCCGGAGACGATTTTTTGGGTGAGTGTGCTTGATGACGCGTTCCTCTTTGGTTGGCGTCGGATTGAGGGCGTCGGCGGCCTGCCTGTAGGTGCGTCGGGGAGGGTGCTGGCACTTCTCTCAGGCGGGTTAGACTCACCTGTTGCCGCTTGGCTGATGATGAAGCGGGGATGTATCGTGGATATGCTCCACATCTACGCGCCACCCACCCCACAGGAGGCCCTATCCGAGAAGATCGGAGAACTCTTCCTAAAGCTAAAGGAGACGAGCC
Source organism: Candidatus Calditenuaceae archaeon HR02 (assembly GCA_002898395.1). Lineage (GTDB taxonomy): Archaea > Thermoproteota > Nitrososphaeria_A > Caldarchaeales > Calditenuaceae > HRBIN02. The sequence continues at coordinate 109,582 of BEHE01000002.1, forward strand.
CCTCCTCGAGACTCTTCCTCGCACCATATCATCACTTCCTGAGCAATACCCTCTCGTCAAAGGCGCGGCTTGAGCTGGCCCTCTTCAGGAGGTTCATGCTCAGACTTGCCGAGGCTTTAAGCCTGGAGATTGGGGCGAAAGCTATTGTTACCGGCGACTCGGTAGGCCAAGTTGCATCCCAGACTCTCGAGTCCCTGCACGCAGCCTCCTATGGCCTCAGGCTAGTAGTGCTCCGCCCACTCGCAGGTTACGACAAGGAGGAGATTATCCGCCTCTCGAAGACGCTGGGATTCTACGAGCTCTCCATTAAGAGCTATAAGGATTGCTGCTCAATCGTATCGAGGCACCCCGTACCTAGACCCAGACTCGAGGATGTGGAGGAGGAGTGGAGGAGGCTGGGGCTTGACGATTCCGTGGCTAAGACGCTCGGGGAGGTCTACGTTTTTGATGGCGCTCGGCTAGAGGCTTGGAAAACTATATCTACTGGGCGGCAGGAGATATCGCAGGAATGATGAGATTTGTCTCAGCTGAGCTGTGAAGAAACCAGCTCACCCTGACCTAAGGTGGATATTTCTTTGCCACCCGGCCAAGCTCCTGGAAAATGGGGGTCGGATATCGCAAACAAATATCACCAGTCTACTAAGCACAGCTATGCCAGCGTCAGGGTGGGCTCAGGGTTCCTCGACTTCTCCAACAAACCATACCCCTTTAAATACTATGTAAGCGGTGAGAAGATGCAACTTCCTAGAGACTTCGAGAAGCCAGATAGCCCAGCCCTAGACGCCCTTTTATGCAGCACACCTCCCAAGCTACGAACCGCCACATCACTAGGTCTCTTAGCCTCACTACTCTACTTCACGGCTGGGATAAGCCGTGTCGAGCGTGTTGGGGATCATTACATTTACTTTAGGGTGGCGCCAGCTACTGGAGCACTGCACAGCACCGAGCTCTACCCAGTGATTGGCAAGGTTGAGGGGTTAGAGGCGGGGGTCTATCATTTTGACCCGGGCGAGTTTGTTCTTACCAGGCTGAGGAGGGGGGACTTCAGGAGTGTGCTGGCCTCGGCCATCCAAGACGAGAGTATCTTACGCTCGAGATTCGGGGTCGTCTTCACGGCTTGCGGCTGGAGGAATGCTTGGAAGTATAGGGAGAGGAGCTATAGGCACTGGTTCTGGGACGGCGGTGCAATGGTCGCCAATTTTTTAGCAGTCACTTGCTCATTTGGCCTTGATGCGATGCTCCACGTAGGGTTTGATGACGGAGCCTTGAACGAGCTGGTGGGTGTTGATGGCGATGATGAGGCGGCCTTCGCAGTCATAACCGTGGATGGTGATGTTGAGGCCGCAGGGGGAGAGGCCCCAGAGAGGGTGGCCGGCCCAGTCGAGGCTGTACCCGCCGCCCAGAGAGGCAGGCCTGTGAAGTATTCCCTAATCTATGAGACACATACCTCGACTATGCTCCGATCCAGGCGGGATGTCGCGGCTTGGAAGGAGTCTGCAGCCCTGCTACACGGGTCGAATGGAAGTGGGGGTGAGGGGCTTCCGGTCCAATTACCCCAACCGGCGCCGACAGAGAAAAGGCTTTGGGAGGTGATTCTTCAGCGAGGCTCTACCAGAAAGTTTGCGAGGAGGAGTATTGGAGCCACCCAGCTCTCAGTCATACTCAGATATAGCTTCGGCCCGCTGAGGGCGGATTTCCTACCAGACCCCAGCGACACACTTATCCGCCCCTACTTGATCGTGAATGCGGTGGAGGGTATACCCAGCGGATGTTACCGATACATACCGTCTACTGGTGAGCTGCGTCTCTTGAGGAAAGGACAGTTCAGGGAGGCTGCCGGCTACCTTTGCCTGGAACAGCCCCTGGGTAGGGATGCGTCTGTAGTTCTCTTCAACATGGCAGACCTTGACAGGGTCTTAGATGTGCTTGGGGGTCGGGGATACCGGGCAGTCCAGCTCGAGGGTGGAATAAGGCTTGGAAGGCTCTATCTATCCGCCTACTCACTAGGCCTCGGCGCAACGGGGCTAACATTCTACGACGACGACTGTGTAGAGTTTTTCTCGCCCAGCTCGAAAGGCTTAGAAATGGTGACCGTCGTGGCCATAGGGCATCCGGCCTACACATCCAGGCCGGGTAGCATTAGAGCCGGGATAATCAAGCACCCGGCGAAGGCGCTCTAAACAGCCCTCCGCCAAGACTATAACCCAGAGTTGCGAAGTAGATTTGGCTTGAAGAAGGGAAATGGCTTATGCGACGTATGTAAGGGGGCCCAGCCGATCTACAGGCAGGTCTACTCGGGTGTAAGCTTCTGCGACTCCTGCTTCAAAAAGAGTGTAGAGAAGCGTGTAAGGAAGACTATCTCTAGATACAGCCTCCTGAGAGAGGATGACAGAATTCTCGTCGCAGTCTCGGGAGGTAAAGACAGTCTAAGCCTCCTCAAGATCCTCGCCAAGATTGAAAAGACATATCCTAGGGCAAGCCTTGTCGCGGTCTCGATAGACGAGGGTATCCCAGGCTACAGAGATGAGGCCCTAAGACTCGCAGCAGACATGTGCAGAAGACTAGGGGTCGAGCACCGCGTCTACACGTTCGAGGACCTATTCGGGGTTGGCTTAACCGAGGCTATGAGTAGGGGCATTTTAAGCCGGCTGGGGCTGGGTGCCTGTTCACTCTGCGGGGTCTGGAGAAGAAAAGCCATCAGCCTAGCCGCAAGAGAGCTGAAGGCAACAGTTGTCGCTACAGCCCATACGCTCGACGACATAGTCCAGACATATCTAATGGATATCCTGCGCGGCGAGTTCCCAAAGGCGCCAATAGGCTTGAGACGGGAGGGAAACGGAATCATCCCACGCGTAGCCCCTCTCAGACTAATCCCAGAGGAGGAGGTGGTGCTTTACGCCTATCTAAGCCGGGTACCCTTCCAAGAAACACCATGCCCCAACGCCCAGAATTCCCAGCGAGACCTGGTGAGGACCTTCCTAGCCCAGTTTGAGTCGAGATACCCTGGCTCTCTCTTCGCCGCGCTCAAAACCATAGAATCAAGGATAGTGCCCCGCGAGGAGGCCCTCACACCATGCCAGGTATGCGGCGAGCCAGCCTCCAAAACCATCTGCCGTGCATGCGAGTTGGAGAGCCAAGTCTCTCGCCTCTCGGGTGAGATGGGCCAACTAGTCAGAGCGAATATTGGTGTAGATGATGTATAGGGCATAGATCGAGAGACCCAGCAGGAATAAGATATATGCGTTTGAATACAGCATGTCGAAGAATTGGCTGGGCGACATCCAAACCTACCTTATTCTGTCTCCTTTCTCCGCATATTAAAACTTCTCGCCTAATATGCGGTCTCACCCCTTCTCAGGCATTCTCGAGATTAGCATCGCCTCGTTATAGAGTTCTTTTAGGACCTCTTGATACCCCACCTCACCAGACTCCACCCGCTCCATAAGCTCCTCCAGCCTCCTCGTCAACTCCTCCGAAACGAGTGGTCCAAAGTTGGATGAGAGATACTCGTAGACTATCCTTCCAAGCCTAGTCGCCAGAATCCTGCCCCTATTGTTGAAGATGTATCCTCTCTTGTAGAGGACACTTAGTATCCTTGCATAAGTGCTTGGACGGCCTATCCCTCTCTCCCTCATGAGAGCGATAATATCGCCCTCGCGGAAGAGGGGGGCGGCCTGAACACTTTTCACATCCAGGTTGACCACCGTGTGTATACCAGGTTTCAGCGGCTCAAGAGCCCTAACAGTCTGGAATACCTGGAGAAAGCCTGGCTCCAACACACCTACAATCCTCTCAACCTCATACTCGTGGCCAAGCACACTCACCTTGCTGACCTGCCTCTGGAGTAGAGCCTCCCTCATCTGGCTTGCCATAAAGCGTCTAAAGATAAGGTCGTAGAGGGCAAGGTCTCTGCCCTCCAGCCGCATAGGTATTCTGATCATGCCTGATTGGAGGTAGAGTTCGAGCTGCCTCCTATTAAGCGGCCTTGTCGGCCTGATGCACTCGTGCGCTCCCGGTTCTCCGTGGTGCCTTGGCGAGAAGAGCCCTGGATAGTTCTCGCCAATGTAGCTCCTGGCCACCGCTATCCCTGTAGAGGAGACGTAGGTTGACCCGGTCCTATGGTATGTTATCAGGCCAGACTCGAAGAGTCTCTGAGCCACCTGCATAGCCTCAGCAGCGCTCATCTTGAGCATGATTGAGGCGTCGCGTAGTAGAGAGTCAGTAGTGTAGGGGCGCGGTGGTGGGAGAGGGGTCTCAACAACATCTACGATTGTTGTCTCTACTTGGAGCGTGCCTTCCCTGTAACTCTTTTTAACATCTTCCACATCCTGTAGGTTCTCTAACACTATCTCAGAACCATCATCAAGAACCAACGTGGCGAGGACACGCTTCTTCTTCGCCTCCTCCATTCTTTGGAGGACCCAGCCGAGCACTGGGGTTTGAACCCGTCCCGCTGATAGGTGTTTCTTGCCGAAGTGTTCCCAGAGACGCCTGCTCAGCTCGAAGCCTACCCACCTATCCTCTATCCTCCTGACTGTCTGGGCTTCAACGAGGGGGAGCGAAATGTCTCGAGGGGACTTGAGGGCGTCTCTGAGCGCCTTTCTGGTTATCTCGTGGAACTCTAGCCTTTTAATCGATTTGTTGAACGGCTTAATGTTTACGTATATGTCGTATCCTATCTTCTCACCTTCAGCGTCAGGGTCAGTGGCTATGAAGACCGTGTCAAATTCTAGCGATAATTTACGGAGAGACTCGATGATTGTTCGCTTACTGTAGAATTTCTTTGAGCCGCAGTTTGGGCATGACTCGCCGTCTGTAAACTGCTCTCCACATTTCAAGCACCGTTTAATATCTATGTAAGTGGGTACGAACTCATTGTCGACCATTGCTACGCCGTGGAATCCGTATCCTGTAGTTAGGTCCACAACATGCCCCTGGGAGGCGGAGAGGCAAGCAACGTACCCCTCACCTATCGACTCATAGACTGTTAATCCGTCGATAATTCGCCTGGCTGGTTTCCCGAAGAAGTAGGCTAAGGTTCTGGCCTTTGTAGGCGACTCAACTATTATCAACGATGATTTTAGAATATCGATCGCCTCCGGCCTCACCCCTCCGATTCTTATAGCCTGTAGAAGTTTCCTGTCCTTATCACAGAGTTTGAATTCTTCCTCCGCCAGCTCTGGCTGATATTCTTGAAACGTCTCTTCGTAAAGTGCCTCCAGACCCCTAGAAATCCCTCTGAAGGCCTTCTCATCATCTACTATCAGGATAGAGATTCCCCTGGTTATGCCCCCTGCAAACATTCTCGATGAGCGGCCAGATGCCTGAACATATCCATCGATGTCAGGTATAAGTATGGAGATGCCCTCTTTATCCGCGCGAATCTTTAAGTCAAGCATGTCGGCAATCCTTCTCAACTCCTCTTCACCTATTGAGGACTTCAGGAGCTGGTGGGCCCTCGTAACCGCGGAGTATACGTAGCCCGCAAACCCCTCAGGAGGCTTCCCCGTCTCAAGCCCCTGCCTAACTGCCTCCAGTATGTCGCCCCGAGTCGGAACACATTTATTTAGCATCCCCATGACTTGGACGAGGTCGGCCTCCTTTTTCTCCCGAATAATTGGGGCTATATTTCTCAGGACACTCAAGAGCATTGAGGGGCGATGCTCGCTCCAAGACACATTTAACTCTCGCCTCGGCACCCCAGCGAAGATTACATATCTTATCCGCTCCGGCAGGTCAATACCTCTCGCGAGCGGGCTTCTAGTACTAGCCACACCAACTAATACATCATATTCTCCTGACCTGAAACGCTCCAGCATTCTGGCATTCATCCTCTCATAAGCGTACGCTTTTATCCCCCGGGTGTTTAGATACTTCGCCAGCTGTTTCGCCGACTCAACACCAGCCACCTGCGGAACAAATACTAGGCATCCACCGCCATGTCTCTCTATGAGGCCGGCTACATCCTCCCATAGACTCGTGCCCTGCCTCAGATACATGTTCGAGACGTTCCTGACTAAGTCTATTGAGCTACCGGGCTCAAAGCTAAGCGCAAGTCTAAACAGCCTCATTCTCTTGGTTTTCCGACCCCTCATAGTAGCCCCCGAGACGAGGAGAACGGAATCAACCTTCCTATCACTACTGATGGATGCTTTGTAGTGGTTGTCACTACCAGCTTCACCAGATTCGCCTGAAATTAATTCGAGGTATTTTCCAATCTCCTCAAGAGTGAACCCCATTAGCAGCAATATTTTGTCAATGTTTTTTGGAGATTTTAGGAAGGAGTCAACATCGTCCACAAATATGAATGAGAATTTCTTACCGCTTAGTAAGTCATACCGACTATAGAGGAATCTGTCGGTTGTGATTAGTATGTCGAAGTTGTCCTGGGCGATTTGTTGAAGCACTTGGCTAGCGTCACTTCTCTTCATGCCAGAATAGTATCCGAGAATCCTGGGCTTTTTCTCGCCCATCGTGGATGCTAGAGCGGCTGCCCTCTCTAGGAGGTGCTGGACGAGGAGGCTTGTGGGGACGACTATATATGACTTCTTTCCCTTAGTGGCTTGGTAGAGCGCCATTGCTAGGCAGAATGTCGTCTTGCCAGTCCCTGTGGGGGATATTAGCGAGAAGCTTCTTCCAAGGAGGACTCTCCTAGCCCAAGTCCTTTGAAGCGACCATGGGCGCGAGCCTACGATTCTTTCGAAGAAGGCCTCAAATTCCTTGAACCTCTCTTCCAGCTCCAGCACCGGGCTGTATTTTCCTGGCCTAATCCGGAGACGACCGCCCTCCTGAAGACCTTCTATGAGGCATTGACTACACACTCCAAGCTCGACCAGCTCTTCGTCAGTTATTTCGCCGTCACAGTTGGGGCAGAGCGAGACATATACCGACTTCAAATCTAGGCCTATGTTAAGGATAGCCTGGCTCATCCTCAAATATTATTCCTTCGAGGGTTTACTAGAGTGGCTGACTGGATTACCCGCCTAACACTCATTAAGCGCGAAACGGCACCACCCGGTGGCCGGGGAGATTGCGCTGTCTCAGCCATACTGACTATGGATGGCAGTGTACTGCTTATCAAGAGGGGGTACAGGTCTGGAGACCCTTGGAGCAGGCACTGGGCGCTTCCAGGAGGTTTTTGGAAGGAGCAGGATGTTAGTCTGCTCAACACCGCTCTTCGGGAGGTTTTGGAGGAGGTTGGTATAGGGGCAGAGCATTTGAGGCTGTTAGGCTGGCTTACACCGAGAAGCCCAAGGAATAGACCCGAGCTAACCGTCCATCCGCTGGTCTTTTTAGCCATGGAGAAGCCGCCGGTCAGGCTTGCAGACGAGCTTGAAGATTATAGGTGGGCGCCGCTTTATGGGTTGGAGAGGGGGCGGTACGTGGCTGAGACTCCCCATGGCCCGGCTGAGGTTGATGCTTATGTCTGGGGTGATGTCGTAGTCTGGGGACTCACATACACAATTTTAAGAGAGCTTAGGGGTGAGTGAGGCGTTTATAAGCCTTAGATATCCTCTATCGCCCAGCCAGACGGGCTCTGCCTCTATCCTCAACGAATCCCTGAAAAAGGGCGTATCAATGACCAGGGTTTCATACTCTCCACCTTCACCCGCGAAATTAAATCCATAACGCTCAGAGAGAGCGCCAAGCTTTTCCACCGACTCGCGGTCTAGCCCTCTCCCCAACCACTCTGGCCCAAGACCGTGAGCGCTCACGGCTACTATCACGACAGAATACCCCCTTTCCAGCACCTCTGTCATAATCTCGCGGGGCTCCATCCCCCAGCAGGGCGCGACATGCCTGACACCCAGACTGCCTGCAAGCCACTCGACCCTATTTCTCTGATAACGGCTCGCCAGCCCCCCACTAAGTAACCCTTCAACACCATAATCTCTCACGAGGTCTCGCAAGGCGTCGTAGAGCTCTTGGACCTCCACTTCCTTTCTCCCGCTGACGTCAACGTATCTGTGCTCCAGGCCCATGGCCTCTGCCTGAAGGTGTTGGACTCCTATGCATGTTGTGTGGAACATCCATGAGTCTCTCTCGAGGGGGCGTGCAGTAACTAGGAGGGCTATCTCATGCCCAGCCTCCTGGGCCATCTGAAGGGAGAGCGTCGAATCTTTCCCGCCTGTGTAGAGAGAGAGGAGGCGCATTACTTCTCCATGTTAAGGTTGTAGAGCGCCTTATTCAGGATGGCGCTAGAGACTTCACCACCCCTGGAGCTCCCCCCTAGGTCGGGTGTAAGCACCCTCCCCTCATCAAGGACGGATTCCACAGCCCTCTCAATGGCCTTTGAGACGCGGGACAGCCTCTCATCCCGCCTCGACATTCCAAGCCAGCCAAGCATGTATGATGCTGAGAGTATCGTTGCTATCGGGTTTGCATAGTCCGGGTTGAGGCCAGGCGCAGAGCCATGTACTGGCTCGAAGACCCCCTTGTCCTCACCCACATTGGCTGAGCCCGCTAGGCCGATGGAGCCTGTAATTCCCGCTGCCAAGTCCGAGAGGATGTCACCAAACATGTTGGGCGTCAGGATTACGTCGAATATGGTGGGGTTGACGACCAACTGGTAGGCCGCATTATCAACATACATCTCGTCCACCGAGATCCCACCCTGCCTAAGCACCTCGAGCGCGACATCCCGAAAAAACCTGTAGGAGGTGAGCACGTTTGCCTTATGTACTATCGTGACTCTCCTTCGCCTCTCATTAGCGATATTCAACGCGACTTGTGCAATGCGCGCCGTGCCGAAGCGCGTTATGACGAGGAGTGATACCGCGTGGTCACGCCCCACATCTTCTACGCCCTTATACAGATCCTCCGTATTCTCCCTCACTATCACGAAGTCCACACCACTCCAGTAGGTCTTGACACCCCTGTACGTCTTAAATGGTCTTATGTTGGCGTATAGGTCGAGCTTCTGCCTGAGAAATACAATGACATCCTTGGCTGTTTCTCCTACAGGGCCTTTCAGGCACGCATCAGACGCCATTATCTTCTTCAGCGAGTCGCGGGGAAGGGCCTCACCGGTCTCGGCGGCGATCTTGTCGCCAGCCGGCGCCTCTACAAACTCTACGCTGAGGCCCACCCTTGAGGCTAACTCCCTAACTATGCTGACCGCATACCCCGTAACTACTGGTCCTATTCCGTCACCGGGAATCACGGATATCTTATACATTTCTGTCCTAGAGGCGCGGTAGGGTTACCGCCCCCATCGAGGCTGAAGAGACGAGGGAGGCGTACTTTGCTAGGAGCCCTGAAGTGGCTCTCGGCGGTTTGGGCTTGAAGTCCCTCTTTCTACGCTCCAATTCTTCTCCCGATACTAGCAGGTCTAGCCTACCTGTCTCCGTATCTATCAGTATCATGTCCCCGTTCTCGACTATGGCTATCGGCCCACCTGACGCTGCTTCTGGAGCCACGTGACCGATCATGATACCCCGGGTCGCACCGCTGAACCTTCCGTCAGTCACCATGGCAACAGATTCTCCAAGCCCAGCGCCAGAGAGGGCGGCCGTGACCCTCAACATCTCCGGCATGCCAGGAGCACCTTTTGGCCCAACATACCTTATCAACAAGACGTCGCCTTCCCTTACAGCTCCACCTCTAATCGCCTCAAATGCAGACTCCTCGTCTTCGAAGACCCGCGCCGGCCCCTCGAACCTAGTCACACCCGTAGCGGCAGTCTTCACAACTGCGCCCTCGGGGGCCAACGACCCCCTCAATATTCGGATGCCACCTGTCCTCTTGATCGGCTTTGCAGGATCTCGGACTATGTGTTCGTGGGGGACGTTGGGTAGCCGATACTCCCTTAGGCTCTGGGCCAGTGTCTTGCCTGAGACGGTCAGGACACTCCCATCTATTAGCCCTGCATCCAGCAGCTTCTTGAGGAGGAGTGGGGCGCCCCCAACCCTGTCGAGATCGGCCATGACATATTCTCCAGCCGGCCTCATACTGAGGATGTATGGGGTCTTCCTAGAGATTTCGTCGAAGTCATCCAAGGTGAACTTGACTCCAGCCTCATATGCTAGGGCTAGGAGGTGGAGTATACCGTTCGTTGAGCCCCCCGAGGCCATGAGGAGTGTAGCCGCGTTCCTAAACGCCTCGTAAGTCAGGATGTCTCGAGGCTTTATCCCGTTCTCTAAGAGAGTGCCCAAGGCCCTACCTGTCTCGTAGGCAAAAATCGCCCTTCTCGAGGAGGTTGCTGTTGGGCTCGAGCTTCCCAGGAGTGCTAGGCCCAACCCTTCACTTAAAATAGCCATCGTGTTAGCTGTGAATAGGCCTGCACAGGCCCCATATGTGGGGTGTGCGACCATCTCGACCTGAAGAAGCTCCTGCTCCGAAATCTTCCCACTGATGTAGGCGCCAACATATTCGTGGACATCCTCTATCGTGAACTTCTTCTCCCCTATGAAGCCGGGCTCGGCTGAGCCGCCGTACATGTATATTGAGGGCCTGTTGATCCTTGCCATAGCCATCATTATACCGGGCTGGGTCTTATCGCACCCTCCTATCCCGACGAACCCGTCATACGCGTGGGCGACTATCTGGGCCTCCACGCTGTCTGCTATCACCTCCCTGCTGATGAGGCTATATCTCATACCCTCAGTCCCCATCGATATGTTGTCATTTACCACTATTGTGGGCATTGCAAGTCCCACGCAACCAGCGTCGCGTAGACCTTGCTTCACATAGCCGACTAGGTATAGAGTGTGGAAGTTGCATGGACCTGATTCACTCCAAGCCACGACAACACCGGCTAGCGGCTTGCCAATGTCACTGGGGTCGAGGCCAATGGACCAGAGGAACGACCTGTGAGGCGCGTTAAGTGTGCCTCCAAACCGCTCAACACTATAGACAGAGCCCTTCCCCAATCCCGACATATCGTCAGATGATTCACTGTGCGCGTATTAAAGAGTTCCCGTCAAATGTGAAGGATTTTTATCAGGCTTTGAGGCCATAGATACGAGTTGGCCGGGCAACTCTACCCATGTGTGATTGGGGGGGAGAAGATCTTTTCAACTGAGGGCAGGACGTTCAAAGACATCAACCCTGCCGATACTGGCGAGATTGTCGCCGAGTTTCCCCAGCTATCCAGGGACGAAGCCGCTAGGGCTATCGACGCCGCAAAAGAGGCGCAGGTTAAATGGGCTTCGACCCCAGCCCCAGAGAGGGGTAGGATCCTAGTTAAAGCGGCGCAGATACTTGAGGATGAAGCTGATGAGCTGGCTAGGGTGCTGACTAGAGAGGAGGGGAAGACGCTAGCGGAGAGCAGGGCTGAGGTTGCTAGGGCTGTTAGCATCTTCAGGTTCTACGGGGTGATGGGGTATAGGTTGAGGGGAGAGTTCACACCTTCGGCCGAGCCTAACACACACCTCTTCACCCTCCGAGAGCCACTAGGCGTAGTATCGGTCATAACCCCCTGGAACTTCCCGATAGCTATACCCTCCTGGAAGATCGCGCCCGCACTCGTCTCCGGTAACGCAGTGGTCTTTAAGCCGGCGAGCTACACTCCACTGATAGGTTACAGGATAGTCGATGCCCTCCACCGCGCGGGGCTGCCACCTGGAGTACTAAACCTGGTCACTGGCCCCGGCTCGACTGTTGGCGCAGAGCTAATCAACAGCCCGAAGGTGGACGCCATATCTTTCACAGGGTCGCTAGAGGTTGGTGAGGAGATTAAGAGGGCTGCAGGGGGGAGAAACATTAGGATCCAGCTAGAGCTGGGCGGTAAAAATCCAGCAGTAATTTTGGACGACGCCGACATGGGGCGTGCGGTTGAGATGGTGGTCAGGGGCGCCTTCGGCTTAACAGGGCAGGCCTGCACAGCCACCAGCCGCGCGATAGTCCTTGAAAACGTTGCTGCGGAATTTGAGAAAAAGCTGGTTGAGCGTGTCAAGAGAATCAAGGTTGGGAACGGTCTGGTGGAGGGTGTTGAGATGGGACCGGTTGTCGGGGAGAAGGAGATGAACAAGATTCTTGACTATATTCGGATCGGGGTTGACCAGGGGGCCAAGCTGGTCCTAGGCGGGAAGAGGCTTGCGGGGCCGGAATACTCTAAGGGATACTTTTTGGAGCCTACGATATTCACGGATGTTGCTCCAGACATGAGGATCGGTCAAGAGGAGATATTCGGGCCGGTCCTAGCGATTATGCGCGCCCGCAACTTTGACGAGGCCGTGGAGCTGGCAAACAAGATCGAGTATGGGCTATCTGCCTCCATATTCACGAGGAATCTCCAGAAGGCTTTCGAGTTTATTAGCCGTGTACAGGCAGGCGTTGTTAAGATAAATAAGCCGACGACGGGGTTGGAGCCCCACGTACCATTCGGCGGATTTAAGAAATCAAGCTTTGGAATGATTAAGGAGCAGGGCGAGGCCGCACTAGACTTTTACACTAAGATTAAGACGGTTTACCTCGGCTACTGAGCCGCTCGATCCTATTTCGAAGCAGGCCGATCTTTTCGATCTCTATCTCTACCACATCCCCACTCTCCAGCGAGAAATTGTCTGGAGGGACAATCCCTGTCCCAGTCAGCAATACAGTACCTGCTGGAATAATGTTGTCTCGAGTCAGGAAGTCTACAAGCTCCTCAAGCCCTCTCTTCATGCTTGAAGTGCTTACTGAGCCTTTGAAAACCTCAGACCCTCCGCGAAGAATCCTCATCTCGATCCTGAGACTTTTCGGGTCTCCGACGGTTTCTGGAAGGGCTATAGCGGGACCGAGAGCGCAGCTTCCCCTGTAGATCTTGGCCTGGGGAAGATAGAGAGGGTTCTCGCCCTCGATGTCTCTAGCCGAGATGTCGTTGCCCACTGTAAATCCTGTGACCTCGTGTTTAGGGCCGAGGACTAGGGCCAGTTCCGGCTCAGGCACAGACCATCGCGAGTCACCACGTATATATGCGACATCTCCTGGCCCGACACAGCGGGACGGCGTGGCCTTGAAGAAGATCTCCGGCCGCTCGGCCTCGTAGACGAGGTCGTAGATGCCTTTAGCCTTTGTCTCGTATTCGCGCGCCTCTCGGCTCTTAAGATACGTTACACCCGCGCCCCAGACCTCGGGTGGGACGATGGGTATGAGAAGGCGGAAGCCTTTCAGCCTGCCCTCAGCGACGTCCGGGTACCTGACCTTCTTTAACCGCCTGTACCTACCGATTCTCTGCTCCAGGTATTGGGAGACCTGCATACCCTTCCTCGCTGCGTCGCGGACGAGCATCAGAAAACCCTTCCCAGAGCCATACCTATCCTCAGGCAGAAGAGTGACCTCGTCGTCGACAACAACCCCTAGTCTCGCTCTTCCGCGCGGTGTTTGAATCCTAACCAACCTCATCTCTCATACCTCATAGCATAGGCTAGACTAGCAGCTACTTAAGGAAAACGTGTCGGGTTTACTGGTTTAAGATACTTGGTATTCTTAATAACTTTTAAGTCCTTTATATCCGGCCCGTTAAGTTAGTATTACTCATTTTTTGATCACTCATACTAGTCTTTTTAGCGTGTTTTTACCCATTCTTCTTGGAATAGTATTCTTAGCTCATCCAGCTACCGAAGCCTTATACCCTATGTTCTAGGCCTAGGTTCTTACAAGCGGCCAAGTAATGACTCCCACCATCAGCATATACTGGATGCCTCCCAAACCTCTTGACAAGCTCCCTCAGGAACCTCTCAACTACCAGCTGGTTCCTAGTCCAAGATAGCCACATACCCAGTATCCTCCTGCTATGAAGAACCAAGCACTAGAACCACCCACCCTAACCTCACTATCATCTATCAGGAATAGGGCGTAGAGGACGACAGGCACCGGAGTCCTAAGACCATCAAGAAAACCCATAAACAAAGAACAAGAAAACCAGGCCATAAACAAAACAATAAAAGAAACTTAAC
>BEHE01000003.1 GCA_002898395.1 Candidatus Calditenuaceae archaeon HR02
TGTAGGCGTCTAGTAGTGTGCTGTGGTTTGTCACTGCAATCATCTCTCCCAAGAGCTCTTCAACAATCTTAGCATACGTCGGCTCGACATCGTTGACTATTAGGTGGTTGTTGTTTGTGAGTCTGCAGGCTATGGCGGGGATAAATCTAGGCCCCCAAAATGTGGGGAGTACCCCCTACCCCGGCCATAGGGTCTATAACAACATCTCCAACCCCAACACATCTCCTCCAGAGATAGACAGCTAGATGCTAGACCCTAGCAGCTTTAGTGGAAGACTTTTACTTGTAGATATGACGTTACTGCTGGCTTCAGGCTTAGGATACCGACGAGTAAGAGGTACCTCCTCCAGCCAGAGCTACTAGTAGGGGAGAAGTCCATACGTATCGATTTATGGATTGAGGAAGGGATACCTTGTATATCGTATAGGCCTGGGGAGAAGGCCGACAATCCACTACCACACATCCATCCCAACTATAGGGCTGGTGACGGCTACTGCCCCAGATGCATGGTTAGCTGGGAGAGACCCATAGGTGACAAGTGCCTATACTGCGGAACAAAGCTCAGGAGGAGGTCAAGAAAGATAAATAACGGTGAGAAGAAATACATAAACCCAGAAATAGAGGATCTGGAATAGTTAAGGCCTAAGACGATTTTGATTCCAGCCCATCTATTGTTGTGTCATGGCTATTATGTGTCCTTATTGTGGTAGGGGCTTGATACACTGCCTATTACAGGACTAGGTGCAGGTGTGGCCACGAGTTTAGCGAGGTCTACATAGCCGTAGGCATATACGACGAGGAAGGAGAAGAATACATGCAGCTATACTAGTGGCCTCTCTTTTGTTTAAATCCATCGGATATTCTGGTTTGGCTGTGAGCCCCCGTAGGCTGTATGAGGTTCTCTTAGAGAGGTATGGGTCTTCGATGGTTAGTAGCGTCTTTGCAAGCGACTATTATATTGGAAACACCAGGAAGTTATTGTGCGGTAAAACGGGAGACCATCTAAAACTACCATTTTAAGGAGAAAGAATGTGGCTTTCTAGACGATGCCTCTTTCCCTATGTAGCTTTTCGAGGGCACCTCTCACCTCATCAACTTTATCAGCACTTAATGGGTAAAACTTCATTGCGATTAGAAAACATGCCAGTGCTATGGTGAAAAGCGCGGCTGTCAGGACCCGCATGTTTAGTATAATGGTGGGGGAAGGTGGCGTGCTACCCGGGGTGAAACCGCTTAAGCTGAAGATAATGACCGTGCTAATCCCGGTCAGCCCCAGTGCGAATCTATCGATAAACGTTGTCACTCCTAGATATATGCCTTCTCTCCTAAAACCTGTTTTTACCTCGTCTTCGTCAATAACGTCAGGGATTAGAATTTCTCTAACCAAGTTTACTCCTGAATTTGTTATACCATAAAAAATCATTACTGCGGCCGCCTCTATAACATTGTCTGCCACCAACACAAACAACAAAACAAACACCGTCTCTAATGTATAAGAGGTGATCAACGTCTTCTTTGTTCCATACTTAATCCCTATTTTCCTCCAGAATGGGTAAAAAACTATCGCCATCAAGAGAATTGGGGCGCTTATAAAGGTTATGTCTGCAATGGTTCCGCCCAGAAAATACTCGACAAAAAATGGGCTTATTGCAGCGAGTAAACTCCAAGACCAGCTAATCATTAGAATGCAAAACGCAGCTGTAATAAAGGACCTGTTGGTGAGCGTAATCTTAAATGCTGAGATGATGGGAAGTGTTCCCGCCATACTGAATTCCTTCTTTTCTCTACTTCCTAGCAGGGATAGTGCGAAGGAGCCGCCTGCGATACAGCCTAGAACCAACCCGGTCAAGGCCCATCCGTTTATGGTGCCAAACTCCCTGGTAAAGTGGTATATTATTTGCGGCGCTACGACAAAACCAATGATTAGCCCTATCATGGCAGCAACTTGTCTGTAGATAGATACCTCCAGCCTCTCCTTAAGGTCCTGGAACATCTCCGGGAATAATGAATTCCAGCAGACAGTGACGAAAGTGTATAGAAGTTCAAAAACCCCGACAACAACGAGGAAATAGAGGAAAAGTCCAATGTCGCGCTGGCTCGACAATGGTATATCTCTAATTGGTGGGAGCCAAATTAAGGTGAAGAATATTACCATTAGAGGGGTGCCAAAGAGTACATACGGTATTCTGCGCCCCCACCTTGTCCTAGTTCTATCTGAGATATACCCTGCTATAGGATCATTTATAGAGTTCCATATACCATAAGCAACTGAAAAACCAACTCCGACCAAGGCAGGATCTAGGCGGATCTCTTTTATGTAGAAATATATTAGAAAAGTCCCTATCATGTGGTAAATGAGTGCTTGGCCGAGGTTACCGGCGCCATAAGCTATTTTTCCTGCCCTACCCTTTAATCTGCCTATCACTGTATTGATACTTCTACCCTCTTATGTATATCTGTTAGACAGATGGGATGATTATGTCAAGTTTCTCAGTCTCTGCAACCCTTCGCCAGTACTGATATATGTTCTCCTGTATGGCTTTGATTACGTGCTCTTGCCTCTGCGGGTGGAAGAGGTGTTTGTATCTGCCTTGTGTTTTGAGGTATTCCTCTACCGGTTTTAAGACCCTTGGAGTATAGGTGTGTTTCACCTCCCCGTATATGGCCTCCTTAAGTGGCCAGACTCCACACTCGACGGCAAGTTTTGAGATCCTTATGCTCTCTGAGGTGTCGTGGTACCACCCCGTCGGGCAGGGGGTGAATGAGATAAACAGCTTGGGCCCCCTATACTTCGACGCGCTCTCAATCTTCCTAAGCATGTCAACAATATGGGACGGGGCTATGGTTGCTACGTAGGGTGGCTTATGGCTCCTCCAGATCTCGAAGAGGTCCTTCTTCGACCCTGTATGTCCTTCTCGTTGAAGCTTTGTTGGCAGGGTGGTTGCGGTCGAGGCAGCGTATGGTGTGGCGCCGCTTTTCTGAAACCCTGTGTTGCTGTAGGCCTCATTATCATAGACAAGGTAATAGAAGTCTAGTCCCCTCTCGATGGCTCCAGATGTGCTTTGTAAGCCTATATCGTATGCGGCGCCGTCGCCTGTGAAGCAGACCACTTTGATATCCTCTTCTGGCTGAATTTTACCCTTCTCGATGAGTATGTCCAACGCGTCCCTGATCCCCTGGGCGCCTGCCGGTGCAGATGCGAAGGCTGTGTACATCCAGCTCGACTTAAAGGGGGTGTAGGGATAGACGTGTAAGAGTGTAAAGCATCCTGCGGCATTGACGAAAACTGCCCTTCCTTCTAGGGCTTTCAGGAACATTCTCAAGACGGGCGTGGCGCCGCAACCAGCGCATAATGGGTTGCCAGGCGCCAGATACTCTTCGAGCGGTACGTCCCTCAAGGTCTTAAATCTTGTCTCGCTCATTCTACCCCCCACCTAAACCTGCGAGACCCAAAGCCTTCCTGACGCCCTCCAACTCATCCTTCCTAAACAGGAATAGTGGTGTGCTCGGGTCCCTTCCCTCCGGATGCTGTAAGACATTGAAGACATATTCAAACTCTTCTAGTGAGATATATTTTCCCCCGAGCCCCCCAATTACTGACATCAATTTTTCGGGCCTGTTTCTCTGGTGATACAGTGCGCCTGCCACCTCTTGGTACATTATTCCCCCCATTCCAAGTGATATGTTCTGGTCTAGAACTGCTACCGCCTTCCTGTTTTTGAGGAGCTCAGCTAGCTGGGCCGACGGGAATGGCCTGTACATGACTATCTTAACCAAGCCGGCGGGGACACCCCTCTCCCTAAGCCTAAGAACAGCCCTCTTACCCATTGTCGTGAAGGAGTTACTCATTACAAGGACGTATTCAGCATCCTCGAGTTTAAACCCCTCAACAGGCTCGTGGACCCTCCCCGTCAACTCCGCGTAGTGTTTTGACGCCTCCTCAAAGACCTCAATAGCCCTTCTCATAGATTCGTGGATATTGTGTTTAAAGTATGTGTAAATGTGCCCACCCAGCACTGATGCGCCCTTGACGACCGGCCTACTGGCTCTGAATGGGAGGGTAGGGATATAGGGTGGTAGAAACTCCTCCACCGTTTCTTGGCTGGGGAGGTGGACTGGCTCCCGGGTGAAGGAGAGATAGAAGCCGTCCATGTTTACAATAGAGGGTAGTCTCACCCGTCTATCCTCCGAGACGCGGTAGGCGAGCAGGACTAGGTCTAATACATCCTGGCAGGTCTCTGCGTGGAACTGTAGGAAGCCGCTATCCCTCGCAGCTAGTACGTCATTATGGTCGGGCTCAAGGGTTACTGGAGCCGCAACACCTCGTGAGACATTCACTAGGACGAGCGGGGCTCTCCATCCAGAGATATTATAGAGCATCTCGAAACCGTAGAAGAGTCCTTGACTAGATGTGGCTGTGAAGACTCTAGCGCCTGTCAGGGAGGCTGTGCCGGCGGCCGTGAGCATGGAGTGCTCCGACTCCAGCTGCACCAGCTTAGCCTTCATAACTCCCTCACCTATCCATTTGGCGAGAGTCTCAATTATCTCGGTCTGCGGAGTTATAGGGTATGCAGGTATATAGTCAACGTCTGCTAGACGGGCAGCCCAGGCGGCCGCCACGTTACCTGTCAACATCTCAACCCTCATCATCTCGACAGCCGATACGTTGCTCGTCACCGTCTTTACGTCACGCATAGACCCTAACCTCCCTAACCGAAGAAATCGCCCGCAATGGGCACTCCCTCAAACATATCATGCAGCCCTTACAGTTGTCATAGTCGATAACCGCCTTATTGTTCTCGTTCAGGGTTATGCACGAGTCGGGGCAGTAGATGATGCAGACCATGCAGCCAGTACACTTCTCCGGGTCTACAACAGGCTTGAATATGCGCCAGTTGCCTGTCCGCCTCAGGGCCGAGTTTCCGAGATTAGCTATGTCTAGGTGGATGACCTCTTCATAGGTGACCGGCTCGTAATCTAGTGGGGATATCTCCCGGGTAATGGATCCGCTTTCCTCCGTATTTATCACTGGGCTGGGAATTGCATCGTAAACCTCTGCGGCCAGCTGTATGTTTTTCTCCAACAGCTCATCCTTCAAGTCCAACTCAGCCAGCTCATCGGCTGTGGCCTCTAGGACGGATGATTTTGTGATTAGACCGGTTATTTTAGCCGCCGCCGCGGCGGAGGGTGAACTGATTATAGGCTTGCCGAGAATCTCCAGAGCCCTGCCCGTCAAATCATAAGTTATGAAGAACTTGTCATCATGTCCCTCCGGTGGTGGGAACCCGGGCTGCGCGTTCACGAATACGGCCCCACCTTTCTTAACACCATCCAGTGGCCGGGCCAGCCAGTCGTTGAGGAGCGTTTCATCCATCACAATCACGATGTCCGGGTCAAAGATGAACCCCCTCTCAGTGATCGGGGTCTTGGAAATCCGTGTGAACGATATGACAGGCGCCCCCCGCCTCTCCGCCCCATATATCGGGGAATCCTGCGCTACGAAGCCATCGAGAAAGGCTGCGCGACCGAGGATGCGGCTGCTGGTTTTAACCCCCTGGCCGCCCCGGCCGTGAAATCTGATTTTAAGCATGGGGCTCCATACCCCACATCCAAAAGATGGGTGTCGGGTCTTATATATGTACGCCTTGGCCCTAATTTTAAGATATAAAATGAAAGAATTTATTTGAGAGTTTGCCATACACCTACAACCCCTTTAAAAATGAGGTACGACATTTTTCTAATGAGTGGGACTAGTTGGGTGTGGGGGGATTAGACGCTTTTTTCAACCCGAAGTCCATAGCCGTTGTAGGTGTTTCCCGTCACCCGGACAAGATCGGCCGGGTGATATATGATCGGCTAATGAGCAATAGGAGGCAAGGCGTCTTGAAGTCTGAGATCTATCCGGTTAACCCAGAGTTAAGGGAGCTCTATGGGAACCGAGTCTTTTCCAGCCTATCTGAGATAAATGATGAGGTTGACCTAGTGGTTATAGCTCTTCCAGCTCCCCAGGTTCCTCAAACCATTCTGGAGGCTGGGAAGAATGGTGCGAGAGCGGCCATAGTTGTGAGTGGTGGTTTCTCAGAGGTGGGGAATGACCAGCTGACGGAGAGCTTGAGAAGGGCGATTAAACTGTCGGGTATGAGGGTTCTCGGGCCCAACACTGTCGGCGTGATGGATGCATACACTGGTGTAAACACTTTTTTCACAAGGGAGGTCAAAGCCTTTTCAGATGGGAGGAGCGCCCAGAGCTTTATCTTCCCTAGCAGGGGGAGCATAAGCATCGTATCCCAGAGTGGCGCGCTTGCCCACTATGTCCTTGACACTCTTGGCGAAAGGGGGGCCGGTGTAAGGGCCGTTGCGTGTGTCGGCAACCAAATAGATGTCAGCATACCTGAGCTTCTCTCCTACTTTGCGAGTGACGCGTTGACTTCTGTAGTTGCGGTTTACGTTGAGGGTGTAAGTGGCGGAAGAGAATTGCTGAATAGGTTTCTGGAGCTGCGGCGTAACGGAAAACAGATAGTGGTCCTTAAGGCGGGGAGGACTTTGGTCGGGAGGAGGACGGCCTACACCCATACGGCGAGCATGGTTGGAGAGTGGGAGGCTCATGTTGGGGCCTTCAAACAGGCTGGCGCGATAGTTGTTGATAACGTCAAGGAACTAGCCGATGTCTCCTTAGCCCTGAGCCTCCAGAAGCCGCCAAGAGGACGGCGCCTCGCAATACTAACCAACGCGGGCGGCTTCTCTGTCATCGCGTCCGACCTAGCCCAGGCAAGCGGCTTGGAGGTCATACCACTACCTGAGAGCTCTATCGAGAAGTTGGAGTGGTTGAAAAGTGAGGGGAGGATTCCGTCTGTGTCCGTCACTACTAATCCGGTTGACCTTAGTGGCAGTGCCGACTCAGCCGCCTTCGAAGAGGCCTACAGAGTGGTTTCAGAGAGTGGGGTGTTTGACATGCATCTTCTGATGCCCTTTCATGTTCCTCCCATGATGGATGAGGGAGTTGTGTCAAGGCTAGCAGGGATTGCTAGGATCTCTGGTGCTACGGTTGTTGGATGCGATACCGGCGATACTGAATGGTCTGTCACCATGAGGGCTCTAATGGTCAGGAACGGAATACCGGCCTACAAAGACATGGAGGACGCAATCAGAGTACTAACGCTTATCTCCGATATCTTCACCCCTTCGAGGGAGAGCTTCCCAATTTATGAGGCAAGGTCTAGCGAGGCCTTGGAGCCAATCCCCCGAGCCCACCTACTCGAACTCGTCAGTGAACACGGAATTCAGGTCGCTAGAGAGGAGGTTGTATCGACGGGAGATGAGGCTGTAGAGGCTGCCGAGAGGATAGGGTACCCCGTCGTCATGAAGATATCCTCGGAAAGGATAGTCCACAAAACAGATGTGGGTGGTGTGCAGCTGGGGATAACCGATAGGGCGCAGGTATTGAGAGCATTTAACAAGCTGAGGGGGATAGCTGAGAAGCTGGGCGTGCGTGAGTGTGGAGTTGTTGTCCAGGAAACAGTCCAAGGGATCGAGTTGATATTAGGGTCCAAGGTCGACGAAACCTTCGGCCCAACCGTGACTGTCGGCATAGGCGGGGTTTTGACAGAAGTGATTCGAGACTTCGTCACATTCGTCTCACCCGTTCAAGACGACGAGGCTGAAGAGATGCTAACTAGGCTGAGATTCTCAGGGCTCTTAAATGGTTTTAGAGGATACCCACCTGTGGATAGAAAAGCTTTACGAAAAATAATAGTCAACTTCTCTAAAATATTGGTTGAGAACCCATCCATAGCCCAGCTCGAAATAAACCCCTTAATGGCCTACGGCGGGAGAATTGTGGCAGTAGATGTAAGAGGATGGAGATACAGTCTTTAGATAAGCCAGGGACTAGATTTTTCAGCAGAAGCGGCACCTTCACATAATTTCATAAAATTGTATGAACTAGAATGTAGGAACTCCAAGTAATTTAGCAACTAGAGTTCGCATATAAATTATTTGCTTGTTTCGCAGATCTATCGTTAAGGCATGTATCCGCAATTTGTTATCGAGGCCATATATTTTGGAATCATATTAATTGTTATAGCGTTCATCGTGGTTTTTTATGTTTTGACTCGGAGAGGCGGGCGGGAAGTGGAGGCTGACGGTGGGCATGTGAAGAAGGCCGGTATGGAGAGGGGTGAGAGGAATTGGATTCTTTTCCTATTCTCGGTGGCGCTAATTGGCAACATATTATTCCTCTCACCAATCCTCCCTTCTGCCCGCTACACCTTCTACGAGGCTAAGCCAGCTATGACCATAACAATACACATGAAGAACTATAGCTTTCATTTCCCCGAGACCCCGATAGTAATCCCCGCGAAAACTCCCGTGGAGTTTGTTGTGATATCTGAAGACTTGGTCTATGGATTCGGGGTCTTCAGGAAGGATGGCTCGATGGTCTTTCAGATGCAGGTGGTCCCAAAGCCGTATGTCAACAGGATTGTCTGGGTCTTCGATGAGCCTGGAGCCTACGATGTACGGTCGACCGAGTATAGTGGTCCTCAGCACCCGTGGATGTTTGTTCGGGATGCTATAGTAGTGGAGGGTGGTAAGTCGTGAACGAAAATGAAAGAAAAATACTTGTGTTAAGGTTTGTCGTAGTAGCGTTGATTTTCTTCGCGCTTGCAGGAATCGAAGGGATACTGATGAGGCTCAGAATTCTAAATCTCCTTACAGACCTCTTTGATGAGCGGCATTTCTACTCCATGATGACTGCACATCCATTCGTGGGCATCTATGGCTGGGCATACATGGCGGTCATGGGCGCATTTTACTTCTTGGTTCCCTACGTTATGAAGAGGGATGTCTACAGCAAGCGGGCCGCCTATGCGAGCTTCTGGCTAATGATCACTGGTCTGGCCATTATATGGACGACCACATTTGCCACCCACTATGCCCCACTCTACACCCTATACTGGCCTATACCCGTCGCGGTAGAGCTGGCGGGCTGGAACCCGGCGGCAATATTCTCTTTTGGTATGGGTGTGGCGCTGGTTTTAGCTTCTGTACTGGTATTCTTCTTCAACATGTTTGCGACAATCTTCCTCCCCGCTAGGGCTGAGATGGATGGGGGCGAAAAGGCAGGTGCTGGCTACGTCTTCAAGGAGCTCATGCTCACGGCATTCAACCTAGATAAACTCTGGGCCAAAGTGAAGGGTGTTCCACACTACACCGCAAGGGTCTTCAACTATCCAGTCTTCGTCGTCGCGGTGTTTAGAGGCTGCGTAGACACTACTCTAAACGCGTTCGTGATAGGGGGTGTTGGAGTGCTCTTAGCCCTTTTCGGTGCCTCCTACCTGTTTGTAGGCTCCTCCCCGAGCCACTCCCTGATCGACCCTCTAGTGTATAAGAACGTCTTCTGGTGGGGTCTCGACTTGATCGCCGATGGGAATGTCCTCATATTCACCGCCGGGACTTGGTATCTTCTCGTACCACTGCTTCTGAATAGGCAGCTCTACGGCGAACCCGTTGTAAGGACCGTCATTCTTGCGGACCTAGTTGTATCGCTACTTGTCTGGAACCATCACATGCTGGCAGATACGCCGCAGCCCTTGGCCCTCCAGATCCAGGGACAGATCTTCACTTGGGGAGAATTGATAACAATGGGGCTCACAATGTTCGCGGTGCTAGCTACTATCTGGAGGGCTAGGCCGGTCAAGTACTCGGCTCCTCTCAAATTCGTCCTAGCGTCTATAACCGGGTATGCGGTGGGTGGCCTGGCTGGGATAATCCAGGCAAACTACGCCTCGAATCGGTTCTTCCACAACACCCAGTGGGTTATCGGGATTCATGGTCATATTCAACTGCTCGTTGGACTTTCATTGACGATCTTCGCGGCAATTTATGCTCTGTTCCCGCTTCTTACGGGGAAAGCCCTCAGCGAGAGGCTCGCCGATGCCCATCTACTATTGATGGGTGTTGGAGGGGTTGTGATGGGCCTCGCTATGGGGTTGGCCGGTACACAAGGCATGTTGAGGAGAACCCTCTATCCGATGGGCCTCGGAATATACGGGCCATACATGAGTGTGGCGCTTATCGGCGCCTTGATGATGGCCGCCGGGTTCGCCGTATTCCTAGTAAACGTCGTCAGGGCTGTTGGGCTTGGGGCGCTTGTGAAACTCTTCCTACCCCACAAATAACCCATCTTTGGGATGTTGCGGCTCTGTTGGATCATGAAAGATTTTTTTCTTAGACCCTCAACTAATACTCTGGTTTGAGCGGTGCTGTAGCGCCCTACCTCTTCGAGAGGAAGAAGGTTGAGCAAGGGTCGCCGATTATTGAGGGGCTTCCTGAGGTTGGGTTGGTGGGCACGATAGTGACGTCCTATATTGCTACAACGTTGAAGGGGGATTCGGTGGGCTATATTGAGGTTCCAGAACTCCCACCCATAGTGACCGTGCTAGAGTCTAGGATTATGGAGCCCTGCAGGCTTTACAGGGTCTCGCTTGAGTCGCGGCAGTTGCTCTTGCTCTATTCCGACGTGCCTGTGCCGCCGAGGGGTATGTGGGGGATGGCTAACTCGATTGTAGAGATCGCGTCAACACTTAAGTCGCCAATAATATCTGTTGGAGGGATTCCCGAGCCTGACAGGCTAGACATTGAGAAGCCCAAAGTCTATGTGCTCTCCAACGATGAGGAGTTGATGAAGATGGCTATGGCTACCGAGTATGTCCAGAGGTTTGAGAACGGTTATCTCACGGGTGTTAAGGCCGCGATTCTGAAGAGTGCGGCTAAGAGGGATGTGAAGGTCCTCCTAGCACTTGTTCAGAGCCACATGAATTATCCCGATCCCGGCGCAGCCGCCGAAGTTATAACATTCCTAAACAGGCTGTTGGGTGCGAGTATACCGGTAGACACACTGCTGGAGCAGGCAGAGCAGCTGAAGATGCAGATGAGAGACTTGATGCGCAGGACTAGCGCAAATCTCGCGAGGATGCCGGTTGGGCTTCAGCTCGAGTCACCGCCCGGCTACATCAGGTGATGGGAAGTGTACCGTCGTAGGAGAAGCATCTTTGACATAATGAGAGAGATTGAGGAGGAGTTTGAAGAGGAGGTTGAGAACATGCTGACGCGGTTGAAGGAGTTGGAGCTTTCAAGCCGCTGTCTCGAGCCATTCTATGAATTTCTCGAGGGGCCTGAAGAATATGTCTTGAGGGTGGATTTGCCGGGCGCCGATAGGGGAAGGCTGGAAATAAGGACGAGTGGCAGGCTCCTAAGAATCTACGCACCCTGCAACTACTCCGTCCCATATAGGGAGGGGGTCAGAACCTGTGCCACATGCTATAGGCTGGAGGTGGAGCTTCCCGCAGATGCTTCGTGGGAGGGTGCTAGACAGAGGTTCAAGGAAGGTGTTCTAGAGATGCGCTTTCCGCGGAAGGTCCGAGAATACAACATAAAGATAGAATAGGTGTCAGATATGCTCGAGGCCGAGCGTGACTAGGGCGGCGGCCACAGCCCCATTCTCTGCGTCGTGGAGACTTTCTGCGCCTGCCACTATGATGGCGTCGCCCTCCTCCGGCCTCATCTCCTCCAGTATCTTGTTGGCGAATTCGGGGTGCTCGGCCGTCACATCGCTTATACCCGGCATAAGTAGTCTATCCGAGTGATAGACAAGGGTCATAGCCCCTTTCGCGCCTGCCCTGATCGCAGCATCCCGCTGCTCCAGCCCCCTCCTCACAAGGCTGGCCCCGCCCCTGACAACTATCCCCACGCTAAACGGATAAGGCCAGGTATTTCGGATGTCGAGGAGTTGCGGCCTCCCCATCTTGGCCGTGAGCTCAGAGTAGAGGGCCTTAGCCGCCTCAGTGAGAAAGCACCCAGCCCTATCGGTCTCCACTAGGCCCTCCGCCTTCAGCCGGGAGAGAAGGGTCCGGGCAACACCCTCTCCCAAGCCAAGGGCCTCAGCAAGCCTCTTCCTCCCCATCCCCGGACTCTCTGCTATCAGGTAGATGGCCCTCACGACATGGGAGTGGCTGAAGCTTGGTAGAGGCCCCGGCTGGCCCTGACTCGACGCCCTCCTGATCACTTCCAGCACTTTCAACCGTCTCTGCACGAACCAGCACATATCCGAAATAAATATTTGTGAACTAGTTATATCACCTGCCTTAACAGGTTATCTCCCGCGGTTGACTGGCGGGGAGAGCGGCGGCCTAGGCGATGATTGGGCAAGCGTGGTGAGGGCCATCGAGGCCCTAGGCCCAAAGTACCCAGCCGTGAACCGTGTAATCTCACTAGGGCTGGACCGGGCGATCAGGATCCTTGGGATTAGACTTTCCGGGGTGAGAGGTGGAAAAGTGCTGGACGCGGGAGCGGGGGATGGCTCCCTCTCAGTCTATATCCAGGAAGAGCTAGGTGGGCGGTGTGGCTTCTTAGTGATGCTCGACCCCTCAGAAAGGATGATTAGGCTGGCAATGACGAGGGTTAAGCGGCCCAGCTCAGATGCCGTGATTGGCGTGCTGGAGTATGCGCCCTTCCGTCCGTCCTCGATCGGGTCAGTCTTCATGGCCTTTGCGCTTAGGGATGTTTTCAGCCTGCCCGACTCCCTCGAGAGGCTCGCCTCCATACTGAAGCCCGGTGGCGTCTTCACCGTAATAGACCTTGCCAAGCCTGACGGATCCTTAGCTAAAGCGGTGCTGAGCCTGTATTGGCGTATAGTGGCCCCATTTCTGGTAGCCTCCGCGCTCATGAAGCTGTGGAGGGAAATCCGCATGATCTACCCCACCTATCTCCTGCTGCCTACCGAGTCTGAGCTGATCAGGAGGCTAGCCAGATACTTCAGGCTGGTTAGGGTGCGGAGGCTGCTTCTGGGAGGTGTACACATCTTGGTGCTCAGACGCCCACACGCTCAAGGAGAGGAATAGAAATATAGCCAGCTATGCGTGGGGCTTGACAGAGGGTCTTGAAGGAGACAGGGGAGATCCTGCGGGAGCTGGGGTACGATTTCTATACGCTGGTTGAGGAGCCGGTTAAGCCCGAGTTGGTGGATGTAACATTCTCCCAGCTCATCCCCCGCTTCGCCTCCTCTGGCCTCGAGATCGCGGGTAAGAGGCTCTATAGACACCAGCTCGAGGCGTACAACGCGCTTGTAGCCGGGAAGAACCTGATACTCCGGTCGGGTACTGGTTCGGGGAAGACTGAGGCATGGTTTGCCTACGCCGCTAGCCACGGAGCCAGGGTCTTGGCAGCCTACCCGACCCTCGCCCTCTCCAACGACCAGGTCAACCGTCTGAAGACGTACTGTGAAGCATTGGGTATGAGGGTGTCCATTATCGACGCGCCCACTAGGAGTAGGCTAGCTCAGAGCATGGGTATTAGGGGCCTGAGACGGGAGCTGGCATCCTCAAACATAGTCGTCACCAACCCTGCCTATCTGTTGATGGAGGTCAAGAAGTTGGGGGGTGAGAGGCCTCCCCTCCTGAGGGAGTTTCTCTCTAACCTAGACCTACTCGTGCTGGACGATATCGACTTCTACTCACCCCGCAGCCTCGCAATTCTCTTAGCGATATGTAGGATATTGAGGGAGAGGGCATCTCCCCACCTCAGATTCGCCGTCTTGACTGCGATGCTCGAGAATCCGGAGGAGCTGGCAGAATTCCTCCAATCCATAACCGGGGTGGAGGCGGTGATTGTGAATGGCAAGCCCTTCCACCCACGGAACACTTGTTACGTGGTATTAGGCCGGAACCTCCGCGTTGTCTGGAACAGCCTCAGGGAGAGGAGGGATGAGATCCTGCGAATC
This sequence comes from Candidatus Calditenuaceae archaeon HR02, assembly GCA_002898395.1. Taxonomy (GTDB): domain Archaea; phylum Thermoproteota; class Nitrososphaeria_A; order Caldarchaeales; family Calditenuaceae; genus HRBIN02. The sequence goes on from BEHE01000003.1 coordinate 13,777, forward strand.
GGGGCTGGAAGGGACATTGCCGCCGCCCTCGATAGCTATGACGAATTCCTCAAGAATGTTTACAAGGTCGTTGAAGCGGTCCGCGCAGCTGGCCTCGACTTGGCAGGTCTGAACCCACACCCCGACCCGGCAGAGCTGATATCCAAGTACGCCGATGACGCCGGCTTGACCATAGTTTTCACCCAGAGCATAGCCAGGGCGGAGGAGCTGAGGAGGAGGGTGGCCGCGGAGGCTGGAGAAGGCTCGGTAGCAGCACACCACCACCTAGTGGATAAAGAGACTAGGCGGACCGTGGAGGAGAGGGCGAGGACTGGCGCCCTCAGGCTTCTCATTTCTCCGAGGACCCTCTCCCAGGGAATCGACATAGGCAATGTAGTAAGAATAGTTCATGTCGGCCTGCCCGAGAGTCTAAGGGAGTTTTTACAGAAGGAGGGGAGGAAGGGCCGGCGGGAAGGGGTTGAATGGACCGAGTCAGTAATCATCCCCAGCTCGTCTTGGGACTACAACCTCCTCAAGAGGGGTACTGACGCGCTCGTCAAGTGGGTCTCCATCAGCCGCGAGCGCGTAGTCGTAAACCCCAGCAACAAGTACATCACATTAGTCGAGGCCCTCTTTAAAGCTACACGGCCCGGAGGGGTGAGAAGCCTCACGCCAGAGGAGTCAAAACTGCTCACGAGCCTTGGAATGCTCCGGGAATATGTCTTGACGAGCGTCGGAAAGAGGGCTTGGATGAGGCTAAACTTCTACGAGTTCGCACCGAGCCTTGGTGTTAAGAGGATCAGGCGAAGGAGAGACGGCTCCGAGCAGTATCTCGAGGATATATCGCACGTGGACCTCGTTGAGAGGTTCCAGGTCGGCTGTATAGACTACACGTCAGACGGCATGGTCACTAGGCATGCGCGGAGCAGCGAGACGGGCAGGCTTGTCACCTCAGTGGTGGTCGAGGACATCTCGGAGCAGGTCCTGAGGAGGTATGAGCCGCTTGCGCTAGCGCTTGAAGAGTATGAGGCCGTTAAGAGGAGGTGGGGGGAGGAGTCTTCGATCGCTTCAGACTACTACGCGGGGCGCCTCCACACCGAAGTAGACTGCCTAGTAAAGCCTCCGGAGGGCTTCGGGCTATACGTCAAGCTACCAAACCACATAAACTGGATACTCCGGAGCACGACGCTAGACGTCTTCGTCGTTGACGGGAGGACGATAGTATCGCCTAGGCGCCGAGTCCTCCCAGTCCCCACGCCTACTGATGGTGTCTACACAGACTACACCTACGGCACATTAGTCGAGGCAGATCCGACGGACGACCCCTCTATGCTGAGGCTAGGTATGGCGCTAACCGAGATAGTGATGAGGAGGAAGCTAGGGATACCGTTTGAGACGATAAAGTATGACGTTATAGTTGTCGGTGACCGGAAGTTTGTCTCGATTCATGAGCCAGAGTCTGCGGGGCTTCTCGAGAAGCTTGACTGGCTGGAGCTTAGGAGGCTGGTTGAGGGGTATACCCCGGACGAACTAGACGAGTGTCTGCTAGAGGCCATAAACGAGATGGCTTATGCGGCCCTGATGAGCAGGGGCTTTGACTGGACACCAGCCAAACACTACGCCTCAAAGATCCTCGAGAGACTTGTCCTTAGGGAGAGGCTCAGACTCCAGCTCCCAGTCGGAGAGGTCTCGGTACCCCGACCCAGCAGGGCTCTCAAAAAATGCGTCGTCTCAGGAAACTATTACGCGCTAGACGACTCATCATTCTTCCTAGTCTACTGCATCGGAGTCTTCGACGGCGAGTCTGTCAGGGGCTCGGCAGGGCTTAAGACGCCGGAGGGCCCGGACAACGCCTACATAGAGGCCTCCTCCATAATCTCAGGCCTCCTCGACTCTGGCTTCAACCTGCTAGTATACGACTCGCAAGAGTTCCTAGTCATGCTCGAACGGCTAGGCATGCGCTCACTAAAAGCCAAGCTGATGGGCGCCTCATCTCTAGGTCTTGTCGAGGATGTCTCTGAAAGATTTACACGGGTCTTTGGAGAGCGGCTCCCGCTCACCGAGGCATGCCGGGCCCTCGGGCTTGAGAAGACGGCCCAGCCAATAGAAGTTGCGGCAACCGCCTCGAAGGCTGATGCGAAACCCTCAAACCCCTACTGGCTCAGAGAGGCGCTTGAAAAGATCGGGCCAGAGTTAGAGCGGGTGACTGGCGAGGATCTTCGCACAATCTACATGCTGGGACTAGTGCTAGAGGAGCTTGAGAAGGGTGTCAGGGGTGTTCAGGCCTCTGGAGTGTCATATCAGAAAGGGCCTCCATGACGCTGGCGATGTAGCTATCTACCCTATCCGGAGAGATGCCCGCGCGTTTTAGCTCTTCCTTGATGTATCGTTCAACGAGCCTATAGTTCTTGAAGAGTTCGTTTATGCTCCTCCACTTCACGTCCTTGAGGGCCTTGCCTATCTCCTCGTCATAGGGCAGCAGGCCTTTAATCATCATGAAGGCGAGGATCGGGTAACCTATGTAGTTCCTGAACCGTGTTCCGTTGTCGTCGGAGTCCGCCAAACCACGTGCAGTGTCGAGAAAGACCCTATAGGTCCTGTCACCCTCTGAGGCCCTAACCTCCGCCTCAGACTCACCCAGCACTCGGACCCTATCACCCGCAACGGCGCCGACAGCCTCGAGTACCTTCACACGCGGAGGAGTTGAAAGCTGCATCGTAATCAGTTGAATTAAGTGCCTAAAAAATCTTAGACCAGGCGCAACAGCTAGCCCTATATCACATGACGCATAATCTGAAACGTATGCCCGCGGGCGCAGGTATGAGCCCCCGCTTCAGCCACGAAGACCTATTCAACTTCAGCCGCGACTGCCTCCTCAAGATGGGTGTTCCTCTACCGGACGCAGAGCTTGTGGCAGACCACCTTGTCTTAGCAAATCTTCGGGGTGTCGACTCTCATGGAGTGATAAGGCTACCATACTACGTGGAGGGTCTGGAGAAGGGGTATCTCAACGCGCGGTGCAATGTGAGGGTGCTGCGGCAAGGGCCTACCTGGGCCCTCATAGACTGTGGCATGGGTCTCGGAATAGTGGGAGCGGTGAAGGTCTCAGAGATTGCTTTGGAGAAGTCTCTCAACGCCGGCGTGGCTGTAGCAGGTGCAGTGTGTCTAGGACATGTGGGTATGCTGGCCTACTACACCTTGAGGGTTGCGGAAAAGGGGCTCATCAGCCTGGCTCTGGCCAACGGTGTGGCCGAGATGCCGCCATGGGGCGGTGTCGGCAGAGTCTTCGGGACCAATCCGATAAGTATAGGGGTGCCTAGAAGCGGGTCAGCCCCCATACTCGTAGACATGGCCACCTCAGCGATAGCCAAGTTCAAGGTCCACCTAGCGGCTAGCCAGGGGCAGCAGCTACCGGAGGGCGTTGCACTAGACAGTGAAGGTAGGCCGACCAGAGACCCTGTAGAGGCCCTCAAGGGCTATCTCCTACCCTTCGGCGGCTACAAGGGATACTCACTGGCACTATTCGTAGAAGTGATGGCCTCTGCACTCATCGGGGCGCCAAGCAGCGTTGAGGTTAGGAATCACCCATCCCAGCAAGGCGGGTTCTTCATAACCGTCATAAACCCCGAGGTCTTCGGTGACAAAAAACAGTTCCTATCACGTATCGAGGCCCTGGTCTCCAACGTAAAGTCCGTGAGGCCTGCGGAGGGTGTTGAGGAGATAATGCTGCCCGGAGAGCCTGAGGAGAGGTCCATGAAGGAGAGGCTGAAGAAAGGCATCCCAATAGATCCCAACACCCTCCAGAGGTTGAGGGAGTTAGGGGAGCGTCTCAGCGTCTCCTTCCCAGAGCCCCTAGGCTAGGCCTCCTCGACGAAGTCAGATATCTTCGGCAGCTGGAGCGGCATGCCCTTCCTCTTCCTAATCTCCATGATCACCTTCTCTTTAATCGACTCGGGCACCGGCTTCCATGCATGGAACTCAGTACCCCAGAACGCCTTACCCATCGTCGCACCCCTCATGAGCTCAGCTAGGTCAGACGCCTCGGCAGCGGGAATCTCACCAGATACGACAGAGATGTACTCTGACTGAGCCACGTCAACTATCCTCCCCCTCTTTGAGCCCAGGATAGACGTCACGGCTCCGATGAAGTCAGGTGGGACCTTCACCTCGATCTTCAGTATAGGCTCCAGAAGCACCGGGTTGGCCGTTAGTATGCTAGCGTAGATAGCGCGCCAAGTGGCTGGCGCGATCTGTGCATAACCCCTGTGGACTGGGTCCTCGTGGAGGTCGACATTAACAAGCACAGCCTTAAGGCCTCTCATCCTCTCGCCTGCGAGTGGCCCCTCCTGAATAACCCTTTGGAACCCTCCAATAATCATCATCCTACTCTCATGCAGGTATTGAGCACCCTTCGTCATGTCAACCAGAATATTGCCACCTGAGTCGATCATCCATACATTCCTAGCCTCGTCTGCATCCCAGCCATGATCTCTTAGGATCTTCGCAACCTGCTTCCTATCCATCTCGTCGAATAACTCGCCGCGCCTAATCAGGTCAACGATCGCATCATCGAGCTTCTCTACATAGAAGTATATCTTGTTGTGACGGTTAGGTGACTTACCCTCAAAGACCTTCCCCCTCTGGTTCACGGACTCCCTGTAAAGGATTATCGGGTTGCCTGCCACAATCTCTAGCCCCGCCTTTTGAATCCAGGTCAGGGCTATCTCCAGGTGCAAAGTACCCATCCCACTAATCAGATATTCGCCAGTCTCAGGCCTAACCACCGTCACCAGTGTCGGGTCTTCAATCGTCAGCTTATTCAGGAAGTCGATCAGCTTTGGAAGGTCTTTGCTGTGCTTAGGCTCTATAGCCACAGTCACAACAGGCTCGGAAACATATTTCAGAGTCTCGAACGGCACTGTCTCGACACCGGCCAGCGTGTCGCCGGCCCTCGCCTCCTCTATCCCCAGAAGCGCCGGAATATTTCCGGCGGGAAGAGTGTTAACGATCTCCCTGTTGGGGCCCATGTACACCGCGACCTGCTGGACCCTCGCCTCGATATTCCTACCGACGATCAGGAGTGAATCGCCGTCTGATACAGTCCCGCTGAAGAGTCTCCCGGTCACGACTACTCCTGCGGCTGGGTCGACCTTAACGTCTGTGACAACCATTACTGGTATCCCCTTCTCGTCACACTCTATCATGTCTTGGCCCACCTCCGAGTCTATCGGACCCTTCCAGATCTTGGGAATCCTATACTTCTGGGCCTTGTGGGGTGGTGGGTGGTGGTTGATCACCATCTCGAGTATTGCCTCGTGGAGGGGGAAGTTCTCCCGCAGCCAGTCTATGTTGGAGTCTGCAAAGGCCTTTAATACGTCGCTAAACTTGATCCCCTTCTTCTGGGCCTGCTGAACCGTGAACCCCCACCTATCCTTAGCCGATCCGAGGGCGATGCTCCCATTCTGGAAACTCACCTTCCACTCTTCGCGCATCCAAGGCTCGCCATACATGTCTATTAGTCGGTTAACCTCTGTCGCAATTCTCACAAGTGTCTCCTGAATCTTTTCAGGGGTCAGCTTAAGCTCCTTTATCAGCCTATCAACCTTGTTTATGTAGAGGACTGGCTTGACCCGCTCCGAGAGGGCCTGTCTGATGACGGTCTCGGTCTGAGTCATCACGCCCTCCACGGCGTCAACAACAACCACCGCGCCGTCAATAGCCCTAAGAGCCCTGGTAACCCTGCCGCTAAAGTCCACGTGCCCTGGCGTGTCAATCATGTTTATAATATATGGCTTACCGTTCATCTCATAGTAAAGAGATATGTTGGCTGCCTTGATAGTCATCTGTCTCTGCTGTTCCTCTTCTAGATAGTCTAGGGCTAATGCCCGGCCGGCTAGTTGCGGGCTCAATAGCCCTGCAGCGGCTAATAGCGAGTCGGTAGTCGTAGTCTTCCCGTGGTCGACATGTGCTATTACGCCTATGTTCCGTATCTGGTCCTTCTGCCTGAGTATGTCCAAGACTTCTGAGATTTTCTTTACTCGGCCCACTGTCTCAACACTTCTTTAAGCAACGTGTATTTAAATTAGTGCGTAGTGGCTAGTTCCACGATCGGCTTCGTCTCCACTATCCTAACCTGCGAGATCGGGATGCCGAGTTCCCTTAGCCTAGCCTCTACGGATCTTACAAGGCCTCTGTTAATCACTCTATCTCGAGGAATCCTTCCTCTTTGGCATCGACGTACACTACCCCATCAATCTCCAAGACGTGTCTAGCCCTTTCCCTCAGGTGCTCCGGTGGGGTTGGATTGCCACCGGCTATCACTATATTGGAAGACGCTAAAAGGACCAGAAAGAGCATGCTAACGTCACTCGCATGCCGTTTCTTGTAAACCCATCACATAAATTCGTTCCTACATAAATGCCAGTACTGTCTACTTAGATATTACCTTCCTTGTCCTTGTTCACTAGGCTGTCGAGAGAGTCGCTCAATGTAGGGTCATCGTCGATTTCAAACTTCATAAATAAGTAATTTTTAAATAAAAGTTGACAATGCCCCGGTGTACGATAGAAGAGCTTAAAGATGTTCAAGTGCTAACCTTAGCGGACGTGTAGGATCCATTCATGTTTCGATGGCGCTGAAGGTTAGATGATGAATTCATGAGCAATGCTTCAACTGGTTTTAGCCTTTTTTCAACGGGGTCTGGCGCCAAACCCAGTTGCTCCATGGTGACTGAGCCTAGGAGGTATACGTCATCTTCTCCGAAGACAGCTGGTGTGGCTGTGGCTCTAAAGCCCTCGATCTCTATCCCAACCTCACCTAGAGGTCTCTCAATAACCCTATTATCAGCTAGTCTAAGCCTAACAGTCCTTATGCTGACAACTCCAAGCTTTTCTAACACGCTCTGCGGGATCACCGTGTATGTTGAGCCCGTATCAACCAATAGATCTACATCAGTTCTCTTCGAAGGTTCTTGGACGTTCCATATAGTTGCTCTAACCCTGAATACTCCCACGATCCCCCTTCGGCTCTTTACTTAAGGATCATTTATAACTTTTCAACATGCAATGCCTTGTGGCCTTGATTCCCTCGGCTCTATTTCCCGCTCTCCGCCGTCGCAGTTCTATCACATAGAGTGGGATTCGGTCTCAGGGTTAAAACCTATGCGAAGGCTGTGGTGTTGCCCCTAATACTGTCGACGCCATTTTGGGTGCTAAAGCTTCCCCCTTTTGTAGGAGTCCCAGCGATCCTGACAAACTCCTTCCTATCGTACGCCAAGTTAGGCGTAATTACACGCCGCGACCTAGGAGAGATGGCAGAGGCCCTACTTTCAAAAGACACTGTGATGAAGATCTATCCATATGTCAGGCCTATACTCAGAATAGCCTATGGGACCGATGGCTGAGAACGAGGCTTGGTGCTCGGTTACGTCTTCCCGGGCCTTTTTCCATAAAAATCGCTCCTTATCTTACACGTAGGTATAATGGATACTAAGTGTTTCGTCTTTCTATAGTTGGATTTTGGATGTGTTATGGTTTGATGGGTATAAGCGGTTATCCCTACTACGACAGGAGACATAACAGCCTCAAACCCCTTCAGCAAAGACGGTTGTCAGCAAATCCATCAAAGCCGGGGCCGTGTACAGGATAGAATACAGGCTGGAGGCGAAGCCACCCACAGGCTCGACCGGCTCAGGATGGTATAGGCCAAACTCTACAGCTGTGATCAACACACCTAAAGAGGCTCTGGTAGCCCTCTTCCTAAAGAGGACCCTCTCCCATTATGCTGGGGACTGCGGGGAGAAATGCTTGGACAGCTCGCCGCTGACAGTCAAGACGGACTCACCCAAGTACATGGAGGCCGTATACGGGTTGAGCTAGACTACCCCTCGATAGCGGTTGTAGGCTCGGTAGCCTCAAGCCCTCTCTAGCCTACTACTTCTCCAGATTATCTAGGAAGTCTCCATGGTGGACATGCACCATAATACCGATATTCCTGATGACATCCTTCTGGCATAGAACCTCCAGTACTTCACTGGTCTTCTTAACTCTCCCAGCTTCAGCCTTGAATTAGTCGCTCAACATATTTAAGCTAAAGTCCAGCGAACAAACTGTGCCATAGGAATAGTAATATGCCGGAGGCCTCAGAAATGATTTTGACTTGGCGGCAGACATAAGTGTCCGCTTGGCTGAGGAGCGGGATAGAGAGCAAATAATAGACTTGATGGTGAGGGCTAAGAGGCTGAACGAGGAGTTTGACCCGCTGCTGAAGCTCTCCAGCAGGCTCCAGGAGGTGGTCACAAAATATGTGGAGGAGGCTTTAACCTCGCCGGCCTCTCTCCTCGTTGTAGCGGAGCGTGGGGGAAGACTGGTGGGGATCCTGAAGGCTGAGATTGTTAACAGGATCTTCTACGACCCACCGCTCGAGGGCATCATAAGGGAGCTGTATATACTGCCAGAGTATAGGAGGAAGGGGGTTGGAAAGATGCTGGTTACAGAGGCGTTCAGAATTCTCCAAGAGCGTGGCGCCGGCCTATTAACGGCCGAGTTCCCCTCCCTCCACAAGATCGCCGTAGAGTTCTATGAGAAGATGGGGTTCAGGCCTATCTTCAGCAAATACACAATAGAAATTGACAGGGTTAGGACGTCGCTCGAGTAGTAGGTGCAGCGGTGGTTTGTATTGAGTGCTATAGCGTGTGAGGGCCTGAGAAAATATTATAGGGTTAAGGTTAGGAGGAGTTTTTTCAACCGCATAGACTCTGTCATTAAGGCGCTTGACGATGTTAGCCTCGAGGTGGAGAAGGGGGTTGTTTTCAGTCTGGTGGGCCCTAACGGTGCCGGCAAGACGACGATGGTGAAGATTCTGTCAACGCTCCTCATACCTGATGCAGGGTGGGCGAGGGTCGGCGGCTACGACGTGGTCAAGCAAGCGGGTCGGGTTAGAAGGATTATCGGGCTTGTATTGGCCCCTGATAAGGGCTTCTACACGAGGCTAACCGGGCTGGAGAACCTAGTCTACTATGGTAGACTCTATGGCCTCTCAAAGGGTGAGGCTACTAGGAAGGCCAAGGAGCTGTTGGAGCTCACGGGGCTTGGGGAGGATGGGATGAGGCTATTCGAGGAATATAGCCTGGGCATGCGCGCCAAGCTCAGCATAGCCAAGGCCCTAATCAATGATCCTGAGATAGTGTTCCTCGACGAGCCCACAATAGGGCTGGACCCACTCTCAGCCAGAAGGATCAGGAATCTAATCAAGGACCTAGCAGCCGGGGGGATGACGGTATTCATGACGAGCCACAATATGTGGGAGGTGGAGAACCTCAGCAACACCGTCGCGGTCATAAAGAGTGGGAGTATCGTGGCTAAAGGCTCACCCGCTGAGTTGAAGGAGAAGCTAAAGCTAAGCTATAGAGTCGAGGTCGAGGTAATCGCCGAGAGTTTTCCCGATACAAGACTGCCAGTCACTATGGGGGAGAGAGGCTACCCTGTAGTAACCGTGACGACGAACAGGCCAAGTGAAGACCTAGTCAAAGTCATAGACGAGATGAGGGGTAAGGGATATTCGATTGGGATGGTCCGGGTGCAGGAGCCCAGCCTGGAGGAAGTGCTTACACAGGTGTTGTCGAGTTGAGGGCTCTGAACCAGCTTGCAGGAATAGTGGAGGCGGAGTTTAAAGCACTCATAAGGGAGGCTGGCGTCTTCATATTCGTTGTCTTCTTCCCATTCATGATATCCCTCCTAACATACGGTGCAGGCCAAGCCCTAACGGGTGGCGCTGCCTCTCCGACACAGTGGTTCTACCAGTTGATAGGTTTCACAATCATGATGATAGCGCTCACTATGAGCAGCTCTTCGGCATGGTACTTTAGAAGGGGTATGATGACTGGCAGGCTAGAGTATATCTTAGCTGCGCCTATAAGCCCGCTAACGGCTGTGCTCTCCTCAGCCCTCACAAACACGATCTTCAACATAGCCTACTTCATAGTCGTGGCAGCGATAGGCGTTATAGCGGTCTATGGGGCATATTATCTCGCCAACATTCTAGGCGTCATCCTGTTCCTAGCCCTAGCCCTGCTCCCCGTCATAGGCTTCAACCTTCTCGTCGGCATATTAACGATATTTTTCCGCGAACCCGAACCCGTAGCCAACCTGATCAATGCTATAGTCTCAACCGTTTCAGGCTTCGCCTACCCAATAATCCTGCTACCCAGCTTTCTCCAAATCCTCGGACTGATACTGCCCTACTCACACATAGTTGACGGCGTGAGGGAAATACTCGCAGGCTCTTTCAGACTCGCCCAGCTCTCGCCCCATATCTTCCTCCTAGGCTATTTAATCCTCGGTCTGGCTGTTTTTAAGGTTGGTGAGGCCGTCTATGTCAGGAAGAGCGGTGTTCACTGGTAGAGTATTTGCGGAGCTGGAGAAGGGACTCACAATCTACGCTAGATACAAGATATGGCTGTTCTCGGACCTCATCTCCTGGCCCTTCTGGACAATATTCTTCTTCCTCTCATTTCTGATGTATGCCCCCTCTCTCCTCAGCTCACAATACCATTTAAACGCATTCACATGGAGTTTCTTCACATTCATACTCGTGTCATCTTTTATGTGGGCGTCGAATTTTCTCGCCACCTCCGCCCAAGCAGGAATACTTGAATATGTAATAATCACAGGGTGTAGCATTAGGGAGCATATGCTGGGACGCTCCATTGTCTCTTTCATAGACCTAGCAGTTGGCGGCCCGCTTCTACTTCTCATATCGGCGGCCGGTTTTGGGACCAGGCTTTTTGTGGCCTACCCGCATCTAATGTTTGTGGCACTAGTCTTGGCCTCCGCCTTCTTCTACTTCTTCTCATCTATGCTGGCCGTCTTACTGGTTTCCCTCAGGTCACCTTGGATAATCATTAATGTGGCCCAGTTTATCATACCTTTTACAAGCGGGGCGATACCAGTCGAGGTTCTTCCAGCCGAGCTACGTAGCATAATTACATACTCTCCATTCTTCTACATCATCCATCCAATAGTTGCCTCAGCTACCGGCCAATACTTCCTGCCTCCAGGGCTAGTTTTAACGGTTGGCGGTATTCTCTGCCTCGCAACCTATCTCGCGAGTAGGGTGCTTGAGGACGTGCTGCTGAGGAGAGCTTTGAGGCACGGGAAATTCACCATCTTCTAGCTACATCTTCCGGAGTGCTATGTTGGAGAGGTATATTCCTAGAAGTGTTGCTACTGAGGCGAATATGGTGAGGATTGATAGGTGCCAAAGCATCGCCTGGCTGTTGAAGGATGCTCCCAGCAGCAGTACCTCCCTCAGAACCTCTATCCCATGTGTAAGCGGATTAATGGCCGCCACCGTCCTCAGCCACTCAGGCATAAGAGTTACGGGGTATAATGCGCTACTAGTGAACATGAGCGGGAGGGTTAGGAGATTACTTACGGCTATGTGATGTTCCCACGACTTCAATCTAATAGTGACTGAGATTATGAGCGAGGAGAGGGACGCGCCTAGCAGTGCTAAGGCTAGGACCGCTATGAGGAGCTCAACCAGGCCTGAGACCCTCAACCTCATCCCCAACGCAAGACCTATAAGCATAACTAGGAGGGACTGAGTAACTCCACGTATGATGGCTGAGATTACCTTGCCGAGGATTATAGAACTCCTGCTTATAGGTGCCACGAGTAGTTTGTTTAGAACGCCCAGTCTCCTATCCCATGCAATTGACATACCGCTTGACATGGATGTGAAGAGCAGTATAACCCCCATCATCCCCACCGCTATATAGGAGAAGAAGTCAATATCGCTGGCCCCGAAAAATCTTGATAGAATCTCATTCATGATTGCGGCGAATCTGGCCGTAGACTCGGGTGGAAGCTGCTTGAGAATATCCTCCGGTATCCTGAACATGCCTGTGAGGTTAAACGCCTTCCCGTAGAGGCTCATCCAGAGTAGGGGCTGGATCGTCGTCATGAATAAAAGTATGGGAGAGCGGTACCACTTCTTTATCTCGCGCGAGGCTATGGCGCTCACCTCGGAGGCTCTGGCTATCATGCCCTCGCCCTCCTTATCGCGATGGTCCTTCTAGCAATTTCCTCCTTAACCCCGTTCTCGTCCCTCAGCTTCCTGCCTGTGAGGCTCAGGAAAACCTCCTCGAGGCTCGGCTTCTTCATCTCAACACGCCTGACACTCACCCCCTCCCTTATGAGCACTGATATCATCGCAGGCAGTACCTCCTCCCCCCTAACAACCTTCACCACAGCCCGCTCATTGTCTAGAACCACGTCGACAACACCAGGCAACGTTCTCAACTTCTCTCCAATGGGTCCATTTACTTCCGAGACTTCGAGCTCGACCAGGTCTCCGCCTATCGATGATTTTAGGCGGCTTGGTGTATCTATTGCCTTGACCCGCCCATAGTCTATTATGGCGATCCTGTCGCAGAGGTTGTCCGCCTCGTCCATGTAGTGGGTGGTCATGAATATTGTTACACCCTTCTCCCTGACCAGCGTTCTTATGTAGTTCCATATCGCAGCTCGGGTCTGCACGTCAAGACCGAGTGTGGGCTCGTCGAGGAAAAGCACCTTGGGATAGTGTATGAGTGAGCATCCTATCTCAAGCCTCTTCTTCATCCCGCCCGAGTATGACTCGACCTTCTTGTTGGCGAACCTCTCCAGCTCCAATAGCTCCAGTATCTCCTTCACCCTTCTTCTTGCTTCGTCCCTTGGCACGTGATAGAGCGCCGCATGTAGCATCATGTTCTCGTACCCGGTCAACTCGTCGTCTACAGTCAATTCCTGGGGGGAGAGCCCTATGACCTCTCTTACTTTTTCAGGCTCATCGACTATGTCGTAGCCCCAAACCCTCGCGCTCCCCGCTGTAGGCTTTATGAGTGTTGTCAGCATATTTATTGTCGTTGTTTTACCGGCTCCATTCGGTCCTAGGAATCCGAAGATCTCACCCTCTTCCACGGTGAACGATACGTTGTCCACCGCTACGAGTTCTCCGAAAACCTTTCTAAGATTGTGTGCCTCTACAGCAGTCATTTTGGTCCGCCCTCACCTAGGCCCAGAATCTTCCTCCTCGCCTCTTCTAGTATCTTAGAGACCTCGCCCAGCCTCTCAGTGGGGTAGCCGATGTATGCGTGCATGACTGCGAGACCAAGCCTCCGAGCCGAATCCAAGAGCTCCAACCCCTCGATAGAGGTGGCCCTCTTACACTTCTCATAGAAGGCTGTTAGCTGGTCTCCCCTCTCGCTGAGAAACCTCAGCCCTTCCTCTGTTATCTTGTATCGCTTCTTCCCATCCGCAAGTGTTTCCGACTCGATGAGTCCTTCATCCTCCAGCCACTGGAGCGTAGGATATACAGCACCGGGGCTTGGGGTGTACCAGCCCCCAAACATGTCGCGGATGCTTCTTATGACCTCGTAGCCTCGCTTAGGTCCGTCCTTGAGCGCCTCTAGCACCAGCAGCCTTACATCCCCCCGCCCCATCCACCTGAGCCCCCATAAGGGCGGTAGCCTCCCGAGCCCCCTCATATCACGATATATCGTGAGCTTATGCGATATATATACTTAACAACCGCTACCTCCTAAACCCAATTCCCTGACATTTTATCTCTACTCCCCGAGTCCCTTCCCCTACCTGGAAGCTCGCCCCGGTGAGGCTTCCCACAACCTCCACTCCCGTGGAAGTGTGGCTCGTCATGGCGCTAGTCCTTATCCTGGACTCTCCATCTGCTAAGGCCATCCAGATGACTAGCTGGTCCGCGAGGTGTTTGTCGACTGGTGCCCCTGTAGCTAGCTGTTGTAGCGCGTCGTCAACCGCCCGTCTAGCAACCTCCTCTGCAGGGACTCCCTTCTCACCGAGCGAGTCGAAACCCATTGTGAGACCATTGGAGAGCCGCGCAAGTATAAAGACGCCCGTGCCAGGATCTACGGCGTTTCTGGGGTCTTCTGGGCCAAGAGACTCCGTCCTCACTATGACATCCCTGTATCCAGACTTCTTGAGCATGGACTCAGCCGCCCCGGCCATACGCCTAACGATGTGGTCGGGAAGGTTACAGCTATATGCATAGACCTCAAGTTCCTTCAACTCAGCTTCCACAGCCTCAATGGGCCTAAGCCTCTCAACGGGCTGGGTCTTAACTCTCACTATTCCCTGCCCCCTCGGATAAAATCCCCTCCTCACCAGCGCGACCTCAGCGCTGACACCCATCCGTCTCAACGCTGGCAAGAGTACCTCTTGGATGTAGTCAATAGGTGGTGCTAGGGGGTTATTCGTCCCGCCCCGGAGCTCGACCTCACATGGTCCGTCGGCGAAGCATAGGATTGGTAAGAGTGACTGGAGGACGAGTGATACGCTCCCTGCAGTACCAGTGTCGAAGAAGTATCTTCCTCCACGGGGTTTTGAAGGCTTAAAGACTATGCTGGAGGAGCCTACCTTCAGCCCTTCTACCGTTCCTCCACATACCTCAGCCACGGATCTAATGGCTGTTATGTGCTGCGGCCTCAACCCCGGCGGCCTACGCTTAGCCCGGATGTTGTAAATCCTCAGCTCCTCTCCTAATAAGGCGCACGTCGAGACGGCGTATCTCAGGACTTGACCGCCGCCCTCACCTATACTGCCGTCAACCATCTTGACCATGCATCCAGTACCCGCTCAACAGTTTGTTGACTGATGCTATAAACCGTAGAGGGTCTATGCGGGGAGGCCGAGGAGCCTCAGCAGTGCCATGTGTTCCTCGCTTCTCACGGGATAGTAGATGAAGAACCACATGAGCTGGACCCCCACAACAATCCAGGTGACATAGCTGGGCATATCCCTCCTAGTCAATATGTCCGCCATCGCAATGCTGAGGATAGGCAGCGTGAAGTAGAAGTAGAATGGATAGACCCAGCGGCTTAAAAGATACGCGAGCGGGAAATAGATAAGATAGTTGAACACCACCCAAATCGTGAAGAATGTGTCAACCGCCTCTCTCCCAGAGTAGGGGAGATTCTTCAAGCCCCTAAGATGCTGTATGATATGCCTGAGACCGAAAGGTATTGAGTATATTGCGGCAATCCAGAAGAGCCACCAGAGTGGACTCTGAATGCCGTAATAGAGTATAGGGTGCTGCTCCCGACTATCGATGAGTACTGTCACAATATAGAAGCCCATCGGGCTGAATCCTCCGATTGGTAGGACCCAGTTTAGTGGTAGGTCAACCACGGTTTTTCCACTATTGTCTTTGTGGACGCAGTAGAGTGGGAGGTGAGGCTCCGCGCAGTTGAACCTGAGTGAGGAGTGGTAGCTAAGGATAAAGTCCATGTGGGCAAACGGGTGGGGGTAGGCTTGGAAATGGGCGTCATATACCGCGAGACCCGCCGTCATAAGTGCAAAGAGGAGCAGGCCGTAGAATACTATATGTCTCATCGAGTGTGAGATCCGCGAGGCCGCGTCTCCGCCGGACCTGCTTGTGACAAGTGCGTCATAAATAATGATTCCGAGAGCGGTGAACAATGCGGATGTCTTTGACAATACGGAGGCAGCCAGAACAATTGTCCCCAAGTATCTTCGTCCAGCTATGAAGAGGTAGGCTCCTAAGAGTGCGAAGAAGAGTGAGGGCGCGTCTAGAATTGCTATTGAGGATATGTTGAAGCCTGTTACGTCGAGCGCGAATAGGAGGACGGATAGGAGGGCAGCCATCCCGTCCCCAATCAGCCTGCGAGCTAGTAGATATAAGACGGGAAGTGTGAGCGTCCCGCTAATGACTGAGGGAAGCCGCCAAGACAGTGGTGTGTCGCCG
Source organism: Candidatus Calditenuaceae archaeon HR02 (assembly GCA_002898395.1). Classification (GTDB taxonomy): domain Archaea; phylum Thermoproteota; class Nitrososphaeria_A; order Caldarchaeales; family Calditenuaceae; genus HRBIN02. The sequence goes on from BEHE01000003.1 coordinate 29,536, forward strand.
AGAGCAAGTATCGAATACATTATGAGATATTTTGCGAGTGGTGGATGTTCATTATTCGCTGCTTCACCGTTAATCATCTTCCTCACCGCTCTGACATAGTGTGCCTCGTCGAATACGAATCCACATCCCGATGTCTGCTCTATGCACTCCTGTGGCGGTCTCTCGGGTGAAGGTGTATTAATTATTGATAGTTTCAGAACAATGTAGATTATAGTAAGCACTATTACGACTGTTTTTGGCTGGCTTAGCTTAGAAAGCGGTGGACGCATGGTTCTACACTACCGCCTTAGAGTGATCTCTATATAGCTGATATTCCGCGGCTTATTGTCCACTACAATCGTCTCAGTGCCGATGCTTATACTCTCAATCTGAATATCCGTGACAAACCCCCTCTTCAAGGTATTTACCACGTCTACGCACGAGCTTATCCTTCGCCCCCTAGCCCTCAAGACCACCCTGTCGCTACCTCTATTGAACGATGTCAGGCAAGCCGTAACATAGCTCAGGAGCGGCTTCTTACCTATTATCACTTGGGGGATCAACTGGCTTGTAATACCTCATCGCCCATTCAGATATAACAATTTCTCTTGCAGGGCTTTTCTTTACATGAGTATAGCGATGACGAAACCTGTGATCGCTGAGCCGAATAGGCCGGACAGATAGATCATGGCGTGGCGCTTTACGCGAGTGGCTAGTTTTTCGAATAGCTCTTCCGTGAAGAGTCTGACACCCTCGTGTTTAATCCTGACATAGGCGGCTTCCACCTCTTCAGTTGATGCTGAGGCCTCAGATGAGAGCCTCTCAAAGATGCTTACAATCTCTTCGCGGGAAGTATTCTCCCCTATCGGATAGTATCCTCGCCCTCCCAGCACGACCCCGTTAACAGAATGTGTATCTGTCGTCAATATCTCTGATGTTTGCCATCCCATGTCCATAAGCCTTTGTCTCAGAGTGTCAGTGACCCATGGCATAGCATTGTTTCCATCTATTACGCCTAGTGCCGCCCTGTGCCCGTCGACTTCGAAGGCTACGAACGAGTAGCCGCATAGGCCTATACCTCTCCGCGGGTCATGGCCCCCGAAGCCTGCCCGACATATTGAGAGCTGTAGTCTGCCACGTGTGGTCTCACCTGTCTCGTTAAATCTTTTTATGAGGTCTTGGATGTCTGCTAGGTCTGCGAGGCTAAGTCTCTTAAATCTGTGGGAAAAAGAGTTGTGCGGGTCAATCACAGAGATGTTGAACTCATCCGCGAATATTGCTATCTCTTCGGGAATATCCTCCATAGGTTCTGGGTGGCGGCTAATCACTGCCGCCCTCCTCCCTGCCAATTCTATCAGGAAGCCCCCTGCTCTCCCAGTCCTCACCCATTTCCACAGCGCTGCCTCATCACTCCACCCATCCTTGACACCGCATATCCCTGATACGACTTCTTCCGCAACCCGCTCAGCGTCGCGGCTGGTGATTATATCTGACTTATGGGTTGTGCACCCCTTCACGGTTATGGCTATAACACCTCTTTTAGCCGCCTTGGACTCTATCAGCCAGTTAAGCATCGAGCTGCCCATCCTCCTAAACGGGCCCATGTGAAACCCCAAAATAACTAGGGCTGACAGCCTCCCAGTCCTCTTGCCCCTAAATACAAATGCCTCAGTGACCCGCTCACCGACCTTTCCTAACCTATACAGCTCTTCCTCAAGGATCCTGGGGTTGCCCTCAAGCATAAGCCCGGCCAAGCCTCTTGACAGTCTTATGGACGAGATGCCATCCCCATCGGGGAGGCCTAGGAAGAAGAGGGTTGAAGCGGCGATTATTGTCCCCAGAGGTGTACTAGCCAGAATTGTGCCGGGTAATGGTGCCTCCAATGCAAGGGTGATGAACAGGGACGCGAGGACGGTCTCCACCAGCGCCCAGGCGGCGATAGGTAGGCCCCTATCCCCGTCTATTATCCATGTAATTGTAAGCCTGATGAAGGTGGTTAGGGCAAGCGAGGCCGTGAGCAGTGGTATAGTAATGTTCAGGCCCATGGCCGTGGATAAATATCCGAGGAGGGCAGCTCCTGTAATGAAATAGTTTGAGAAGAGCGTCAACTGACAGAGACGCCTGAAAGTCGAGTGGAGCGGGAGGCCGTGGAAAATATTCACGGATATTGCTGCGAGAAGCAGGGGTAGTGCTGCGAAGCCAGCAACACTATAGAGCATCGACTGGAGGCTTTTCCCGCTGAGATAGCCCGTGACTCCTCCTAGGACTCCCGCAGTAGCCACGGTCAATATTATGGGGTGACGGCTCCCCGGGACCCTGAATATGTACTTGTATCTCGATGCAAGGTAGTCAGCGGGATCCTCCATTTCAAGCTGATGAGGCCATGGCTTCATAAAAACCCTGTCACCTTCATTTATGGCAGGATCTCCTCGAGGCTGCGAGCCCCCCTACTGGCCAACATATTGGTTAATTCGGCGACTATTTGTCTGACGACACGGGGTCCGCGGTATGTCAGCGCCGTGTAGATTTGGACCGTAGACGCTCCGAGTCTAAAGGCTTGCAAAGCATCCTCTGCGGTGAATATGCCGCCAACAGCATTTATCTCGCAGTTGCCTCCGACAAGCCTGCCCAACTCTCTAAGCGTCTCCAGCATGTAGGGGTTTAGCGGCCTCCCACTTAATCCCCCGAACCCAGTAGAGAGCCGGGCCTCACTGACTGGAAGCGTGTTAACGGCTGTAATGCTCTCAAAGCCCCGGTCAACCCAGATCTTTACAGCCCTCAGGACGTGGCTCCTAAGCTCCGTCCGCGCCAGTGGCGGTATCTTAAGCGCTAGGGGACACCACTTGACGCTAGCAAGCAGCTCGACTAGGCGGCTAAACCTCTCCTCAGACCATATCATAGCTGCATCCCGGAGGCTCGGCGAGCTTAGGTTTACCTCGACACCCGCGACCACCCCTCTCAGCCTCTCATAGCAGGCGACAATCTCCAATGGATCTGATCCAGCGATGCTCGCAACCACCGGGACCCCTGCAAGCGGCACCCCAAGAGACAAATTTCTTGCAAATACCTCTATACCAGGGTTTGGAAGGCCCATAGCGTTGACGAGTGCCTCGCCCCTCCTCCTAACTACCCTGGGCTTCTTGTTCCCTGGCCTAGGGTTTAGCGTAACAGAACCTGCCACTAGGTATCCGAACCCCAGGCCGGACAAGTGCGCTACACTCTCGCCCGTCTTGTCGAAGCCGGCTGCGAGTCCTATAGGTGGAGCGAGCCTGCCGAGCCATGTCTTGAGCTGGATTCCCTCAGGAAGCTCAACCTTTCCGGGCCTGAGGAGCTTGACCAGTCTTAAACCTGCTTTATGGGCATCCTCTGGTGGAAGAAGCCTCAGGAACTTGTGAGCTATACTGGGTATCACGAGCCCTGTCACGCCGGAGGGTATTGTTATGCCGCGCCTATTTATTTGGGGATTGCGCGTGGAGCTCAGCCGGGCTGTCAGCCGAGGCTATTATCCTTCCACTCCAAGGACAGTATCGGCCAACGGTGTCTATCCAGTAGTCGAGCTCACTCTCCACATAGCTCGGAAGACCGTCACACAGCTCTATCGAAAACTCAGCCATCCTGACTGTGTCGGGTCGGAGATGCCAGCTCCAAGGCTTGTTAAAGCCACCATCCCCCCGCTCAAGCTCACCGGTTGGAAAGAGATTATTCAACCCCCTTAAATTATCCTCAGCCAGCCTTATCGTCTCCTCGTCCGTCACATATATGATGAATCGCTCACCTGATACATCGACCAGAAAATACCTGCCACCACTCCCCCTTCCCCCTACTAGTAGGGGATAAAATAGTAGTAATGCTGCAACAGAAACAGCTAAGAGAGTGATAAGAAGAATTAGAGAGGTTCGACGCAAAACCTACACCTACAAATTCTTGGATCAATATTAATTTATTATTATGCGATTTCAGTACACTCTATCCCACTCCTTCACTGTACACCTTCGGAGCCCAAACTTTACATATGGGTCAGACTCCGCTAACGATCTAGCCTCCTCAATGTTCTTAGCCTCCAGTATGTAGAGTCCTCCGCTACCGTCTTTAAAGCGTCCTGATGCGAAGAGAATTCCGCGGGCCTTGAGGGATGCGAGATGGTCGAGGTGAGACCGCCTCTGGTTCTGTGTGGGCTCCACCCCAGCTATGGTCTCAAGTAGGACAACGAAGTATGGCATTATCTCTGCCTCACCGATTGGTTGAGAGGGCTTAATTTAAATGCTATTTCGTAGATTAAGGTTAGAGCTCCATGAAAATAGTTATCGAGTCACCTGTCTTGGAATAAATTTTGAGGGGGCCTGTCTTTGATCCATCCATCCCTGGAGACCCCTGCGGCATTCCTGGGAGTGCGATGCCATCTACATCAGGCCGCTCCACTAGGAGATTCGAAATGGCCTCCAGCGGGACGTGCCCCTCGACGAAATAGCCATCCAAGACCGACGTGTGGCAGCTAAACAGCTGACTCGGTATCCCAAGCTTCTTCCTCATATCCAGCAGTCCCTGAGGATCCATCATCACTGTCTGCACCTGGACCCCCCTACTCTTCAAATAGCCTTCATATTTCCCACAACAGTCACAGAGAGAGGTTCTATACAGTTTCACCACAGGGTAAGCTATGCTCGTAAAGGTCGGTTTCTCACTGTTGGTGGAGCCCTGATTTAGGACGACCACAAGAGCTAATAATATTGTTATCACACTGGCCACGATGGAGTACAGCAGTATGTTACTCTTTTTATTGCCTTTTCTTTTTCTCACCATGTTTCACTCACCCTTTTCAGCCGTTGCAGCCTTCCAAGTTAGTGCAAGAATTCCTCCGACTATCCCTAGAAGAGACCCTACAATGAAGCCGCCGAACCCTAAAAGCCCGACTAGTGAGAACACGAGTATAACGGCTCCCCATGGTTGAGCTAGTTTAGGGTCGCTGAAGATAGCTAAGGCTCCAATTATAATCACTGCCCCTGAGGCTATGCCTATAATCGCGGGAATCCACCACATCCAAGGCATCCACCACATCATCATTGGCATCATCATACCGCGCCATCCGCCCCAAGCTGGATAATATGACCAGGATAGAGCGATGGCGCCTCCTACTAGGAGCAACACTCCGGCGGCTAGAGAAAGTACGAAGGCGCCTAGCGGCTTATCCCCCTGGCTCAATGCCCCTCACCAAGTTCCAACTCCCTGATAAACTCGCCATGCCATGAGTGATACCATATATCCCCCGTATAGCCGTTAACGCTGAGCATTCCATGCACCTCGCCGTTTAGCTTATAGTCCATGGTGTAGTAGCCGTAAAACCTTGTAGGCTCCAATACTTCTACTATTCCACTACCGTATCTTCGGGATAGGTAGTCTAGGGCTAGCCTCATAGCCTCATCTGAGCTAATAGGCATGTCAGCTGAAGGCTCTGTACTTTGCCCCATCATCGCATAATGCATCCCGTACTTCCTATTCCACATCATGTTCGGCCCGGGCTCGGGAGAAACAACGCTTGTATACGGGTCGACAAGCAGTTCAAATGCACCGAGACTAGTATCACTCTCAATAACAATGGCGTAGAAGTTATTCTCAAACTCCATTATCTCTTGTATTCTAGGTCCTGGACCGAACCTGGTTGAAATATAGTCCTCGACTAGCTCGAGCGCCCGTTCTATACCTATTCTAGCCCCTCCTGCGGATGGTGTTTGACCCCACATCCATGGGCACCCTCCCATCATCCAGCCACCTATGCCGTAATTAGGAGGCGCCACGTTCTGCGGATAGGTTGTTATTGGCCCCCTCCTCCAGAAATCATATACGGCTACGGCGCTACCAGCCACCACTACTGATACGGCGACTAGAGCTACAGTGATTAAACCCGGCCTCACCATGCCTCAACACCTACCACATATGAGTTGGCAGGGGTGGGAAAAAGGATATCCTGAAACGGTCTTGAAACGTTGAAACCCTTATTAGGTGATTGGCCGTGTCGGCATGGAATGCTTAAATAGGCTGTAGTTAGAATCTAGAGCCGTATTGGCTATCAGCCGTCACGGCAAGGTTCTAGCCCTCTTGATGGCCACCTCTGGTGTATCCCTACTCCTCATCACACTCTTCAGCATCTGGCAGCATAACAATATTATGAGCGAGGTTATGGGGGATATAATCAACATGCCAATACACGAGTCAATGTTGTTCTGGATGAGCGTTCCACTTGTTGCGGCGTCTCTCATGCTTATCATAGCCGCAATCGCCATCTCTCTAGTCCAGCAGAAGAAGAGGGTAGATAGTGGTGTTGTAGGGCTAAACGATAGAGAGAGCATGGTTGTCGGGTATCTGATAGAGCGTGGAGGGGTAGCTGAGCAGCGGGAGATAGCAAAGGGGCTCGGGCTTACTCGTCTCCAAACCCACAGAATAGTCTCATCACTCAGGAATAGGAATATCGTAGACGTGGAACGCTATGGCAGAACTAATATGGTGAGGCTTAAAGCCGACAAGGTGAAGCAGCTAGGCCAGCGATCTACCTAGTTTGATCATTTGGACCTGGCCCGCTCAACGAAGGCGGCAATCCTCTCGGCCGCCTCCACAAGCTTCTCAGGGCTAGCCGAGAGAGTTATCCTGAAATGCCCTTCACCACCCTTGCCAAACGCCTTCCCAGGAATAGTAACCACCCCTGCCTCTTTTGCAAGCCTGTTACAAAAGGTTTCCGAGTCTAGGGGAAGTGGTATCCTGGGAAACAGATAGATGCCACCTCTGGGAAGGTGCGCAGATACTCCATGGGAGTTTAACTCCCTGTGTAGAACATCTCGCCTCCTCCAGTACTCCGAGACTTTTTCATTTATCATCTTATCCACCTCGCTGGATTTGAGGGCGTATAATGCGACGTATTGTGCGACGCTAGGCGCGCAGGCATTAATGTATGCTTGAAGCCTGATGACACGGGTCTTTAAGTGCGGGGGTGCTATCATGTATCCCAGCCTCCACCCCGTCATCGCAAGGGTCTTCGAGAAACTGTTGATAACAACAATCCTATCGTATTCTCCCCAATACTTCGCAGCGCTGGTGTATTCTACACCGTACACAAATCTCTCGTAAACCTCATCAGATATCAGATAGGTCCCCCTCTCCCTGCACAGTTCCACCACCTCCGAGAAGGCCCGCTCATCAATCACAGTACCTGTAGGGTTTGTAGGACTGTTGAGTATCACCGCAACCCCCTTCTCACCCAGTGTTGACTTGACTCCCCCCACATCAAGCTGGAAGTCGCTCTCTGGGAGCGGCTCCACCTCAACTACCCTACCCCCCAAAATCTGTGTTAGGGCCTTGAACGAGGGGAAGGAAGGGGTGGGGATAACCACCCAGTCCCCCGGCCGGATTATCGAGGCTAACGACATGAAGAGTGCGCTTGAGGCGCCTGGCGTCACTACTACGTTGTCAGGATCTATGTCAACACCCCACCTCCTGCTGTAAGCCCCGGCTATCGCCTCTCTCAGCTCAACTATTCCAGCTGTCATAGTGTACTTGTTCAACCCCCGCCTAATTACGCGCTCAGCCTCCTCCTTAAGCGGCTCAAACATGTCGAAGTCCGGCTCGCCAATGCCCAAGTTTATCATGTTTCCAGCGTTGCCTATATTGTCAAAATATTTTATGACCCATGAGTCGTCGCCATCACCGTGCTGCATTTCCTTACCCAATTTCACCAGATATGTGCTCTAACGCCTCTCTATTACTTTTCACCACCCGGGCAAGTGGGGCATCATGACTTATTAGCGACATATTCCCATGTAGTTGGTGGAGTTGGTCTTGAAGGTCGCCGTGCTCCAGCTAGCCTTAAGGGAGGATCAGGAGGAGAGGCTCAAAGAGGTGGAAGCGTTAATCAAACTCCTTCACAATCGCGAACCAGACATATTCTTATTGCCGGAAGCGTGGATTAGTCCCGACCCCCTAAACAATCTGGGAAGAGCTGTGGCTGAGAGCAATGTGGCGATAGAGAGGCTGCAAAAACTTGCGGAAGAGCATGGAGCCGCCATACTTGGCGGTGGCCTATACCTCGCCAGGGAGGAGAAGGTTCATGTCGCCTGCCCAATAATCAGCAGTAACGGAGAGGTTATCGGATTTCAAGAAAAGATACACCTGTATAGGCGCGAGAACGGCATAATCCAGAGAGGCGAGGCCTTCAAAACATTTATGGTCAAAGGGGTGAAGATAGGAGTAGTAATCTGCCACGACCTCGTCTACCCCGAGGCTGTTAGGACGCTCACCCTAGCCGATGCCCAGATCATATTCAACCCTGCAAGAATACCATCCCACGGAAAAGAAGCATGGCACCTCTACCTTAAAGTCAGGAGCCTCGAGAACCGGATACCACTCTACGCAGCAAACCTCTGGTCACCGCCGAAATATTCGGGCGGCTCCTGCTCAGTCAAGCCAATCCACTACGGCGATGAGATATATCTCCCAGAGCTAATAGAGGCTAGACCGGGTGTATCCGCCGTTATGGATGAAGTGGACGAGAAGGCGTTGGGTGAAGCGAGGCGTAAGAGACTGGGTGGAAGAATACCGCATGCCTACTACGCGCCAAGTGGCGGAACGATTATTGGTATTGGTGATGGATACTGAGCGAGGGTGAGGGGAGGCTATATAGGAAGCTAAGCCGGGCAGAAGCCCTAGCAGACATAAAGAATAGAATGCTGGAGAAGGACCGCTCACTGGACTCTTCCGCCTTCGAGGAGGTCTTTGACCGGGTCACACTCCAGTCACTATACGAGTTGATAAGGCGTGGCGTCTTCGAAGATTTTTACGGAGTTGTCAGCGCAGGTAAGGAGTCGAGAATATATTATGCACGGAGTAGGGATAGTGCAGAGCTAGCGGTCAAGATTTACCTGGTAAACAACACCGAGTTCCGAAGAACGCGGATGATATACGTGGCTGGTGATCACGACTTCGAGAAACCGGGGCTTGGTCTGAGGAAATTCATAGATGCTTGGGCTAAGCGAGAATTTAGGAACTTGAAAACAGCTTTCGAAGCAGATATTCCTGTCCCAAAGCCCTACACTGTCCATAGAAACATTCTTGTTATGTCTTTTCTGGGCTCGGATGGCGTTCGATACCCCCTGCTCCGCGAGACCAGATACAGTGTTGAGGAGTACTCCCAAATCTATGAAAGAGTCATCGACTACATCTTCAAACTCTACAGAAACGCTCGGCTGGTTCATAGCGACTTAAGCGAGTTTAACATCATGGCCCCCGACCCAAATACCGTCTACTTCATAGACCTCTCACAGGCCGTCCCACTAACAAACACATACGCTCATATCCTCCTCATGAGGGACTTGAGAAACGTAAATCGCTTCTTCTCCAGCATGGGTGCCGAAACCTGGGAGGAAGACTCCCTATTCAGAGAGTTGACGGGCGAAGAGCCGCCATCAGGGCTTACACCTATATAAGGAAAACAACTTATCTTCAGTAGCATGACGCAGTGGCACACGGACTCTCATAAGCGTAAAAGGAGCGGCGGCAAGAAGGGGGTACATCGGAAGAAGAGGAGGTATGAGAGGGGAAGAGACATGATATTCTGCACTATTGGGGAGCCAGAGAGGATAAGCATCAGGACTCGAGGTGGCGGAATTAAACAGATACTGAAATCCGATAGGCTTGCTAACGTCTACGACCCCACTAGCAGGAGAATTATCAGAACAGAGATACTTGGTGTGAGATCCAACCCGGCGAACAGTGATTTTGAGAGGAGGGGTGTGATAACGAGGGGAGCGATAATAGAGACCAAGCTTGGAGATGCCAGAGTTACATCAAAACCGGGCTCTGATGGTGTGATAAACGCTGTTTTGATAAAGACTGTCTCAACCAGTCCAGCATGATACGGAGAGAGGGCTACATCATATGGACTATGTATTTCGACGCAGCCCTGAGCAGGTCTAAGGGCAGGCGAGTACCTTTAAAGCTAGCAGTCAAGAACCCCACACAAGAAATCCTAGTCAGATCGCTGCAAAGGCTGGGGTGGCAGTACGAGACTCTAGATAAAAGCCATCCAGCAGCGTGGTGGAGGAAAAAAGCCTCAATCCTGGTTAAGCCGCCTAAAAAAATTAAGAAGACTGAAGCCATAAGACTGATTGCGCAGCATATATGGGATAAGCGTTGAATCAGGAGGGGCTGGTACCCCTTGGAGAGGTTTTCAGAATATTCCGGGGAAGTGTCCTCTTAAAGGGTAGTGTTGTGCCGAGGCTAGGTGAAACAGTATATACCACCGACGGCGAAGTCATAGGCTATGTCTCAGACATATTCGGCAAAATAAGCGGCTTCTATATTCTTGTAAGGCTAACCAGCGAGAAGATAGAGGTCGAGATAGGCGAGAAGCTCTATCTTCAAGGCAAGACAGGCCCTGTAAGCCCCTCAGGGAAAGCTAAGCCGCAGTTGTAATTTTTCTAAGATTGTTGACAAGCTCCTTTACCTTGGACTTGGCTACGTCCTGAATAATCCTTGCGCCTAGGCTTGCCGCGGCACCTCCTACAGTCACATCAGAGACCCATCTCACTTCAGAGAGTCTCTCCCCCTTTTCGACGATTTCTAAGTCTATTTTCAAATCGATTGTCGACTGCATGCCCGACCCCCTCCCCGCAAGGGTTACGTGGCTTGGCTCCCTCAAATCAATGTATGTGAAGTCCATCTTTATGGTGCCGCTTAAAACTCCAAGCTTCACCTTAAACTCAGCCTCAAACCCCCGGTCTGACTTAATGTCTAGTTTTTTTAGATCGGGTATTGCCTTACTGATCTGCTTCGGGTTCGTTACCAGCTGCCAGACTTTCTGAGCTGGAAGAGGAGTCTCAAAAGACCCTTCTAGCCTCATCACGACCTAATGCTTCTGCCCCATAAATAAACCATGCCTGTTAACTTGGAATTACTTGACTCCGAACACCCAAACTAGCTTCCTAAGCATGCCCTTCACCATCTCTTTCTGCCCCATAAATCTACCGAGAATATAAGATGAGGGAAAAGTTTTATTAATTCAGTCAACAAGAAAGATTTGGATGGTGTATCAATAGGTTGTCTAAAGCCGATTTTCTTGAGGGCCTAACGATAGATACTCTGATCGAAAGGCTCGAGAAGCACCTTTACGTCGCAGACAGAAGTCTAGCTACAGCGCTCTATCTCGCCATTAAGATGAATAAGCCCCTCCTCATTGAGGGTGAGCCCGGGTGCGGGAAGACAGAGATTGCCAAGGTGCTTGCAGAGGTTCTACAGACAGACCTGATACGGCTCCAATGCTACGAGGGCCTCGACGCCTCCGACGCCATATATGAGTGGAACTATCCTAAGCAGCTCCTCTACATCAGGCTGCTGGAGAATAAGGGTGACTTAAGGGATGTAGAGTCGGAGATATTCAGCGAGAAGTTCCTTCTTAAGCGGCCGCTCTTAGCGGCCGTAATGCATGAGGGCGAGATTCCGCCGGTTCTCCTAATAGATGAGATTGATAGGGCCGACGAGGAGTTTGAGGGGTTCCTACTTGAATTTTTAGCCGAGTTTCAAGTTACAATACCTGAGATAGGGACTATCAAGTGCAAGAAGCAGCCTATAGTCATACTTACCTCGAATAGGACTAGGGAGATTGGTGACGGCTTAAAGAGGCGCTGCCTCTACTATTATCAGTCTTACCCGAGTAGGGAAAAGGAGTTAAAGATATTGAAGCTGAAGGTAAGGGGGCTGGACGAGTCTGTTATGGCGAAGATAGTCGACTTCGTGAATGTCGTTAGACAGAGGCCTGAGATTTCAAAAAAGCCTGGTATCTCCGAGTCCCTCGACTGGGCAAACGCGCTGGCCAGGCTGTCAGCGAGGGATCTCAACAGAGATACTGTAATGGCTACTCTCTCTTGTATAATCAAGACTCAAGAGGACTTAATGAGAATGGATGTTGACTCAATCCTCTCCATGATAGGGGGTAAAAGCGGCTAAAGATGCATCTCTACGACTTCGTCTGCGGGCTGGCGAGAAGCTTAAGGATGCAGGGTCTAAAAGTTGGCGTCTCAGAGTCTATCGACGCATGCCAGGCCATCGGCCTTGTGATTGATCGGGGCTTCGAAGATATACTGACCGCGATACGCGTTACAATGGTGAAAGACCCCTCAAAGTATCATCTCATCGAGCAGGCTCTCGAGTATGTTGCCTCGGGAGGCGGCGCGTCGGGGGAAGGAGAGTCTGGTGAGGGGGGTAGTGAAGGCTCTGAGTATGCTCTTCAGCCGATGGGTATGTCTAGAGGCTCGGGGCAAGACCAGAATAGCGCCTCGACTCAGTTCGTCATGTATAGTCCTGCTGAGTCGCTGCACAGGAGGAGCCTAAGGCCAATAGACGTTCATGCCCTGAAGACCGGTAAAAGGATAATCAAGAGGATGCGCCGGAGGCTAGCTGTCCTTCCCGGTAGGCGCTCAACCGCCTCAAAGAAGGGCGATATAGCGTTTGCAAAGACCATCAGGCACAGTTTTAGAACTTTTGGAGAGATAATGGCGCTGAGAAAATCCACCAAGATTCTCTCACGCGCGAGGCTGGTGGCTCTTATCGACATAAGCGGCTCAATGGACACGTATACGGACTGGCTTGTCAGGGCCATGTATCTATTCAGCAGGTTCACTCGTCGCGTGGAGGTGTTCGTGTTCAGTACTAGGTTGAGGCGCATAACGGATCTTCTCGCAATAACAGACTTCGACGAGATAAGGAGGAGATTATCAAGCGAGGTTGACTTGTGGGGGAGTGGTACACGTATAGGCTACAGCCTGAAAATATTCATAGACAATTATGGCAACATGCTGAACAGGAGCTGGATAGCGGTTATAGTTAGTGATGGCTGGGATACAGGTGAACCCGAATTGCTGAAGTGGAGCATGAGCAATCTGAGGCAAAGAGTAGGACGGATAATATGGCTGAACCCACACACAGATAAGCCAAACTTCAGGCCCCTCACAATAGGTATGACGACAGCCCTCCCCTACATCGACGTTTTGGCAGGCATGAGCGTGCTCGAGGACTATAGCTCATTTCTGAGGTTCTTCGGAAAGTCGATTAAACCATTGAGGCGTGGTGAAAGCCTTGTCAGACGCCAGCCCGAGAGACTGGCGTTATAGGAGGATATCAAAATTCAGCGAGGTTGAAGAAGTCCTAGCCGAGGTCACGCAACGTATAGCTGTGAAACTGGGTACGGTTAACTTGAGGCCTAGGTATGCCGTGGGCCATGTATTGGCGGAGGATGTTTTTGCGCGCTTCGATTTACCGCCTTTCCACATGTCTCATGTCGATGGGTTCGCGGCCCGGAGCTCAGACCTTACTGGTGCTTCTGAGGACGCGCCTGTAGGGCTTGTTGTCGAAGGACATATTGGGCCCGGAGAGCGTGGGGGGAGGATAGGGCCGGGCAGTACTTTTAGAATTCACACTGGGGGGTATCTCCCCGAAGGCGCTGACACGGTTATCCCGCAGGAGGATGTCTTCACCGACGGCTCGAAGATCTATGTCCTTCGCCCATATCGCCCATTTGAGAATGTGGTCCCAGCTGGCAGTGACGTGCGTCAGGGCCAGTTATTGGCTAGGAGGGGGGATGTCTTGTCAGCGGCTAAGGCCTCCCTATTTGAGACGCTCAGGATATACGAGGTTGGTGTTCGTGAGGCTCCTAGAGTCACAGTACTCTCCTTCGGGGACGAACTCACCGATAATCCCGCCGAGGCTGAGAGCGGAAGAAAGATTCTGAATACACACGCGGTATTAGTTTCACAAATGGCTCGAGCCCTTGGGTGTGAGCTTATAGGAAACGCTATTGTTCCAGATAGGCTGGAGGCTGTTGGGGCAGCCATAGATCAGGGGATAAAAAATTCTCACTGCGTCTTAACAATTGGTGGGTCAAGTGTGGGTGACATCGACTTGGTTGGTGCTGAGCTTGGTAAGCGTGCGGAGCTTTTCATACAGGGACTTAAGTTACAGCCTGGCAGGGTGGGTGGGGTAGCGTTGATAGGGGGTAAGCCCTTAATAATGCTTCCAGGTCTCATACACTCTACTGTCAATGTCTTTAACTATCTTGCGGCGCCAGTATTGCTGCATATGCTTGAAGCTAGCGTGGAGCAATTCGTCATAAAGGTAGATGCATATTTGGCGGAAACTGTAGAGTTTCAGCGCTGGATCGACTTCAGAAGGATTGTCTGGGTCACTCTAAAGCGGCGGGATGGTGAAGGGTATAAGGCACACCCAAATGTTGCAGACGCCTCTAACATCTCGTCAATCGCCTATTCACATGGATTCATAGAAGTGCCACCCAATAAGCCGGTCGTCGCTAAGGGAGAAAGAGTGGTGGTTAGGATTCCACTCTGGATTACGCGAAGCATCAAGGAGCCTGTCTAAGCATACTGCCTGCGAATACAGGGATATTATCAATCTGGGCCGAGCAGATAGAGGTACTGCTTATTAAGACGCAGGAGTATGAAGTGTTGTGAAGCCCTCAGACCCTGAATACCGGGTTGAGAAAGACACGATGGGTGAGATGCGTGTCCCGGTAACCGCTTACTATGGCGCACAGACTGCGAGGGCCCTTGAGAACTTCAAGTTTTCCCAACTTACTATGCCCCGCCAGTTCATTAAAGCCCTTGGGCTTATCAAGGCTGGCGCTGCGAAGGCTAACACCGAGCTTGGTTTGCTCCCTAAGCATATCGGAGATGCGATCTATAAGGCTGCACTAGAGGTTGCGGAGGGCCTCCATGACGACCAGTTCGTAGTGGATGTGTTCCAGACTGGGTCAGGCACCTCAACCAACATGAATGCGAACGAGGTAATAGCGAACAGGGCCTCTGAGCTGCTGGGCGGTAGGAGAGGCGACAAGATGCTTGTCCACCCCAATGACCATGTCAACATGGGGCAGTCGACTAATGACGTGATACCCACCGCCATAAGGGTCGCCGTCGCATCCTTAATTCATGAAAAGCTCCTGAAGAGGCTTGACCTGCTGGCAAGCACCCTTGAACTCAAGGCCCAAGAGTTTAGGGATGTGGTCAAGAGCGGTAGGACACACCTTCAAGACGCCGTGCCTGTGACACTTGGTCAGGAGTTTAGTGCATATGCAGAGATGATGAGGAAGAGTGTCTATAGGGTTAGGAGGGCCTCAGAGGGTCTTCTCGAGCTACCTATAGGTGGTACAGCGGTTGGAACAAGTTTGAACGCTCATCCCGAATTTGCACCAAGGGTTGTGAAATTCCTCTCGGAGACCCTCGGCATACCATTTGTGACTGCGAGGAACAGGTTTGAGGCGATGGGCAGCCAAGATGCATGTGTTGAGGTCAGTGGAACACTAAGGTGCGTGGCCGGTAGCATTCTAAAGATATGCAATGACCTGCGACTCTTATCGTCTGGTCCGGTGACAGGGTTTGGAGAGATTGAGATACCGGCTGTCCAGCCGGGCTCCTCAATAATGCCCGGCAAGGTCAACCCCGTGATCGTTGAAGCGTCAATGCTCGCGGCCTGCATGGTAATAGGCTATGACGCAGCGATCTTTGAGGCATCCCGTGTAGGCGAGCTTGAACTGAACATGGGCAACCCGCTCATCGCCTACTGCCTAATAAACTCCGTAGAGCTCCTGAGTAGAACTGCCCAACACCTCGCCGACAAGGTCATACCCGGAATTACGGCGAATGTGGAGAGGTGCAGGCTCTATGCGGAGAGCAGTCCAGCCACAATCACGGTGCTTGCCCCTCTGATCGGGTATGATAAAGCCGCTGAAATCGCTAGGAGGGCGATGGGTGAGAGGCGCTCGATAAAGGATATTGTCGTTGAGATGGGACTTATGAGCAGGGAGGAGATCGATAAGGTGTTTGACGTGAAGAGGATGACTGAGGGTGGCATACTAGTGCTGAAGAGGGAGCAGGCTCCTCACGGATAGAGTATTGGCTCAGGGTCTATATCACCTAACTCCCTAATTTTTTCAAGCCTTGACATCAGATAGTCTCGGATAGCACGAGTGCTTGGAAGCTCGCCCACAATCTCGCCGTTGAGTATGAGGGGCTTCAACAGCCCCTCAACCGGTCTACCACACCTCGGGCACCGTTCAAGCTTTTTCTCCCGAGGCACGACTGTGTCGTGGAACATTCCACACCTGTAGACCTGCTTGGGGGAGGGTAGCTTCCCCCTCTTAGACACGGGGCGGCCCTCAACCTCCACAATATCTAAGGCTAGGTCAATGGATGGTGGGAACGCTATCGAGGTTCCCACACCAAACCCGTCGGCAACATCATAGAGCTCCTCAACTTCGCTTTCATCAATCCCACCGCTCACAAATATCCTGACATCCTTATAGCCGTTGACGGCGAGCGTCCACTTAACCTCCTCCACAATCCTCCTCATATTCCCCCTCCTAGAAGAGGGGGTGTCTAGTCTGACACCGTAGAGCCTGTCTCCGAGCGTTCTTGCTGCAAGGAGGGCCTCCTCCCTCTCGTCTAGGAAGGTGTCGCAGAGCGCGATCCTTGGAACATCTTCGGGTATGGCCTCATCGAAGGACTTCCAAGCCTCTGTCTGGCTTCCCGAGACTATTATCAGGGCGTGGGGCATTGTTCCTACAGGTCTCTCACCGATTAGCTCCGCCCCTAAAACCCCTGAGACTGCGTCGCAGCCGCCTATGAACGCCGCCCTATCTACCGCGGGCGCCACAGTCGGATGGACACATCTTATCCCAAAAAAGATCATCGTCTTTCCCCAGCCCTTCAGCCTAATCCTAGCCGCCTTAGTAGCCACGCTGGAGCCATGCCGTAGCATGCCCAGTATAGTGGACTCATAGACACCAAACTCGCCATAAGCACCTGAAACCTCTATCACAGGCTCGAAAGGCCTGAATACCTCGCCCTCCCTCATCGAATAGACATCGACGCGTCTCCCCTCTAAGACTGCAACAACCTCCTCCACACCGGCCAAGACAGCCCACCGATACCCGCTTGGAAGACCGTAGGCGTGGACATCGGCAACTACCCTCCTGTCTAGGAGCCCCTTAGATGAGAGGACCTCCTGTGTCCTCAGAAAATATACATCGGTAACCTTTCCCCTCTTTATATCATCAACCGAAGCGGTGTAAACATTAGGCCTCGCCAAAACACTTCAAGGCATCCACTAAGTAAAGGACGATAAAAACCCTTAAAAAATCATCTCCAATCCCACACCCTACAAGGAGATGTGCCCTCCCCGGAAATAGGCCTTATAAACAGCCCGGAGGAAAGGGGCCTAAAGGAATGCCGCGGTTCAGGCTACAGCTCAACAGGCCATACGGTGTAATCAGCGTAGAAGCCGAGAGCGTCGAGGAGATCGCCGCCTCTCTAAACAAGCTGGTAGAGCTCTCAAATACTATTGACAAGAGCCTAGGCCTAGCCTCCCCTGCGGCTCAACAGCAGGCGCCCTCCCAAGGAAGGTCTAGGCGGAGGAGGGGCAGCTCAGAGGCAGTGCTGGCCCTTGACACAATTGAGAGGCAAATTTTAGGGTCCGGCTTCTTCTCAACTCCGCGCTCAACATCAGAGGTTAGGCAGAAGATCTATGAGTTGACAGGCCTAAGGCTTCAGAGCAGAAAGGTCAGCCAGGCGCTGGGGATATTATACGAGTCTAAGAAGATTATGAGGGTGGGGAGCAGAGGCAACTATAGATGGTTTGAGAAATAGGCGGTCAGTAGGCTTATGCGAGGTATGCGTAGACGAACCTATCCAAATGCTTTATACGCTTTGCAGGGTGGGGATGCGTGCTGAAGAGGTCGCTCAGGGGGTTGGGCTTAGCCCTCCTCAACTCCTCGATAGCCCTCTCGACATCGATGTATGGGTCTACTGCGTGCTCAGGGTCCGAGATGAAGAACATCTTCAGCTGCTCGGTCCGAGCCCTGGCCTCTGGCGCAATCCTGCCTGAGAGTGCCATAATCCTCACTAGAGCCCTCTGAAGCTTCCTAGCACCGTCACTGACCACGGTAGCAGCATGGCTGTCGGCATAGTATTCGCGAAGCCGGCTCATAAGAAAGACGAACAGGTTGAATACGAAGCTCAAAACTATTAGCCCGATGCCTATCAATATTGGTGCTGCGCCACCCCCATTCCTCCTAGCGCCTCCGAAAAGACCAGACATGTAAAGTGTATACCCGATATAGTAGATTATCGCCGGTATGAGACTTATCATAAGCATGACCACGACGTCCCTGTGCTTAAGGTGCCCCACCTCATGTGCCAAAACCGCCTCAAGCTCTTCGCGCGGGATACGGCCCAAGAGGCCGCTGGTAACAGCCACCATAGGGCCGGTCAACGGGCTTCCATATGCGAAAGCATTTGGAATATTAATGTTCGCTATCATAACCTTTGGCCTCTGGCGCAAACCACTCTTAGCCGCCAGCTCGTCAACCATCTGGTACAGCCATGGGTACGCTGTTTGATCTGCCTCTGTCACCCTATAGATAGCGTTGATCAAGAATGGTCCGAAGAGCCACTGCAAGATGTTTAGGATCACAACGAAGCCTATGACGCCGTAGATATAGAATATTGGCAGTCCTAGATAGAGTATGAGCGCGGTTAATAGAAGGGTGGCTGTACCCACAACTGCGAGCCAGATGGTTATCATGCTGACCCGTAGTCCAAGTAGTGAGACCCGAACCTGCTCCATCATGAGAACACCCTGAATACAAATAGTCGGGAAGCCAAGTATTAAATCTTATCTGACATATAGCGTTCGTTACTGAACCTATTTTTATTAAAAAGATGGAAATGGAGATGTTAACGGTTAAATAAGTGATTTGGCGAGCGGATGAGCCATGTGATCATATTATCTCGCGTACCTTTCTTTCCTCTCTGGGTCTGACCTTGAGTACGCCGTAGTGTATGGCGCAGGAGATGCAGAGGTTCTCGGTGACTATGTTCTGTGAGATGTATGCACCAGCCTTCTTCAGCTCTCTGAAGAGGTCTCCGCGGACTAGTGATACGCGCCGAGTTACGCGCTGAATCTTGCTCCTAGGAACAAGTGCGCCGCAGTTATCGCACTGAACCATCGGCTCAGAGCCTTTCTGCCCCTTCGCCCTACCCCTATTCTTTCTCTTTACAGGCATGTTGTCCAGTGATAACTTGCTAAGGAGCGATTTAAACCCTTTATCTACCTATATTCACGCCGTCAACGCCTTGTTCAGCCCTTTAAGCCTATACGCCTATGCTAGGCCCTCCGCTTTTTCTCCGCCTTCAAGTAGGTCTCAAAAGCCCTGAGAGACTCTTCTTGGACTGGGTCAACCGATCCTGGCCTGACCGTCCTAATCCAGTTGAGCGCCTCCTCACTACTCATCCCTTTGCTGTATATCATGTATGCGGCTACTATGGATCCTGATCTCCCCTGTCCCGCGGCGCAGTGGACCAGCACACTCCGCCCCTGTCTTCTCATCTCGTCAATAAACTTGACCGACTTAAGGATTGTTTCTAGTGGTGGGGGGTCGTGGTCTGCTGTCGGTAAGTGTTCATAGACGATGTCGAAGCCTTCCAGGAAGATTGGTGGGATCTTGTCCTCGGTCAGGGAGAGTATGGAGCGTATGCCATTCTCGTGAAGCCACTGTATCTGCCTCCGTGTAACTGGCCGGCCCGAGACAGCCAAACCTTCGGCAACCCAGCCAAAATTGAAGGGTATGTCTGTAAACATTCCCCTTATGCGTCTCGCAACATCCCCCAAATTATCCACAGATAATAGTATGCTAGGGGCTTGTATAAGACCCTTGGTCTGGGGAGGGGATATAAATCCCGAGGAGAGAGTAGTCTCGGTGATGGTGGGGAGGTTTTCACTGGTAGCAGGACCCGCCTCAAGTGAGCTGGGGCTTAGAATTGCTGAGGCGATGGGTCTAAGAGCCCTAGGGCTCCAGCACAAGACTTTTCCCGACGGCGAGTCCTATTTCAGATTCCTCGAAAAACCAGACTCTACCGTCGTTCTGGTCCAGGGTACGCACCCGCCCCAGGATAAACACCTTCTCCAGCTGCTCCTAATGTCGATGGGTCTCAGGGAGCTCGGGGCGTCGCGAATAGTGGCCTTAGTCCCTTACCTCGCATATGCGCGGCAGGATAAGGCCTTCTTGGAGGGAGAGACTGTGAGCCTTAAGGTGATTCTACATCTGATGAAGTCGTCCGGGATTGACGAGCTAGTAACGGTGAATCCACACGCCCCCTGGGCTCTCCGAGAATCTGGTGTCGTGAGCCACTCTATCAGTGTTGCAAAGACTCTTGCATCTAATGTGAAGAGGCGTGGCTGGCATGTATCCTATGTTGTCTCGCCTGGGAAGAAGGGGATGGAGCTGGCTGTCGAGGCCTCACTCGTGCTTGGAGCTGAGCCTGTGAAGGCTGAGTCGTGGCGAGACCCAAACACTGGAGAGGTCAGGGTAGAGGTGGAGGATGGGCAGAGATTCAGTAACAAGGGGGTGATGGTTATAGACGACGTGGTAAGTTCGGGGGGAACCATGAGCAAGCTTGTAAAGAAGCTGAAGTCTGCAAAAGCCTCAAGGGTCTATGCATGCTGCATCCATGGGCTATTCATAGGCGGCTCAGACCAGAGAATCCTTGAGGCGGGAGCAGATGCAATATTAGCCACAAACACTGTTCCAAACAAGTATGCAGAGGTAGACATATCGGCCGAGGTCGCCGACTTTTTAGCCACACTGATATCTTGAAGCGTCTTCTCGCACTGCTTTCAGGCGATGCACCTGGACTTGCATTAAGCGAGCTAAAGTCAATACTCCACATCTTCTACGGCACGGACAATGTCGAGAAGATCACAGATAGGGTTGTCCAGATCAACGCCAATATCAGTGACGCCGGAGCCATAACTGGACGCGCGGCATATGTGAAGGAGCTGGTGGAGCCCCTCATCTACTCCCCAAAACTTGGTGTCGGTGGCGCAGTTGAAGTGGCCGAGTCTGAACTCCTGAAAGGACCGCGTAGTTTTGCTGTAAGGGCTGTGAGGCTTGGTGGAGTCAAGTGTGATAGGACAGCGGTGGAGAGGTTGCTTGGCGGGGTGGTCATGTCTAGCTATCCTCACCTCAAGGTGGACCTATCCTCGCCTGATATCGTTATTCACGCGTATATCACGGAGAATGGCGTCTATGCTGGCCCTCTCCTCTCACGGCTAAAATACAGCAGATTAGAGGCTAGGCGGCCTAAAATGAGACCCTTCCGCCACCCCTCGGCTCTTATGCCGGGACTTGCAAGATGCATGGTCAACCTCACAAGGGTTAAGCCACCTGGATGGATAGTCGACCCCTTCGCGGGCACTGGCTCGATCCCTATGGAGGCAGCCGATATGGGGTATAGAGTTGTTGCAATCGAGTTGAAGAGGTGGATCGCGCGTGGATGCCTCACGAACCTGAAGTGGAGTAGCCATGCCGAGAGGGTTGAGCTGTTATGTGGGGATGCCACAGCCCCTCCGTTGAGGGGGAGGTTCCAGGGTGTAGCAACGGACCCGCCCTATGGCCGCTCAACACAACTAAGCGACAGAAACATCGAGAGGTTGTATCTAAGCGCATTCTCATCGATTGCAGAGCTACTCGAGCCCGGTAGTAGAATCGTCGCAGCTATTCCGCAGCAGCGGGTTGATCCGTCACTGCTAGAAGAGATTGGACTCCACCTACTAGAGCAGCACCCCATCAGGATACATTCGAGCCTTACAAGGGTTGTTTGTGTCTATGGTCGAGGGTCTTGAACTATTCGTTGTCATTTAGCTAATCCCATGCCATGGCAAATATACGGGGTAGCTAAAAATCGCTCGTCAAAATTACACCAATTTATCATAATAGATGTTAATATTACGTCTATACTGCTCAAATCATGTAAGAATGCTTATTAATGAGAGTTAACATTCCTAATTGGTAACTTATGGAGACTGAGGTCAATGTAGAGCTTCAAAGACTCGCGGAGGTCCTAAGGCATAGTTGGAAGATGGTGAGGACGCCGCGGATGAAGACCATACTTAAGGTACAGGCTGTCGCGTGCGACGCCATGCGTAGCTACTTGAAGTCTGAGGGCTTCATCGAGCTACTCCCACCTATAATCGGGCCGGTCACAGACCCAGGCATTAGAGGTGCAAAGCAGGCGACCTTTGACTACTATGGCAGGGAGTACAAGGTGATGAGTAGTGCGATATTGTATAAGCAGGCTGCGATGAGCGGGCTTGGCAAAATATTCTTCATGTCACCCAATGTGAGGCTTGAGCCTATAGACTCAGCCCTCACTGGTAGACATCTTGTGGAGTTTGTGCAGCTTGACCTAGAGATGGCGGAGGCAAGCTACTTTGACGCCATGGCCGTGGCAGAGCGGCTCTTATCCGAGGCAGTCAATACTGTCCGTGACACTTGCCAAAGGGAGTTGGAGCTGCTTGGTCGTGAACTATTAACATTCAAGCCACCATTCAAGAAACTCACCTATGATGAGACCTTAGAATATCTGAGGATGAGGGGAGTTAAAATGCGGTATGGTGTCGAGATTCCATGGGATGCGGAGCGGTTCCTTTCAAAAGTGATTGGTGAACCCTTCTTCATAATAGATTATCCGAGGGGTGCTCGCGGCTTCTATGATAGGGAGGATGAGAGGCGGCCGGGAATACTCCGGGACTTCGACCTGATCTATCCCGAGGGGTATGGTGAATGCGCCTCTGGCGCCGAGAGAGAGTATCGATACGAGAGGGTGTTGGCGAGGATGAAGGAGACTGGTGAGGACCCGAGGAAGTATGCCTGGTATCTTGAGATGCTGAGGGAGGGTATTCCGCCCAGCGCTGGGTTCGGGATGGGTGTGGAGAGGCTTACGCGCTACCTCTGTGGGCTGGAAGCTGTTTGGGAGGCTAGGCTCTGCCCAAAGCTAGCCGGAATATACTCGCCATAGATATTAAGCGGGGCGGTACGCTTCAAAGTGAGCCTCTCAAAACCCTTCTTGAACGTCTTCCTAAGCCTCCATCGATTCTACTCATTATTCTCAGACCTCGCAGAAATGTGGAGTAGCTATCCATTTAGAGAGATTATTGAGCGCGCACGTAAAGGGGTTGACGCCATATATCCTGCAGACCTCTTGAAGCCTTCAATAATGCTGCTCAAAGGCGCCAACATATACAAGCAACCAACACGCTATGCCACGCTTGACGAGCTGCTGCTTCTCCCACCAGCATTCACCCCCCTCAGACTTAAGAAGATGTCCGAGCTGCTGCGTGAACCTATCTTCAGCGACGTCGATCTGAGGCATAGCGTGGGTGGCTTCAACGTAAATATGCCTGCGGTGGTGGCGTCTATGGGCTCCGTACAGGTTGCAAACAAGATCTCCCTCGAAATTGCGCGGGGTGCTGCGCGCATCGGTGTCCCGATGGGGATAGGCGAGAATGTAGCCACTATGTGGGGGTATTCGAGGAGGGTTAAGAGAAACCAGCCTTCCTTTAAGGAGAGGGTAATGACATATCTCGAGAGCTTGGATGGCAATGTTGGTGGAGTAACTATCCAACAAAGCGTAGAAGACGCATACAACGAGCTTTGGAATAGGGTCTACTCAGACCCCGATATCGAACCATTCATTCAGAAAGGGCTTATCGGATTAGAGATTAAGATCGGTCAAGGTTCTAAGCCCGGGCTTGGAGGTGAGGTGAGACTATCAAGAGAGGAGGCTGAGCGCCTCATGGATAAGTACCACCTCTCAGAGGACCCGCGGAGCTCCGCGAGAGAGAGCATTGAGAGACACTCAGCCCCGGGGACGTTTACGCCCGAGATACTACGAGGCATGATCAGAATGATGAGGAACAACTATCCCAGGTGTAGGATCTGGGTGAAGCTGGGCCCATTCAGGGACTTGCCCGAGGTTCTTAATGTCTTGACCTCAGAGGGCGTGGATGCTGTATGGATTGACGGGAGGGAGGGTGGGACGGGTATGAGCCCCTACGCCTCTATGAGGCATCTCGGCCTCCCCCTCGTCGCGATATTATGCCACATATCTAGACAGCTAGAGTCGAGGGTTGGCTCGACCTCTTTTATAGTCTCGGGGAGGCTTTACGACGGTGGCCACCTAGTAAAATGCCTCTCCCTCGGCCTCGATGGGGTGGCGTTTGGGCGCCCTGTCGCTGTTTCAGCGTGGGTCGCCGGTTCGCGTGGTGTGGAGAACTATCTTAAAACCGTGGAGCTAGAGGCCAAAATGCTCATATCCGCCCTAGGCAAATACCATGTGCGGGACTTGTCACGTGAAGATCTGGGGTGCCTGGATAGGGATATTGCTGAGAGGCTAGGTGTGAGATACGTATACTCGTAATCATGGGTGAGGGCTATAACTTCCCAGCCAGAGGACTAGTCCTGTGGCTCGGCGATGACTCAGATGCTTGTGTGTTTCTTGGGCACAAGCGGTGGCATGCCCACCCCCCATAGAGCTCTGCCAAGTGTGGCTGTAAGGTTTGCCGGCTCTCTACTGGTCTTTGACTGTGGGGAGTCTACTCAGAGGCAGCTCCTAGCCTCAGGTCTAGGGTTGCCGAGGGAGTTCAGGGTTTTTATCACACACCGACACGCCGACCACCTCCTAGGCATACCGGGCGTCCTATACACCCTCAGCATGATGGGGAGGGAAGACCCCGTAACCATTTTTGGACCCAAATCGGCCTGCGAAGTCGTCAGAAATCTGCTAGAAGCCCTCGAGACAGAGGTGGGGTTTGATGTGGAAATCAACTCTGTAGGGCCTGGTCTAGTATATCAGGGGAGGGGATTTAAGGTCGAGGCCGTCGAGGCGGTACACTCAGCCGAGGCGATATGCTACAGGCTTCTGGAGGACGACCGGCCTGGAAGGATGAGGGTCGGGTATCTGGAGAAGCTTGGCCTCCCGCGAGGCCCGCTCTGGGGCAGGTTGCAGAGAGGCGAGCCAGTAACGTATCAGGGAAAGGTGATTAGTCCGGAGGAGGCAGTAGACCCGCCGAGGAGAGGGAGAAAAATAGTCTACACAGGCGACACAAGGTACTCAGAGAGAATAGTGGAGTTCGCTCATCAGGCCGACCTACTGATACACGACGCCACGTTCGACCAGAGCCTCTCAGACCGTGCAGTGGCGGAGGGACACAGCACCGCCTCCGAGGCTGCGACCGCCGCCCTACAGGCGCAGGCCCGCGCACTGGCCCTCTTCCACATAAGCCCTAGATACCACGGCAAGGAGGACGTACTTCTGAACGAGGCGAGGAAAATATTTCCAAACACGATCCTGCCGAGCGACTTAGAGAAATTGGAGATCCATTATCCTAAGTGACGTCTTAGCGTGTATATTTGCGGGGGCCACTCTGACAGGTCTATCCATCCCGTCAAAACATCATCCAGCGGAAAACTCTTTACTTCTTCAGGCTCCTTCCCATCTATCTTTCGGCGAAGCCTATAGTCACTTCCGACGATAAATTCATCCTCACCTAGGTGGGGAGTCTCTATCCTAACCTCTTCGCCTGGCTTCACCGCAATCGCTGTGACATCTGGGGGTATGGCCCCAGACCCCCTCCAGAATACTACAACCCATCTAGCCTCGCCGGGTTCTAGAAGCTCCAAGAGACCCTCTGTCGAAGTCATGGTCCCTGGCCCCCTGAGCCCAACCTTCGTCGCACCACACCTCCTACACCTCCACGCTTCCACAACCTTCACCACCTCCTCGCCCTGCATAATATTCAAAGCCCCCGCGTACTTCAGGTCGTGGACGCAACCGCTGGCTGACACTTATAGACCACCTATCCTTCGGGCTCTAGTATCTCGACCCTACACTTCGCCATCTTCTTAAACTCTTCAGCGTCCTTTCGCGAGCCTACTATCGTGCCGTAGTGCATTGGAATTGCGACATCAGGCATTATGGTGTTTGCGGCTTCAGCTGCCTCAGCAGCCGTCATGACATATACCCCGCTCACGGGCAGAAAGGCTACATCTATCTTTCCCAGCCCTTTCATTTCAGGGATAAAGTCGGTGTCTCCTGGGTGGTAGACCCTTACACCAGCCAGCTCCACAAGATATCCCACACCACCATACTCCTTTGGATGATATACGACGCCCGGCGACCTGAACTTATTCACATTATAGGCCGTGACCACAGTGTATCTGAGGTCTCCAGCCTCTCCGTGGTCGCCCGTCGTAACAAACACTTTAGACCTGCATGAGACGCTCACGAGCCCTGACATACAGTTTTTCGCAGCTACTATAGTTGTTCTCTCTGGAGAGGTTACTTTTGCTAGGTCATTGGCCGAGAGGTGGTCGAAGTGGTCGTGCGTAATGAATACTACATCTGCCGCCATCTTGGTCTTAGTCTTGAGCTGGTAGGGGTCAAACACTACCTCGCGGCCGCTCCAGCGGATGCTGAAGCCCGCGTGGCCAAGCCATCTTATCTCAAGCCCCTTGTATACCAGCATCGAGATAACTAGCTATACCTTCCCCTATATATCAGTAGCCATACATCACTCCATAGTTATATCGCAGGTGGTCATGCATCGGACTTGTACTTAAGGCGAGGCTTTCAAAACCTTTATGGTTAAGAGGACGGCATCGGCTTGAGATGGATCGAAGTTGTTGATCGAGAAGATCGCACTCGAGCTTGGGCCTGAGATTGACGTGGCTCTTGTGGAAGGTGATGTTAAGATTAATGAGCAGGTGTGAATCCCTTGAGTGATGGATTGGCTCTGCAGGAGACCATACCGTGGATTGAGAAGTATCGCCCTCGAAGCCTCTCCGAGATAATCAACCAAGAAGCAATCGTGAACAGCCTCAAGACGATACTGTCCACACACTCCGTTCCACATATGCTGTTTACTGGGCCGCCCGGCGTCGGGAAAACCGCCACAGCCCATGCCTTTGCCATCGACCTTTATGGCGGAAGATACGTTGAAGATGGACACTTCCTGGAAATTAACGCGAGCGATGAGAGAGGTATAGACGTCATAAGGGATAAGGTTAAGGGGTTCGCCAGAACCATACCTATAGGAGGAATAGGGTTCAAGATCCTACTACTAGACGAGGCGGACCAGCTCACAGCTGACGCCCAGCACGCCTTTAGAAGGGTCATGGAGCAGTTCTCAGCAACTTGCAGATTCATCCTAGCAGCAAACTACGCCAACAGGATAATCGAGCCTATACAGTCGAGGTGTGCAGTCTTTAGGTTCAAGCCGATAGAGCTGGAGCACATGAGGATTGCTGTACAAAGGATAGCCTCCAAAGAGGGCCTAGAAGTTACGGGCAGGGCAGTTGAGGCCCTATACGAGGTCACGGAGGGCGACCTGAGAAGGTGCATCAACCTACTCCAAACAGCGTCAACCTACAGCAAGAGAATAGATGAGAACCTTGTCTTTCAGGTTGCGGGGCTCGCTTGGGGGAGTGAGGTTCGTCGGCTACTGGAATTGGCCGCGGCTGGCAAGATAGAGGATGCCAGAAAACAGCTTAAGCTCATACTCTACGTCAACGGGGCCTCGGAGAGGGATCTTATCGGCCAGATATACCGCGACCTATTCTACCTCTCAATCCCGGAGAAGAAGAAGCTGGAGCTGATATCGCTGCTAGGTGAGGTTGACTTCCGGGTCTCTCAGGGAGCTAACCCCGAGCTGCAGATTATGATGTTCTTGGCGACCCTATACTCTGCATCTCAGGTGGGTAAGTAGCCGTTTGAGCCTGCCCTGGACCGAAAAGTATAGGCCGAGGCGCGTCGCCGAGGTGGTGGGCAATGAGGAGGCTAAAAGGCAATTTGAGATGTGGATGAGGGATTGGGAGAAGGGCAATCCCTCCACCAAAGCCGCCCTACTAGTGGGGCCCCCAGGAACCGGCAAGACGTCTCTCGTGTTGGCCTACGCCTCTGAGCATGGCTACGACGTTGTAGAGATAAACGCGAGCGATGAGAGGAGCTCTGAAAAGCTGAAGACTATTGTGGGAGAGTCTGCGCGGCAGACCACGCTGAGCGGAACCAGGAGGAGGATTATACTGCTGGATGAAGTTGACGGGATTGCGGGAAGGGAGGCGGCTGGCGGCATAGCCACACTTTCCTCGATAATAAAGTCTACGCGAACCCCTATCGTCATGGTTGCCAACGACCCCTGGAGCCCTCGGCTAGCGCCGCTGAGGGAGAGTGCCCTAATGATAAAGTTCAACAAGCTCAGGCAGCGGGAAATAGTCTCTCGCCTGAAGAGGATACTGGAGTCGGAGGGGGTCCACCTCGACGAGGAAATTCTGGCCGAGATAGCTAGGCGCAGCGAAGGCGACATGAGAAGCGCAATAAACGACGCCCAGGTCCTCATATCAACACGCGGCTCAGCCGAGTCACTGCTAGCCACTCTCGGACTTAGGGATAGACAGAAGACATCCTTCGAGGTCTTGGCAGAGATCTTCGGCTCAACCTCGGCAGCATCAGGCAGAGTATCGGTCCAAGGCTCAGACATGGAGATAGAAGATATCGTGACTTGGGTATGTGACAATATTTTAAACCAAATACATAGCCCGCAGGCCATTGCCGACGTCTTTAAGCTACTGGCAGATGCTGACCTTCACTACTCG
Source organism: Candidatus Calditenuaceae archaeon HR02 (assembly GCA_002898395.1). Classification (GTDB taxonomy): domain Archaea; phylum Thermoproteota; class Nitrososphaeria_A; order Caldarchaeales; family Calditenuaceae; genus HRBIN02. The sequence continues at coordinate 58,052 of BEHE01000003.1, forward strand.
AGGGTAAAGAGGCTTCAGAGGTGGGAGCTTCTGCGCTATGTCGCCCCCCTACTAGGTGCCGGCCCCGGCGTTGTGAAACACATGTATGGTGAAAAGGGGGTGAGATTTGAGTTCCCCTCAACAATCAGGTTTATGCAGCAGACAAGGGAGCAGAGGGCTCTAATCCAGTCTGCGCTGGCAAAGGTGGCCGCAAGGACTAAGATGTCGAGAACTAAGGCGGCTAGTGAGATGCTGCCATTCCTAGCGGAGATGCTCAGGAGGGGGGAGAAGGGTGTTGCGCGCTATTTCGAACTGTCAGACGAGGAGGTAAAGGCCTTAATCGGGCTAGGCGGCCGGCAGCCATCTGAGGTCACCCACGCGACAAAGGCCGCGCCGCCGAGGGGGAAGGCTACTCGCCCTCGGCAGACTCGAGGAGCGCGGAGATCTCCCTAACCATGATCGATGCGGGGATGCCGGGCAGTGTTATGAAGCTCTTTCTCCCATGTAACTCACCCTTGCCTATCTTTATCCTAATTAGGCCAAGGTCTTCTAGGCGCTGCATATGTTCCCAAAACCTCGTGTAGGCCCTTGCCGGGGCTCCAAACTCCTCGCAAACGACCTTGTATGCTTGATAGAGCTCGGTGGAGGAGATATGTGACTTGCCGCTACTTAGCAGGAGCCGAGCTGCTGCCAGTAGCAGGAGCTTCTCATGCCTAGATACGTATGTGAGAACCTCCCTCTTGATGGAGGGATATATGCTAGCAGCCGCCTTCCTGACATGCTCTGGGACCACCTTTGTCGCGCCCTCATTCTCCGCGTATTTCCCAGCCCTCCATAGGAGTTCAACAGCATACCTCGCATCACCCCTCTCCGATGCCATTTCAACGATGAGGCTCTTAGCATCCTCAGTCATTACGCCTGGATAGAAAGCCTCCGAGCACCTATACTCCACAATATCCGCTAGCTGGCTGTGGTTGTACTCCTCCAAGTAGATCACGCCGGCTTGAAATACTCCTCTCACACTCTCATCCATCTCCTCCAGAATCTCGGCATTCCTGCTGATCGCTATGATTGAGATTCTAGCCCCTCTATCAGTCTCCTCTCCCAGACGGAGAAGGGTGTAGACGCCCCTCGGGTCCGAGTGTAGAAAGCCGTCAAACTCGTCCAGCCCGACGACTGCGAGAATCTTCTTACGCTCCAGAAGATCCACTATCCTCGCTCCAAGCTCCTCAGCGGCGAGTCCGCGCGAAGGAATCGGCGCCCCAAGTGTCTCGACTATCTTCTTTAGGATGGAGCTAAGTGTTGCGTGTATCCTGCAGTTTATGTGGATGTATTTGGCTTGGCTGCTGGACTCCTCTAGCTTCCGGCCGAAGAGCTTGCTTAAAGCAGTCTTGCCAGTCCCTACAGCTCCCACTATCAAGACCCTAACCGAGACGGCTGGTCGCCCAGCCATGTAGCTGGAGAAAAAAGTCTCGAGAAGACCCAGCTCCTTCTCCCTATGAGGAAGTCTCGGCGGTACATACTCGGGCGATAGCTTCTCCTCACTCTTAAAAATCCTCAATCTCCAGCCAACATGCCTCTCTCAACAGAATATTAAAGTGTTAAAGAGGAACCAGCACGTACAAGGCCTTACCTATTTTTCAGGCGCTTTGAGGGAAGCTTCAGAAGGCTTCCTTGGCCAAGGCCAGGGGGCAGTCCCACGGTGGCCTGCTCGCTGAAGACAACCACGACCACGTCGCCGGCGCTATCAACTATCCTACCTCTCCATGGATTGCCATTGTAGTCCTCGTACAGCGCCTCCTCTCCGACGAAGGAGGTGAGCTGGGAGGGCTCTATAGGTGAGGTGGGCGAGGCGAGTATCCTCTCCTCCTCGTCGAACCCGACCACTATTGCGTCGATCCACTCAACCTCCTCATCAGACATACGTGAGAAAAGTCTGCGTCTCCCATTTTTAAATCCTTCCCAGACCGCCGCCTCATAGATACTGCTATATCCCTCTAATCTGGTTTTTCTGTGTGTGCGCGAAGTATTCTCTGGGCTCTGAGTTTAAGTTTGGCTTTTCAACTGTAGGCGTGCAGCATGAGATGGGTGTCCCGGGCTCTGAGTTCAGCTCCGACTGGGTTGCCTGGCTTCATGACCCGGAGAACATACTAGCTGGGATTGTGAGCGGCGACGCTCCCGAGGATGGGCCTGGATACTGGAGGCTTTTCAGAGAGGACCATGAAAGAGCGCGGAGCATCGGAATGGATGCGGCTTGGATAACGGTCGAGTGGGCGAGGATATTCCCAAGGCCGACCTTTGATGTGAAGGTACCTATGGAGAAGGCTGGCAGAGTCATTACCCGGGCCTTAGTTGAGAGGAAGCATTTAGAGGATCTTGAGAGGATAGCCGACATGCAAGCGCTCAACCACTACAGGGAGATACTCTCTGACTGGAGGAGCAGGGGCGGCCTCGTAATCGCAAATCTCTTCCACTGGTCCCTACCACTCTGGCTCCACGACCCTATCAAGGTGAGGAAGCTTGGGCCTGACCGGGCGCCATCCGGCTGGATTGATGAGAGGTGCGTCACAGAGTTCGCCAAGCTCTCAGCATTTCTAGCCCACCACCTAGATGACGTGGTTGACATGTGGTATACGATGAACGAGCCACTTGTCATCGCCAACGCGGGCTATCTCCAAGTAAACTCTGGATTCCCACCCGGTTATCTCGACCTAGAGACCTTTATGACTGTCATCAAAAATCTCGAGATGGCGCATGCAGTCGCCTACGACGCTGTAAAGAGCTATTCTAAGAAGCCTGTCGGCGTGGTGGAGTCGGTGGCCCACTGAACCCCCTTAACAACCGAAGACCAGGCCGCGGCAGATAGGGGCTTCGAATTTAACATCGCGATATATGATGCGGCTGTGAGGGGGCTTGTAGGTGGAGAGGTTGTTGACGAGGCTCGAAATAGGATTGACTGGATTGGTCTCAACTACTATTCCAGAATGGTTGTTAAGGCTGAGAGTAGGTCGCCCACAGGGTTTAGGATTGTTAGCGGCTATGGCTATGGCTGCCAGCCTAGAGCATACTCGCTCGATGGGAGGCCAACAAGTGATTTCGGTTGGGAGGTTTACCCAGAGGGTCTCTACCACGTGGCTAAAAGGCTCTACGGCCGCTATCGATTACCAATCTACGTGACTGAGAATGGGTGTGCGGACTCTGAAGACCGTCTAAGACCAAGGTTCATTGTCTCACACCTTTACCAGATATACCTCGCCAAGAGAGAGGGTGTGGATTTGCGGGGATACTTTCACTGGAATCTTACCGACAACCTGGAGTGGGCGAAGGGGTATAGCATGAGGTTTGGGCTATTTGAGGTTGACATGTCTTCTAAGAAAAGATTCGCTAGGCCTAGCGCTTTGGTCTTCAGGGAAATAGCCACCTCCAAGGCGATACCTGAAGAGTTTGAGAACATCACTCATCCCCCGTCGAGAAGAAATAGATGCCCCGTTCACACAGATATTTGTTAGTATCTTCTTTAGGGCTGTTCGCTGGTCCACTCGGACATTAGTCTATCGTACCAAGAGTCTTCCTCTTCGATCTCCTCATATAGCTTCTCCCTCAGCGCAATCTCTAGGGCCTCTAGGTGATAGCATCTTGCCTTCTGCCTATGTAGGACCCTGAAGTAGAAGTCGTCACAACTGCAGTATGGCGCCTCTGGGAGGAGCAGATAATCCCTCTCCCTCCCGACCACCACCCACCTAACCCTACCACTCGGCTTGAATACATATCGCTTAACCCTCCCGCTTTCCGCCAGGATGCGTGGAGCCTCTATACTATTACCAGAGCTCTCTCGATCTGACACACCAATCGACACTCCCGAGCCTCGACCCATCAAGCATCAGGACACTAGCATCGCTGAGACTGAATAACCCGCTTCTAAGCAGGGGGCTAACACCCCTACCCCCCCTTAGGAGCTGTGAGAGCTCTACCCCCTGTAGGGCATTGTTAAAGTGAGGCATGACGAGAAGTGTGACCTGACGCCTACGCCGCGCTGTGAGGGCTCCACCCATCTTACTCGAAAGCACTTTGACGACCCTGCTTCCAGATGCTTTCATCATCAGGAATACCTTCCGCCTCGAACCCGGCTCACGCGCCAAGCTAATCACAGGGTGTGTATGCCCTATTATTATGATCTTGGCGTCTGCTGCCTGGGGTGGAGGCCAGCAGTGGCCGTGAAGCATCCATGCCTCTCCGATCCTTATTCCCCGCCCCGAGACCACTTTAGCCATATCGCCGGCAAGGTTCATTATGCCCGCATCATGGTTTCCAGGCGTAATTATGATTTCTCTTACCCTTGCTTTCACGGAGTGTAACAGATCTACCACCTGTCTAGACTCTCTCCAGCTAACTCCAGCCACCCTGTGCTTCACGTCTCCGAGAAGAACAAGGGCGTCCGCTCTATGATCCTCTAGGAGCTTCAGGAGCCTCTCGAGTATGTTGGGGAGCTGGTTGGGGAAGTGTATGTCTTCACGAGCAAGCTCCACCTCGTATCCAAGGTGCAAGTCCGAGACAATCAGGTATTTCTTACCACCGCTCTCTAAGACAATCGCTGCCTCGTCTCCAGGGAAATTCAGCATCACTGGCAAGAGAATGATGTATTTGGGGCTGTTTATCCTTAGCGCTTCTGTAGCTCGGCAAGCCTCTCGGGTAGGAAGTCCTTCACAATGAACTCGAGCCCATATCTCGAGAAGGCCTCCAGCTCGGCCTTCCGCTTAATCTTTCCGAAGAACTGGACCTCACGCCTCCACGGGTCCACCGTATATCTCGGGTCCTGCTCAAGTTCCCTGAGCCTCTTAAGGTCCTGCTCCGTCAGCCTCATCGCAGGCAGCCTATACTTTGTGATGTCTGTAGCGTATACTCCTGCCCATACCGCGTCCGGAACATTTATCTCCCTAATATGCGCGGATAGGGCCGACCCGTGGATAAGTACGCTAGCTATGTGGACACCGTAAGGATCGGCATCCGTAAATATGTATACTGGCAAATTCAGCTCCTCTCTGAGTCTCCGTATAAGTTTTCTACAGTTCCTTGGCGACTGTCCCGCCGTGTGAATGAGGAGCGCCTTGAACTTCTTATCAGCCCTCTCCTCAACGAACCTGCTGAACACAGCACCCTTCTCTATCACGAAGACCTGCTCCGCCCCGCATTTCACGAACTCGGACGTCGTCAATGCCGGCCCGATCGCGTAGCCGTCTGGATGCGTGGACAGGTCAACCCTCTGACCCCTAAAACCCGGTACCGTGTACTCAATAACTAAGTCGCCGTATATAGAGGCCCTCTCTTCAGGGAAGATATTCATGTCTTCTCTTGGATGGTTGATGAGGCTCTCCACCTCCATGATTATGTCGTCGCTCTCGTCTTGAGACTCGAAATCTATTCCTTCACCTATTGCGACATAGTATGTATCCCTAAGCGTTGATGTCTTACCATTTGTTAAGAGCTGTTTTGCGAATTTAGACACCCAGATGAGCTGGGCGAAGGGTCTCAAATGCCGGATATTTGCTACAGTCCTCTCCGCCTTCTTAGAGCCCAGAACATATTGGCGTAGACTGTGGTCGTAGACTATGTTCTTGGTGCTTCTCACCGGGAGGTAGAGGGTTGGCCAATCACCCCTATTGAGGGCCTCCACAACCTCCTCGCCTATCCTTTTCAGCTTGGCTAAGACCGCCCTTTTCACCTCGTCAGACTTGTAGTGCTGCCCCACTCTACCTTCGGTCCCAGCAGTCTCGCCACGCTTCTTGGGCACGAGTATCTAATGTATAGGGCGCCTAATTAACAAGACTCGAGAAATAGCCTTCTATACACTTAGGTGCCTCACACCTGAGATAGGTGTGAGGCAAGCTGGAAAACGATTGAGAGGAATGGTGAGGAATAGACTCCTATCAGGACGCATAGAGCCGCTAGGACTAGGAGTGGGGCAAGCATCGCCGGGCCAGCCTCTTGACCGGCAGAGGACTTCGCGGTCTCCGGCTTTAGGAAGAGTGTCTGGACAACCCTAAGATGGTACATAGCTCCAATGATTACGTTTACCAGCATTATCGCGCCGGGAACAAAGTAGCCTGCCGAGAAGGCGGCCAAAATTATGGCATACTCGCTTACGAAGGAGTTTAGTCCAGGGATTCCTGCAAGGCTAAAAGCCCCTATAGAGTATGTGGCGGCTGAAAGTGGCATCCTTTTACCCACCCCTGATAGCTCGTCTAGGCTCCTCGTCCCAGTCGACTCTATGAGGCAGCCAGCGGAGAGGAAGAGCAGGGCCTTCGCGATTGCGTGGTTCATTACGTGGAGGAGTGCGCCAGCCAACGCCAGCGGGGTATTAATGCTAAGCGCAAGAACAATGTAGCCTATGTTTGCTATGCTGCTGAAGGCTAGAAGCCTCTTAATATCGCTCTGTAAAGCGGCCATAAGATTGCCAATACTCATGGTTAACAATGCAAGGGCCATAAGGCCGCTTCCCCATCCGTACATCTCAGGGGGATACAGAAGAGTAAACACGCGAACCATTGCGAAGACACCTGTCTTGATCACAACACCTGAAAGCATAGCGCTGATAGGGCTGGGAGCAGCCGGATGCGCGTCCGGAAGCCAGTAATGGAAGGGGGACATGGCTATGTTGACTCCGAGCCCACCCACGATCAGGACAAGGGCCGCCATGTTCCAGAGCTCGGATCTTACCCCCTGACTTGCCAAGATGTTCGACAGCCCATCGAACGTGAGCGTCCCCGTCAAGCCGTATAGGAGGGAGAGGCCGAAGAGGATGGCCGCTGAACCTGTAGAGCTCATTATCAAGTATTTCAGCGAAGCCTCGACAGCCTCCCACTCCCTATAGTTGAAGGCTACAAGCAAGTAGGAGGAGATGCTCATGACCTCCCAGAATACGAAGAAGGTGACAAAATCGCCTGAAAAGAAGACGCCAACCATGCCTAGAACCATGACCAATAGGAGCGTGTAGAACTCCGCTATCCTCTCTTTGACGTATCCGAGAGAATATATCGCTGACAAGAGCCCTATGCCGAGGATTATTGACGTGAAATAGTATGTGAGTCCGTCAGCGAGAATCATAGAGCCCTGCACCTGGTTGAACCTCGTCGATAGTGTTCCGGAGTGTGTTGCCTTGTTGAGGCTCTCCCAGAGCGTGTAGGCCAATACCAGTGATGCATACACGCCTATTATCCGCGGAGCCTTCGATACCCTCGCCAACACCATCAATACCGGCGAGATGAACACAGCAGCTAGAAGGAGGCTCAGAATAGGAACGGTCACAATCCCCGGAATCGGTTCAGCCATGCTTGACACCACTCATTTAGAACTGAAATTTATGGTTACCATACCTTCTAGGCCGACCTGGAGAAGAAGTCCATTCTCCCCCCATCTACGGAGATTACTTGGCCGGTGATGAATCCGGCCCGGTCGGAGGCTAGGAAGGCGACTACCTCCGCTATGTCCTCGGGCTCACCTACCCGCCTCAAAGAGGTTATCGACTCCAGTTGCCTGATAGCCGCCTGCAGCTCCTCGGCTGGCCTATTCATCGTCATATCGGTCTTCGTGAAGCCAGGTGCTACAGCGTTCACTGTTATCCCATACTCTCCCAGCTCGAATGCAAGCCTCTTGGTCAGAGTTATTATCGCCCCCTTGGTCATGGCGTAGTAGGTCGTGTTCCGCGAGGTGGTTCCGAAGGCTGCTATAGAGGCTATGTTGATGATTCTGCCATACCGCTGCTTTATCATGTATTTGAGGCTCGCGGCTATGCAGTAAATGACGCCCTTGACGTTGACCTCGAACACTCGGTCCAGTATGCTTATGTCGTCAAGCACTCCACCCCTTATGAGGATTCCTGCGTTATTGACGAGTATATCCAGCCTGCCGAAGGCTTTAACAGCCTTCTCGACCATCGCCTCAACCTCCACTTTTGACGAGATATCCGCTCTAATCGCTATCGCCTCCCCACCCCACTCAACTATCCGAGAAACCACTTTACTCGCAGCCTCCTCACTCTTGCTATAATTACAGACGACCTTCGCACCACTGAGCCCAAGTTTAGTCGCTATCGCAGCACCTATCCCGCGCGAAGCACCAGTCACAAGTGCTACACGACCCTTCAGAGAATCGGAGACCATCAGAACACCTGTAAGCACTCCACGATTTATGTAATACGTATTTGTCTAAGTCCTCTATCTCTTTATCATGTGCGGTTCGGAATAGTGACTGCAATCATAACTCTCGGAGCGTATACTGTGCTAGGTTTGGCATTAGCTCCTATCGATGGTAGGGAGGGGTTTGCCTTAATCCCAAGGGATGTGGCTTCATTCTTTCCCCACATCATAGCCGTAATCAATCTGTCCACGGTGGTTCTTCTTCAGCTAGGGTACCGAAGCATCCGGGGAAAAAGGATATCCCTGCATGCAGTTTTCATGGGCGCCTCCTTCACACTTATAGTAGCATTCCTAGTCCTATATGTTTTGAAGGTTGCCACACTGGGTCCAGAGGCCTACAAGGGGCCAGAAATCCTGCGAAACTTAGTCTACCTCCCCGCCTTAACAATACATCTGACACTCTCCATCATATCTGTCCCACTCGTAGTATACAACGCCCTGACTGGACTCTGGCTCAGAGCGCAGGCGGGGATATCACATCATCGACGTGTGGGGAGAATAGCCTACCCTGCGTGGACAGTCAGCCTAGTCTTGGGGCTACTCGTCTATGCTATGCTACGACTTCCGATAGGTGGGGGTTAGGTGACGGAAACAGCCCCACTCATTATCTCCAAGGCTCTGTGACAGGCTACAAAGTGACCCGGCAAATACTCGATTAGCGCCGGCTTCTCGATTCTACATCTCTCAGTAGCTACTGGGCATCGTGTGTGGAATTTACAGCCGCTGGGCGGGTTCAGGGGGCTGGGCGGCTCCCCCCTAATCACTGGCCTCTTTTTCCGCCTGTTGGCCGGGTCAGGCTCGGGAACACTGTTTAAGAGCAGGATGGTGTAGGGGTGGATTGGCGTCTTCAGGACGCTTGCCGTTAAACCGGTCTCAGCTATCTCGCCGAGATACATGACGGCAATCCTCTCCGAGACATACCTAGCCGTAGCTATATCGTGTGTGATGTAGAGGACACCCATCTCCCTACTATCCCTTATGCTCTTCAGGAGTAGGAGAATCTCAGCCCTGCTTGATGCGTCGATCATCGAGACCGGCTCGTCGGCGACGATATACTCTGGGCCGAGGACTAGGGCCCTAGCTATGTTGACTCGCTGCCTCTGCCCGCCGCTGAGCTCGTGCGGATACCTGTTCACAAATTCCTCAGGCGGGACCAGCTTAACATCCTCAAGAGCTCTATAGACTGCCTCCCTGATCTCCTCTTTACGGTATCCATGTATCTCCAGCGGCTCCGCGACTATGTCGCCGATCCTCATAAATGGGTTAAGACTGGAGTATGGGTCTTGAAAGATTATCTGCATCTTCTTTCTGAAACCCTTAGCGCGAAGCTCCTCTTCCTTCATCCTCGAGATGTCCTGGTCCTTGAAGACTACTTTCCCCGCGGTCACATCTAAGAGTCTGAGAGAGACCCTTCCGAGAGTGGATTTTCCACAGCCTGACTCTCCTACAACGGCCACGGTCTCTCTCTTCCTAATCGAGAGCGTCACGCCGTCTAGAGCTTTTAGAATCTTCGAGCCCAGCAGCCCTGACCTGACCTCGTAATATTTTTTAACATTCTCGAGACGTATTACCTCCTCCACTCCTCACTCACCGTGAAGCCAACACCTAGCTACGTGTCCCTCACCAACTTTGAAGAGTGGTGGCTCTTCACTCCTGCACTTGTCAAAGACATAGGGGCATCTTGGATGGAACCTGCATCCGGGGGGCGGGGATGCTAGGTCTGGTGGGCGGCCCGGAATGAATTCGGGTATAGTCTCTCCCCTGAGCCTCGGTATGCTCGCCAGCAGCTTCTCGGTATATGGGTGCTTAGGTGCTTCGCCTAGAACCCTCTCAGCCGACCCAAGCTCAACAATCTGCCCACCATACATAACCATTATTCTATCCGCAATATCGCTGGCCAGTGCTAAGTCGTGTGTGATGAACATTACACTTAGGCTGAGCTTCTCGATGAGGTCTTTGACAAGGTTTATTATTTGGGCTTGGATGGTCACGTCGAGTGCCGAGGTTGGCTCATCGAGTATCAGAATTCTAGGGTTCATGACCAGCGACATAGCGATGACGATTCTCTGCCTCATTCCCCCGCTCAGCTCGTGAGGATACCTGTAGTAGAACTCGCGCGGCAGCCCTACGAGCTCAATCATGTCCATAGCCCTTCTCTGAGCTTCTCCCCTTGAGGCCCCGCCGTTATATATGAGAGGCTCGGCAATTTGATCGCCCACCTTTAGGACAGGGTTCAGAGAGTTCATCGCCCCTTGGAAAACCATCGATATGACCCTCCAGCTATACCTCCTCCTGAAATCGGATAGGCTAAGGGATAGGATCTCCTCACCGTTGATGTAGACGCGGCCTGAGACTATAGAGGCGTTGGCTGGGAGAGCCCTTATCAGGGTTAAGCCTAGGGTGGACTTGCCGCTCCCTGACTCGCCTACAACGGCGAGGCTCTCACCCCGCGCCAAGCTGAAAGACACGTCGTCGACAGCCCGTACAGTCCCTTTCTCCGTTCTGTAGTAGACCTTCAGCCCCTCAACTGTTAGTGCCTCATTCATCTATGCTCTGGTCCTCCCCCTAACCCTCGGGTTGACGACAGGCTCAAGTCCCAGAGAGATCATCACGAATGTGAGCGAAGTAATTATTATTAGTATTCCAGGTGGCAGTATCCACCACCAGTAGCCAAGATATACCGCCGCGCTTCTGAATCCAAGCTCGAGTATCTGACCCCAAGTTGGGAGAGAGGGGTCTCCGAGACCGAGGAAGCTCAGCGCAGCCTCAAGGAGTATGAAGCTGGGTGTGAAGAAGATAATCTGTGCGATTATGAAGGGGGCTATGTGTGGGAAGATGTGCCGCGCCAGTATTCTCAGCCTAGAAGCCCCTACGGCGCGGGCCGATTCTATGAACTGTGTTTCGCGGAGCTGTAAGACGATCGATCTCGTAACTATTGTTAGACCTGGCCAGCCGAAGGCCACGAAGGCGAAGATGATTATCCATAACTTAGCGCCGAAGCTGAAGACTAGGAATATCAATATGGGGAGTAGCGGAATGTTATTCACAAAGTCTGCCAGCCTCTGGATTATATTGTCTATTCTGCCACCCATGTATCCGCTCACTAGTCCTAGTGTAGCACCTATGCCCGTTACTATGACAGAGGTGATTACGCCTATGAATAGAGATATGGGGAATCCTAGGAGAAGACCAGTGGCTAGGTCACGCCCAATCACGTCAGTCCCCATCACGCCATACGCCTCGCCGCCTATCAGGATTCTGACCCGCTCTATACTAGTCTCACCTGTACTCTGAATGGCCGTCAGTGTAAATCTATAGACACCATTCAAGGGGGTGATTGAGTCCTCTCTCGGAGTCCCCATCAAGTACCGCTGAGGCCCCTCCTGCAGAATCCTGTTAGGAGAGACAAGCATGTCGAATCTATCCCCATAGAGCTGTGCTAGGTTTCTCGCAAATTCATCACTAGAGGATATCAATATCCTCTCGGGGGCCTGCTCAAACCGGAGAATAGGTGGACTCTCACCCGGCCTTGGTGGCGGCACTGTAAGCCTGGCAGCCTCGACCGAGTAGCCATCAGGTCTCACGATAGTTAGGACTAAAACTGGGGGTGTGCCTGTGTATCTGAGCTTTTCAACGGCTAGGGTTAAGTATGAGGGATACGTATCAGCCCTGTAATCATAGAGCAAGTCTATCGACTTTGTGTTGCCCGAGAGCTGAACACTGCTTGCGATCAGGGTAGTGGTTTCGAGGAGTTTTTTCTCTGAAAACAGGTTAACCCATGCCGGAGGTCCGCTTTTAGGATAGTCCACCCAATACTGGGGGTTATTCCACTGGCTAGAGATTTCTGCAACTGGGAGGGCCGTAACCGTGTAGAGGGAAACTCCTGTCAGGATGATCAGGAGTGCTAGGCCGACCCTTCCTGTCCAGGTTGACCAGAAAATTTTGAAACCTCCCTCGAGCTTAATGCTCATATCCTCACCCTTGGGTCAACGACTATGTATAGTACCTCTAAGATAAATCTGGCCACTACGTAGACAAGCGTGAACATGTACACAAGCGACAGTATTAATGCCTCATCCGACTGAACTATTGCCTCAAAAAACAATGTCCCCATGCCCGGCCAGGTGAAGACGGTCTCCGTGAGTATTGCGCCGCCTATAGAGCCCGCAAGTCCCAATATTATGTTTGTCAAGATGGGCGGTGCGGCCACCCTCATGATATACCTCCTATTTACGAGGTTTTCAGGCAAGCCCTTGACCCGGGCCACTTGGACGAAGTCCTCCTGCGCGATATTCAAGACAATAGTCCTTGTCACATATATTGTTAAACCGACATTGACGATGACTAAGACTGATATTGGGAGTGCCGCGTGCCAGATAACATCCAGTGCCCGAAGGAGTGGTTCTGACGGCGGGGGTGAACTGTAGAGACCACCATATGGGAAGAACTTGAGATAGAAAGCAAATATCAGGATGAAGAGTATACCCAGCCACCATGTCGGCACAGCGTAACTTATTGCTGAGAGGAAGGACGCGGCCCTATCCAGTCTAGAGCCTGGCCTTGTAGCAATCCTCACGCCGAGGAATATTCCTATCAGGAAGTTAATCGCAATCGCCGTTGAGACAAGTATCACGGTGTTGGGCAGCCTCTCCATGATTATGTCTGAAATCCGGTTGCTTCCCGTGAATGTTTGGGCGAGCCTAGCCCTCCCGAGGTCTAGAGTGATGACTCTGAGCAGCATATTGGGCAGACGCTCATACCATGGCCTGTCGAGACCATAGCTCCGGATCAACTCCCTTCTATACTTGGCGACTGCCTCTTCGAGGGCCTGCGTGTCGTGGATCTGACCCGCAATTGACTGCCTATACAGCCTAACCTCCTCGTTTATGATTGAGGACAGTACCCGGTCTGAAAGACCCGTAGCGCCGAATATTACTACTACGAAGAAGAGGACGCCGAATAGAACTAGAATTAGTGATAGCGCCTTGAGGGCGAGCCTGGTGTATATCCCCAAGCTGAGGTATTGAATGTGGGAAGCAGTATTAATTCCTAACCCGGAGAGCTTATACGAGAAGACTACTAAGTGCACAGGTTTTCTTGTAAAAGCTTATATCTGTCAACGGGTCATCCTAGTGCGATGAAAACTGTCCTAAGCAGGTTCGGTTTAAGCGCCTTTGCGGCTGTCATTGGTGTTCTCCTTCTGCTGTCTAGCACGGCTGTTCCAGTGTATGCGCAGTACGTGGCGCCTCACAGCAAGCCGGGACCGGCCGTCGACTCGATAACGTTTAAGAGGGTTCCCCTAGACTTGGCCGCGGCAGCGGTAGAGGGTAAAGAAATTGATGCCTACATATTCGGATTAAGGCCGTCACAGGCTAGAGCGATAGTCGGTAAACCAGGCATTAAACTGTATCCGGCGCCTAGTGGCCTCTATTCCCTTATTCTAAACCCTGCACCGGCTCCGGCAGGCGAGCTGAATCCATTATCAGACAGGGAGATACGCTTTGCACTGAACTACCTCATAAATAGGGATTTCATTGTTAGGGAGCTTTTCGCAGGTTTCGGAGCACCTATGGTCGTGTATCTGACGCCCTGGGACTACGACTACATTGCAAACATCGACCTGATACTCCGGTACGACTTCCGCTACGACCCTGCCTACGCATCCCAGATAATTGATGCGAGGATGAGGGCCCTCGGTGCCGAGAAGATAGGTGGTAAATGGTATTATCAGGGCAAGCCGGTGACGATTAAGTTCATCATCAGGGTCGAGGATGAGAGGCGGCAAATAGGCGATTCTATTGCATCTGATCTCGAGAAGGCAGGGTTCACTATTGATAGGATGTATATGGAGTTCGGGCCAGCTATTGAGACAGCGTACAACACAGATCCTGGAGAGTTGAGATGGCACATCTATACTGAGGGCTGGGGAAGGACAGGTATTCTAAAGTATGATAGTGATCCTGGCGCATATATAGCGCCTTGGGAGGGTAACATGCCCGGCTGGGGCGTGGAGGGGTGGTGGCAATACCAGAACGCTGAGATAGACGAGCTGACGCAGAGGCTCTTCAAGGGTGAATTTGCATCCAAAGAAGAGAGGGACGCTATGATGAAAAGGGCTCTTGAGCTGGGACTTACAGATGCCGTTAGGCTCTGGATTGCAACGAGGTTAGACTCTTACCTTGCTAGGGAAGAACTCACCGGAATTAGCCAAGACATTGGAGCCGGCTTGCGGTCGCTATTGGTCTGGAGAAACGCCTATGTTCGCGGCAAATCGGACTTGACACTCGGGCACCTCTGGGTCTGGACAACAAGGACCGTCTGGAACCCCATGCAGGTAGCATTAGTTGGCGGATTCGTCGATGTATACTCAGTTGACGAGGCGTATCTCACGTCCGACCCAAGTACTTGGATCCACCCCTATACGGGCATTCCAATCCCATTCCGCTCCAGCTGGGAGGTTAGAACGGCAGGGCCTGCTGGCTCGATCAATGTTCCGGCTGACGCCTATGTCTGGGACGCAGCAAACGATAGATGGGTCTCTGCAGGTGGTGCTACCGCAAAGAGCGTAGTGACCTTCGACTATTCAAAGTTCTTACAGAGCGCATGGCACCATGGAATACAAATATCTCTCGCAGACCTACTCTACCATGTAGCTACACGGTTCGAAGTAGCGTTCGATGAAGAGAAAAAAGCCCTCGAGCCCGCTATATCGGGGACACTATCCCCCTCACTTGAACCGGTTAAGGGGATACGGATTCTGCCAGATAATAGGGTTGAGGTATATATCGACTACTGGTTCTTCGATAATGCATACATCGCGCAGTTCGCGGAGCTGTGGCCTGCTCTAATGGTGCCCTGGGAGGTTATAGCGGCTACTGACAGGCTTAACTATGTCGAGAAGAAGTATGCGTATGGCGGCAGCTCCGCTGCAGCGAGAGGAGTTAAGTGGATTAATCTAGTCCTTGCTGAACACGCCGCGGATGTGGTGGCCGAGCTGGAAAAGATGAAGTCTGAGGGATTCTTCCCCGAGAACTACTTCAGGATGGGTGACAGAGTCTTCGAGACGATAGATGATGCCATGGGGAGATATGAGGCGGCCATTGGATGGGGGAATGAGCATAAACATATGTGGATAAGCAACGGCCCATTCTACCTCGACACATTCGACTCAGCCGCCCAGACCTCTGTTCTGAAGGCCTTCAGAGACCCTACCTACCCGTTCAAGCCCGGAGACAACTTCTACCCCTTCATCACTCCTGTCCAGATACTCAGGATAGGTAAGGGCACCGTGGTTCCTGGCTCCTCTGCCCAGTTCCTAATAGATGCTGAAGGTGAGGGGGTGTTGAAGTCTAGATATCTTATCAGGGATGTGGCGACGGGTCAGATACTGACTGTTGGCGACTCGGAGTCCGTGACGCCCAAGAGGATGCTCATCCGCCTATCACCAGATTTCACGTCAAAGCTTACACCTGGAGCACTCTACGAGCTAATAGTCGCCACTTATAGCGAGGACGCTGCGACGATCTCTGTCTCCAGGGACTTTTTCGACGTCCTAAGCTTAGCGCCTGTGGAGCGGGAGATCGAAGCTGTCTCAAAGGAGCTCACAGATAGGCTCAGGACTGTCTCAGAGGATCTTGCAAAAGCCATCTCAGGACTTGGAGCAGCAGTATCGAGTGTAGACAGTAAACTTGACAGGACGGCTGACAATATCCGGAGTGAGGTGAGGAGTAGCGTGGAGGACGTGAGAGCTCGTGTCGATGCAGCCACAAACACTCTGACCAACGATATAAGAAACCTCCAGGCAGTGGCTCAGAGCACGCTGACAGTAGCGCAGATAGTCATGGCCTTAGCCGTAGTAGCCATTATACTGTCAGTCGTTTCAGTAGTCAGGCGTCCTAAGGCACCAGCATAAATCTGAAAACCTTTTTTATATATAAAACATCAATCTGATGAAAATTCAAAAATTTTTAGACATTTTTTACAATTAAATGGGATTTTTTGCGAACATCTGACGGCATATTTATATTCTCCTACGGCGTCGCTTTTATCTCAAAGTGAGCTAATCATGGTAGATACTGGTGATACCTCCTGGGTACTGGTCTCAGCCGCGCTTGTTATGTTGATGACGCCGGGTCTCGGCTTTTTCTACGCCGGCCTCTCGAGGAGGAAGAATGTTTTAGCCGTCTTGATGCAGTGCTTCATAGCTGTGGCTACAATCTCTGTCGTATGGACGCTCTGGGGGTATAGCCTGGCCTTCGGCCCCAGCCGGGGGGGATTTATAGGTGGTCTGGATTGGCTCGGCCTATCCGGTGTTGGTGGTGAGCCTAACCCCGACTATGCTGCCACAATCCCGCATTCAACATATATGCTGTTCCAATTAATGTTCGCCATAATAACTCCAGCACTGATAGTTGGGGCATTCGCGGAGCGTGTCAGGTTCGGGCCATTCCTACTATTTCTCGTCCTCTGGTCGACACTTGTCTACTCGCCGATAGCTCACTGGGTCTGGGGTGCTGGGGGCTGGCTGAGGAGTTTAGGTGCCCTTGACTTCGCAGGCGGGACGGTCGTCCACATAAGCTCTGGAGTCTCAGCCCTCGTGGCGGCGATGGTGATAGGTAGGCGGATAGGCTATGGTAGCTTTGCGATGGAGCTAAGCAGCCCTACGCTTGTCATACTAGGCGCGGCGCTCCTGTGGTTCGGCTGGTTCGGCTTCAACGGCGGCAGTGCACTGTCCTCTGGTGGCCTCGCCTCAAGCGCTTTTATGGCCACGCACCTAGCAGCCTCAGCAGCCGCTCTGACTTGGATGGTAGTGGGCTGGATACATAAGGGCAAGCCCAGTAGCATAGGAGCCGCAAGCGGAGCTGTGGCTGGCCTAGTAGCAATAACGCCAGCCTCAGGTTTTGTAGGGCCTCAATCGGCTCTATTGATAGGCGGAGTAGCCGGAATCCTATGCTACGTGGGTGTGAACCTAAGGGCGATGCTTGGCGTTGACGACTCACTCGACGTATGGGGTGTCCACGGTGTAGGAGGCACCTGGGGGTCTATAGCAACAGGAATATTCGCAGACGCTACGATAAATCCCGCAGGTGCCAATGGACTTCTTCTAGGCAACCCCTCACTACTGGGAGTGCAGCTTATAGGGGTCGCCGCAACCTGGGCCTACGCTGGCGCCATGACATTCATCATAGTCAAGCTCGTGGACAAGCTGGTAGGACTGCGCGTTAAGCCGATGGAGGAGATGATAGGGCTGGATATAACGCAACACGGTGAATACGCGGTTGTGTGAGGGGGTGGGAGCTGGATGAAGATGGTGCACGCTGTTATAAGGCCTGAGCTCCTTGAAGAGGTAAAAAGGTCGCTTGAGAAGGAGGGATTCTTCGGGCTCACAGTCTACGACGTGAGGGGGCGCGGGAGGCAGGACAGCTTCTCGTGGAAGGTAAGGGGGAACGTCTACAAGATAGACCTGCTGCCTAAGCTAAAGATAGAGATAGTGGTTGAAGATGACCAGGCCGGAAGAGTCGCAGAGATAATACAGTCAGCGGCTTCAACTGGAGAGATAGGTGATGGAAAAATATTCATCACACATGTCGAGGAGGCCATACGAATTAGGACGGGTGAGCGGGGCCCCGAGGCTGTAAAGTAGAGCCCTTAACCTACGCTACCACTCATCTCAAGCTCTATGAGCCTGTTAAACTCTATCGCATACTCCATAGGGAGCGTTTTTGTGAAACTCTCCAAGAATCCGAGCACTATCATATTTAGGGCGTCCTGCTCAGGAATTCCCCTGCTCATCAAATAGAAGATCTGGTCCTCACCTATCTTGCCCACAGTGGCCTCGTGCGTAACTGTAGCATCGTCCTCGTGGATCTCGTTGTAGGGGTAAGTATCTGTTCTGGACCTGTCATCGAGTATGAGTGCATCACATCTAACACTCGACTTCACACGCTTAGCTCCCTTCGCGACGTGAAGCAAGCCCCTATAAGATGTCCTGCCCCCATCCTTGCAGACAGACTTAGAGGTTATCCGGCTGGTGGTATCCGGTGCGAGGTGGATTGCCTTGGCACCCGTGTCTTGGTGCTGGCCTCTGCCCGCAAAGGCTACCGAGAGGATTTCAGCCCGAGCCCCGCGGCCCAGTAGATAGACGCTCGGATACTTCATCGTAACCTTGCTGTTGTGGACTATCATTCCTTGTGCTATGAAGTTGGCCGTTCCTTCAACCTCTATATCATATGTTTTCTTTTCACCCGCTGGTTCTATCTTAATAACAGGAACGAAGTATACCTCTGTATCTGGTATTTGATCGCTGAAGTATAGGAAGTAGTGGGTATAAGTTTTCTTCCTCCTACCTAATGGCTTTTTCTCCTTTCTCTGCCATTTACTTATTTTAAGCGGGTTAAGACCACACGTGATGGCAAGCAGCTTGGTGTCCTCTAGCAATTTCTTATTAACGCTACATACGCTGAGGTTTTTATGCCCCGACCTCACATAACCATCTGCTGCTATGTAGCCTTGTATTAATGCGAGCTTCTGTGAACGAGGTAGTTTAAAGACCCATTTCGGTATCCTCTTTTCTCTAGCTTTTTTGGCTAGGCCTAGTGATGTTAAGAACATGGCTAAGTTTTTAGAATTAACTCTTAAGACGTTTCCCTGTCGCTTAGCATCTACCCCGAATATCTCACTAAGTAATGTTTTAACACGCTTAGCCGCTGGATCATTCTCCGCAACCGCAAAGCATACACGACCCTCACCGTCTAGATATCCATCACCTAAGTAGAATCCGATTAACCACATAAGGTCGTCTGTTGTTTCAGGGGGCCATTTTATTGGCTTAGCATTTACGCTTGGTTTAAAGGTAATTTTATACGGCTTGCCTTTATCTGGAATCATGCCCACCACGCCCACTAAATCTCCTGGCTTAATATCCCTGAGCATTCTCCAGTGTAATTTAAAGAACCTGCCTTCTTTGGACAATGTCAGGAATGGGTGGTTATCAGTTGCAACGATCTCTCTGTAATTTGCTGTGGTTAGCTTATAAACGGGGCGGGGCGGATTAGACTTCTTCCCAACAACCCTTGAAGTCCTTATCCGGAGGTCGGGCCCTACAGTATAGACTAAATCACCAACCTCCACATCCCTAATCTTCTTGACATCATTATTGGTGAAGACGGCAGTTTCAGGAACCAAGCACCCTATGTTAGCGTCAACCCACTCGACAACGGCGTCCTCATACGCGAAGGCCCTCTTTGTCACGAGGTTGTAAACATCTGTGCTCCAGTTCTGGAGAGTCGTATACCTCACATAGGCCCCCTTCATTGCAATAATCTCCACAACAGCCGAGTGTAGGCTCTCTGAACTGTAGATGGGTGCGGTGCAACCTTCTATATAATGGACTTTGCTTCCTGGCTCGGCTATTATCAGCGTCCTCTCAAATTGGCCGACATTCGCGGCATTAATCCTGAAGTATGCTTGGAGTGGAAACTCTACATGTACACCCTCAGGTACATAGACGAAACTGCCGCCGCTCCAGACCGCCGTGTTTAGGGCCGCGAACTTGTTGTCGTTTGGTGGAACGACCGTCCCAAAATACCGTTTAACAATAGAGGGATATTCTCGAAGCGCTGTATCCATGTCGCAGAAGATGACACCCTGCTTCTCAAGCTCTTTCCTAACATTGTGGTAAACGACCTCTGAGTCATACTGAGCCCCCACGCCTGCGAGGAACTTTCTCTCCGCCTCGGGAATTCCCAGCCTGTCAAACGTCCTCTTTATGTATTCGGGAACCTCCTCCCAGCTCCTAAACTTCCTGTCAGTCGGGCTGACGTAGTATCTTATCTTGCCGAAGTCTAGGCTACTAAGGTCCGCCCCCCACGTAGGCATACCCCTCTCTACGAAGTATCTGTATGCCTTGAGTCGGAGCTGAGTCATCCACTCAGGCTCATCCTTAATCCTGGAAATCTCTTCGACAACCCTCTCCGAGATTCCGGGCTGGAAAATATACTTGTATTCTACCTCGTCTCTGAAATTATATTTACTGTAGTCGAAGCTTATCTCTGTTGTCATTAGGCTCGGTATAACAGTGTTATTCCGCTATATAAGTTAATGGTGACAACAACCGGGCGGCTAACAGCCAAAATATTTACAACATATATACACACAAGCCGTTAATACGACACATTTAAATCAGCAAGAACCCAAACATCGACTGGTGATAGGAATGCTAGCAGTAGAGCAGGAAAAGGGGCTAAAAACTGCAAGTAGCAGGAAGATTCTGGTATATGTTGACGGGAATGGAAAGGATGTTAAGGCGTTGGAGGCCGCTGCTAAAATGGCTATAGAAGAGGGTGCAGAGCTTGTCGTTATGACGGTTTTGAAGAAGGTTAATAGAGTTCCTTACGAATTTATAAAGTTCGTCAACTCGGAGAGGTTTACCGACCCCCCACACTACCTCTACTATCAGTACTTAGGTAGAGCGGTTCTCGAACCATATGTAGAGATGTTGAGGACCATGGGTGTACCCTACGAGCTCCAGATAGAGTTCGGAGACAAGAAGGAGAGGATCGAGGCTGTCGCTAAAACCATAAAGCCGTATAAGGTTGTCATGTCGGTGAATGGCGGGATACGCAGACAGTTCTTTGGTCTCCCGCTCTTTAGGGCTGAGGAAGGCCTAAGACTCGATTGCCCCATAACGCTGATACCGTAGAAAGAGAATAATCACCCGCTACTACAGGCCTCAATGCGTGTCTTAATTTATGGGGTTTTTATTTTAAATTCTTTCCCCTCACAGTCCACGACCCCCTGCACGCGTCTGATGAATGAGACGCAGTTGTAGCACATGAGGAATGGGATGGTCTGGCTAGCCACAGGGCACTCTACATACTCCTTCTTCATCTTCGCTATCATCTTATTGCTCAGGGATTTCCTCAGGCTCTCTATAATCTTTTGATCTACCTTGAGCGCCTTCTGAGATGTCTTAACCTCTACTCGATATTGCGGAGACCTCAAATCCTGTTGGCGCAATTGCTGAGCCTCGTTATAAATCATCCGCCATCGGTCTAATCCCTGATACACTGTGTAAGGCTCAGCCAAACAGGTATGCGCGGCTCAACCGTTGATGGAGCGGTTTGGACCATGTGGATTCGTTAATGTTTATATATTGACCAATAGACATGTTCAGGCACAGGCGAAGGGTGGTAGTTATTGCTTGGAGCCGTGAACTAGCTCCGCACATCCTACGTGTCACCGACCCTATTGAAAAATCTGCTCCGTCCCTTCGCATCCTCCTTCTTCTCTGGTGAGGGTGGACTATGAGCTGGAGAAGTTTCTTGGAGGGGATATATGTTCTTCCAAGTCGTGTACTCTTCTTCGATACTACGCTGAGGGATGGTGAGCAGACCCCTGGGGTCGCGCTACGCGTAGAGGAGAAGATGATGATCGCTGAGGCGCTGTCTGATTTGGGGGTTGATGTGATAGAGGCGGGGTTCGCCGTTGTCTCGAAGGGGGAGTATGAGTCTGTCAAAAGGATATGTAGCTTGGGGCTGAGCTCCAAGATCTGCTCCCTGAGCAGGTGCGAGACGAGGGATGTTGACGCTGCTGTTGACGCGGGTTGCGACTGGGTCCACCTATTTATCGCGACCTCCGAACTCCACATGAAGTATAAGCTGAACATGACGAGGGAGCAGGTAGTTGAGAGGGCAGTTAAGATGGTTGAATATGCGAAGAGTCGGGGTGTTGTAGTCCACTTCTCGGCGGAGGATGCGACAAGAAGCGATCCCGAATTTCTGATGGAAGTTTACCGGCGCGTAAGGGACGCGGGGGCTGACAGTTTAGATATTCCTGACACGGTCGGTGTTGCTGTTCCACACGTGATGAGGTCGCTTGCTAGTAGGGCAAAGTGTGAGACCGGCCTACCTATCGCCGTCCACTGCCACGATGATATGGGGCTAGCTACGGCTAATACCTTGGCTGGCGTTGAGGGTGGGGCAGAGATAGTGCATGTTACCGTGAATGGGATTGGCGAGAGGGCTGGAAACACGAGTCTGGAGGAGGTGGCTGTCGCCCTCAAGTTCCTCTATGGCGTCGAGACTGGGATAAGATATGAGAATATTGCGAGGGTCTCGAGGCTGGTTGCCCGGCTGACTGGAATCCCGATCCCTAAAAACAAAGCCGTCGTCGGGGAACACGCCTTCTCCCACGAGAGTGGAATCCATGTACATGGGGTGATCAATAATCCTGCCACATATGAGCCCATTATGCCTGAGCAGGTGGGGATGAGTAGGCGGATTATCATTGGCAAGCACTCGGGAGCACACTCGGTCAACACGATTCTGAGGCAGTATGGATTCGTCTTAGAGACTGATGAGGTCAGGGCTGTTCTGGAGAGGGTTAAGAATGTTGCCGACTCAGGGCATAAAATAAGTGATCAAGAGTTGCTACAGATCGTTAACGAGGTTATAGGTTTAAAGGCCGCTAGGCCGGTGACTTTAAGGGGTTTCCAACAGATTACGACAGAGCATGGCGATAGGTGTGTAGCTGAGTTTGAAGTTAACGGGGAGACGCTTCTCGTTGAGGGTGTTGGTGATACGCCGCTTAAGTCGGCGATAGATGCCTCGATGAGGGCGTTTACCAACATTTTAGGAGATATTAAGATTGTCGACTACTCTGTATTTGCATCACCATACGAGGATAGACACCCCTACGAAGCCGAGGTAATTATAAGGGTTAATGGAAACACCATCGTCGGGAGGGGGATAGGCAAGACGAGTGGCCACACAATACTAAACGCCGTATCTAACGCCGTTAATCAGTATCTGCTAACCCAGTCACGGGGGGTTGGGAGATGAAGGCGAGCGACGCCCTAGTCAAGAAGATGGAAGAGCTGGGTGTTGAGATAGTCTTCGGTATTCCAGGGGGCGCTAACCTACCACTATACGACTCTCTACATGACTCTGAAATCAGGAGTGTGCTTGTGAAGCATGAGCAGCAAGCCGCCCATGCCGCTGAGGGGTATGCCCGGGTCAAAAAAAGGCCGGGGATAGCCCTGGCCACTTCTGGCCCAGGGGCTACAAACTTGATAACAGGAATCGTAAACGCCTCGATGGATAGTGCGCCCCTAGTAGCCATCACAGGCCAAGTGGTAAGATCCTTCATGGGTACGGACGCCTTCCAGGAGGCAGACATAGTTGGCATGATACTCCCCCACGTAAAGTACGCCTCCGTTGTTTTCGAGTCGTCAAAGCTAGTGAAAGAATTTGTAAATGCTTATCGGTGCGCCATAAGTGGGCGACCTGGGCCAACTCTGATAGATATTCCCAGGGATGTTCAACAAGAGGATGTAGGGGATTACGAGCAGCTTGACGACGATGTCGAGGAGAGATTCATCAAACCCGCCCCACAGCCCGATGATGGCCAGTTTAGGAGGGCTGCTGAGCTGCTGGCTGATGCCCAGCGCGTTTGCATACTACTAGGTGGTGGAGCGTACTTTAGTGATGCGACAAGGGAGGCTCTAAGACTTTCTGAGCTTCTCAACGCCGCTGTGATCGCCACTACACCAGGGAAAACCGCCCTCGTCGAAGACCATCCAAATGTCCTCGGGGTGGTTGGAATGCATGGCCGCTTCGAATCAAATCTGGCCGTGATCGAGGCCGACGTCATATTATGTGTTGGTACTAGGCTCTCCGACAGGGCTATCGGCCCGCCCACAGAGTTCAGGAAGGGCAGAAAAATCATCCACATCGACATAGACGGCAGCGAGATTGGAAAGAATGTTGTCCCAGACGTAGGAATTGTCTGCGACGCCAAAGTAGCCCTCATGAAAATACTGGAAAACCTCTCAGCGCTGGATATCAAGCCTAAGGATCCGGGATGGGTCTTGGGCCTTAAGGAGATTGGGCGCAGTTTTGACGACTACATGTTTAACCAAGCTGATGGTAGTAGGCTATCGTCTTGGAAGGTTGTCAAGACTATTAGAGATGAGCTGCCGAAGAATGCTATAGTGACTACGGGGGTGGGGCAGCATCAGATGTGGTCTCAACTCTTCTTCAAGGTTTTAGAGCCCGGAACCTTCATCACGAGCGCGGGCCTGGGTACAATGGGCTTCGGTCTTCCAGCAGCTATGGGCGCTAAGGCTGCCGCCCCAGATAAAATCGTGCTCAACATGGATGGGGACGGTAGCTTCTTAATGACTTGTCAGACCCTCGGTACCATCGTTGAATACGACCTCCCAGTAATCACGGTGATCTTTGACAACCGCTCGCTAGGCATGGTGAGGCAGTGGCAAGACCTATTCTACAAGAAGAGGTTCAAGGATGTTGACATCGAAGATAGAACAAACTTGGTCAAGCTCTCTGAGGCCTTCGGGGTTGAAGGGATATTTGTTGAGAGCTATGAAGAGTTGAGGACCGCCCTTAGGAGGGCTATCAGAAATAATGAGGCTCTCGTCATAGACGTGCCTATAGACAAGGACGAGAAAGTGTTCCCAATGGTGCCGCCTGGAAAGTGGCTTGCGGATGTCATTCTCCCACCGGGGTTCAGCTCATATGTCGAGGAGAAGACTACTAGTCCGGCTAAGTAACTCATACGAGGCTGTCCTG
This sequence comes from Candidatus Calditenuaceae archaeon HR02, assembly GCA_002898395.1. GTDB lineage: Archaea > Thermoproteota > Nitrososphaeria_A > Caldarchaeales > Calditenuaceae > HRBIN02. Next base: position 82,812 of record BEHE01000003.1, read on the forward strand.
AAGCTTTTACTCTTCGCGAAGCAGGGGAGGATATCGTTAAGGGAATTGCATCTAAAGTCCGATGATGACGAAATATCTGCCGAGATGGTTGTCGAGGCGCCGCCCGAGAAGGTTGACTGGTTCGTGAAAAAAGCCAGCGGCTCGCCCATAGTCATAGAGTGTAGGAGTCTCGAGTAGCAAGTGGCATGTCTGCGGGGCTCATAGTCAGGCTCTTGTTCAAAGGGTTAAGAAATGCGCTCACCGCAGTCCGACTTGTTAGCGAATTGGAGGGTTTAGAGGTTAGAGCTATATACATCGGACGGGAAAGTGTTGAAGAAATGTATGAGGTGGTATTAGAATTGTCAGCAAACTCTGTGGTGGTTAACGACTTCTTAAGAAACGTGTCGGCGAGCAGTGGCTTCATAGAGGCTTGCGTGGAGGACTTGGACGCCCGTGCCGTCTGGGAGGGGATTAGGTGAGGAATCTTGGCTAGGGTCTATTACGACTCTGATGCCTCTCTCACCCCCCTCCAGGGGAAACGGGTAGCGGTGATCGGCTATGGCAGCCAGGGTAGGGCTCAAGCCCTAAACATCAGGGACTCCGGGATAGAGACTGTTATCGGCCTGAGGGGCGAGGGTAAGTCCTATGAAGCGGCGGTCAAAGACGGCTTCACACCATTACCGATAGAAGAGGCCGTCAGGATATCTGATGTGATCTTGATGCTTATCCCCGACGTGCCCATGCCTGAGACCTATAAGATGTATATCGAAAACAGCCTGACACCTGGCAAGACGCTAGTCTTCGCCCACGGCTACAACATACATTATAAGAGAATCGTTCCACCCCCCTATGTGAACGTAGTACTCGTGGCTCCTAAGGGCCCCGGCCCACTCGTGAGGCAGAAATACCTTGAGGGGCGAGGCGTCCCCAGCCTTATAGCAGTCCACCAAAACCCAACTGGAAACGCGAAGGAGGTCGCCCTCGCGATAGCCAAGGCAATCGGCGCCACTAGGGCAGGCGTCATAGAGACGACATTCCAAGAGGAGACTGAGACAGACCTTCTCGGAGAGCAGGCTGTTCTGGTTGGCGGGGTCATGGAGCTTATCAAGAAGGGATTTGAGGTGCTGGTCGAGAATGGATACCAGCCTGAACTCGCCTATTATGAAGTCTGCAACGAGCTGAAACTGATAGTTGACCTGATATACTCGGGGGGTCTAATGCACATGCTTCGCTCCGTCTCCGACACGGCTAAGTTCGGAGGCCTGACGATCGGCCCCCAGATAATTGACGAGTCTGTGAAACAGAAGATGCAGGAGGCGTTGAGAAGGATAAAGTCGGGCGAGTTCGAGAAGCTTTGGACAGGAAACCCTGACGCATACAAGATCCTAGATAAGATGATGGAGAAGACGGAGCAGCACCCGCTTGAAGTTGTGGGAAAACGCCTCAGAGAAATGGCACTAATATAGCATCAACTAAAGCCCCCTATGCTGCTGGCCTCATAACTATTTTCACTCCTTCTCGCGGAAGCCACAACAAGAGAATGCAAAGGAGATGGCGCAAATCGGTGAGAGCAGTGCACTACATCGATTATTCCCAGATCACGCTAGGCCTCAAATTCCTGGAACAGCTTCTTGACAAATTCGTATGCCTCCCTAGCCATTTTAAAGGCCTCCTCCGCTTCGGCTCTACTGAAAAGAAGGTCTGCCGGGGTCATCGAAATCTCATCACCGTACATCGCCGGCTCTCGTTTCTCTGACAGCTTCCTAGAGATTAATGCTAAACTATCAACTGGAAACCATTTCGGGAATCTGTCTTTAAACTTGATCAACACCGGGCCTACATCGTGTTTCTTTGGATACTCTATTCCCAGAAGTCGTAGGGCTGCCTTCAATCCCAATTCGACAGACTCTTGCGAGCTTCGAATTGAGTAGGCTAGGCTTCCTCCCCTTAGCTCTCTTTCAGCAGTTTCTAGCCTTCTGGTTGACTGGTTGAGAAGAGATTTTGCGGCCTCGATATTTCTCATATCTCTATCACTTCCCCAATCTTTGCGTCTGGTTTCAGTAGCCAGGCCCACTCATCCCCTGTTAGCCATATTCTCTTTGCCCCCAGCTCTCTCATTCTAGCTCGCATTTTTTCCGCCTCTCTCTCGTATGTTCCGTCGTCGACTAAGGTTATGCCCTCCTCCACTATGTCGAGGATAATAGGCGGATGGTTTTGGAGGCTATGGGTATTTATCGGATGAAATGATATATGGGTCGATATTCCATTGTTCTCTAACCACTCTAACTCTCGGGCAACTCTGGGGGAGTATTCCACATCTACTAGTCTATCGATAGCTTCTCCAAGCGATTTGAATGTGTCTGAAACTATCAGGAGATCTACGTCGCTGTCTAATTTTGCGCTGCCTCTGGCTACGGAGCCGAAGAGCACGATGCTCTTTAAACCAATGTTCTCTCTCAAGGCCTCCGTGCAGAAAATTCCGACTAACCTAGAGTATCTCTGCTGTGGTATGTTTTCGAGATTTTTTATTACTTTGCCTACGCTTAGTAGATATGTATCTGGTTCTGCAAGCCTATAGAGCCACTTTTTGGGTCTCTTTTCATGGACATATATCGCTCCCGCCTTTCTCATTCTTAGCAGCGCCACTCTTCCCGCAGCTTCACTCCCTAACATTTCTGTGATATCGTTTGAAGTGAACGTGTTTGGTCCGAATCTTCTGTAGAGCTCTGCGTATAATGCCCCGAGCTTTCTTGAGAGCCACTCAGCCATTCGTTACAAAATTTGTAACGCTCATATATAAGAAGCTATTCGAGGACCTTCTCCACCCTGCCCAGAATCTTCGCCTTACCACCCGTCGGCATGGCCAATGGCTCTCCACACACGTTGCAGGCCACCTGTGTCTTCGCTGTGTCGGGGAAAATCTGCTTATTGCCGCAATGTAAGCATGTGACAAGAAGGAAGCGGCTCCTGGGCCTCGGGATTAGACGCTCAATAACCTGCTCCCGAGACAAGCCCTACTGCTCACCTCACCATCTCAAGTTTCCTCAGCCTTACTCCTTCCCTCATAGACTTCCTACCACACTTGGAACACGTCAAGACCAGTGTCTTCTTATCCGTCGTCTTGGCCTTATTCCTCTGGATTGGATACTTCTGGCCACCATACCCCTTCAGCTCCCGCTCATGCCTCCTCGCGCCTATTGCCATCCCCCTCTCCTTTCCCTTCTTGTAGAGGGTGACCTGGTGCTCGGTGTGCTCGTTACATTTGGGGCAATAGCTGTTAAGCCTCGGCGGAACCTTCATGCTAAAAGAGATGTGGAGGGGGCTGGTTTTTTAATATTATGCGGCTGGAGCAATAGGTTCTGGCCTTCTCTTGGTTAACGGATAGTTTCCCCTATACGGTACTTAACCCTTTTAAGTACCGTGAGGCTCTAGGCATGTAGTGGCGGCTGGTTGAGGAGGGTTGGGAGGACGGAGCTGCTGCTGGTTGAGGGCGGTGTCCCCCATTACAGGGAGATGGTAGTGCTGGGGAGGGAGATCTCCCGGCTCATTGTGGATGAGTATGGGGCTGATTTCCTTGTAGAGCGGCTTGCAGACCCTTTTTGGCTCAGCTGCCTCTCTTGCGTCCTCGGCTTCGAGTGGAATACGTCTGGTCAGACTACCGTCACACTTAGGGCGCTCAAAGACGCCCTTAAAGGCTGTGACTTAGGAATCGTCTTGGTTGGTGGTAAAGGAGAAGCGATGAGAGAGACTTCCCACGAGCTAAAGGAATCCCTCAAGCGAATTGGGAGAGAAGACCTAGCGCCCCAGCTGTTGAAGGCATCGACGTTGAGCTGCAAGATCGACAACAATGCCGTCCAAGACTCCTACAATATCTATTTCCACTCTGTAGCGGTCACGGGCTCCGGCTCCTCAGCAATGATTAACCAAGGTATGAACATTGAAGCACAGACGGCAAGGAGGTACCAGTGGCTAGGATCAAGTGTTAGTGTCGAAGAACCCCACACCGCTATCTCCTCTGAAGCTGTGGAAGAAGTTGTCTTAGACTTAACAAGTAGGCAGTCAAGGGAGTGTAGGTATTGTATCCTTGACGTTTTGAGGGACTCCCCGATCAGGACGATACAGTCAGACCTCGCGAGGGTGAGGAATATCCTTGCCGGGCAGACTACACTCGATGAGCGGCCGTTTAGCGAGGCTCGACCCATAAACCCCCACCTAAGGCCTCCTAAAAAGCTGGATGACGAGATCCTGCGTAAGGCTAAAGAGAATGCTGAGAGCTTCGAATCTCTCCTACTCTGCGAAGGGGTAGGCCCAGCGACGCTCCGGGGATTAGCCTACATCTCAGAGCTGGTTTATGGTGCTAGAGTGTCTTGGAAAGACCCTGCGAGATATGCCTATGCCTTCGGAACCAAGTCAGGCAGCCCATATCCTGTTGATAGACGCGCAATGGTCAAGGCTGCAGAGACCATAAGACAGGCCCTGGAATCCTCAGATTCAAACGCTTCGAGGGTTATGTTGAGGCGGCTAGGCTCACTGCTGACCAGTATAGAGGTGTAGTTTGGGTTGTCAGGGAAGACAGTGTATGACGAGGTTGTCGAGATTTGGGATCTTGAGAGGACTTCGAAGAGTCTAGTTAAGGTCTCTGACGAATGGGTGAAGAGGCTTAAAGAGTATGCAGAGGGGCTGCGGGTCCGGCTGAGACTTGCGGTAGACCGTGATAGCATACATTCAAGGCTCTGCGAGAGGGAGTTGGAAGTGCTCTCAACTCTTATCGCAGATATCTTTAATGCAAGGTTGGAGAAGATCGTGAGGGCCGCCATAAGAGGCGAGGCTATTGAAAACCTACTCCCAGCCGAGAGTAGGCTCTACGAAAGCCTCACCAAATCCCTAGCAGTCTACAAGGAGTATATCGAATATTGTTCTGAGACGCTTGACCTCACCAGGGAGCTTGCAGAGTCTGTCGACAAGGTTGTAGTAGGGTTTTTGAAGGATGCACCGGCCATAGTTGACGCAGATGGCGTCACTAGGGGCCCATTCCGCGAGGGCTCCATCGCATCGTTGGATCACCGGACCGCAGACTTGCTAGAAAAGGGTGGCTACGTCAGACGTCTCCCACTCATTAGAGGCGCGTCTCCCGAGGGATAGGTAGAATCACGTATTTGTATTAGGTTTGGTTAGGAATTCCTAGGACCCTGAAATGCAGGGAGACATGGACCGGGAGACACGGCTGATCGAGGAGTTCGGCCTAAGAAGTATAACTGGGCAGGAGCTAGGGATTGATCACTATTTTGCGAGGAGGGGCATCATCTATGCGTGCAGGGGGTATGAGGAGTTGATGGAGGCTCTACAGAGCGGCAACTTTTACACTCTGACCGGAATCATGCCCTCATCAGAGCGGATCCACCTAGGTACAATGGCTGTGGTGGAGGCCGTAAAGTGCTTCTCCGACAGGACTAAGCAGACCATCCTCCTAGTCGCTGATTTGGAGTCTCTAGCAACTAGGGAGGTGAGCTTGGAAGAGGCAAGGAGGATAGCCTTTGAGTTCCACATTCCCACTTATCTGGCTCTGGGAATAGATCCTGAGAAGTGCGTCTTCTACTTCCAGTCAGAGAACAAGGATATCCACAAGATAGCTGCTGACGCCTCGAGGGAGATTACGCTCCAAGAATTCAGGGCTGTTTACGGCCTCCTAGAGCCGTCCCGTATAATATCATCTCTCTACCAGATAGGTGATATCCTATTTCCCCAGCTTGTAAGGCCTATGATAGGCGTAATCCCAGTGGGTCTGGACCAGGACCCACATATCAGGCTCTGCCGGGACTATGTTAGACGCTCCAAGTTCTTCCAGTTCAAGCAGGCTGTCGGCGTATACATCAGGGATGTGCCCAGCCTGAAGGGAGAGGGGAAAATGAGTAAGAGCGAGCCACACGCAGCAATCTTCCTGCCCGAAGACGACTACAAAGAGCTGAAAAGAAAAGTATACAAGGCCTTCTCAGGCGGAGCCAACACGCTGGAAGAGCAGAGAAAATACGGCGCAGACCTGGAGAAGGATGTTCCCTACAAAATCCTACAATTCATCCTAAAGGACGACTCCGAACTCCAGCGCATAGCAGAAAGCTACTCGAGCGGTCAAATGATAAGCGGCGAGATAAAGGAATACCTGTATCAGAGGCTAGTCGAGCTGATGCAGGACCTCAAAGCCAAGATCGAGCAATACAGAGAGACGGTCAAACGGAAGGAGATCAGGATAATAAGTTCGGCCAGAGAGCTGGCTGAATACCTCGCCTAAGTATTCTAGCGGGGATCGCGGAGGCTCTAAGTACGCTCACATTATGTGGAAGTGTTTTAGAAGCATGGATCATTAAATCAATAATCGGGCTCATTATATGTAATTCATTAAATTGTTCTTAACTAGCTAAAATCCTAAATAATTAATTGACTTTAAGTGCTTCCGACAGCTTATAAATCTCCCATACGTGATTGAGGGTGGAGACCTCATGAAACGTAGAGCATTTCTGGCATATATTCTTGTCCCGGCTTTATCAGTTCTTGTATTAGCCTTGATTGGCTATGGCGGACGTGATAGAAGAATATCGAGACCACTTGAGAAGATATCTTTGCCGCCTCCAAGATATAATAGCAGCGTATCTATCGAGTATGCTTTGAAAGTTAGGAGGTCTATAAGGGAGTACGAAAATAAGCCTTTAACATTAGAACAGGTGGCTCAACTGGCTTGGGCTGCTCAAGGGATAACAGATGAAAGATATGGTTTTAGAACTGCCCCATCTGCTGGAGCCACATACCCTCTCGAGATCTACATAATTTGTAAGAAGAATGGTGTAGAAGGATTGTCTGAAGGAGTATACCATTATCTACCAAGAGAACATGCATTGGAACTAGTCAAGAGAGGAGATTACAGTAGAGAGTTGATGAGTGCATGTCTCGATCAAGAATGGGTTAGGGATGCAGCGGTAAATATTGTCATCACAGCTAACTATGAGAGAACTACCTACAGGTATGGAGAGAGAGGTAGAATTAGATACGTACACATGGAGGTGGGGCACGTCGGCCAAAACGTATACCTGCAATGTGTAAGCCTTGGACTAGGGTGCGTAGTCATCGGGGCATTCTATGACGAGGAAATAAAGAGAATATTGGGTGTCGATGAAGAACCTCTTTACGTGATTCCCGTTGGAGTTAAGAAGGGCGGATGGTAGTAGTAAAGGGGCGGTTAGTAGAATAGGTTCACGAATATTAGGTATATCTGTTATTGTTTTTCTCCTTGTATATGCATATCCCCGTTTCTATCTATCCTTGATGGAGTCGCCTAGTTATCTTGTAGAGGAGTTCAGGGGCGGCGGTGTGATCGGATATAGGTATGCCTATGTGGGCGCATGGATGATTATTCTCTCCCAGCTATACGTATTCGCGAAATATCTTGTCAAGTATTTCAGAGTAAGGATTAAGCTTGCGAGATGGCTAGATATACACTGTACTCTAAACGTTACAGGCTTCGTCTTGGTGCTCATCCACGCAGGGTTTCCATACGCTTTTAGATACTGGGAACCCTTTACGAGATTGGAAATTTTTGGAGGGCTTGAGGGGTTAATAGGCATTAGAGGACTGTTAACATGGCTGCTCATATCGGCGTTCATCTCAGGCATGCTAAGTAGGTATGGGGGCAGCCTCCGTCTGAAAAGAATCTTAAGCAAGGTGCACGTCTACTCGGTGTTATCAACATATGTTTCCGCATCTATCCACATATTACTATCAATAACTTTTCCAGAAACAAGGTGAAGACTCATACTAAACCTTAAACTGAATATACGGAGCGGCTGTGAAGAATATTTAGTTGAGCCAACCGCAAAAATCCTACCCTAGCGGGGCTCCCTACTCTCGCAAACTTTACAGTTTTACCTGGAAAGCCTTTAATGCTTAGAAGAGCAGCTAGGTATTCTTGGGGTGGCGGGTAGGGCCGGGGGGCTAGCCCTCCCCTACAACCTGAAACGGGCTTAGGCAGGGGCCAGCAACCGACTGGAAGGGGTGTCCGGCCCTCTGCACGGCCTAGACGAAGGGTGTGAGGCCGCGTCCCACCGGAGAACGGTAGGGTGCGGCGCCACGCGTAAGCGTGGCCTCCCACACCCGCATGCACCGAACCGCGTCAGGCCCGGGAGGGAGCAGCGCTAAGGTGCAGCCGGGCTGCTGGTGGGGGTGCGTGGCTGACTGAATCGTCTAGGCGCGGCAGAGGCCCCGGCCCTCGACCAGCCGGAGCCGCCACCCCCTCTAACAATGTAGAGTTTTAATTAGGGCGCACAAATACGTGGGATAGGCATGGCTAGTGAGGAGGATTTTTCATTGGAGGAGGAGTTGAAGCGGCTTAGGGAGGAGAACCTTTACCTCAGGGCCGAGATTGAGAACCTCAAAAAGTTGATGGCTAAAGAAGTAGAGAAAGCCAGCCGCGCAGTCGCTGAGAAACTACTGTTAGACATGGTCTTGATCTATGAGGAGGTTGAGAGAGTATTTGCGAGCATCCTAAACAACTCTGACCAGAAACAGGTCACGGAGGGTATCGGCATTCTCCTGAAAGAGATAAGGAAGCTGCTGGCTGAGCAAGGTGTCAACCAATTAGAAACGATAGGGAGGAAGTTTGACCCATTCATCCACGAGGCGGTCGGCTTCGTAGAGAGAGACGACGTTGAAGATGAGACTATAGTGGCAGAGATTAGCAAAGGGTATGAATACGTTGGTAAGATTCTAAAACCCCCAAGAGTTATAGTGGCTAGAAGGAGCCGGTCGTAGCTTCTCGACCGCGCATAAGCGTGAACATAGGTTTAATCTGTTCCCTCTCCTAACTATCAACGGGGGAGGAAAGTGGCGCGGAATAGATGGCTCGCGGAGAGGCGTGCCGATCCTTGGGTCAGGATGGCTAAGAGGGAGGGCTACCCATCCAGGGCGGCATACAAGCTCAAACACATCCAGAGGCTATACTCAATCATAAGCCCTGGAGATGTTGTAGTCGAGCTTGGGGCTGCACCTGGCGGGATGTTGAAGGTGGCCTCCGAGCTGGTAGGTGAACGTGGGCTTGTTTTGGGCGTTGATATTAGGCCGATACACTGCACTGAGGAGAATGTCAGGCATCTAAAAATCGACATCTACGATCCCTCAGCGCCAAGAGAAGTAATGAGGCTCCTAGATGGTGTGAGATGTGACGTTCTCATATCCGACGCCTCCCCAAACCTAATAGGTGTCCCCGAGATAGATACGCTTAAGCAGCTAGACATAGTTATAAGGTGCTGCGAGATTGCAGACGAAGTGTTGAAAGATGGTGGCAATATCATGCTCAAGGCCTTCGAGTGCCCAGAGCTCGCGCGGTTAGACAGAGTTCTCCGTAGCTGCTTTGACAACTACAAGAGAGTCACTACTCCACCAAGCCTGAGGAAGCATAGCTCGGAGGTCTATCTGGTGGGTATCGGTAGGTGGGAGGCGCCAATTGCCCCACTGCTAAGGGCTGCGGTTGGGTAAACCTGCTTCATCGCGTAAGAGTCAGTAAGTGAACCGAACAAGCCGGTAGACTCAATATAATCTCCCCATTTCTACTCTCCACCTTTTCACTGTCTCTCGGAACAACTTTACCCGGCTCTTCGAACGTATTTCTGTCATCGGGAGTGGAGCCAGCCAGGTATCTATGCTTCACGCTCTTAAAGTCAAAGCCTGCAACGCGGATACTGCAATCAACCGCCTCATCTTGTGACCCATTCACTATGTGCACATACATTTTATTACCATCGCAGCTAGCCACCGCATCGACTGCCTGGACATTCTCCTCGGCCTCTTCCGAGTATAGTGTTGGTCCAACAACGCCAGTCCAAGCAACCTGTCTCCCAACGTTGGGTGCGAAGAGCTCATAGACATAGTACTGGGGGCTCAAGACCATCCTCTCGTCGTCCCCTGTCGAGATAAGTGGCAGAACATTCACGGTCTGTGCGAAACAAGCTATCGGAACCATCCTCGATATCTTCTGGAGCTTAATCAACACTAGGCCCGTAAAAACGGCGTCCCTCATCGACGTGAATTGAACATGCATAGGGGGTACGGCCTCCTTGTACCAGACATTCCACTCATCAAATGCTAGTCTAATCCTCTTTACACCGAACTTGCGGCATGTAGCCTCCACAGTTTTGTATATCGAAGTTAGGTTACGCTCAATCTGTAGTGCGGCGGCGATAAGGTCTTCATGCTTTTTGGGACAGAAAACGTATGTGTGTACAGAGAGATAGTCGATGTAGTTGCCGGCAATCTTTATCATGTCTATATTCCACTCTGGATCGTTATCGATGCCGCAGCCCACAATCTCGATGCTTTTATCAACTCTCCTCATTAAGTTTACAAACTCGATTGTCCTCCGCGCACACTCGGCGCCATCGATACAGAAGCCAACCTGCCAGCGGCCATATAGTTCGTTCCCGACACCCCACAGCTTGACGTTGAAGGGCTCAGACCATCCATCTCTCTTCCTGAGAGACGAATAGTATGTATCGCCCCTAGAGTTGCAGTACTCTACCCAGGCTGCCGCCTCCTCCGGCGTACCACTACCCGCGTTAACGACGATAAATGGCTCGGTGCCCACAAGCCTACACCACTCGATAAATTCCACAGTCCCAAACTCGTTGGGCTCAACCCCCTCCCAAGCTAGTTCGAACTTTCGGGGACGGTGGAGTCTAGGCCCAATCCCATCCATCCAGTGGTAGGCAGAGGAGAAGTTCCCTCCAGGCCACCTAGTAAGTGGAGGGGATATTCTTTTCACAGCTTCGAGCACGTCAAATCTATAGCCTCTCAGGTTTGGGATTGGTGAGTTTTCTCCCACCCAAATCCCCCCGTATATGCAGCGACCTAGATGCTCAATGAACTGGCCGAAAACCCGCCTATCAAGAGGCCCAGCTTTGGAACTGGCGTCCACCCAGACTGTGGCGTGCCTTCTCACGTTTTAGTCTCTGACTCGCCATGATATATTCATAGTCATGGTTTTTCAGCAGATATTCTCTCGCGCGCACCTAGGTTTAGCGTGACTTCGCAGATGTCCGAGCTATATTCTGCGATTCGACGGATGTCTTGGGCCAGCATGATGACACCAACGTCAGTCTCCCATCTTCCTCCCTTTTTCTTTGTAATGTCCATGAGCAGAAGCTCAAACGCCTCGATCTTCTTCATGGCTTGACGGGCTTTCGAAATACTTCGCTCCAGCAACGCGGTCTTAGCCTCGGTGAAGAGGCTGCTAGCCTCGTAGCCGGCCCTAATTAGCTCTGGTGGCGGGGTCTTAGTCTGTCTCTCACCTACTAGGAAGTAGGCTATAGACGTTGCATGGTCTGCCGCTCTCTCGATTGTTTTAGCGGCTATGATATAGGATAGGCACTCTTGTGGGTTTTTGAGGCCGAGTGCCGCAAGTCTTCGGGGGCTTGAGATGCCTATGTTGAGCTGCCTCACTGCGAAGTGGTAGAACCTGTCCACGTCGTAGTCCCTCTGTATTATGTCTTGGGCAAGTCCCTCATCGTTGTTCTCAATCGCGTATAGGGCGTCCATCTGCATACTCGCTGCGAGGTCCGCCATCCTCTCGATAACCTTGACCGGCTGTAGGCTGTCATGGGTGGGCAGGCACTGCGTGACTATTCCGTGGAAGGTCTCGCCGACTATCTCGACACCAACTAGCCACCTCCTCATCATATCCTTCAACTCTTTAGTGTGCCTGTACCCAGACTCCCCGAACTCAAGCCTAATGACATTAAACCCTGCAATGTACATCGAAAGATAGAGCCGCAGAACCTCCTCGGGCCCCGCATCGGCAGGAACCTTGACAACGGCCTCCTCGATGGCTTCCTGCCCATCCAGCGCAGTTGGCCATATGATAAGCCCCCCACCAGGCTCCTCCATCAAGTAGAGCTCGTCATGGGGCTTCAGACCGACCCTTCTAACCCACTCCTGCGGCAATGAAACGATGAGTGTCGAGCCACCTGTTTTCTGCACGCGGCGGGAGTAGACAGGCATATTGCCTCGACTATGTAGTGGCGATGGTTGAATATATAGGCACCACTTTATTTTATCTCCTATATAGAGATGTGTGAATAAAATATGGAATATAGGTTTGGCTTAAATAGTCAATATAGCGCTGTTAAGGCCGAGATGATGGCAAATCCGAAAATGTTTGGTTTAATCTTGACGTTCCTGCTGGTAGGGGGTGTTGTTGGATACGTCGGCGGCTGGTATGCTGCGGGGTCTTCAAATGCTGGCGTTCTGACAGTCACGGAAAAAATAACTGTGACCGCGGGAGGACAGACCCAGACAGGTGGCCAGCTGGTCGGTGAGATCGTCATCGATGGCTCAAGTACTGTCTATCCAATAACCGAGGCAGTTGCGGAAGCCTTCATGAAGATTCATCCTGAAGTGAAGATATCAGTCGGAATATCGGGGACCGGGGGCGGCTTTAAAAGATTCGTAGTGGGTGAGACAGACATCAACGACGCCTCTAGACCTATTCTGAAGAGCGAGGCTGAAGCAGCCCAGTCCAACGGAATCGAGTGGATCGAGATACCCGTCGCTATAGACGGCTTAGTGGTTGTGGTGAGTAGGCAGAACGACTGGGTGGACTGCCTAACGATCTCAGAGCTTAAGAAGATTTGGGAGCCGGGAAGCAAGGTATCAAAGTGGAGTGACATAAGACCTGGATGGCCCGATGCACCTATACTTCTCTACGGCCCGGGCCCCGACTCAGGCACATTCGACTACTTTACCGAGAGGATTGTTGGGAAGCTAAAGGCCAGTAGGACAGACTATGTTGCTTCCGAGGACGATAACGTCTTGGTAGCTGGCGTAGAGGGTGAGAAGAACGCGCTAGGATACTTCGGCTACGCATATTATCCCCCAGCGGCCAATAGGATTAGAGTCGTACCAATACGGGATGACGCCGTATCGGGTTCAGAATGTATCGTGCCTACGGACGCGACTGTAAGCTCGTTTGCATATCCTCTCTCGAGACCAATATTCATATATGTCAACAAGAAGGCGTGGAATGAGAAGCCGTGGCTGAGAGAGTTTGTGGTCTTCTACCTTGAGAATGGGGAGGGATTTGTGAAACAGGTGGGCTATACACCGTTTTTGTCGCAGTACTATAAAGCGGCTGCTGCACTCCTAAGAGCCGGTGTAACCGACGCGCTATACTCGCTCTCGATGGTCACTAATTGGAAGAATGCGGGGCCGCATTAGCTAATAACTATGAATAAGGTGGCGATTGGCGATGGCGGTAACTGTCAGCATTAAAAGGTTAGAGAGATCAATTGAGAGGAGGAGGCGCGTAGACAGGATTTTTTATATTATCTTCCTATTATCTACACTAATTTCAACTGTCTCATTGATAGTTATCTTCACTACTCTTGGTTTCGAGTCTTTCAACTTTTTCACACATGTCTCAATAGTAGAGTTTCTGACAAGCACTAAGTGGACTGCCCTTTTCTCAGAGAAGCATTTTGGAGTTCTTCCGCTTCTCAACGCGACTATTCTTACCTCGCTGATAGCCATAGCCATTGCCGCCCCTCTAGGCGTGATGATAGCACTATTCTTAAGTGAGTATGCCTCATCGGATACGCGGTCAGTGGTTAAGCCATTGGTTGAGACACTTGCAGGCATACCTACTGTCGTCTACGGCTATTTCGCCCTTTACTTCGTCACACCCAATCTGCTGAGGCCGTTATGGGAGGGCCTACAACTTCACAACGCTCTGGCAGTAGGACTGATGATCGGCATCTTGATAATCCCGATAGTGGCCTCCATTAGTGACGACGCGATGGCCGCCGTGCCCTCAGACCTTAGATTAGCGGCATACGCTGTGGGTTCTAGGAAGTCTGATGTGGCTCTAAGAGTCGTATTACCTGCAGCCCTCTCGGGCGTGTCCGCATCGATAATACTAGCCTTCGCTAGGGCGATGGGTGAGACTATGATCGCCGCCATCGCAGGAGGGTTCAGGAGCATCTTAACCTTCAATATAGGGGAGAGCATGGAGACAATGACGGCATACATCGCGCAGGTTGCAACCGGAGATGCTCCACACGGAACAATAGAATACCAGTCGCTCTTCGCGGTGGGATTATTTCTGTTGTTGATCACAGCTTCTCTTAACTATATTGGCATCAAGGTGGTGAAGAGGTGGGCCATCAGGTATTGACTGGCTTCGAGCGCCGTTATATAAGGCTTAGAAAGACCATTGACCGCCTACTGCCGATAATCCTGAGCTTAGCAGTCTTCATTGCTGTTGCCACTGTCGCTTCCCTTCTCCTCATCGTGATAATTACCGGCGGCCACAGGCTATCATGGAACCTGATCCTTAACTATCCGTCGGCCAACCCTGAGGAAGCCGGTATGAGGTCTGCCATTATGGGCAGCATATTTACTGTGGGCTTGTCTGCGCTTATTTGCATCCCCCTCAGCATAGCCACCGCGATATATCTCGTCGAGTATTCGAAAGGAGGTAGGCTTTCCTCAATCCTCAGCTATAACATAGCAAATCTGGCGGGCGTCCCATCCATAATCTTTGGTGTTGTAGCACTGGGCTTCCTAGGATACTGGTTGGGGATGGGGCGGACAATAATCACCGGCGCTTTCACACTTGCCATCCTAACTCTACCCCTAGTGACCGTGACTTGCGTCGAGGCATTGAAGGCTGTTCCTGACGACCTGCGGTTGGGTGCATACGCTCTGGGGGCGACGACCCTTCAAGTCGTTAGGCACATCTCCCTCCCCAGGGCTCTCCCCATGATGCTGACTGGTGGGATACTCGGCATAAGCAGGGCTCTTGGTGAGGCGGCTCCAATACTCGTTGTGAGCGGCCTCCTATTCATAAGGGAAGACCCGACCTCCCTCTTCAGCAAGTTCACAGTCATGCCGCTCCAGCTCTATAACTGGATAAGCAGGCCACAGCCAGCCTTCGTAGAGCTATCCTCCGCGGGGATCATCGTCTTGTTGCTGATACTTCTAGCGCTCAATGGTGTTGCCATCGCGTTGAGGCAGTATTTGATAAGGAGGATTGGGCAAACTTGGAGATAGAGTCATATAATCAGTTACTCAAGAACTATGTGGAGCTGAGTAAGGAGGAAATGTCAGATATAACGGGGCCTGAGGTCGTGAAGGTGGAGAACCTCAAGGTTGTTTACGGAGATAAAACAGCCATTGATGGCGTCAATATATCGTTCAAACGTAACAACATAACAGCGATCATAGGGCCATCGGGCTGCGGCAAATCCACCCTCCTAAGGTCGATAAACCGGATGAACGACCTCATCCCAGGCGCTAAGGTAAGCGGCAAAGTATACTTCAACGGAGTAGACGTTTACTCTAGAGATGTTGACCCGGTCTTTATCCGCTCTAAAATTGGGATGGTCTTCCAGAGGCCGAACCCCTTCCCCTTCAGCATATTCGATAACGTAGCCTTTGGGCTGAGGGTTAACGGATTCAAGCTCTCGAAGTCCGAGCTTTATGAGAAGGTGAAGGATGCACTGGTTAAGGCGGCTCTCTGGGATGAGGTGAAAGATAGGCTAAACAAGCACGCGTATAGCCTATCGGGTGGACAGCAGCAGAGACTCTGTATAGCGCGTGCACTGGCCGTAGACCCTGAGGTATTGCTGCTTGACGAGCCCACCGTCTCGCTCGATCCCATATCCACAGCGCGGATAGAATCTCTACTTCGCTCAATA
This sequence comes from Candidatus Calditenuaceae archaeon HR02, assembly GCA_002898395.1. Taxonomy (GTDB): domain Archaea; phylum Thermoproteota; class Nitrososphaeria_A; order Caldarchaeales; family Calditenuaceae; genus HRBIN02. The sequence continues at coordinate 98,522 of BEHE01000003.1, forward strand.
AAGGACGAGTACACGATAATAATAGTCACACACAATATGCTTCAGGCTGCGCGTGTCTCAGACTACACGGCCGTCATGATGCCTGATGAAAATATGGTTGGCCGGATAATAGAGTTCGGGGAAACTCGGCAGATATTCACAAACCCGAGGGATAAGAGAACTGAGGACTACATCAGCGGGCGCATAGGGTGAGAGAGGGTTTGAGCAGGATACTCGATATGGGGCTTCAGCTACTAACCCAGCGCCTAGAGGAGATGTTCAACATAGGCATAAACTCATTCTACAGAAGTATCGACGGGCTACTACAGTACAGAGACGTCGAGAACGAGGTCTTTGAATCTGCGAGAAAGCTGAGGGACCTGCACGAAGAGATTAGTGAAATTGCTACAGAGCTTATAGCCAGGTATCAGCCAGTTGCCAAAGATCTAAGATACATTCGCTCTTGCTACAATATCTCGTATGACATTCTGAGGATGGGGAGATATGCCCTAGAGATCACGAGGAGTAGCCGGATGCTAGGCTCTCTCCTCGAATGCGACCTCACACCAATCTCAGAGGCTAGCGAGGTTATAGGTCAGATGCTAAGGAACTCCCTCCAAGCGCTTCAGGAGCTGAATGTTGAGATGGCTAGGAAGGTCAGGGAGATGGATGAGAAGATAGATGAGATCTACCGGGAAAGGATTAGGGCGATAACGCTCGAGAGAAACGGCTCGCGGGAGTGTGACGTGGCTATTGTCCTTACTCTCAGGAACCTCGAGAGGATTGCAGACCATGCTACCTATATTTGTGACGCCGTCGAGTATATCGTCACAGGGACCTTGAGGCACCGTGAATAACCCTGCTTTACGAGAGCTTGGCTAGGAGTATGGAGGCGACCGCTGCGTCCTGAGCGGCTGTACCCACCGTCTTAAAGATAGTGACTTCGCTCTTATCGACACGTCCAGCCTTCCTCCCAGCTATTATCTCCCCAATCTCAGCATACACATCCTCCCACCTCATTAAGCCCGACTTAACCGCCTGAATTATCTCCCCAGCCTCCTCCTTGGCCGCGTTTAGAAAGTCAACAACAACCTTGCTGGACGCTAGTAGCCGCGGGTCTATCTCAGCCATTTCCGGGGTGTAGGCTCCTATAGCCGAGATATGGGTTCCAGGTCTCACCCACTCCTTCAAGACTACTGGCGTCTTGCTAGTTGTGGCAGTTATAACGACATCGCAGGACCTGACCAGAGTCTCTGCAGAGCCACATACCTCCACCTCTCCCCCGATCTTCTCCCGCATCTCTTCGGCGAATCTCTCAGCCCTGTCTCTATATATGTCGAAGGCATAGACTTTATCCGGTCTCATGACCCGTTGGGTTATAGATAGCTGCCAGCGGGCTTGGTATCCGCAACCTATAATTCCTAGGCTTGAGGCGTCGCTCCTGGCTAAGTGCTTCACGGAGAGGGCTGTGGCCGCCGCAGTCCTTAGGCCCGTGAGCGCTCTCGCCTCAGCAACCAGCTTGGGGATACCGTCCGCAGGGTCAACTGCCACGACAACTGCGTTGGTGGTCGGCAACCCCTTCTCCAAATTCCGCGGAAAGACGGAGACAACCTTGAGAGAGAATACCCTTAGGCTTGGAGCAAGACACGGCATCAAAAGTATGTCCCCAACACCTTGAACATTTATCCGGCTACGGGGTGGCATAACGACCTCTCCAAGGCTGAGGGCCTTAAACGCCTCGGCAACTGCGCTCAGTAGCTCCTCCACCGATACAAGAGTCTCAACCTCGCCATCGCTGAGGGTTGCGACCATGCCCGTCCAGCAGCGAATATCCGGCTAGCTATATAGAGTTTAAGGGCCACCACCAAGCATAAAGCTGATAATCGCTAAAGCCTGCCCGTCATGCGAGAAACCTTAAAAGTGGAGACCAATGAAGTATAGTGGAAACCTTGTCCACGGATATATCGCTGAAGATGCTGGCACGATCGTTGGGTGGCACGGTGCTGGTTAAGCTGAGGAATGGCCGAGCAATACGCGGACAGTTGAAGGGGTATGACCAGCACATGAACCTCGTCCTCGAGGGCGCAGAGGAGATTAGGGGGGAAAACAACTCTGTCAAGCTGGGGCTCATTGTCGTGAGGGGTGACAACATAGTAATGATCTCGCCTTCCCAGATTAAGCAGGAGGAGGCTGGTGGAGCGTGAAGGGAACACCCTCGATGGGAAAGTTTAAGACACCGACGCACGGTCGCTGTAGGAGGTGTGGTAGACGCTCCTTTAACTACAGGCGTGGACGCTGTGGGCACTGTGGGTTTGGAGCCACGAAGAAGTGGCGGAGTTATAGGTGGCTGAAGAGCTTGAAGGAGCGTCTTTGAGATAAGAGCTAAGCTGCAGCCTTCTCGCCGAGAATCTTCCTGACAACGTAGGGGAGGATTCCTCCATGCCTATAGTATTCTATCTCTATTGGCGTGTCAAGCCTCAATATTGTTTCGAATGTGATGGATGTGCCGTCCTCCTGTCTCGCTGTTACTTTAACGCGTTTCCGCGGCTGTAGCTGTCCTATCTCAATGTCATAGACCTCTGAGCCTTTGAGGCCGAGGTTCCTCCAGCCTTCCCCCTCCAAGAATTGGAGAGGCAGCACCCCCATGCCCACCAGATTACTCCTGTGAATCCTCTCGAAACTCTCAGCTATCACCGCTCTAACGCCGAGGAGGCTAACGCCTTTTGCAGCCCAGTCCCTAGAGCTCCCAGCACCATATTGCTTCCCGGCAATAATTATCAGTGGCACCCCCTCCTCCTTATATCTCATAGCCGCGTCGTAGACGGTCATCTTAGCACCTTCGGGGAAGTGTATCGTCCACCACCCCTCACCATCATGGAGTAGATAGTTTCTCAGACGGTGGTTTGCGAGGGTCCCTCGAATCATTACCTCGTGGTTGCCCCGCCTCGAGCCGTAGGTGTTGAATTCTGCGGGGTCTACTCCGAGGCTCTTGAGGTAGAGACCAGCAGGGCTGTTTGGCGGTATAGCCCCGGCCGGGGAGATGTGGTCTGTCGTTACACGGTCTCCAAGGAGAACTAGGACGCGCGCCCCCCTTATGTCGCCAGGTGGGCTGGGCTCCCTCTGGAAGCCCTCGAAGTATGGGGGCTTCCTAATGTACGTTGAGTTGGGGTCCCAGCTGTAGATAGGGGTCCTCGGCGCCTTCAGCTCCTCCCACTCACCCACGCCTCTAAATATCTCGGCATACCTTTTCCTAAACATCTCCGTTCTGATGCTCGACTCCATTATTCTTCTAATCTCCTGCCTGTCCGGCCAAATGTCTCTGAGGTAGACTGGCTTGCCGTCGCTGCCCACTCCCAGCGGCTCGGAGTGGAAGTCAACATCTATTCGGCCGGCGAGCGCATATGCCACCACCAGTATAGGCGAGGCCAGGAAGCTTGCCTTGACCAAGGGGTGTATCCTCCCCTCAAAATTCCTGTTACCACTCAGCACCGCCACGGTGAAAAGGTCTCTCTTCTTTATCTCCGCCTCAACCTCGGGGAGGAGTGGTCCACTGTTTCCAATACATGTGGTGCAGCCATAGCCAACAACCTCAAACCCGAGCTCAGACAGGTAGGACAGGAGGCCTGCCGCCTCAAGATAGTCAGTAACAACGGCTGAGCCGGGTGCGAGGCTCGTCTTGACATAAGGCTTCCGCATCAACCCCTTCTGGACAGCGTTTCTGGCGAGGAGGCCTGCGCCAATCATGACCTCGGGATTAGAGGTGTTCGTGCAGCTGGTTATCGCGGCTATTACTACTGCTCCATCCAGGATCTCTGTCTCCTGACCACCAATCCTAACTCTCCCAGCAGTCCCGCCAGTGGCTAACTGGACACCGCTCGCTCCTCCCTCACTGTGCCAGTCCCCTAGTCGATTCTCAGAAGCACCTACAACCGGTTTGGCCCGCCTCAAGATATCAAGTATAACCTTCCTAGCCTCCTTAAGTCTAATCCTGTCCTCGGGGTTTGCGGGACCAGCTATGGAGGGCTCAATATCGTCCAAATTAATCTCTACTACCTCACTGTACCTCGCCCCCCTCTCATAGTCTGCTGTGAAGAGGCCTTGAAGCTCTGTGTAGGTTCTGACCATCTTAATGTGTACCTCATCCCTCCCCGTCATCCTGAGGTAGCTGAGAGTCTGCTCGTCTATGGGAAAGAGGCCGACCGTTGCGCCGTATTCTGGAGCCATGTTGGAGACAGTGGCCCTGTCTGGGACGCTCAGCTTAGCCACGCCGGGGCCGAAAAACTCTACAAATTTTCCTACAACTCCTTTCCGCCTAAGCGTCTCCGTCACAGTCAACACAAGGTCCGTCGCCGTCGCGGGGGGCTGCAGCTCACCGACCAGCCGGACCCCAACCACCTCCGGGACGCTCATGTAGTAGGGCTGGCCTAGCATAACAGCCTCGGCTTCAATCCCGCCAACCCCCCAGCCCAAAACCCCGAGACCATTAACCATGGGTGTGTGCGAGTCTGTCCCTAGGAGGGTGTCGGGATACATCGCCAGCCCGTCCGCCTCATTTCTAACCTCCACCACCTTAGCCAGACTCTCTAGGTTCACTTGGTGGACAATTCCACGCCCAGGAGGGACTACATAGAAGTTCCTGAAAGCGTTTTGAGCCCACTTCAAAAGCACATACCTCTCCCTATTCCTCTCGAACTCTAGTGTCAGGTTCCTCCAGTAAGCGTCCTTTACCCCGAAGTAGTCGACTTGGATGGAGTGGTCGACGACAAGGTGGGTTGGGATGGTGGGATTGACCCGTGAGGCGTCTCCGCCTAGGCTGTGAACCACCTCCCGCATCGCGGCAAGGTCAACGATTAAGGGGACCCCGGTGAAATCCTGCAACAGGACTCTGGAGGGCATAAACGGTATCTCAGTGTCGCTCCCCACCCTTCCTTCGCCGACAGCTTTCACATCTTCGAGCGACGCAATACCCGCACCTGCACTCCTAGCCACATTCTCGAGAAGAATCTTCAGGCTCAGCGGCATAGAGTCCAGATTCCTCGCAAGGCCAATCTCCTCGAGTGCGGAAAGACTGTAATAGTATGCTCCACCCACTGGTGTGGATATCTTCCTCCTAACTCCTCTGATCTCAGACCTCAAATCCATATATCTGTCGTGCATAGACAGTTACTGGCTGAGTTTTTAACCTTGATTTTTAAACAACAGTCTACATGCGCGCCACATGTACCATGTGGGGGAGCTCCGGCCCTATCAGCTTGAGCGCCGTCTCCACCGCGTCGGGGGAGCCTGGCAAGACCAATATAATAGAACCTGAGATAACGCCGGCGATGCATCTCGAGAGCGCGGCGTGAAATCCTATCCTCTTATAACTCTCAACCCTGAAGATCTCTCCCACACCCTCGATCTCCTTCTCGAGGAGGGGCCGCACAGCCTCTATGCTAACGTCCCGCCTCGATATTCCTGTTCCACCTATCACGGCCACTACATCGTAGCCTTCCGCCAATGCTTTGGAGAGCTTAGCCCTTATGCCTATAATCTCGTCGCCAACTAGCCCAAGGTGCTTGACCTCGTGGCCCAGCTCCTCCAGCATCCTTCGCGCAACGGCTGATGAGTCGTCCACGTATGGCTCCCCCCTCAACATTGCCTGATAGCGAGAAGTGCTAGACCTTATGATTGCTATTCTTAGCTTCTTCGGTGCCGCTGACCTGTGCGACTCCGCGGCAGACATCGATGTATTGTATCGATAGCTAGTATTAAGACTAGTGGGGCTCTGCAGAGCACAAGTATTGATCGAATGCTAGATAATGGTTTATATCCTGCCTGAGTGGATTCTGGTCAGGTGATCTGTGCTATCCGGCGTACAAGTGTTTCTAAGATGTAGGGAGTGCGGAAAACCCTTCGGACACGTACTGGCACACGTATGCGATGAGTGTTTTGGAGCCCTGGAAGCAGCGTACAGCCCAGATCGGTACTCAGTGAGTAGGACTATGATAGAGGCGAGGCCACCATCTATGTGGAGGTACTGGGAGTTTCTCCCCCTACTCGACGCATCCAAGAAGGTTGACATAGGTGCAGGTTACACCCCCTTGCTGAGGGCGGAGCGCCTCGCGAAGAAACTGGGCGTAACAAGGCTCTACATAAAGAATGATACCGTCAACCCCACATTCAGTTTTAAGGACAGGCCCTCTAGCCTGGCAGTCTCAAAGGCTAGGGAGTTCGGTCTGGGCTCTGTGGGATGCGCATCCACCGGCAATCTAGCGGGTGCGACGGCCGCCCACGCAGCATCTGCAGGAATTCCCTGCTACGTCTTCATGCCCAACAGTGTTGAGAGGACAAAAATTAAGCAGGCCGCACTCTATGGAGCGGAAATACTACTAGTCCAGGGGACCTATGACGACGCCAACAGACTGGCAGCACTCGCAGCCGATAGGCTCGGGATAGGAATCGTCAACGTGAATCTGAGGCCGTATTACGTAGAGGGGTCGAAGACAATGGGCTTGGAGATCGCTGAGCAACTGGGCTGGCGGGCGCCTGACAGAATAATTGTGCCGACGGCTAGTGGAGCTCTACTATCAGCGATATTCAAGGGCATCAATGAGGCAGAGCAAGCAGGTCTAATACGTGATAGCAATGTTGCCATGACCTGTGCGCAGCCGCTTGGATGCTCGCCAATAGTAAAAGCCTTCAGGGAGAGGACCGACCGTATAGAGCCTGTAAGACACCCCGACACCGTCGTGCAGAGCTTGGCCATCGGCGACCCAGGAGACGGCTACCAGGCCCTAAAAATCTTGAAGGAGAGCGGGGGGACAGCGGTCGCCCTGACTGATGACGAGTGCTTAGAGGCGGTCGAGTTACTGGCATCAACTGAAGGCATCTTCGCAGAGCCCGGCGGCGCCATATCAGTGGCAGCCCTCAAGAAATTGGTGGAGCTGGGGGAGGTTGGGAGAGACGAGGAGGTTGTCTGCTGCGTCACAGGCACGGGGTTAAAGACAGTAGAACTCCAGCCAGAGCCCAACCGCGTAAAAACTATACCACCTACACTCGAAGGTGTAAGAAAGGCTCTAAACCTATAATCAGGAAAAACATATTGGTGTATAGTTTCTTCACCTTCTGGTCTTTCTGTGTATTATTTTTATGCTGGATTTAGGTACGAGGCCGAGATATATGAGGAGTCTATGAGGCTATCTTTTAACCTATATGCAGTAGGGGTGGCTGAGGCTGTCCCGGAGAGTTCTGACCCAAATGAGCATTTATATCATCCCCTCCACATGAATCCCTTAAAGATGTCCCCGAAAGTTCGGGTAACAGTAACTGCCGTCCTTGCAAACTATCTCGGGGGACAGAGGGATTTCATAGTTGAGGCCGACTCTGTGAGGGCCGTGATAGAGGAGCTGGCTAAGAAGTATGGCTCAGAGATTAGGAGGAGGCTGTTTGATGAGGAAGGACGGCTAAGGAGGTACATCAACATCTACGTAAATGATAGGGGTCTGAGCCACCAGGAGCTAGACATGAGGCTTCAGGATGGTGATGAGGTCTTAATTCTTCCAGCAGTGAGCGGTGGATAGGATCTGAGACCCCAGGCAGTGCTTCCCACACTCCTCGCAGTTGGCCTGTTGGTCCAGATTGTGATGGGTGAATCCGGGCTTGCTGCGAGGGTCCTAAGAGAGATACATGCGGCCATCGGTTTGGCAGGGCTGGTTTTGACCGCCTACGCGCTCTGGGCGTCGCGGGGTAGAAGAGCATCCCTCTCATATCTTGCGGTTCTTCTCATACTCGTACTGGTTCAAGCGATACTTGGGCTAATACTCTTCGGCCTATTTAGGGTCGATTTAGGGCTTTTCGAGCTTGTAGAAACAATTCATAGGTATAATGCATACTTGATGCTGGTGGTTGGGCTGGTGGGCGGAATTGTTGTTGCAATGGTTAGGAGAAGAGCAGGTTCAGCTGATGCTGTCGCGAAGGGCGGATAGTTTAGAAGCTAAGCTAGTAAGTAGTTCGTCGACGAACTGGTTTACTGCATTGACGTATTGTTCATAGCTGGGTGGCAGAGAAAATAGCCACTGGACTATAGCCTCTGCTGATGCGTTCTCGCCCGGATACCTTCCTATCCATTCGTAATAGTCGAATAGGCCGTTCACGTTGTTTATCACCCTGTCCACCGATGGTGTTAATGCTGGCTCGAAGGATGCTACAAGCCCCTTTATGTCGAGCCAGTAGTTTATTGTGGCGTTCCTATCAGGGCCTAATGCCTCCACCCCTCTCAGCTGGTTCAGGATTGGTATTGCCTGTGATACAGTTTTCACCTGTGACTCTACGCGCTGCATCCGGGCTTCAACCTCGCTTAGCCTTCTGGACAGGTCTGAATTACTTCTTCTTAAATTCTCAAGCTCGTTTGAGAGTGTTGTTTGAAGAGCTGTCACACGCTCCTCACTCTCTGAGAGCAGCCTCTTGCTTTCGTTCAAAAGCGCGTCCAACCTTTCTACATTGTTGAGTGCGGAGTTGAGTTCTGACTGTTTCGAGGCCAGTTCTGCCTCCAGCTGTCTGACCCTCTCTCTTTCACTTGCTAACAGTTTCTCCGATTCGAGAGCTGTAGAATATGAGCCATAGCTCATGCCGGCCACAAAGCTTGAAATAGCTACAGCAACCACAACGACGGCTATAACAAGCGTCCTATACGCCTGCATGCCAGATAGACCGCGCTGCCAGCTAATAAGTGATTTCCAGCTTCTCGGCTATTTTGAATGGTTACCCCGTGCCCCTCTCCTGCATCCTTAATTCAAGTGTCTTCAGGTCGAGTCCAGCCATCGCCTTTGTCTCATCAACCATCTTCTGGGCCTCCGCAACAATGTCCGGCTTATCCCAGTAAGTGGTTGCCAAGACTATGGCCTCAGCCCGCGCCCTCGGGTCTGACGACTTGAATATTCCCGAGCCGACGAACACGCCATCGCATCCCAGGCTCATCATTAGGGCGGCGTCGGCTGGTGTGGCTATTCCTCCTGCGGCGAAGTTCACGACTGGAAGCCTCCTAAGCCTCGCAGTCTCGAGGACCAGCTCGTATGAGACTCGGAGCTCGCGGGCAGCCTTTATAAGCTCCTGCTCATCACCATCCTCATACAGGGCTGCGATCCTTCTAAGCTCGTTGTTCAGAATCCTGACGTGCTTCACGGCCTCTGCCACGTTTCCAGTTCCAGGCTCACCCTTCGTCCTAATCATCGACGCTCCCTCCTCTATCCTGCGCAGGGCCTCCCCCAGGTCGCGGGCACCGCAGACGAATGGTGTAGTGAAGTCCCATTTCCATATGTGCCTCTCCTCGTCGGCCGGCGTTAAAACCTCAGACTCATCGATCATGTCTACTCCCGCCTCCTCGAGGACCCTAGCCTCCCAAGTATGTCCGATTCTACACTTAGCCATGACCGGGATAGTGACGTGGTCTAACACTTCCTCGATCACTCTGAGGCTTGCAGTCCTCGCGACCCCTCCCGCCTTCCTTACGTCGTAGGGCAGCTTATCCAGTACCATAACCCCGACCGCGCCAGCATCCTCCGCTATTTGGGCCTGCTCAACGTTTGTTACGTCCATAACGACGCCGTGTTTAAGCATGTGGGCGAATCCTCTCTTCACAAGCGTGGAGCCCCTCTTGACGGATAATCCCTCATACACTTCAATCCGGAGCCCTGGGGATTCCCTCTGGCTGAGGGTGAGAGATATCAAGTCCATCCATAGTGCCGCTCACACGATATATAAACCAATCGCGCAATGAGGGGTGTTGGAGATAGATATTTCATCGAAGAGTCTCTTAAAGTCGCGCGTGTCCCAAGGGATCACTTGGTCCCTATCAAGCGTGTGCTTATGAGCGAGCTGGTGGAAGAGCAGCTATTCGACAGGCTCGTAGAATTTGAATTACTAAGGTCGCGAGTCTGAGATACTACCCAGCTGCTGGAAGCGGTGCATACAATAGGGGGTTTAAATACTCCTCAAAATCTCAACAATACATAAACACAGAGCAGATTAGATGCCCTAGATGCAACACAAAACAAAGAAACAAGCCAAGAAGATAATGGGTGTGGGATGGATGGTGGGGTGTGGAGTAGATGCTTGTTAGGGTGGCACTCATCCAGATGAGGATGTCTGACGACATTGGAAAAAAGGCTGCCAAGGCCGGAGCAAATATTGCCTGTCTACCAGAGCTATTCACCACAACTTATTTTCCGAGGGGTATGCGGGGTTGGGGTGGATGAGTTTAGGGCGGGTTAGGATATTAGCTCTGGTTTTCCTGGCTGGGGCTGCAGTCATGGTTATAGAGCTGGCCGGGAGCAGGCTTCTCACTCCTGTCTTCGGAAGCTCAGTATTCGTGTGGGGCAGCATTATTGGAGTTGTGTTATCCTCTCTTGCCGCTGGCTACTATTTGGGTGGGAGGATTTCTGACCTTAGGCCCGACCCGCGCCTCCTAGACACAATCGTTTTCACTGGAGGTGTTCTCGTAATCTCTATCCCCTTCCTCTCGCCCGTAAGTATCGAAGCGGTGGTATCAGCTGGGTTGGAGGAGCGGTGGGGGGCTCTGCTCGCGAGTCTGGCACTCTTAGCACCATCCAACCTGTTACTGGGTATGGTGTCACCATTCGCGGTCAAGCTAGCTACCAGCGAGCTAGGGGAGCTTGGAAGCAGCGCAGGATACTTATATGCAGTCTCGACGCTGGGAAGCATATTCGGAACTTTTGGAACAGTTTTCATTCTGATTCCCGCCCTAGACGTCCGCACGATTTTTCTCGGAGTTGGTTTAGCGTTGATGGCAGTCTCAATGGTGAGGCTTGGAACCTCATCGAAGGCTACTTTCGCGGTCATTCTTCTATTCCTCCTCTCTCCGCTCGGTCTTGTGGGCGGGCAGGTGGTCGCTGCCTCTGGCCAAGTGGTCGAGTCGAGGGAAACCCCATACAACAGCCTCGTGGTTGCTAGGAGCGATGACCTCCAAGTCCTATACCTCAATGGCCTCCCACACAGCGGCATGAGTCTCAAAAACCCGCATGAACTAGTCTTCACATACACTAAGTTCTTCGAGTCGGCCTTAGCACTAAACAGCGGTGCAGATGACGTGCTCTTCATAGGTGGGGGAGGGTTCTCAGGCCCCAAATACTTTCTCAGAAAATACACCAACATCACTGTCGAAGTGGTGGAGATAGACCCAGTGGTGGTCGAGGTAGCCAAAAAATATTTCCATGTACCCGACGATGAGCGTCTCATCATTCACATAGACGATGGCAGGGTTTTTCTGCAGCGTGTCGGTAAGAAGTTTGACGCCATCATCATAGACGCATACGCGAAGACCTACATTCCATACCACTTACTGACCCTCGAGTTCTTCAGGCTGGTGAGGGATAAGTTGGAGAGTGGCGGCGTGGTGGTTAGCAACATAATTGCCTCAGTTACTGGCGACACTTCCGAGATACTCTGGTCTACATACAAGACTATGAGCCTGGTCTTTCCCAAGATTTATGTGGTGAAAGCATCCGATCAGGGAGCACCTCTTGTCCAGAACATAATACTCGTAGCCTGCGTGGAGGAGGACTGCGACCTTATAGGCTCACTCTCAAGGTGGGGGAGCCGGGAGGTCGAGTACCTTGTAGCTAGGGGTCTGTGGAGTAGGGTGCCAGACCTAAGCGAATACAAGGTACTGACAGACAACTACTCGCCTGTCGAGTCACTGATAAACCCCGTCACTGGGAAGCCCTACTCAGTAGAGCTAGAGTCAGGCGAGTTCAGCGTCCCCGCCATCTTAATGGGTGGAAGCAACTCCCTAGCCCTGGCCGTAGTCACGCTAGCCGCAACCTATTGGCTGGCTGTGTTAATCTCGGACGTGACCCCCAGGCGTGGAGTTGGGCAGAGAGAATATACCGTTGGGGGATGAGCAGGATGGACGGCTCGGAGGGGGTGGTCTCGGAGCCAGGCCCTGAGGGGCTGGACCGGCTGAGGCAGGCAGGGTCCATTGCCACCTCTGTCCTTAGAGAGGCAGTTCTAAGAGTTAGGCCGGGAGTAGCGTCTTTACAGATATGCGAATGGGTTGAGGCTAGGATCAGGGAGCTTGGGGCTAGGCCCGCTTTCCCCTGCAATATCGGGATAGACTCCGTCGCCGCGCACTATACACCAACCATTGGAGACGACACCGTAATTCCGTTAGGCTCGCTGGTGAAACTTGACATAGGGGTGGAGCTTGATGGATACATTGTCGACACAGCCGTATCCGTAGACCTCAGGAGCCCGCACGGCTATTTGGTGGATGTTGCGCGGGAGGCTCTGAGGAATGCGCTCAGTATTTTGAGGCATGGCGTCAAGGTAGGGGAGATTGGGAGCATAGTCTACGAGACTGCCACAAGGTACCGGTGTAGACCGATCGCAAATCTCTCGGGGCATGAGATTAAAAGGTTCAACCTTCATGCTGGGGTCTCAATACCAAATATCCCGGTTGGCGAGTCACAAAGACTTGAGGCCGGACACATATATGCTATCGAGCCCTTCATAACCTTGCAGGAGGCACCAGGCCTAGTCATAAACACTAAGACAGTGAATATTTTCTCGCTCAGGGAGACCTCCAGTAGAGCTAAAGGCCTTAGCCAAGAGGAACAGGAGGCGCTGAGAGAAATTAACGCAATCTCGCGGGGGCTTCCCTACACTGTTAGGTGGCTGAGCGAGCGGGTGGCCTCGATTCACTCACGCCTCTACAAACGTGGACTGGTCTTCGGCTACCCTGTGCTAGTTGAGAAGAGCGGGGCGCCGGTTTCACAGGCGGAGCATACCGTCGTAATCTATGAGGATGGATGTGAGGTATTGACCGCGGGTTAGGCCCTCTGAACTTGTACTAGTTGGCTGTAAACTTCTAAAGTCTTCTCAGCCGCTCGACGCCATGTAAACTCTTCAAGTACCCGCCTCCTACCGTTGCGTCCCATCCTCCTTGCGCGGTCGCGGTCCCTAAGAACCTCTTTCACCCCCCAAGCAATGTCGAGCGGGTTTGAACCATCTACATGCATCCCGCACTGATTCTCCCCTGATGGAATAACCTGTTCCCTGAACCCTACAACCCCCCTTGCACCGACAACGACGGGCTTCTCCATGGCCATAGCCTCGAGACTCACTATCCCGAAAGGCTCGTAGACTGAGGGGAAGACGCAGACATCTGAGGCGGCATAGTGTAGAATCCTCTCCCGCTCCGATACAAACTCTGTCCTTAGGATAACACGGTCCCTCAGCCCGAGGCCTCTAATGAGATTATGTAGTGCATTCTCCATCTCTCCCTTACCTAGGATGACGAGCTTCGTCTTGGGAAACTCGCTCAAAATATGTGGCATGGCTTGAACAAGCTCTTCAACACCCTTGACATGCACCAAGCGTCCAACAAAGAGTATCATATTTTCATCGGCGCCGATCCCATACCGCTGCCTGAGATTCTCCCTGTCTTGCTGGTTTATGGATGAAGGGTCATAGACATCGGGGTCTACGCCGTTCCACACCACGCGTATTTTATCTGTAGGCCAACTATGTATCTGCAGGTCTTCCTTCATCGCGTTGCTAACCGTTATTATTATTGATGCGTATTCTGCACCGAGCCTCTCAATCTCGGAGACCGTCTTAGAACCTCTACCCATGGTCCTCCCCCATTCCGTGGAGTGGACGTGATAGACTGTCGGAACCCCGCCTAGGCTGGATAAAGAAATGCCCGAAAGGGCGCAAAGCCAATCATTAAAAGCAACAACATCGAACCTGCCACCCAAAACCTTCGAAACAATCCTAGAAGCAACAGCAGCGTTAAATGTAACAACGTTGCTGATGAACCTGAGTCCTTCACCCCACCCCCTTACCTCATCATTCACTACATGCCTCAACCCTGCCGAGAGGTCGGGCAGATCTATCCAGTTCACCTCCACCTTCTCCACCCCTACTACTGGGGGGTGAAAGCCATGCGGGAGAGGGGCATAAACCTCCACCTCGTGCCCTAGCCTAGACATCCACACGGTGATGTAGTAGGAGTATGTGCCAAGACCCCCTACAATGAATGGGGGATACTCCCAAGTAATGAACGCGACCCTCATCCAAGCACTTATCCCCTCTTTACTGTTTAAAGTAGGTATCATACTTAGAGGGGTGTGGGAGCCCTGATAATACCGTGCATATGCTTAAGTATTATCATGGCGACAGTCGGAGGGCGGAATGGTCACCGAGAAGGACGAGTCGACCCTCCTCCTAACATTCCTACACAACATGGGCTACGTTGATGAGGAGAGAGCAGTGGAGGTTGGAGAGCTATCCGCGGCGCTAGATCTCGATACTGAGCGGGTGGAGGAGATTCTGAGGAGGCTTGAATCCGACGGCTACGTCGCGAGAACTAGGCAACGAGGGGGGATGGTTAGCTTTTATCTCACTGGGAAAGGAGTGATAAGGGTCTGCTCAATATACACATAGGGTCGCAGAATGAGGGTTGTTTTTCTATCCTGGGAATTTCTTCCGCGCATCGTGGGCGAGCTGGCATGGCTGGTCCAGTCCCAGATAGAGAGGCTAAGAAAGAGGGGTTTAAAAATCGAGTTAGTGACAATTAGTGACTCCGGATATTATGTCGAGGAATCCGCACCCAATTTTAGGATAACGAGGATAACCAGCCCTGTCTCACCCCACTCCACAATCATAACGTGGATAGTGAGTATAAATGTCGAGGCTGCCAGAGTTGTTGCCGACATCTATCATTCAGAACCTGACAGAATTATACTTCATACCCACGACTGGCACTTCGCCCCCGCCTCCTCAGCCCTGAAAAAAGCCCTCAAAATCCCGTGGATAGCCTCCCTATACAGCCTCGAGCAACACAGGTCATTAAACCCCAACTCGCCGCTCAGCTCCTGCATAAGGACAATAGAGTGGCACATGGTTCGCGAGTGTGACTTCCTACTGGTCAGGGATGAGTGGATGCTGAGGGAGGTCAGGAGCGCTCTATCCTTAGACAGGGAGGTGGTCGCAGTATCTAACCCATCCGCCGCTGGCTGGGAGGACAGGGTCTTGCAGCTCTACAACACGCTGGTGAGTCTCTAATTGAGCCTGAGCGTTTTAATGCTTAGCTGGGAGTTTCCTCCCAGGATAGTTGGGGGGCTGGCCGCCCACGTCCACGACCTCTCAGTCGAGCTAAGTAGGAAGGGAGTCGAAGTGCATGTCCTCACCCTTGAATTCCCAGGTGCAGCAGAGCGGGAGAGAGTGGATGGGGTAAAAGTCTACCGCGTAGACTCCTACAAGTATCCGGCACCAGACTTCGCCTCATGGATTGCCATGATGAACGTGAACCTACTGGACTATGCCTGTGGGCTGCTTAGAGGTGTGTTGCAGAAACCCTCCATAATCCACGTACATGACTGGCTTGTAGCATATGCTGGAATTGCTCTCAAACACCTCTTCAGAATGCCGCTAGTGGCGACTATTCACTCTACGGAGTACGGCAGACGTGGAGGTATACACGACGACTATCAGAGAATGATTGCTTCGACTGAAGCTTATCTCTCGAGAGAGGCTTGGAGGGTGATTTGTTGTAGCAGGTACATGGCAGAGGAGGTTAACAGAGTATTGGGCACGCCGCTGGACAAGATTGACATAATACCGAACGGCGTTTATATTGAGAACTTCCAGCCTAGAGGTAACCGCGCCGAGCTGCGGTCGAGGTTCGCACTACCGCACGAGAAGCTTGTCCTCTACGTGGGCAGGCTAGTACATGAGAAGGGCGTCCACCTGCTGGTAGAGGCGATTCCCTACATCCTCCAGAGCGTAGACGCAAAATTTGTCATAGTGGGTGAAGGATATCTCAAAGAGTGGATTAAGAGGCGGGTGGGAGAGCTTGGTGTCTCACAGAAAGTATATATCACCGGCTTCCTAGATATCAATACTCTCAGAAACCTGTACACGGTAGCAGACGTCTTGGTTATGCCCTCGCTCTACGAGCCCTTCGGTATAGTAGCCCTTGAAGCTGCAGCCTCGCGACTCCCTATAGTCTCAACGTGCGTAGGCGGGATAGGCGAGATCGTGAGCCACATGGAGAGCTGTGTAAGCGTGTATCCCAGCCCAGACTCTATTGCCTGGGGGGTAGTCCAAGTGCTCTCTAATCCAAGCCTGGCGGAGCACATCAGGAACACTGCATACGAGAGGGTAAAAAGTACATTCACGTGGGGGAGAATCGCCGAACAAACACTAGGGGTTTATCACAGAGTATTGAGCGAATACAGTTCGATAAAGGATTGGAAGCCCAGGCTATAACCTCCCCAGCCCGGCCTAGCGATAACTTCTAACACACTACCTAAACTCCTCAGCGAAGTTTATATTCAATGGGGAGAATAGAATATGTGTGGAGAAACATAAACCAGGTCCTCGACAGGTATCGAGAGGGCGCGGCGCAAATATATTTGAAACCATCGAGAGGATTGATTTTGTAGAGGGGTTCGGCGAAATTATACGCTCTGCACGGGAGAAGCTGGGCCTTACCCAAGAGGAACTGGCCAGCCTAGTCCACGAGAAGGTCTCCGTAATAAAGAAGATTGAGGCCGGCTCGTTCAGACCGCCCATAGAACTGGCGCGGAACATAGAGAAGGTTCTCAAGATCCGGATCGTAAGGGAGCTGAGGGACGAGGACATACACATCGCCCCACCCAAGACATTGAGGCGAGGTGTGACACTGGGCGACCTACTGTCCACTAAGACTGAGGAGAAGGAGTAGCCAGCTCTATTCTGTTGGTTTAGCGTGCCCTGTTAGGTAACAGGTTAAATACTCTGATGGAAAACTCCATACCGGGGTTAGGGAAGGGTGATGTGACTCGCAGCTCGGCGAAAGAAGGGTCGCGATAGTACATAGATTTTTGGATGACGAGGAGCCTAACTTGGAGGAGCTGGCAGAGCTCTGCGAAACAGCTGGGTACGAGGTCGTCTACGAGCTATCCCAGAAACGGCATCCCCACAGCCAGTACAATATCGGGCCCAGCAAAGTGAAGGAGCTTTCTGAGGCGGTAAAAAGGCTAGGCATAGAGAAGGTCATCTTCGAGAACGAGCTGAAGCCTGTGCAAGAGTACAATTTAGCCAAGGCTCTCGGCGTCGAGGTTATTGACAGGATTCGGCTGATCTTGGAGATCTTTACCCTTCACGCCTCGAGCCTAGAAGCTAAACTCCAGATAAAGCTTGCGGAGCTGAGGTACGAGCTTCCGAGGGCTAAGGAGAAGGTTAGGCTTGCGAAGAGGGGGGAGCAGCCAGGATTCCACGGACTAGGCGCCTACGAGGCCGACATATACTACGAGGAGATCAGTAGGAGGATACAGAAGCTACAGGAGAAGCTTGATGAGATAAAGATGAAGAAGACCATCTCCATCATGCGCAGCAGGCTTGACGGCACACCCTCGATTGCACTCGCAGGGTACACGAACTCTGGTAAATCAACGCTCTTCAAGAGACTTACAGGCTACCCCGCCGCGATATCAAGTAAACTCTTCACAACCCTCTCGACCAAGAAACGAGTCGCAAGGATCATGGGGAAGCCTGTATATGTCTCGGATACTGTTGGTTTTATAAAGAATGTCCCAGCCATGCTCGTCTCAGCCTTTATGTCTACTTTGATGGAGGTTGTTGAGTCTGACCTAGTTTTACTACTGGTGGATGGTTCCCTTCCTCTACAAGAGGTAAAGCTACGTCTCAATGTCGCTCTCTCCACGCTGAGGCAGATAGGCGTAGTTAACAAGCCAATCGTGCTTGTGTTTAATAAGGCGGACCTCATTCCGCCTGAGAAGCAGGAGAAACTTATCGAGATGGTGGATAATGCCTATCCTGCAGTGGTCATATCTGCTAAGACAGGCGAGAATCTAGACCTCCTTGAGAAGACCATAGACTCTATGCTCTCAGGATTCGTCACATTCACTGCTAGGATTCCAATAATGGAGGCAAGCCCGCAGCTCATAACGCGGCTCCGCCAGAAGGGCCGCGTAGAGCTAATGGAGTATCGAGATGGATTTTTAGAAATCAAGGCGACAACGCCGGCTCAGCTCGCCGAGAGGGTGCGGGCCCTCACCTATAACGGTGGAAGCTTCATTCTAGGCGAGACTTAATATACGTGGATAGCGCATCTTAAGCTGATGCTTAGGCGGGACGACTTAGGCCCCAGAGGTTTTCAGAGCCCTGGCATAATAATGCCCTCAGACATAGAGAGGCTTGTCCGAGAGGTAATGCTACTCAAGGAGGAAGTAAGAAAGATAAGAAAGGCCCTTGAGGAGCATGGCATCAAAGTAGAGTAGGAAGGTCACTGTAGACTGCCATTATCAGGCGGACCAGCCTCCTCGTCAACTTATCCAAAGCTGCAACCTCGGCTCTGCATTTTGCTTTAGCCTCTGTCAATCTCTGCTGGGCATTTGGAGTACGACGGGTGGTACCTGGCTTGAGTATAGGGTTTACGGGAACCCTGAAAAATCTGCATACTTCGTAGAGGCTGGAGGCACTTACGCCCAAGCGGCTTGAAACCAGGCTGTAGAGGTCTATGTGCCTCGCGGCGAATAGTGGTGAAGGGTCTATCCCGTAAACCAGCATCTTGGCGGTGAGGAATGACATGCTCTTGACCTCACCCTCCCAGCTAATGTAAATGTGGCTCCTCCTTAACACCTGCTCAAGGGAGGCTAGGGCTACCTTCTCTCCCGCTAGATTCTTAATAACTCTAATCCTCTCTTTCTCGCCTAAGAGTTCTTTATATCCGATGCATAGAAGCCGGCCTTTGTCGGGGTGTGGGTCAGTCGTCTCAATTGCCAATATGAGGGTCGTCGGCCTCAGCTTCATCTCCCAAGCTTGTTGAATCCACGTTAAGATTTAATCTATGTTACTGTTCTCACTTTAACATATTGGAAACACAAAACTAAGAAAAATGGGGGAGGGGGTTAGCCGGCGGACAACCAGCCCATCAACATCTAGGAAACCCAAACGAGGCCGGTTGTTTATGTGTTTGACATGACTGGCGAAAATGCCAGTCCGTTTATGTTAAAGACATACCGGCCCCTTGGGTTTTATCCCTGTTGCTGGGCCGGTATGCCCGCCGGCCTCTGGGTCGCCCCTCGAAACATTAGCCAGACTCCCATCAACACATCCCCCTTCTCTCTTGCTCTCGACTTATATTTACTAATTACCGCTATCGTAAGTCTTACTAATGCTTTTCGCGCCTCACGGCCATACCTCTTACTATTCGACCGTTCTCGATACAGCTTCAAGTATCCTCGAACCCTCCCGAATGACTTACTAAAGTCAACATATGTCAATAGCTCAGCTAGAGAGGCTCTAGCCAATACATGGTTATCCCCTGTTATTCCGAGCTCTTCAGCAATTTCTTTGAAGATTGGGTATCTCTCCCCGGCCTCCTCTGAGATCATCTTCGCCAGTATCTCTTTCTCCGCCTCTGCCTGTCTTAACAGCCTCCTCAAACCCTCTTGTTCAGTCTGAGAAGCCGCCCTGAGCTGGTTTTCCAGCCTCCGCTTAATTCTATCCATGCATCTGAAGACAGAAATCTTCCTCCTCATTATGAGGAAGCCTTCATCCACCCTTCTGAACCACTTATCCTCGATATGCATTAACACTTTCACATCACCTCGCCCAGACTTTGGAATACCCAGTCTTCGCCGCATCTCCTCTATCAGTGTTAGGCGTCTGAGGCAGTATACCTCGACACCCCTCCTAAGAAGCCCAATAAAACCATCCGTGTGGACTACTGGTATAACATCCACGAATAGCTGGTCTCTAGGGCCCGCCGGAATCTCCGTTGGAGAATTAACGTGTCTAAAGTTTCACCATCCATTGTATAGGTTATCCTGTAGCCTGAGTCATCCTTTTTCCTGTGGACGTCACAGTAGAACCTCATTCTATACCACCTTCCTGAATGCTAGGACGTATTCGTGCCATAGGTCGTGGCTGTGCCCCTTTACCGTATGGTATCTAGCTAGGCCGCTGTTGGATAGCTTGAACCTCAATGTCTCTACGTGTTTAAACCCGACAATCTCTGCCAGCTCTATTGTCAGGCCTACAAAGTCTCTCGATAGCCTGTGAAGCTTGTTGCTCCTAAAGTTCTTTAGGACTATTACTGCTAGGTCTCTATTATTGCTGGTTCTGCTTAGGCAGAGGTACATCGAGGCCAGTATCCCTAGCCACGCCGCCCTTAGGTGTCTCCCAATCATCAGTGCCAGATTCCCTCCACTGGTTATGACTAGTTTCTCAAGCCTTGGCCTGAACTCGCTGTTCACCAGCAGGCCGTATGGCGGTGAAGTTATTATGACCCTCCGCCTATCACCGTTGAGCCGTCCCCTAGGCCTTATAGCCCCATATAGACATGCCGCATTCATGCTGTAGGCGTCTAGTAGTGTGCTGTGGTTTGTCACGGCAATCATCTCTCCCAAGAGCTCTTCAACAATCTTGGCATACGTCGGCTCGACATCGTTGACTATTAGATGGTTGTTGTTTGTGAGTCTGCAGGCTATGGCGGGGATAAATCTAGGCCCCCAAAATGTGGGGAGTACCCCCCTACCCCGGCCATAGGGTCTATAACAACATCTCCAACCCCAACACATCTCCCCCAGAGATAGACAGCTAGATGCTAAACCCTAGCAGCTTTAGTGGAAGACTTTTACTTGTAGATATGACGTTACTGCTGGCTTCAGGCTTAGGATGCCTGTGAGCAAGAAGTATCTACTCCAGCCAGAGCTACTTGTCGGGGAGAAGCTCATACGTATCGATTTATGGATTGAGGAAGGGATACCTTGTATATCGTATAGGCCTGGGGAGAAGGCAAATAATCCACTACCAAACATCCACCCCAACTATAGGGCTGGTGATGGCTACTGCCCCAGATGCATGGTCAGCTGGGAGAGACCCATAGGTGATAAGTGCCTATACTGTGGAACAAAGCTCAGGAGGAGGTCAAGAAAGATAAATAACGGTGAGAAGAAATACATAAACCCAGAAATAGAGGATCTGGAATAGTTAAGGCCTAAGACG
>BEHE01000004.1 GCA_002898395.1 Candidatus Calditenuaceae archaeon HR02
GGAGCTTGTCAGGAGGTTTGGGAGGCATCCAGTATATGCTGATGGTGGGAGTCATTACTTGGCCGCTTGTAAGAGCCTAGGCCTAGAGCATAGGGTATAAGGCTTCGGTAGCTGGATGAAGCTAAGAATACTATTCCAAGAAGAATGGATAAAAAACACTAAAAAGACTAGTATGAGAGATCAAGATTGAGTAATACCAACTTAACAGATCCAAATTGACCTACCCCCACACTCATTATCTTCTTGGCTTGTTTCTAAGGTTTTGTGTTGCATCTGGGGCATCTGTTTTTATGTATTGTTGAGATTTTGAGGAGTATTTAAACCCCCTATTGTATGCACCGCTACCAGCGGCTGGATAGTATCTGAGCCTTACCCCCTCAAGCCTTACTTTAAGAATGTCTGTGGAGTAGTCTCGCCCTGATTGGCCTATCCCTGTTTAATAGTAGTTCTGAGGCCTTGGCAGTTATCCTCACCCTAAGCCTGCCTGAGTCAACATCATATCTAGGCTCCCTGATATAGAGGCCGTCCTCGAGTGGGTAAGTATAGGGCTGGCTACAAATACTGTAGTCGATGTAGGACGTTTCAGCTAACCGATAGTGTCTGTTGTCTATACTGTGGTGTGAGGCTGAGGGCTAGGCCTAGTCGTGAATGTAGGGAGAGGTGGGCCTAAACCGTATATTAGTGTCGAGGGGGTGGATGTGGTTTGATGAGGTTCTACTGTGATGTTCACCGTAAAAGGGATGACAGCGGATACAGGATAACCTACACAATGGATGGTGAAAACTTTAGATACACTGATTCTCCAACGGAGATTCCAGTAGGTCCTGGAGACCAGCTATTCGTGGATGTTATACCAGTAGTCCACACGGATGGTTTTATTGAGCTTCTTAGGAGGGGTGTTGAGGTATACTGCCTCAGACGCACAACGCTGATAGAGGAGATGCGGCGAAGACGGGGTGTTCCAAAGTCTGGGCGAGGTGATGTGCAAGTGTTAATAGCCATTGAAGACAAATGGTTCAGAAGGGTGGATGAAGGGTTCCTCATAATGAGGAGGAAGATTTCTGTCTTTAGATGTGTAGATAGAGTTAAGAGGAGGTTGGGAAACCAGGTCAGGGCGGCTTCTCAGACTGAACAAGAAAGCTTGAGGAGGCTGTTAAGACAGGTAGAGGAGGAGAAAGAGATGCTGGCGAAGATGATCTCAGAGGAGGCCGGGAAGATATACCCAATCTTCAAAGAAATTACTGAAGAACTCGGAATAACAGGAGACAACCATGTATTAGCTAGAGCCTCTCTAGCCGAGCTACTGACATATGTTGACTTCAATAAGTCCTTCAAAAGGGTTCGAGGATACGTAGGATTATATCGGAAACGGTCGAAGACTAAGAAGTATGGTCGTGAGCTACGAAAAGCATTAGTAAGACTTACGATGGCGGTAATTAGTAAATATAAGTCGAGAGCAAGAGAACAGGGGGATGTGTTGATGGGAGTCTGGCTGATGTTCTGAAGGGAGACACATAGGCCGGCGGACATGCCGTCCCAACAACAGGGATAAAGCCCGAGGCCAGTATGTCAATTATTTAAACAGACTGGCTCTTTCGCCAGTCATGTCTGGAATTTAAACAACCGGCCTCGTTTGGGTTTCCTAGATGTTGTTGGGCTGATTGTCCGCCGGGCTAACCACCCTCCCCCATTCTTCCATCATCTGAGCGTTTAATCCATCACTATTATTCTTTAAATAGTTGGCTAAGTTAACATATCCAGAGTCATGGCAAGAGCTGCCCTGTTACTGAGGCCGAAGGAATTAAAGGCTAAGCGTGTAGAGGAGTTGAAGAGTCTTTTCCAGACCTATCCCGTCATAGGTCTCATAGACCTTTTCAAGTCTTCTGCAGACCTTATACATCTCTTCCGGAGCAAGTTTAGGGGCCAGGCCGTCATCAAGGTGGCTAGAAAGACACTGGTGATAAGGGCGGCTAAGGAGGCTGGTAGAGAGAAGATAGCGGAGTATTTAGAGAAGGAGAAAAGACCCTTCGCACTCATCTTCACCCACATTAGCCCCTTCATCCTGAAACTTGAGCTCGATAAAGGTAAGGTTCTCACACCACCCAGACCCGGCGAGACGGCGGATATAGACGTGGTTGTTCCCCCAATCAACACTGGGCTGCAGCCCGGCCCCATACTCTCGGAGTTTGGAAAACTCAGGATCCCCACAAGAATAGATGGTGGGACGATATGGATTGCTAAGGAAACGACCGTTGCTAAAAAAGGTGATGTGATCCAGCCAGCTCTTGCATCACTTCTCTCAAAGCTAGAGATCGGTGCTGTTTATCGAGGCGTAAACCTCTCAATAGCCTTTGACGGCGACCTAATTATCCCCTCTGAGCTTTTAACCATCGATGTTGAGGGAACAAGGAGGATGCTATCAGAAGCACACTCCACATCCTTAGCTCTAGCAATAGAACTAGGGTATGCTACACCTGAGACGATTGTTCCGATGGTGACTAGGGCATACCGCGCGGCCATTGGCGTATCTCTTGCAACAGGCTATCCAACTAGAGAAACTATAGGGAGCCTAATCGCGAAAGCCGCCTCCGAGGCCGCTATTCTTCAGAGGATTGTAGACTCTCGATCAGCTTCTTGAACTCGTTGTAGATTGTCCTAACATCTTTCCCCGTCACCTCGAAGACCACCACCTCGTCATCGATATACTGTATCTTGTCGGCGCCGAGCCTTTCTGCTATATTTCGCGGCGACAGGCCCTGTCTAGAGAGCTGGCGGTTTACCCCCGCTGCTATCAGCATGCCTGTCTTTAACTTACCGCTGATAAGCCCTGCAGCTGGCGAGTTATGCTTTACAGCCTCCCTTGCCATTGACGTGAAGTATGCAACATTTGTAACTGGCCTGAAGTCGAATATTAGCCGCGTATTCCCCACCATTTCTTCCTTCTGGTATCCTTTAGAGTAGTTCCAGATTCTCGCTGCCAGGTCGGCTACTACGCGCTCTATTCTATCGAGTTGCGGGGGAGAGACAGAGGCCGCTTGCTCCATCTCCTTTAATACCGTCTCCTGGTAGTTTTCTATGAGCCTGCTGTACCCGAGTTTTAGCTGTCTAAGGTCTTCCTCAACCCTCTCCAGCCTGCTCTCCAGCTCCTTCATCGACTCGCTCACATAACGATGTGCTGCAGGACCGGCGGCATAGACCAGCCGAACTACACCATCTTGGATCCTCTCAACCTTCAGAATCTTTACGAATCCCACCTCTGCGGTGTTAGCGCAGTGTGTGCCGCCACACGCCTCGGCATCCCACCCCTCAATCTCTACGACGCGTATCTCGCCGAGTGGCGCCTCACCGCCTTGATATAGCGTGAAACCGTATCGGTCCTCCGCCAAGCTTCTGGGCAGCCAGGATATCTTGACGGGCAGCCTTTTAGAGACAACCTCATTGGCGAGCCTCTCAATCTTTAGGACCTCGTCTCTTGATAATGGCGCATGGTGGCTAATATCGAGTCGGGCTGACTCTGCCTCCTTCTTAGCACCCATTTGCCAAGCATGTTTCCCTAGGACTCTCCTCGCAGCTCCGATGAGGATATGAGTAGCGGTGTGGTGTCTCATGATGCTTAGGCGGCGTTCATAATCTATCTCTCCCCAAACCACTTCCCCTACCGGAGGCTGGTCGCCCTCTATGAAATGTACGATCACACCATCCACGATCTGGGTATCAGTGACCCTTGCCTCAAGGCCGCGCCACCTTAATACGCCTGTGTCACCCACCTGGCCACCGCCCTCGGGATAGAAAAGAGTACGGTCGAGGATGACGATTTTGGGGGTAGATGCCAAGACAGTTGCGGTGAATTTAGCCGCGTATTGGTCGGAATAGTATAGCCTCTCGGTTTTTGGGAGGTCTTTTGTGAGCTGGGCTGCCTCTACTAGTCGTTCATCCTCCTTCTCCCTCGCGGGGAATTCTATATGTCTACTAATCATCCGTTCCTCAACTTCCTCCATGGCTGGAGTTTTAATGCCCAATTTCTTGGCAGTAGATAAAACCAGGTCAGGCGTTAAACCTCTCTCCTCATAGATCCTAGCGACATATTCGGCACCTATCTCCCGCCCACTTTTGCTAATGGCTGCAAGCTCCCTCTCCAGCTGTGCCAGTCCGCGGACAATCGACTCGTTGAACCTCTTTACCTCGTAGGTGATAAGGTCGAGTATTTCGTCTCTCATCTCCAAAAGCCTCGGAAAATCCTTCCCCCAATAGTCGATCTGTAGGGCTGCAAGTTCGGGAAGAATATCTTTTTTTCCGAGAAGTTCGAGAATTCTCTGAGTCTTCCTCACTAAAAGCCGGGCGAGATATCCCACCTTAGAGTTGGAGGGGACAACCCCATCTGCAAGTATAAAGACTATTGACTTGGTGTGATCTAGTATTTTGTAGACCTGTTCAAGCTTTTCTAAGACTGGTTGAAGCCGCTCTAAATCCACCCCTGCGAGGGCTGCTGCCTTACGTCTTGCATCTGCAAGGCTCAGACTTGATGATGGCTGAATCCAGGCCGAATATCTTGCATACCTTGTGAAGGGCTCCTCCTCGGGATATGGTATCTCGATCAGCTCAGATACTCTATCGAGTATCCCCGAATAGATTACTTGGAAGGCAGATGGTGTTCCCTGCGTAAGCCAGCTAAACCGCTCTATCCCGTAGCCAGTATCAACCGTCCTCACGGGGAGCTCCTCAAGCACGCCGTTTAAAGTCTTATAGTTCATGAAGACTAGCGTGGCAATCTCCAAGCCGCTGTGAATTACCTCATAGCAGGGGCCTGCGTTCCCGCCCCCCGCCCACACCCCCTCCTTAAACACAGTTTCCTCCTCCCTTAATCCAAGCCCCTCCATAAACTCCACACAAAGCTCCACTGTCCTATCCTTCCAATACACCTCCCTGCCTGGGAAGTTGAACGCATGGGCCCCACCCATCTCGAAGATCGTTAGGTGCCGCCCTAGCGTCGGACCTACTTTATCTATGTCAACCATCCTGATGCATGGTTGGCTTATTACGAGAGGGTTTGCGGGCGGCTCGGTTGAGCCGGAAGTCACATGGGGCTGGAAGTCTACTATGCTTGCCGAGACGAGGTAAAGGTCCTTCCTCCACCTTGGGACAACCGGGTAAGGGGCGATAATCTTATGCCCCTTTCCCTCGAAAAATTCTAGGAAAGCCCTCCTCATTTCTGAGAGGTTATAGGGCTTGCTTACGGGCGGCGACCCTATGAAAGTGTATGGCTCACAAGGGGCCTCCCCGCACGTCTCCCTCTCAACAAGTGTCCAAAAATATTTGCCGCATGATTTGCAGCGTCGCCTCCGATACCCCCTTCTCGCGAAATACTCAATTGCGTAGTGGTCCTCGCCGAACTCCAATTTTTACCGAGAAAATATTCTCTAAGCCCGCTATATAGTCATCAAGTAACTCCTAGCCGAAGAGGGCGCTGAGTCCTGCAAGCGCCTCCTCTTCCTTCTTCTCCTCGGCCTCCTCCTTCTTAGCCTCCGCGGCCGGCTTCTGGTGGGGTGCCTCAGCCGCGGGCTGGGAGGGTGCTGTGACAGGTGCGGCGTAGCTGGCAGATTTGATAGCCTCGTCTATATTGATTCCACGAATCGCGGCGACTAGTGACTTTACCCTAACCTCGTCCACAGTGCCCCCCGCAGCCCGTATGATACTCGCTATGTTCTCTTCGTTAACCTCCTTTCCGAGCCTATGAAGCAGGAGCGCGGCGTATATGTATTCCATGAATCTCTCGGAGAGAGAAGTCGGGTCCAAATATTAAACTTGTCTTCCAGCTCGGCCGCCAATACCCTCCCGTCGTATTAAGGGTTATATCAGGGGTGGATGTAAGGTGTGGGAGATGGAAAGAGTGGAGGACGTCATAAAGCTCGTTGAAGAGTTTGAGGAAGGGTTAAGGTCGATCGAGGAAAAGGTGGCTAGGGCTAGGGCGGAGCTAGTTAGAGAAGTTGACGTATATTTGCAGGAGGCGAGGGCGCTTTTCTCAAAAATAGTTGAGGAAAGTAGGCGGAATATGCTGGAAGAGGCGGCCAAGGCTGCAGAGGAGGAGGGGGCCAGAATCAGGGAAGAATACAGGGCTAAGACAGAACAAGTCATGACCCGGCTCAGCTCCAAGAGGGAAGAGCTAGTTAGGTTTGTGCTCCAAAGCCTATTACCTACTGGGTGACACCTCCTTGCAGCCCTATCTACTCGCAAAGGCCTATGCGTGGAGAGGAATGCTACTGCCGAAATCATTTATACAAGAATTGGCCGCTTCTCGAACCCTCTCAGAATTCATCGACGCCATTAAAGCAACAGTCTACTCCCAGGAGGCGCAACAGATCACTCCACCGTACAGCGCGCTAAAGGTCGAGCACGCCCTCAGAAGACGGCTGGTAAAGATTCACCATACCTTAATGACTCTTAGTAGGAAGAATCACGTGCTTAGCGCACTCTATGCCCGCTATACCGCCCGAAACTTCAAGACCATCATCCGCGCACTCCACGCAGGGATCAAGGGTGAGGAACTTAACATGCTTATCGACCCCTACGCCGAGGAGTTGATAGGGACCAGAGATGTAATAGCGAGGGTAATGGGTTCCGAGGGCGTAGAAGAGGCTTTGTCCATGATTAGGCGCTACATGGCTGACGAGACTTTCATACCCATATTCGAGAAGGTGATGGACCCGGTGGCAATAGAAGTTGAGATAGATAGATGGCAAGTGAATAGGTTGAGGCAGGCTCTAAGAAAGACACCAAGAGCGTGGAGGAGCGGCCTATCCTATCTAGTAATGCCAATCTACCTCAGATTCGTATTCACCGCAATTCTGCGGGGAAAAGTGTGGGGAATGAATACGAAGGAAATCGGCAGTATGATTGAGGGTGTCTTAGACGACACCATTCGTCCTGTTGTGTCGGTAGTGATCGAGTCTAACACGGTTGAAGAGGTGAAGAAAGCCTTTTCAGTAATGCCTAAGGGCACCGTGCCATCTATCGGCGAATCTGACACGCTAACAGATATAATCCAATCACTCGAGCGAGGCTACAGGGGCATGCTTCTTACACGGGCGCGGCAATGCTTTCTCAGACCATTTGACGAGCCATCACTCGCTCTAGCTACCGTGTTTCTCATCGAGGAGGAGGTGGCCCAGCTGGTTGCTCTGGCCGCTGGGATTGAGCAGGGTGTGGGCCCTGAGGCGCTCTTGGACCGCTTGGCATCCCTAACAGCTTAGCATCACTGTCAGTAGATAATCTTGAAGCCCTTATACTCGCCCCTGTACTCCTCATAGGTTACTTCTACCCTTTCAACACGGGCCAGCGGGGGCCCCCTCTTCATCCACTCAACCATCTCAGCAACTTTCTCCTCTGGACCCTCTATCACGGCCTCAACCCTACCATCTCTCAGGTTCCTAACCCAGCCGCGCAGACCTAACAAGTCAGCCACCCGTTTAGCATTTTGCCTGAAAAAGACTCCCTGAACAAGTCCAGAGACAAAAACATGGACTCTGACATTAGGCATGCCGATTCCCCCATCAGGTACGGCTATATAATAGTTGAATGGAATGTTTCAATAGTGTGGGGGTTTTAGGAGGCGGCGGTGAGGGGCTTTACACAGAGGTTATCTACGACGAGGAGAGGTGGGCTATTCTTTGGGAGAAAAGGGCGGCCGCCTTAAGGGTCATGGAGGCCCTCATGAGGGCTGGGATCGGCTCGGTAGTATATGGCAGCGTGGCGCGGGGCGATGTACACAGGTTGAGCGATGTCGAGGTCTACATACCGAGGCCGGTCAGCCCAGTCCTAGCAGAGACGATTATTGAGCGGGAGTTTGGGGGGTGGATTAGGCGTGAAGTTGTCCAAGCAACCCCCACCTACGTGCCTAAAGGCTATATCTACATAGACGAGTTAACGGTCGTCTCCTTTCCGCTTGCAGAGGCGTTAAAGACCGAGGAGGCTTTCTACGATATAGCCGGGAAGCTCGACCTCGAAGGTGTCAGGAGAAGGAATAGGGTTACAGGAATGAATAAGGCGCTTAGAGTAATTATCCCAACCAGCTATGGCCACTCAGAATTCCCCGCCGAGAGAGACCCAGAGCTCGCCGCGAATCTAATCGGCGTTGACCCCCTAGACCTTAGAAGGAGGATTAGCGTATTAACGCGGAGGAGGGAGCACGGTAAGACGGGTGTCTATAGTAAAATCGTTTTAGGGGCGGGGGAAAGTTTCTCCAGCATCCTCAACCAGCTCTTAGACAGGAACCCGCGTATTAGGAGGCGGATACATGGATGAAGCTTCTCGCAGTGGACAAGCTGAGGGGCTGGGCCAGGCTAGCTATTACTAACAACATGGATCTTGTGAACTTATATCGCCTCGTAAAACCTGGGGACGTGGTTTACCAAGAGACAAGCAGGGAGGTCAAGAAGGAGAGAGCATCAGGGGAGGTTGACAGTGAGCGTATCAGCCTCAAGGTCGGCATAACTGTCGAGAAGAAGTCAGTAGACCCACTGATGAAAAGAATCAGGTTTCAGGGAAAAATAGTCTTCACAGACAGGGACCTAAACATCCTGAAGAAATACCATACAATCCAGCTCAGTAGAGGGGATGTTATTGAGATTGAGAGTCGTGAGAGGCTTCCCTACCTTCTGAGACTTGGAGAGGAGGGTAGAGAAAGGGTGGAGGAGATGGTTGTTATCTCAGGCGATGATGAGGAATTGGCATTGGTGAAGATAGATGTTGACGGTATTAAAGTGTTGAAGACTTGGAAGGTTGATGGAGCATTGAAGCGTCTTGTCTACAATGTGGAGATGCAGCGTGAGAAAGTGTTTGACGAGCTAGTCCATAAACTCAAGGAGCTAACCTCGAAATCTAGGCCAAAGCTGGTGCTCATGGGGACTACTGTCCATGCAGATGTCATCGCCTCCGAGATCAGGAATCGTGACGTAGGAATTTCCAACCTAATTGTCAGAAAGATACCTGTGAGCGTTGGTGGCGTTGACGGGATCCGGGAAGCTCTCAGGCGAGGAGTTTTGGGCGAAGATCTTAAGCCCTTGGCTGACGCTATTCAAGTCGAGAGGGTGATGAGAGCTATTCTAAAGCACCCTGAACAGATTCATATTGGCTTAGAGGAGGTTGCGAGGACTTGTAGGACTTCGCGCGGAGCCCTTGTTCTCGCTACTGAGGACATTATTTGGGAGAACATGGATAATGCCCTCTTGGATGAGATTTTATCTAAGGCTGAAAAGGGAGTAATCAAGTTTAGGGCTATACTCTCGGATACAGAGGCGTCAGATAAGATAAAATCTTTGGGTGGGATAATATGTCTTGAAAAGAAAGTGCTGGAGGAGTGATTTGTTATTAGACTAGTGTTGTCTCAGCTTCTCCATTGTTAGCACCTTAACACCTGGTTTAAACGACAAATTATCTCCAAGCCTAGCACCGATTAGGTAGACCTCCCCCCCTGTCGAAGCTGCGATATCAATGAGTCTCTGCGTGACGACCCCGTCGAATAGGACGTATTTATAGTCTCTCGATTCTGAGAGCTGCTGGGCCAGCTCGCTAACCGGTTTACGCCACAGCTCGTTGAACCCGTTGTCGAAGGCAACTGACATTAACGTCCCTTCAATCTCTCCGATATACCTTGCCAGCTTGTCTGAGAACTCTGGGGGGATAGGCTCCACCACCTGCACTGGCTCGGCCTTGATCCTCCTTAATGCCTCTGCTAGGGGCTGGGCCTCCCTCAGGGCGTCTTCGACCTCCTTTGCATTGAGTTCTTCAACCTCTCTCCCATAGGGGGCTCGAGCCACTAAGTCTATCTTTATTGACTGTGCCAGCTCTCTCAGCACCATGTCTCCTCCCCTGTCGCCATCGAGGAAGGCTATGACTTTCTTCTTCTTTGCTAGGAGGTCTTGTAGCGACGGAGGTATCTTGACACCCCCAACTGCAATTACGTTTCTATAGCCGTAGCGCATTAGGTTGATTATATCGGCCCTCCCCTCCACCACTATAACCTCTTCAGAGCTCAGCACCTCCGGCCCAGCCTCAACCTTTTCCGGTCCAATCTCAACAACCTTCGCCTTCAGCACCGACTCCTCCAGCTCCTTCAGTATCTCATCATCCTCGGGAATCTTCTTCCGCTCCCACTCATAGAGAATCGCCCTCGCCCTCTCCACTATCTTCTTCCTCTTCTCAGCGCGGAGGTCCTCGATCTTCTCAATAGTGACCTTAGCTGGGTATGGTCCAACCCTGTCCAGAGACTCTATCATCGCTGCTATCAGCGCTGTGTAGAACCTGTCAAGGCCACTGGGTATGGTGATCTTACCAATTGTCTTACCGCCTTGTACCTGTATGGAGACGTCTATACGACCTATTCGCCCCGCTCTCTGCAACTCTCTCAGGTCCAGTTCCGAGCTGAATATCCCCTCAGTCTGCCCGAAAGTTGCGCCGATGACGTCATTACGATCGACGATTCCATCAACCTCGATCTTTACCTCAATCACATATTTAGTGGCAAGAGTTGGGGTAGCCATGTTAATACACCCGTCTTTCTCTCTGCATGTATGTTTGGGAGTTGGTATTTAAATGATACCGAATACGCAGGGTCATCATTATCTACTCGGGAGAATGGTTTTAGTGGTGAATGGCCCCTCCTATCGATGAGACGAGCGCAGATTGGGTTGCGACTGTGATACCGCCTAGGAGGTCAAGCTCGCGGAAGGGGGAGAACGGCGTAGTTATTGTAGTGGGGGGGAGCCGGTTGTATCACGGTGCACCATTCCTGACAGCCATGGCCGCTATGAGGTCGGGGGTCGACCTAGTCTATCTTTTTGTACCGGAGAAGATTGCGGCGCCTATAAGAGCCCTGTCGCCAAGCCTGATCGTAAATCCTCTCACAGACGTTAAACTCACCAATAGGATTAGCGAGCAGATTATAAAGAGCTCTCCACAAGCCCACGCGGCGGCGATAGGGCCGGGCCTGTCCGTGGCTAAGGAGTCTGCACTGACAAAACTCTTGAACGGGCTCTTGAAGAAAGGCATAAGGCTCGTGCTGGACGCCTCGGCGCTTCAACCCTACATCCTCGACGCGGTAGCGGGGCAGGATGTCGTTCTCACCCCTCATGCAGGGGAGTTCGCCAGGCTCTTCGGGACTCCACCGGGAAACTCCCTAGAAGAAAGGTGCAGGGCAGCAAAGGAGATGGCCAAGAGGCATGGTATAGTAATACTGCTGAAAGGGATGGTCGACGTCATAACGGACGGCGAGAGGCTGGTGGTGAATAGGACTGGAACCTGCGCAATGACTGTGGGAGGAACAGGGGACGTACTTACCGGTATAGTCGCCGGCCTAGTTGCCAAGGGGGTTCCTTGTTTCGAGGCTGCATCCGCTTCAGCATATATCAATGGACTGTGTGGAGAGATCGCTGCAACTGAGCTTGGGCTACACATTCTACCCACGGACCTCATAGAAAAGATTCCCCAGGTGATGAAGAAATTTGACAAAATCGTCAGCTAAGCGCTTGCCTCACATTATTCTCCAGCTCCTCGAGGCTGGTTGTGGGTCGGAGGCATTTAAAGCCTCTGCAGAAGTAGTATGTGACACTTCCACCTACTGCCTCCTTCCCCTCCCATAGGCTCCTTAGTGTCTCTGACCGAGAGGGCGAGATGACGACGTAGGGCTCGAAGATCTTTGACGCGAGCTGGCAGAGGTGTTGCCAAGGATTATCTGTTGTGGCGACTACGAGCTGGCCTCCCGAGTTTAAAATTAATGGGATGGCTGAGATGGTTGAGATATGGCTCAGGGGGTCGTCCTGAAGCCTTTGCCAAGTTGCCTTCACTGCGTCCCGCGCGGACTGGAAAAATCTCTCATCGCCCGTTAAAAGGTAGAGCTGGGCGAGGAGCTGGACTGCCGCAGCGTATCCGCTAGGGTATGCGTGGTCCTCTATCGATACTGGTCTGATGGGTATGTCCGGAACTGGGGGCGTGTCATAGAATCCTCCAGACTGGGAGGAAAACTTTTCCAGAATATCGTCAGCGAGACTTAAGGATACGTCGAGATATTTGGTATCTCCTGTCCACTGGTATAGGTCTAGGAGACCGCATCCCAGCAGAGCGTAATCCTCGAGGAGCCCCCGAGCCTCGGCGGGGCCATCCCTCCAGTACCTCCTCAACTCTCCATCAAAGTAGAGTTCCTTCAGGATGAAGTCAGCGGCACCTATCGCCACATTTGACAGTGTCTGGTCTGCTGTAGCTGCCGCGGCGTAGGAAAGTCCGCTCAAGAGGATGCCGTTCCACGATGTAATGACCTTGTCGTCCACAGCAGGTTTTTGCTTCACCCTCCTATGCTCCCCGAGTCTCTGTCTGATGTAGTCTAGGGCCTTGAAGAGATCCATGCCTAGGGCCTCTGAGAGTTTTTCGGGGATGGAGGGCAGCCTAACTACGTTCAGGCCCTTCCCAAAGTTTCCCACAGGGGTGCATCCAAGCATCCTGGCCACCTCTTCGCCCAGAGACCCTGCAACTTCATCCCAACTATACAGGTAGTATCCACCCTCAACGCCCCCGCTCTCGGCATCCAGAGCAGAGTAGAAGCCGCCGCCGGGGGACCTTAGCTCTGAGATAAGCCAGCGAGAAGTATCCCTAACAACGTATAGATATAGAGGTTTTTTAGTGACCGCCCAAGCCTCAGCATAGAGTCTAATTAGCATTCCGTTGTCGTAGAGCATCTTTTCGAAATGGGGTATTGTCCATGCCCTATCGACGGCGTATCTGTGAAATCCTCCCCCCACATGGTCATATACTCCGCCGAGGAAAATTGAGTCCAATGTCTTCTCCACCATCCTAAGGGCCATTGATACGCCCTTCAGCTTCCAGTAGCGGAGTAGGAACAGTTGGCTGGTGGGCATCGGGAATTTTGGAGTACCCCGTATTCCGCCGAACTCTTCGTCAAAGAGTAGGACAAGCTGGTCATATGCTACGTCGATGGCATCCATGTTCATATCCGTCTCGCCTTCAGCCCGGATTGAGAGAGATCTGGAGACAAGCTCAAAGAGGCTACTACCGCTGTTCAGGACCTCTGACCTCCTCTTTTCCCACGCCTCCCTCACCGCCAAGAGCACATCCTTTAAGCTTGGAAGATTATGTCGCGGCTCCGGTGGGAAGTAGGTGCCGCCGAAGAAGGGCTTTAGGTCTGGGGTAATAAAGACGGTAAGCGGCCAGCCTCCCTGACCCGTCATTAATATTACAGCCCTCATATAGATGGCGTCGATATCCGGCCTCTCCTCCCTATCCACCTTGACTGGCACGAAATACTTGTTTAAGATATCGCTAATGATAGGGTTCTTAAACGACTCCCTCTGCATCACATGGCACCAGTGGCAGGAGAGATATCCAATGCTTAGGAAGATAGGTTTATCCTCCTCTCTCGCCTTCCGGAAGGCCTCTTCCCCCCATGGATACCAGTCAACCGGGTCTTCAGCGTGGAGCTGCAGATAAGGGCTCTTACTACCTGCCAGCCTGTTGACCCTGCGCCTACCAGAATCTCCAGACAATCCACTGCAGTATCTCCATCATAACTTATTAAACTCTCCAGAACTAAATACAATTAGGTAGCATAGGTTGATGGAGATAAACGGATACGTTTCAGGGATAAGGCCGAGGAGGGCGGGCAAGACATTCGTCATCGAGGTCTCCATATCTACTCTCTCAGGCGAGAGTTATGAGGCTGTGCTCCACGACCCTCCCGACTGGCTAGAGATAGGTTCTAAAATAGCATGTAAGATTGAGAAGATACCCGGCAGGCAAGGCGCAACTCTGGTGGTCTCAGAGCTGAAACCCTCTCTGTCTTTACCGGACATAGCCCAGATTGAGCTATCTGTGGAGTCTGTCAGCGAGACGCCTGATGGTAGCCTGATGGTGGAGGGGAGAAAGGAGGGTGGGGGCTTCTTCAGTTACCTTTTGAGACCTGAGAACGCTACCATTGATGTATCGGACCTTCCATGCAGGGCCATAGCTCTAAAGACACTGCAGCTGGGTGTCGACCAGGTTATAGCGATTGTACCGGTCAAAAACCTCCAGATCATGAGGAGGGCTAAAGAGTTTATAGTGCAGCTCAAGAAGGAGGAGGAGAGTAGACCAGAGTTAGAGTTCCTTCCAGGGCCCCCATAACAGACATTTGATGAATTGATAGGTTTTAGTAATACTAAGGAGATAGTCCCCGCGTGTTAGTGCGAGTATGTAGCTTGAAAGAGGTCCCGGAGGGCGAGATGATAAGGGTGGACCTTGGGGGTAAGGAGGTTTTAGTGGCTAGGGTAGGAGAGAGGGTTTACGTGACTGATGTCTGGTGCACGCATGAGGAGGGCGACCTCAGCTTGGGACTCCTAGAGGGTGACGTTGTTAGGTGTCCACTTCACGGAGCTAGGTTTAGGATTGCCGACGGCTCGGTGGTTGAAGGGCCGGAGGGGGAGCCGCCAGAGGCCATACCCAGTCTCAAAACCTACAGAGTAAAAGTACTGGGAGATGAAGTCTATATTGAGGAGGAGTGAAGCTCGTAACTCGCTCTAAATATGAAGCATGCCGGGCCAAGGAAAAGCTATAATAACAGCAAACTCTATTTTCTATGTGCCGAAATACATCTTCGTCACGGGGGGCGTCATATCCTCCGTCGGGAAAGGAACGGTCGCAGCTTCCATCGGGAAGATACTCCAGTCCCGTGGATATAGTGTGGATTTTCTGAAGATAGATCCCTATGTTAACGTAGATGCTGGGACGCTGAACCCCTACAGTCACGGAGAAGTCTTCGTGACAGATGATGGCGGCGAGACAGACTTAGACCTTGGGTGGTATGAGAGATTCCTCGATGTTCCCATGAGTAAGTTAAACAACCTTACCACTGGACAGGTTTTCCAGGAGGTAATTCGTAGGGAGCGTGCCGGTGAGTACCTTGGCCAGTGTGTACAGATTGTTACTCACGTAACAGATGAGATTAAGCGGAGAGTAAGACTGGTCGCCGAGAGGAGGGGGGCTGATATAATAATAGTGGAGATTGGTGGGACTGTTGGGGACATCGAGGCTCAGCCGTTTTACGAGGCCGCCAGGCAGATGAAACTGGAGGAAGAGACACTCTTTGTGCATGTCTCGCTCGTCATATACCTCGAGACTACTGGCGAATTTAAAACCAAAGCGCTCCAGCACAGTGTAAACGAGCTAAGGAGAGCAGGTATTCAACCCGACATAATAGTGGCTAGAAGTCAGAGGGTCATAGATGAGGCTACTAGAAGGAAGATCGCGCTCTTCGGCACCCTCCCCAAGGAAGCAGTATTTTGCTCATATGACACCGATGTAATTTATGAAGTGCCTCTCATATTAGACCAACAGGGGCTAGGAGATTTTATTGTAAAACACCTCTCCTTGAGGAGTGTTGAGCCTGATCTGGCCGAGTGGCGCAGGATAGTTGAGAGCTTCAAGTCAACTGGGCCACTAGTGAAGATAGCAGTATGCGGCAAATACACGGCTCTGACTGACTCATACATCAGCATCAAGGAGGCCCTCAAACATGCGTCTGCCTACCATAATGCGAAGCTGGAGATCCTCTGGGTTGATGCTGAGAAGGTTGAGCGCGATAGCATCGAGGAGATCTCCAAGCTCGAAGAGGCGCATGGAATACTTGTGCCTGGAGGTTTCGGTAGGCGCGGGTCTGAGGGCAAGATAATTGCGATAAACCTAGCTAGGAGTCAGGATAAGCCATTCCTAGGGATTTGTTTTGGCCTACAGATGGCCGTTGTCGAGTTCGCTAGAAACGTGTTAGGGCTGAAGGGAGCCAATTCGACAGAGCATGATCAAGATACGCCGCACCCTGTTATCGACCTCATGCCCGAGCAGCGCCAAACGGAGCAGAAGGGTGGGACCATGCGCCTCGGCGCACTTCCAGTAGTCATCAAGAAGGGGACGCTGGCATACAAGCTATATGAGTCGGAGCTAATATATCAAAGGCATCGGCACAGATACGAGGTAAATCCCGCATATCACCAGAAACTAACAGAGGCTGGGCTCGTATTCTCCGGTCTCTCCCCAGACAATAAGCGGGTCGAAATAATAGAAATCCCTCATAAGAAATACTTTTTGGCCACGCAGTACCATCCAGAGTTTAAATCGCGTCCAGGGAAACCGGAGCCTGTTTTCCGTGGACTGATCGCCGCGGCGCTGGCTGAGGTTAAAATTAGGGACGTGCAAGTCAAGGTTTAATGAGTGGTGTAATCCTCGTCGACGCACACTGCCATGTCCATGAGTATGGCGATGACGAGATTAAGAGTTTCGGGAATATTAGGATCGCAGGTGTAGCAATGGACTTGGAGTCGTCTGGGGCTACCCTCGATTTAGCGAAAAGGTTTAGGAATATTGACCCTTTCGTAGGGCTGCACCCATGGAACCTTCACAAGAACTTGGATGAGCTTGAAAAAATAAAGAGGCTTGCGGTTTCAGGCGGGGTGTCAGGCCTAGGCGAAGTAGGCGTCGACTTAAGATTCGCCAGAACACCTTTCAAGGAGCAGTTAAAGGTTTTCACCGAAATATGCGAGCTGGCCTCTGAGAACGGGCTCCCATTAAACGTCCATGCCCTAGGGGGATGGGATTCGGTCGTGAAGACTTGCATAAAGCTTGGCGTGAAGTCGCTTCTCCTACACTGGTATACCGGGCCGCTCGAGCTCCTCAAGGAGATCAGGGATGCGAGTTACTTCATCTCGATCAATCCCGCTGTGACTATCCAGCAGAAGCACATGCAGATTCTCCGAGAAGCCGATATGGACATTATCCTGACTGAGAGTGATGGCCCCTACGTCTATAGAGGACTAGAACTGACCCCTAGAAGCCTGCCTGGGCTCCTAAACACTATCGCACATGTCAAGGGGCTAACTGTGGCAGAAGCGGCTAGCCAAATTTATGAGAACTACCTAAGATTTCTCGGCGCCTCTAGATGACCTCGACACAATATGGTTTGCCAAGTCCTCCAATACCTTGATAACCGCCTGAGTCCCTAGCGCTCCCTCCCCCTTGCCGGCTAGTGATTTGAAGAGCTGGTGCATTAGGGCTGTGCCTAGAAGTGGGAGGTTATACTCCTGCCCCATCTCGAGAGCTATGCGGAGGTCTTTCATCAGATGCTCTGCCTTGAACCCTGGTCTAAAATCTCTATTAACTATTGCGGGTCCGAGGTGGGCTAGCTGCCAGGAGGCACCCGCTCCAGACGATATGACCTCTATCACTTTATCAAGATCTAGGCCTGCTTTTGAGGCTAGTAGGATGGCCTCGCAAGCTCCGAGAAGGGAGAGTGCAACTGATATCTGGTTGCAAATCTTCGTCATCTGCCCTGAGCCGCTTGGACCCATGTAGACAATCCTCTGGCCGAGGACCCTTAGTATCGGCTCGGCTTTCTTAAAGATCTCGTGGTCTCCACCGACCATTATGGCGAGTGTTCCCTGCTCTGCGCCTATTGTCCCCCCAGTTACAGGTGCGTCAAGATACCCTACTCCCCTCTGCTTTAAAAACTCGTGTATCTCCCTCTCAACAGCCGGCGAGATTGTTGACATGTCTATTACTATTGAGCCGGGTCTGGCTCCATGAATAACTCCCCTTTCACCCAGCATCACCTGCCTCACATCCCTGGAGTCGGGTAACATCAGGATCGTGTAGTCGGACTTAGCCGCAGCCTCCTCGGGAGACCCCGCCGCTTCTGCTCCGTGTCTGGCGAGCTCCTCGACCGGCCCCTTACTCCTGTTAAACACCCTCAGCTCATGTCCCGCGGCTAACAGCCGCTTGGCCATAGGCCTCCCCATCAAACCTAAGCCAATGAAACCTATTCTGGCCACAGGCATCGAGGTATAGCCAAGACTATTAATATATCGCATGTGGGAATATGTTAAGTGTCTTGGGTGTAAAGACGTTTGCGAGCTCGATTAGCTCATGGCTAGGCCGTGTAGAGGTCGCAGCAACTGAGGATAGCCTGCTCTTTGTCGGCGTGGGAAGTGGGAGGGCGGCGAAATTTTTGCGAGCTCTAGGGCTTCACCCCCCCTCTGAGGGGGGTAGCGAGCTGATCGGCGAGGCGGTGGCGCAGCTTATCGAGTATTTTGAAGGTAGACGCAGGTCCTTTAGTCTGCCCGTCAATTTCTTAGGGACTGATTTTCAAGTCAGAGTTTGGGAGAAGACTATGGAGATCCCCTACGGCTCTACGCGGAGTTATTCCTGGGTTGCGAGAAGGGTCGGCTGTGCCTCACCAAGGCCTGTTGGAAGGGCCCTCTCAGCAAACCACCTCATGCTGATTGTCCCCTGTCATAGGGTTGTAGAGGCTCACGGAGGCCTCGGAGGGTTCTCAGCAGGTCTAGCCCTGAAGAAGAAGCTTTTACAGCACGAGGCAAGGCACACGGGGAGGGCTGCGATAAAACTAAATCCGCCTCGATGCGCTGAAGGATAGAGTGTCGAAACACGTCAAGCTCCCGCCCAGTGAAG
This sequence comes from Candidatus Calditenuaceae archaeon HR02, assembly GCA_002898395.1. Classification (GTDB taxonomy): domain Archaea; phylum Thermoproteota; class Nitrososphaeria_A; order Caldarchaeales; family Calditenuaceae; genus HRBIN02. The sequence goes on from BEHE01000004.1 coordinate 18,493, forward strand.
GACAGCATATCGAGTTTAAGGAGAGGCTCATCCCGCTCGTGCATTTGAAGCCCGAGAGGAGGCAGCAACTGAGCACCCAGCTCAAGTCGCACCTATTGGAAGGGGGCGGCGTGGCGGTCTATCTGATAGGAGTAAACGACGATGGTGTAGTCGTAGGGTTGAATGAGTATGATTTGGAGATGAGCCTCTCGGTTCTTGCCACGGTGGTGGCGGAGAGCGGAGCCAGGATTAGGCGGGTTGAGCGGTTTGAGACTGAGAAGGGCCTAATAGCAAGGGTCGTGATAGAGTCCCTCCCCACCACCGCTAAGCCACACATCACTGTGGCAGTGGCGGGGCATGTCAACCACGGCAAGTCGACACTCATCGCCTGCCTCCTAACAAACCAGCCCGACGACGGCAAAAAATGGCTATACCTAGACACACTGCCCCACGAGGTTGAGAGGAACCTCTCCGCCGATATCCACCTCGCAGTGCTGGGCTTCAAGGAAGGCAAGCCGCTGACCATGAGTAACCCGCTGGACAAGATGGAGCGGGCGAGAATAGTGGAAGAGGGAGAGAAGCTCATCAACTTTGTGGATACGGTGGGGCATGAGCCTTGGCTGAGGACAACCATCAGGGGACTGGTGGGACAAGAGGTGGACTACGGAATACTTGTCGTGGCAGCAGATGACGGAGTCACACACCTTACGCGCGAACACTTAGGCATCATGCTAGGCCTAGGCATCCCAGTAATAGTGTGCGTTACGAAGAAGGATAAGGTGGCTCAGAGCAGGGTAGGGGAGGTTAGGGAGGGGGTCACCCAGCTTCTCAAGAGGGTGGGTCGGGTCCCATTCCTCATCCGGGAGCCATCAGACATTGACATAGTATACGACAAGACCGGGGTGGTAGTGCCCATACTTGAGGTCTCTTCGAGGACATTGGAGGGGTTCGAGAGCTTATATAGGCTTTTGGCCCTGTTGCCACAGCGAGAGAAGCCCCTAGACAAGCCATTCCTACTCTATATAGATAGAATCTACGATATTGAGGGGGTGGGGAGCGTAGTCTCGGGCACGGTTAGACAGGGGAGACTGAAAGCAGGTGCTGAGCTCCTCCTCGGCCCTTACCCTGACGGCGGGTTCAAGCGGGTAAAGGTGCGGAGCATAGAGATACACAACACTCGAGTAGAGGAGGCTGTCGCAGGCTATGTCGTCGGGATCGCGATCAGGGGAGTCTCCCACGACGAGATTCGCAGGGGGATGGTCCTGTGCGATGAGGAGCTCTCACCCCAGGCGGTCTGGAGCTTTGCAGCTGAGGTCTTAGTCCTCAACAACCCTAGCAGGTTCGCCCCAGGCTATGAGCCAGTCATGCAGTGCCACACAATCTCACAGAGTGTGAGAATCGTGGAACTTGATAGGGAGTATGTGAAGCCTGGAGAGCAGGGAAATGCTGTGCTCGAGTTCAAATACAGTCCGATGCTGGTTTACCCGCAGGACAGGTTTGTCCTGAGGGAGGGCCGGACCAAGGGGATAGGAGTAATCAAGAGAATAATCAGGTATGCTTAAAGGAGGGAAAGTAAAGAGGCTGGGTGTCTCTGTTCCAGTGATTTATGCCGAGAAGGCTAGAGGGATCTTAAAGGAGAGGTCTGCAATAGATCCCTCTCTCAAGCCCCTGAGGATCGATGACAGAGTAGTGTTCCCCCTCAAACAAGATCTTCCCTCTCTAGAGGGGGCCGCTATACCCGGGCTGGAGTGTAAGCTGGTGTGGGAAGAGTTTCAGGAGAGGCACCTAACACCACGAAGCATTAGAGAGGCGCTTTCAGGGATAATAAGTGGCGAACTCCTGAAAAAGCTTCCCTCATCCTACGACATCGTAGGCGACATAGCGGTAGTGCATATACCTGAGGGTCTTGAGACGCTAGGAGGGCAGATAGGCGAGGCGATAATTCGGGTTAACCCGTCGGTAAAAGTTGTACTCGGCAAGGCAGGCCCTGTAACAGGAGTCTACAGGACGCAGAGACTCATACACCTCGCCGGAGAGGTGCGAACAGTTACGACCCACAAGGAGCACGGATGCATCTTCCAAGTGGACCTGGAGAAGGTCTATTTCAACCCGCGGCTGGCCGGTGAGAGGATGAGGATCGCGAGACTGACGAGGAGCGATGAGGTTGTTGCGGACATGTTCGCTGGTGTTGGACCATTTGCGATAGCGATAGCGAAACATGCCGGAGCCAGGGTTTTTGCCTCTGAGATCAACCCGGACGCCTATGGCTTACTGGTGAAGAACATCCAGATCAACAAGCTTACAGGTCGCGTGGTACCATTGTTTGGCGACTGCAGGACGGCATACACTAACAACCAGATTAGAGCCGACCGTGTAGTCATGAACTATCCCTCAGACCCTCTAAGCTTCCTCGACACAGCCCTCAGAATCCTCCGCGGACGGGGCGTGGTTCACCTTTACGGCTTCGCAAAAGACCCTGAAGAATTGCGCCCAAAAATCGTGGAGAGGGTTACAGAGTTTGGAGCTACTTGCGACCTAATGATCAATAAGCTCAAACCGGTCTCCCCGAGTAGGAGCCTCGTAGTAGCTGATATTGAGGTCTGTACATCCTAGCCGATAGGGGCCGGCTATCCCGGCTGGCAGGGAAAGGTTTATTCATCTAGGAGCACAGCGTAATACCTAGATGTGGTTTGGGCGTAAAGCTTGGAGATCTGATACCGCAGGTGGCAGTCCAGACAGTCCAGCTTAGCGATTTAGCCGGGAAAGTAATCGCCATAGACGGCTACAATATACTCTACCAGTTCCTCTCAATAATCAGGGGCCCTGACGGGAGACCGCTTCAGGACCGGAAAGGGCGCGTAACCAGCCACCTCAGCGGCCTCTTCTTCAGAACGGCGAACTTCATAAAAAACGGCGTAAAAGTCGTCTACGTCTTTGACGGCCAGCCACCACACCTTAAGAGAGAGACCATACGGAAGAGGATTGAGCTGAGGGAGAGGGCTAAAAAGATGTATGAGGCGGCCTTGGCGGCAGGCGAGGTGGAGGAGGCGAGGAAGTACGCCACCCAGTCAGCTACCCTAGAAAAATACATGGTCGAAACCGCTATACAACTATTGGACGCGATGGGTGTTCCCTCGCTGATAGCGCCCTCTGAGGGAGAGGCTCAGGCAGCGTATATGGCTATGCGTGGAGATGCCTGGGCCTCAGCCTCACAGGACTACGACTCCATACTATTCGGAACACCCCGTCTCGTGCGAAACCTCTCAATAGTTGGGAGAAGAAAGCTTCCGAAGAAAGACGAATACGTGACAGTTGAGCCGGAGGTCGTTTACTCTGACAAGCTCTTCAGCTCGCTGGGTGTGGGTAGAAGAGAGTTAATCGAGATGGCTATACTGATAGGTACTGACTACTTTGAGGGAGTAAAGGGCATAGGACCGAAGAAGGCCTACGAGCTTGTAAAGGAGCTCGGATCGGTAGAAAAGGTATTAGCGTCGCTCAACAAGCCTATCGAAATAGACATCGACGCGGTGAGGCAGCTCTTCCTCGAGCCCGAAGTAAAAAAGGACTACGAGCTGGTTTGGCGCGACATTAACAGGGAGGCAGTACTCAAGGTTCTGTGCGACGAGCACGACTTCTCCCCCGAGAGGGTTGAGAAGGAGCTCAACGAGGTCGAGATGGCCGTATCTGAGAAAAAGAAGGTAACATCCCTCGACCGCTGGCTACTCTAAAAGACTATTCAAGAAGCACGATAAGCCTCCTCTCCTCGTCGAGGCTGTGAACTCTTACGAGACCCCGTACCTCAAGCACAATTAGCGCCTCTCTAAGTTCCTTAGCGCTAGTCACCCTCCCCCGAGTATTCAGAGCCTCCAATAGGGCGGACTCCATCATCTTCCTATTGTTACGCCTCAAAACCTCGACCACGTCCTGTGGGTCCATAATAGCGACTATCCAAACATTGGGAGGGCCTTTTCAGTGCCGCGCAGGTGTTCCGAGACCTTCTCATACTCTTTGAGCATGTTCGGAGTTATGCTCGGCTTCACAGCCTTCAAAGCCTCTTGGAAGTCGCTCCACGACACCTGCTGGACATCCCTATCTCTCCTCAATGCAGACATGGCAGCCTCCCTGCAGAGGGACTCTAAATCAGCCCCTGAATATCCCTCAGTCATGGCTGCTAGTTTCCTCAGGTCAACATCCGCGGCCAGAGGCATTGAGCGCGTATATATTCTGAGTATCTCGTACCTCCCCTTATCGTCGGGGGGTGGAACATAGATTAGCCTGTCAAACCTTCCAGGCCGCAGTATTGAGGGGTCCATAAGGTCTGGTCTGTTCGTGGCCCCAATCACCACTACTTCCCGCAGCTCCTCTATGCCGTCCATCTCTGCCAGTAGCTGGCTAGCCACTCTATGGGTCACGCCAGAGCTATCATCCAAGATATCCTTCCTAGGCGCTATCGTCTCTATCTCGTCTAGGAATACAATGCAGGGTGCCGCCTGCCTAGCTTTCCTGAATACCTCCCTTATCGCCTTCTCAGACTCACCCACCCACTTTGAATATATCTCCGGGCCCTTAATGGTGACGAAGTTCGCCTCGGCCTCAGTAGCTATAGCCTTCGCAAGGAGTGTCTTGCCACAGCCCGGTGGCCCGTAAAGAAGTATCCCCTTAGGAGGCTTGATACCAAGCCTCTCAAACCTGTCAGGATACTTTAGCGGCCACTCAATTGCCTCCACCAACCTCTGCTTCACCTCTGACAAGCCGCCCACGTCCTCCCAGCGGACCGTAGGCGTCTCAATTTCAACCTCCCTCAAGGCGGTCGGAGTAATCTCCCTATAAGCCTCGTGGAAATCTCTCATCGTAACTTCCAGCGAGTTAAGTATCTCAGGAGATATCCTCTCCTCATTGAAGTCAATGCTCGGAAGTATTCTTCTGATACACTTCATGGCAGCCTCCCTACATAGTGCGGCGATGTCGGCGCCAGTGTATCCCTTCGTCATCTCGGCAAGCTTGTCAAGGTCAACGTCAGAGGCCAGGGGCATGCCTCTCGTGTGGATCTGAAGTATCTCCCTCCGCCCCCGCTTATCAGGTATACCGATCTCTATCTCCCTATCAAAGCGTCCAGGTCTCCTCAGAGCCGGGTCCAGCGCGTTGGGGCGGTTAGTCGCGCCAATTACTATCACCTGACCCCTGCTCTCAAGACCGTCCATCAGGGCTAGGAGCTGGGCAACAACCCTCTTCTCCACCTCCCCTGTAACCTCACTTCTCTTCGGTGCGATTGCGTCTATCTCGTCGATGAATATTATGCTGGGAGCCTCCTCCTCGGCTCTCCTGAAAATCTCCCTCAACTTAGCCTCGGTCTCACCATAGTACTTGTTCATTATCTCAGGGCCGTTAATCAGGATGAAGTTAGCCTCAGCCTCCGTTGCCACAGCCTTGGCTAGAAGAGTCTTACCACAGCCAGGCGGACCGTACAACAACACCCCTTTTGGAGGCTCAATACCGAGCCGCTGGAAGAGCTCAGGGAACCTAAGCGGTAGCTCAATCATCTCTCTAATCCTCTGTATCTCCTCATCAAGCCCACCGATGTCCTCATATGTCACATGAGTGCTGAGCGACTTCTCCTGCACGGCCCTACTCTGGATCACAATTCTAGTGTTAGGGGTAATCTTGACGACCCCAGTAGGCCTAGTCTGAATTACAGCGAAGTTGAAGAGGTTTCCAAAGAAGAGTACTGGTACGATGTTTTTCTGCACGACAGGGTACTCTATTAGGCGGCTTTTAACAAGCTTCGTAAAGTTTTCATCAGGCTTGATAGTGCTGTTTACTGGGGCGAGCGTGACAAGCTTAGCCTCCTTAACCTGTGCCTTCCTAACCAGCACATAGTCGTTAAGGGATACGCCTGCATTGTTCCTTATGTAGCCGTCAATTCTGATGATGTCCTTCTCCTCCTCAAGATAGCCAAGCCATAATGTTGCAACAGCAAGCTTTTTCCCACGAATCTCGATAACGTCTCCGGTAGCCAGGCCGGCAGAGGCCCCCACCTCCCTGTCAATCCTAGCTATCCCATATCCCACATCCCTCTGCCTCGCCTCAGCTACTCTCAATCTTAACTCATGAACCGGTTGAATCGAGCTACTCATCGACTCAATCCCAGGATGTAGAGGGGTTTATTTAAGTTGTCCTTCAAAACAAGCTATAGATTATCAAGTTGATGCCACTCATTTAAAAGACCAGCATCTCCGGCTCAATCTTCCTATCCTTGATCCCTAGTAGGGTTGAGGGGACCTTTACGCCACCGTAAAGCTCGACCTCGCCCTGATCAAGGGCTAGCGCAGCAGCTATCCTTCCTAGGGAGTCCGCCTTCATGACGCCGCTGCCACTTCCCCCTGTCGCAACGACCAGGTTCATTACACGGAAAGCCACGGGGTTCTCATCGATTGTGTTGATAGAGTAGCAGCCGGCCCACTTTGACTGCGGCCTCACACCCTCAATTACTGGGAAAATCTTCCTCAGAAGCGGGTAAACATTATCATAGAAGAAGAGGTCCTCCGCCTCGAAGTCCAGGCCCCATCGACGGCCAATATCGTCACTCAGCCCCATCCAAAGGCTCCTTTCCCTGATTCGGGGCGCAACAAATGGCCCCCTCGGAATAAATGTCATGGGCATTGAATTGAAATCATTGAATCCCTCAACATTGAAGAAGGACTCAAGTCTTCCGCGGGCAGGGGAGGCGAAGATTTGCCTCTTTTTGGGCTTAATGTAAGAGTCAATCCCCAACGGGTCTAGTAATTCTTGACTCCAGGCCCCGGCAGCAAGGATAAACCGCTCAGCCTCGATCGCACCCTTTGACGTCTCTACCGACTCTATCTTCTTCTCCTGCCAGGCGAAGGGCTCCCTTGGGTGGCCAATCTTGTTCACGGCCGCCAGCCGCAGCTTCTCTACCCTCGTGTTAAAGAGAAATTCCACCCCCGCACCCACCAGTTTCTCGTAATAGAACTTGGCTAGTTTCTCAACGTCCAAATAACCACTCTGGGGGGAGAATATGGCGCCCTTAATCGGCCTCAGCTCCAAGAGTCTGGACTCCTCGTCATCGAGGTCAAGCTCGATAAACCCTATCCTTTTCTTCAACTCATCCTTAGAGAGAAGAATCGCGGTCCCCGCATCAAGGAGCTCACGAACACGCTCCACATACTGCTCATATTTTGAAATGTCTAACAGGATTAGGTAGCCCAGCTGGTGTATTCCAAGGTCATAGCCACTCTTCTGGACATCCAAGTAAAACTTGACCGTAGTCTCAGAAATAATCCTGTTAACACGAGAGGTGAACAGCCCCATACGGAAGCCGCCAACACTCCTAGCAGTATTCCCCTGAGCTGGGCCACCGTTAGCGTCAATGACCAACACCCTACCACCCCCACACCTCACAAAATGGTAGGCCGAGGTCAAACCCACTATCCCCGCACCAACCACCACAAGACCATACACCATCTACAAGCACCAACCACGTTCAAAAACAATAACATACACTAAAATATTTTCTTAAACCCCCACTTACACATCCAAACCGTATAAACCGAGTCCCCGCTTCATACAGCAATCCGGTCCCAAAAAGATACTTAGAGATGAGATTACTCTACTGAATAAACTATAATCCTCAACCCTTTTTGTAAATCACAACATTCACTGAAAAGAGATATATAGGGCGAGACCTTTTTCTAAAACACATGACAGCCGGTAGAACTAGTGGTAAAGGAAGGAGGACACTAGTTATTGCTGCCATAGTCGTCGTGATAGCTGTTATTGCAGCGGTAGGATTCATTCTCACAGGCACAACACTAACTGGGCAGATCACCCCACCCCGCGAGAGGCTACTGAGAGTCTCTTTCGCCAATGTGCCTTACATGGATCCCGCTGTGGGCTCAGATGAGGCAAGCTCGGTATATTTCCTCAATGTCTATGACACATTAGTGTATCCCAATAAAGACGGGACGGTCAAGCCACACGGAGCAGAAAAATGGGAGGTGTCCGCGGATGGGATGGTATGGAAATTCACCTTGAGGAAGGGAATAAAGTTCCATAGCGGGCGAGAACTAAAGGCACAGGACGTTATCTTCTCCTTGAAAAGGATGATAACGATAGGTGAGGGCTACGGCTACTTATTCAAACCATACGTCGACCTAGAAAAGACAGTGGCGCTGGACGATTATACAGTTCAGATAACCCTCACGAAGCCATTCGGCCCATTCCTCATCACTCTAGTGCGGCTCTATATTGTCGATAGCGAACTTGTGAAGCAGCATATAGCTGAAGGCCCCTACGGCGAGATGGGAGACTACGGTAAAAACTGGTTGATGGCAGGTGAGCAAGATGCTGGGTCAGGACCGTACAAGCTACTCGAGCATAAGAGAGGGGAGTCTGTGACTCTCGTAAAGTTTGATGGATACTGGGGTGACACCGCACCAAACTCCCCAACTAAAGTAATAATGTATGGCTTCACAGAGCCCACCACGATAAGAGCTATGATTGAGAAGAGACAGCTGGAGGTAACTGACCAGTGGCAACCATTGGAAAACTACGACGCGATGGCCAAAATACCAGGCGTTAAGATCGCTAAAGTACCCTCAGCGATGATCTTCTACATCATGCTCCACACCCAGAAACCTCCAACAGACGACGTGCATGTCAGGAGGGCAATCACACTCGCATTCGACTATGAAACGGCCATAAAAGATATAATGCCGTTCGAGAAGCGTCCTTCAGGCCCTGTCCCAAGCATGCTTCCGGGAGCAGATCCAACGAGAAAACCCATTGAGAGGAGTATAGCGGTTGCGAAGGAGGAGCTCATGAAATCAAAGTATTGGGGACAGCTTGACAAGTATCCTATCGAGTTCTGGTGGATTGCTGAGGTCCCGTGGGAGGAGAGGGTCGCGCTGCTTTTCAAGCTTAACATGGAGGAGATTGGGCTTAAAGTCAACGTAGTGAAGGTCCCCTGGCTCTCAGTAGTAGAGGGTATGACAAAGAAAGAAACAACGCCTAACGCAGTCTCAATATTTGTAATTGCGCACTACGCGGAAGCGGGTTCTATCCTCACGTCGCGATACCATTCTGCGGCCACTGGGACATGGGAACAAGGTGAATGGTTAATGAATCCAGAGATTGATAAAATGATAGAGGATGCGCTGGCTACGGTAGATTTTAACCAGCGGATGCAGAAGTACTATGAGATACAGAAAAAGCTTGATGAGCTGGCTCCCTCAGTATTCGTGTACGAACACGTAGTGCTTAGAGCCTACCAGGCCGACTATATCGACTACCCGGCTGCTAGGGGAGAAGTTCTTCCTATAGCCGAGTACGAGCTAGATTTCAGATGGTTCCAAGTCTTCCCAGAGAAAATGCCGAAATGATGCCATCTACCGAGTCGATATTTATCCCCGATATTTTTGCGGGTGGTGTTTAAGTGGCAAGAATTTTATTCATAAACCCAGTTGGAACCTCGATATTCGACAAACCTATGAAAGACTATTTAGCGGAATACTTAGACCCAACAACGAGACTAGATGTCGTCTCCTTTAAATCTGGTCCACACCACCTCGAATACTACTCATATGACGCATTGATGGTTCCATACATATTGAAAGAAGTCAAAAAAGCCGAAAGAGATGGATATGACGCCTGTATAATTGGCTGTTTCTACGACCCTGGATTAAGAGAGGCGCGTGAAATAAGCAACCTCGTCGTAACCGCACCACTTGAGTCATCTACATCACTGGCATTGTCCTTAGGGGATAGGTTCTCGATCATAGTAGGTAGAAAAAAGTGGATTCCGCTGATGATGAGTAGAGTCAAAGAATATGGTTTAAAGGATAGGCTTGTATCTTTTAAGGACATAGAAATGGGTGTCTATGACCTTCATAAGGATGAGAGTGAAACAGAAAAGAGGCTCATAGACTCGGTTGAAGCGAGTATCAAGGAGGGGGCGGAAGTAGTAATATTGGGTTGTACAGTCTTTTTCGGATTTTACAAGGTGGTACAAGAGAAGTTTGGGATACCAGTTATAGATCCTATCATTGCCTCGCTTAAGCATGCCGAACAATATGTTAGGCTTAAAGAACTTTGCGGCTGGGGGCATAGCAGAAAATACACTTACGAGCCGCCACCGCTATCCGAACTCCAAAAATGGGGCCTATCCGAGCTATTATGACCAGCCTTCGCAGAAATCGCCATGGGATATTGAGGCAGATATGACAAGTCAAGACCCGGAGCCGGATACAGGTCGGTCGAAAATAAGCACAAGACTATCCAATATAGTCTACAACTACTATGTAAGAAAAATAGCGTACAGCATAATAACACTATTTGGAATATCTATACTTATCTTTATAATTGCGCGCGTTTTACCAGGCGACCCCGCTAGGCTTGCACTAGGCCCTAGGGCGCCAGAAGACGTCGTAGAACAGTACAGGCAGATGCTCCACCTCCATGAACCCCTTTACATCCAGTATTTTGTATGGCTAACAGACGTCTTCCATGGCAGACTGGGAATATCTTTAGTCACATTTAGGGATGTAACTACAGATATCATTGAGTTCCTCCCTGCTACGGTTGAGCTTATAATATTTGCACTTGTAATCGATGTAATCGGCGCGTTTAGCCTAGGGGTTTTAAGTGGCAGGAGACCTAACTCGGCTGTAGACAACTTTGTGCGCATGTTTGCTTATGCAGGAATTGCAATCCCCTCTTTTGTCTGGGCAATAATTCTACAGCTAATTCTAGCTAGCTGGCTAGGTGTACTACCTGCCTACGGACGGTTAAGCCTAGGGTACGAAGTGAAGAGGATAACGGGGCTTGTCACACTGGATTCCCTGCTTCAGGGTAACATACCCGCATTCTTCGATGCATTAAGCCACCTAATCATACCCTCCCTTGCCCTCGCAATAGGTACAATAGCTCAAGAGGCTAGAATTCTAAGAGCAAACTTAATAGAAAATGTAAGCAAAGACTATATTCTGAATATGTATTCTCATGGACTCCCAACTTCTCTCGTATTTTTTAAATACGCGTTAAAGCCCTCCATGATTCCTACAGTAACTATAATGACGCTAGACATGGCGTCCCTAATAGGAAATGCATTCCTAGTCGAGTTCATATTTAATTGGCCCGGTTTGTCGAGATACGGAATAACCGCCATGTTAAGGAAGGACCTAAACGCAATAGTCGGGGTCGTACTGATAATAGGCCTTGCCTACACCCTCGCCTCCATTGTCATTGATTTGCTCATCTCGAACTTAGATCCACGCATCAAACATAAAAGGTGAGGCAAATGAGTATGCCGCTCGAAGAACAGGAAAAGTATCTCGGAGTTGAGCGACGCGTTAAGAGAGAAAATCTGAGGCGGGTCTGGTTCAAATTTAAAAAAAGTAAACTTTCTCTTATTGGCTTGGGGCTCGTCAGCCTTCTACTACTCTTTGTTGTGCTGGCAGAATTTATCGCCCCATATCCCGAGCACGCCGGACTGTACATCAATTTTAAGGATGCCTATAAACCGCCAAGCATGGAGCACCTATTTGGCACTGATATGTATGGGCGAGATGTGCTAAGCCGCGTTATTTTCGGGTTCAGATACGCATTTCTGTTAATAGGGATAGTCTTATCGCTGGTTGTGCCTACTGGTGTGGTCTTAGGCCTTATAGCCGGGTACTATAGAGGAACCATAGTAGAGACGATAATCATCAGGTTATCAGACATATTCATTTCAATACCTTATCTAGTCTTAGCCTTGGCAATCGCCTCTATACTTGAGCCTAATATATACAACGCCATGCTAGCGGTATCGTTGATGTGGTGGCCCTGGTATGTCAAACTGACCCATTCTGTAACCGCATCTCTTAGGAATGAGCCATTTATCTTGGCGGCTGAGGCGCAAGGCGCCTCCACCCTGTATATTCTCTTCCGCGAACTACTACCAAATCAGTTAGGCATAATACTTACCAAAGTTACTTTGGACGCTGGCTGGGTTGTACTCATTGGGGCCGCCATTAGTTTCGTAGGACTCGGTGCACAGCCACCCACCCCTGATCTAGGCACAATGGTATCAGAATACAGTAAATACCTCCCAAATTATTGGTGGATGAGCATGGGCCCCGCCCTCGGCATCATATTGATAATACTCTCATTTAATTTGCTTGGCGACGGTATTAGGGACGTATTTGCAGGTGATTAAGCATGTTGTTAAACATTCAGGATCTTTATGTTCATTATAAAAGCTACTGGTATATTCACAAAGTTTTAAACGGTGTTTGGCTGAGAATGATGGAGGGGGAAAGAGTAGGAGTAATCGGCGAGACTGGGAGCGGGAAAACAACACTCCTTAAATCCATATTAAGAATCCTTCCTCAGAATGCCGTTATACCTAATGGTATGATAAAGTTTAAGGAAATAGACATGCTAAAAGCCGGCGAGACCGAGCTTTCGATGGTTAGAAGGCGAGAGATAGGAATGATTTTTCAAGACCCTATGGCTGCGTTGAACCCAGTATTCAAGATTAAGGACCAATTATACGACGTTATCAGGTATAAGTTGTTCGCAGAAGGGTATAACCCTACGAAAGAGGAGTTACATGATCATGCAGTAAAGGTGTTAAATGACGTTAAACTTCCTGACTATGAGAGGGTTTTGGAGTCCTATCCCTTTCAGTTAAGCGGTGGTATGAGGCAGAGAGTGATGATTGCCATGGCACTAATATCTGCAGGCAAACTTTTGCTCGCGGACGAGCCAACCACCAATATTGACGTTACAATTCAAGACCAGATATTAAAGCTGATTGATAGATTGGTGAAGCAGAGAGGACTTAGCACCATTCTAGTTTCGCATGCGTTGGGTATGGTTCGCCAAATGACTGATAGAGCCTATGTTCTGTATGCGGGAGACATAATGGAGGAGGCTAGGACGAGCGAGCTGTTTGACCATCCGGCTCACCCGTATACAAGCTTGCTTATTTCCAGCGCACCGAAAATAAGTACCCGTGAGATAGGTGAAGGAATTAGGGGGAAGCTACCTGACTACCGATCTCCGCCTATTGGTTGCAGATTCGCCCCTAGATGCCCCTACGCAATGGATAAATGTCACACAATAAAGCCTAAGAGAACCATTATCAATACAGACCATGCCGTGACATGTCACCTCTATGAGTGAGGGTCTGGATATGTATATGGATTATATCGTATCAGTTTCTGATATCAGAAAATACTTTACGATAAAAGAAGGAGCCGTAAAAGCCGTAGATGGTGTAAGCTTCTCAGTAAAATATGGTGAGACTCTTGCACTTGTAGGCGAGTCAGGCTCAGGGAAGACGACCACTGGGCATGTGATAATGGGTTTCTATCCGCCTGATAGTGGAAAAATACTCTACAAAGGAACGTACGACCTATCAATTCCAATCAAGAAGCGTAGCCTTGAGTTAAAAAGAGAGATTCAGATAGTTTTCCAAGACCCAGGAACATCACTTAATCCCAAGCACACCGTCAAGGACATCGTTGGGTTGCCATTACGTGTCCACGGCCTAGCTGATTCAACAAGCGTCTATGCTAGAGTTGCAGAATTGTTAGAGTTTGTAGGTTTAGGTGAAGATTTTATGTTCAAGTATCCTCATGAGCTAGGTGGAGGTGAGAAGCAACTAGTTGCAATAGCTAGGGCGCTTGCACCAAACCCATCTTTTCTAATCCTTGACGAGCCTACTTCCGCATTAGATGTTTCATCGCAGGCAAAGGTCCTTAACACATTAAGGAGAATACAGAAGGAAAAAGACATTAGCTATCTCCTAATCACACACGATTTAGGGGTTGTAAGAAACATAGCACACCGAGTAATAATAATGTACCTGGGGAAAATATATGAAGAGGCCCCCACGGACGAATTCTTCAGATGGCCACTACACCCATACACTAAGATGCTTCTATCTTCAATCCCAACATTGACTAGAGAGGATGAAGAAATCAAACCTAAAGGGGTGGAGGCTGTAGGAGAAATCCCAAGCGCACTAAGCCCACCAAAGGGGTGTAGATTCCACACTAGATGCCCCTTCGCAAAGCCTATTTGTAGCGAGAGCGAGCCGCCCGAAATTGTGGCAGATAACGGGCATGTCGTAAGGTGCTGGCTTTACGAATAGCGCTTTATTATAGATACTCCTCAATTGAGAGGGATTTTGGCAATTTAGTTAAGTTGGTGTGTCCATCTTCAGTGATAATCACGTTGTCTTCCAACCTAACTCCAAATCTTCCCGCCAGATATATCCCTGGTTCAACGGTGAATACCATTCCCTTTCTTAGCTCTTGGACATTATCCTCTTTGATATAAGGGGGTTCATGGACTTCTAATCCTAAACCATGCCCCGTCCTGTGGATGAAGTATTCCCCGTATCCGGCCTCAGATATAGTCTGTCTAGCTTTTTTGTCTAGATCTCCAGCCTTCAAGCCTTCCTTAGCAATAGTAAGTGCTGCCGATTGGGCTCTATACACTATGTCAAAAATTTGTTGCTGCTGCTGCGAGGGTCCTCCACAAGTGATGGTCCTGGTGATGTCAGAAAAGTACCCCATAAATCTAATACCTATATCTAATAGCACTATTTCCCCTTTACCTATCCTCCTATCTGTCGGCTCCTGATGGGGAAGTGCAGAGTTGCCTCCTGACTGTATAAGAGTGAAGGCAACCTCGTCTGCGCCTAGTTCCAATGCCCGCGTCCTGACAAAGGTTGCAAGCTGCTTCTCAGACAAGCCAGCCCTGACGTGACCAATAGTTTCTACCATGAGTTTATTATTGATGTCAGCGGATTTTTCTAAGCATCTAATTTCTTCGGCATCTTTAATGATTCTTAAAGAGTACATAGTTTCATCGATAAGTGAAAGATCGGTCTCTGAACCTGAAGAAATTATGGGGTGGACAAATCTATAGGGCGTACCCCCGTCCACGCCTAGGTGTTTAACTCGGTATTTTGAAAAAAGCCCCTTCAATATGTTTATCGGGTCCTCCACATCACTGTAGGTAAGAATCTCAATGTTTTGTAACTTGCAATTCTTTTCCGCCCTATCCTTTTCAAGCTTAGGAACTATTAGACACGCTGTATCTTGTTCTCTGAATAAGACTAAGGCGACCAAGCGTTCGAGAGAAATTGCACCATAACCAGATAAGTAATACATGTTCGGCTCGAAGGTCAGCATTACAGCGTCGAGTCCTAGGCGGTCTATATCTTCCAGCAGCCTCTTTAACCTGTTTGAATACATGGTGAATCACCAGAATAATGATAGCGGGCTATAAAATTGTATTCCGAAAGCGGGGGGTCTGCAAGGACAAAATACCTTTTTCATATACCGTCAATCAATTATTTATCTCACTGTTTTCTTCTGCCTTTCCAATCTTATCCTTTGTCTCAACTCTTTTGTAGCATCCCAGTTTATCTCTAGAGTGTCAGGATTCAATACTACGCCATATACGTCTCTAGCCACTTCGATGGTTATATACTCGTTCTTTACATCCATTCTAACTCTCTCGGGGTCCCTTTCCAGAGGGTCACCCCACCCTCCTCCGCCACCGGACCTCAAGCTCACCACTTCTCCTTCTCTTAATTTGAGGGCGGCAATCTTTCTAGTAACCTTGGGCTCCTCACCGTGCTTGAATATTACGCAATAGTTAGGGGTGCCATTCATTCCTCCTGCAACTCCCCATGGAGGGAACTTACTCCGACCTATTGAGACTGTAAAGTAGGCCTCATCGCATAAGACGCGATAATCCTTTATCACCCCAAATCCTCCTCTGAATTTTCCATGACCAGTGCCTCCTTCCACATTTAGACAGTACCTGTCAACCATTATGGGCATACGTTTTTCGTAAACCTCGTTTGATGCTATGAAGGTCTCACCGTCTCCACAGGCTACTAATCCACTCTCACCATCTTTGTCGTATCCTGCCCCCCATCCTCCCGGCTGAGGTTCAACGATAGCGAAAGGCTCGCCTGTCCTATTATCTACTCCTCCAAGTATCGTAGCTAGAATCGACAAAAAATGACCCGCAGTCAACTTGTCCGGCACGTGAGGGGCGAGAGCTTTCCAGACTAGATCAGTGGCATACGCCATTGACTCCCAGTAGGTAGAAGTTGGTGTAGGCTTCACTGGATGAAAAACGGAGCCAGGCAGCGCAATCACTCTTAATGGTCTGAAATACCCCCCATTGAAATGTACATGCGGGTCCGTAACAGCCATGTACGTCTCTCTTACACCCGAGACAGTTGCGGCGTATGGAGAAGCAATGGAGCCCTTAGCCGAGCCGCTTCCAGTAAAGTCTGCTACAAACTCATTTTCACTTATAGTCACTTTAACCTTGACATACACAGGGTTATCTGTTAAACCGTCATCGTCGATGTAGTCCTCAGCTTCGAAAACTCCCTTTGGCAACTTACTAATATTTAATAATGCGAGCCTGTATCCATCATCTATGATTTTTTCCATTGCTTTCTTCACCATCTCTATGCCATACTTCTCTACTAGTTTTTCAACACGGCGAGACGCAACCTTCATTGAGGCTACTTGTGCCTCCATATCGCCGAGGGTATGTTGAGGAAGTCTAGAGTTCTCTAAGATAATGTCTATCACGTCTCTGTTCGGTCTACCTTCATTGTATATTTTTATGCAGGGTAAAAGTAGTCCTTCTTGATAGATCTCCGTCGAATCGGATGTCCAACTACCGAAATGCATTCCCCCCACCTCACTCCAGTGCCCTTTGTTCAAAATTATTGATAGGAGTTCATCTTTGTAGAAGACTGGCATCGCTAAAGTAACATCGTTTAGATGTGTACCTGATTTGTATGGGACATTAAGCCCAACTACATCGCCCGGAAATAGTTCACCGTTCCACTTATCTAGCACTTCTCTTGCCGCGAAGTCGAGGACGCCTGAGAAACCAGGGACACCAGGTGCTTGCGCTATCAAATCTCCCTCCGAGTTGGTCATTGCGACCGCATAGTCTAATACCTCATAAATTACCGGGCTCTTTGCAGTCCTGCCGAAGGCGTAAAACATTTCTTCATTAGCTGTGATAAGACCGCTTTTAATTATCTCCAGAGTGAAAAGGTCGGATTTGCTCATATTACTCGCCTCTCAGAGATAACAACATTACCATATTTATCTACTGATACCCTCTGTGTATTCAGAACGAGGATGGTGGAAGTGGGGTCTTCAATAATTGCGGGCCCATCAATCTTGAAATGCGGAGCCAAATTCTGCTTATTATAGACAGACAATGTCAAGTCATCACCATTCAAATACACCCTTCTTTCTCCTATCAAAGCGTCATCCGATGTTTCGACTGAATTTTCAATCTCCTTGAGCTCGAACTTTCTTATCTTATACTCTCCAACGACATGGAAGTTCACAATTTCCACCGGGCCTTCTAGTCTAAATGCATATGCTCGTTCGTGATACTCGTGGAACCTGTTTATTATGATGTCAATATCCCCGCTGATAATATTTATCGATGGGATTGGAACCTTCACCGTATGCTCTTGGCCATAGTATCGCATGTCCGCAAACCTCTGAACCACCGCCTCGCCTACGCCGAGCTCTTCCTTAAAAATTTCAAGAACCTTGCTCTCGAGCTGTGAGTATATATCGTTTATCCGATTTATGGCCGTCTCCTTATCCAGCCTGACAATCTCTGTATATACAAGATCGTGCCGTATATCTGTGGTGAGCATTCCCCATGCGCTGAAAACTCCTGGAGGGATCACGGGGACTATTATCTTCTTTATCTCAAGTTCTTGAGCTATGAACGGAGCGAACATTGGCCCTGAACCGCCATGTACTATAAGGGTGAAATCCCTTGGGTCATAGCCGCGCTGGACGGAGACCACTCTAATGGCGAAGGCTGCATTCTCATTTGCGAGTTTAATGATACCCTCGGCTGCTTCTTGGACGGAGATGTTGTAGTGGTCTGCAACCTTTTGTTTAATCACCTCGTGGGCCAATTTCTTATGTATTCTCATAGCCCCACCTAAGAGGTATTCAGGATTGATTAGACCGTTCACTACATAGGCGTCTGTTACGGTAGGTTCTGTTCCTCCTTTCCCATAGCATGCAGGCCCAGGATAGGCTCCGGCGGCCTTCGGGCCAACCCTCAAGTTCCCTATTGAGTCAATCCAAGCAATACTTGTCCCTCCGTTCCCTATCTCGAATGTATCTACAACCGGAACCCTCACCGGATATCCTGCAGAAGTCTTCGTCCTCTCTACATAATATTCAGTATGAACTCGGGGGATTAGGCCTTCAATAAGACTAGCTTTTGTAGTGGTGCTCCCACCATCTAGAACGATTACGTTACTATCACCCAATAGTTTAGCGATGTATACTCCGCCTATGACCCCTGCTACGGGTCCGGACTCTATCGTATATATGGGGAATTTCTTAGCTATGTCGAAAGTTGCCACACCTCCGTTGGAGAGCATGACAAAGGGGCTTTTCTTGAAGCCTTTTTCTTTGAAAGCCTCTTCTAGCCTTGTCAAGTATTTTATCAGTTTAGGTTTAACATAGGCATTGAGGACAGCTGTCATGGTGCGTTCATATTCTCTCCACTCTCTAGTTATTTCATGCCCTAAAGTTACAGGTACATCCATGCTCTCCTGAACTATCTCGCCTGCCCTAAGTTCGTGGGTAGGGTTTGCGTAAGAGTTTATAAAACTTATACAGATACTCTCAACTCCCTCCCGAAGAAATTTTTCCAGCGCTTTCTTTACATCCTCCTCTTTTAAGGGCTTAAGGATTTCTCCGCTAGCAGTGACGCGCTCCTCCACTTCTAAGCGCAAATACCTCGGAACGATAGGGTCAGGTTTTTGGTATCTGAAATTATACATATCTCTTCTGTTGGATCTCTGGAGTTCTAAGACATCTCTAAATCCCTTAGTTGTTATTAGGCCGACCTTGGCTCCTTTTCTCTCAATGATTGTATTGATGACTAGGGTCTGTCCATGTATGATGGAAAGTACTTTGGAAAAGTCTATTCCGCTCTTAGAAATTGTTTTTAATACGCCGATTGAGGGGTCGTGGGGGGTTGTTTCATCCTTAACCCAAATGAGCTCTCCAGTATCATCATTATAACCCACTAAGTCGGTAAAGGCACCTCCAATATCAATACCTATCCTAAATACCAAATATTGTCACCTTCCATCATCCCTTTAGCGATATTCTCATTAATATAAAACTAACTCTTAGTATGCAGTCTAATGCGATAGGTGTGTATGATTTCATCTGGCGGTAAAAACTTGGCCGGCCGCACCAGTAGGATCTAGCCTTGATTGTTAATGATTAACTGTTAGCAGGCGCTCTAGAGCGTTCAATAGGCCATGATTTTCGCTGAGGGATAGCGTTGGGCGCTGGAGTTATAGGCTGGCTTGTTGTAGGATTATTGGATGGAGCTTGCGGGGTTGGTGGGTAAGCCGAACGCGGGTAAGAGTACTCTGTTCTCTGCTTTAACGTTGGTGGATGTTCCGATTGCGAATTATCCGTTCACTACTAAGAGCCCTAATAGGGGGGTGACATATCTCAGGTTTAACTGTGTCTGCAGGGAGCTGGGCGTTAAGGATAACCCCAGAAACTCGCTCTGCGTGGATGGTGTGAGGCTTATCCCAATCCAAATTATTGACTGCCCCGGTATTGTTCCGCAGGCTCATCTGGGTAGGGGGTTAGGCCTCCAGTTCCTTGACGAGATTAGGCAGGCAAGTGCTTTGATCGTTGTAGCTGACGCCTCTGGTGGGACAGATCTTGAGGGTAACATCGTTGAGCCCGGGACTCAGGACCCCGTTGAGGATGTGAGGCTCGTTGAGAGGGAGCTGGATGAGTGGCTTCTCGGCATTATCGCGAGGGATTGGCCGAGGATTGCGAGGGCTGTAGAGGCTAAGCAGGCCGCCCTTTCAGAAGAGATTGCACGGGTATTCTCTGGGCTTGGAATCGGTAGGGAGGAAGTCGAGGCCGTCATAAGTAGGTCTGAGTTGAGCCTGGCCCATCCTACCGGGTGGAAAAAAGAGGAGCTTCGCATATTCGTAAATGAATTGAGAAGACTGTCGAAGCCGATAATAGTGGCTGCGAACAAAGCCGATGTGCCGGGAGCGCAGAAAGGGGTCAAGAGGCTTGTAGATGCAGGGTATGAGACTATCCCTTGTAGCGCTGAGGCTGAGCGGGCCCTGAGAATAGCGGCTGAGCGGGGGCTGGTGAGCTATAGGCCGGGGGACAAGACATTCAAGATCATCGACGATTCCAGGCTAAGCCCAGCCCAGAAAAAAGCCCTCGACAGGCTTGCAGCATTTATGGAAAAAAACGGTGGAACAGGTGTCCAAGACTTGATAGACAGGGCTTACTTAGGCATTTTGGGTTATATTCCTGTATTTCCGGTCGAGGATCCTGCAAGATTGACAGACAAGAACGGAAACGTCCTCCCAGACGTGTATCTTCTCAAGCCGGGTTCAGGCCCCAGAGACCTAGCGTATAAGATCCATTCCGAGCTAGGGGAGGGATACCTCTACGCCATCGACGCGCGGCGAAAGCTTAAGCTCTCATCCGATTATAGGCTGAGGCCAGGAGACGTAGTATCCATTGTCTCGGCCGCTAAGAGGGGGGCTTAGAGTTTCCAGAGAAGGAGTAGCCAGGCCATCCCTAATCGTCCCTAGTTATCAAGCCCACTGGTTCTTGAAAATATACAGAAGCCTGTTGGCAGTAGATGGTAAAACCTTAGCGTCGTGCGGGGAGAGGCCTTTTTACTCCTAGGCCATGCTCTTCAGAACTGGATGAGGCGCAGAAATGGTATCTTCTTCGGCCTTTCTTCCCGCAACCCTTACCACGAAGTGGATAGACCTCTGACTACAAAACAGAAAGGCCGCATCGAATGCTAGAGGAACTCGTCTAGGGTCCGCTTAACCGTCTTGCCGCCGCTGACGATCTCGTCGAAGTCCATGTCCAGGCTATCAAGTACTTGCTGGAAAACTCCTTTCAAATACTCGATGTAGGCTTCTACGTCGACCTGGTTCTTATTGATCTCTATTCGTGGGTGTAGTGGTGTGACTCCTAGTCTATCCTTTGTCTTAACATATTGGATTATGTCCCCTGAGCCTACCTTGACACCTATCGCGGCCAGTTTCTGAGCGGCCTTGACATGGGGGGGAGTAGTCTTGGTGTATTGCTCGGGGGATTTAGACAACATAACGCTGAAGGCGAGGTCTGAGACCTCGAACTCTCGGTTTATCAGCTTGTTGTGGCTCTCTCTTATTAGCTTCACAAGATCTGCCTTGAACCTCTCGAAGTCTTCAGGCTGCCTGATCTGTTTCAACCCTTCAATCATCTCTTCAAAGAGGTGGTGGGCCAGGTTGAAGATGTGCCGCTTTTTACCCGTAAGTCCCTTAACATCTACCACTCCCTTAACGGTCAGGCCGAGGTAGTTCTTCTTCCTTTGGGATAGGACGACGTAGACGTATTCTTTATCTACTTCAAGGTCAAGTCCGAGACTCTCGTCTGCCCATCTTATCAGCGTTCTGAGCATTTCTTCGTTGTATCCTTTTAAAAATAGCGAGTCGGTGTCACCGTAGATTACTGTTCCGCCGAGCTCTCTCACCTTTTCAATAGCCTCTGAGAAGACGTATCTACCTATAGCCGCTGTACTCTCTGCGAGCGGTGGGCAGTACAGTGGGAACTCCTCGAATCCGAAGACTCCATAGCTGGCGTTGAGGAAAACTTTGAGAGCCTTCTGTATCACGTCGTACCATATCCTCTTTTCTCTCGGTATCGTCGGGTCTGAGCTTCTCGGCTTGTATATTCCTACTCTTATGTCTCTTAAGGAGCCTATAATCTGGCTCTGGAGGCCCCGCCTCTTCGTGCAAACCCAGTGGCCAGTCTCAGGCACCACATTCGACCTGCACTCTTCATGAGGGCAACGAATGGTTTCGTAGCTTAGGTTCCACCTCTTCAATGCTGAGGGGTAGAGGGAGGCGAAGTCAAGCACCTTAACGCCGAAATGTATCCCTGGTACAGGCTCAACAACTATGGCACCTCTATACTTCTTGCCCTCTATTATCGCCTTCGTAGTTGTCATTCCCTTCTCTCGGAGTATCTCCTCCGGTCTAGGTATCAGCCACCCTCTCCGCCTATGCTCAAAGTAGATGAGATTCTTTATCCAGCCTGAGACCCCGTGTCTGCAGAGGTCTTCAACAGGCAGCCGACTAATCCTGCATAAGACGAGGATCAGCCTGATGATGAGCCTATCATTGTTTGAGAGTAGTTCGTAGACTAGTAGCGCGTCTCCGAAGCTGTATGTCGCGAGTTCGCGGGGTGAAAGCTCTGAAATCGGCCTCTCTATCTGTATCTTCCCCCTCCCTAGCAGCGCTTGTGAAATCGCCTCAAGGGTATATTCGCGGTATTTGTTGTCGAAGGCGTAGACCTGGATTGACTTGTTTAGGAAAAAGCTGTAGAGATCGATGTGTGCAGCGTTCTGAAATGTCGCTCCCTCCCTCCCGATCACGATCATGTTCCGCCCGCGATTGACTCCAAGCCTTTTTGCCCTATTGTGAAGGTAGGGTAGGTCGAACTGGTCTCCGTTGAAAGTGGCTATTATCGCATAATTGGAGAGGGCGTCGAAGACGTCTCCGAGCATCTTTTCCTCAGAGTCGTACACTGAGACCTTGAAATCCAGTCCAGTCGTGTCAAGAGAAAAGTCGCCCCTTCTCAGCATGAAGACATCTCTACGGCCATCGGATCCGCATATGGAGACTGCGATGACAGGGTCTTCAGCCTTTGACGGGTCGGGGAGGCGGGTCGAGACTGGGCTGAAAACCTCGATGTCAAGGGCGCAGTAGGGGGGGTCAAGCTGCTCCGCCTCCATAACTGTAATCCAGCTAGCAACCTCGCTGAGGTCGTCTTCACTGAGCTTTTTTATCTGGGAAGCTAGCTTCCTCGCCTCATTCAGGTCGAGAGTCGCAGGTGTGAGACCATCTCCAGAGGCATGGTACGGCATCCCACAGATAAGGCCCCGGTCGTACAGGTAGTTGAGGTGGTAGGGAATGTCGGATTCCCACGTTTCTATCCGCTCTCTGACCGAGTTCTTCCTACCACCGATGGTGAGCGGGTCCTTCACTATTATTTTTGTTAGTTTGATCTTTCGCAGTCTGAGGGCATCGAACTTCTCCTCTTCCTTTACTTCAACTATGCTGTCTCTTATGTCCTTAAGCGCATCTAGGACTTCTTGTGGTGAGAGGTTGGTGTAGCAGTAGGGGAGATGCCCCGAGTCGTCATACCTAATCTCTACTCTCCCAGTGTCTTGTCTCAGAAGTTTGAGATATGCTACCCCCTTCTCGCCATCGTATCCGGCCGACAGGAGGAGAAGCTTGTCGCCCATCCCCTCGCCCTGACCTAGCCTCAACTGCATCTAGACTTTTGTTGGCCTCTTAGCTGTATAAGCGTTTTTCTATGCAGAGAAAATCAACTTAAATAAGACTAACCCGTGATATCCTGAAAAGTTTTGAGAAGGGGGAGAAGGCTAGCCGGAATAGTGGCCTTAGCCCTCGCCGCTAGGCTGGCCCCCTCAGCCTTTACCGGGCACGGCTGGGACCTATTCGTGTGGCTAAAAGCGTCGGACTTCTTTCTTAACGAGCAGATTAACATATACAGCTATCCACAGTTTGAGGGGTTTCCATGGGGCTTTTACGCCTACCCACCGCCTTGGTTATATCTGCTAGCAGGCTCAACATATGTCGCATCCCTGCTGGGAGGGGTGAGAGAGGTATCTATTCTCTTTTTGAAGCTACCCATCATCTTGGCCGATGTGTTCTGCGGACTTGTACTGTGGCTCACAGCAAAGAAGCTAGGGTTAGGGGAAGAGGATGCTTACAAATTGGCCACACTATATCTCCTAAACCCCCTAACAATCTTTGTCTCAAGTATTTGGGGAATGTTTGACGCAATACCCGCCCTCTTCACACTGCTGGCTCTCTATCTACTATTGTCGGGCCTGGAATCGGCAGCCGGCGCCTCACTCGGCCTAGCAACTTCCTTCAAGATATACCCGGTCATCTTTCTGCCATCAATATTGCTAGTCCAGGTCAAAAAACACGGTCTCAAGTGCGCCATAACCAACCTACTTCTACCATTTGCATGGATACTTCTAATTGTCTCCCTCCCATTTTTAGGCGACCTGCCCAGCTATTTAGAAAAGCTCCTCTACCACAGGTCAAATGTTGGGCAATTTACCTACTGGACGCTCTTGGGGATTTTCATTGGAGGTGAGATTGCTAGCGCTGTTGGGTGGGCACTGTTCACCGCAGCCCTCGCCATAACACTCTACAAACAGTATGCGGACCCCAGGCGAAGTAGAGATCTGACCACGATCCTTGCAGGTATCTTCACACTTTTCTTAGCAACCTCTCCGAAGGTAAACGTCCAATACCTGGTCCTTGGACTTCCACTCCTCTTACTGGCGGCTTGGATCCATGATGACCCGGAGTCGCGGAGGGAGGTTAGGAAGAGGCTTACACTACTCCACATGGCGGCTCTAGTCTTCATGTTCGGGAGCATCTTCATTATTGGATATGACCCAGCAAACTTGGGGAAAGTATCAAATCTCAGCCTGTTAGAGTCAGGGCTGGCAGGCTCGCTAATCCTTGTCGCGGCGGGGGTTGCTGGGTGGGAGTCTGTAAAGCTCGCCCTCGCACTGAACAAGCTAACACTACTAAAAAGAAGGCTAGATGAGAGGGCTGGGATTGCATCGATTATAGTGGTCGCCCTGATAGTTGTCACTGTCCTCCCCAGCCCAGCGGGTGTAAGACTGCCCCCGCAGCCGGTCAGGGTCGACATCCTAGAGAGCCCCGACTCGATATTTCAAGTGGGAGCCACCAGCATACCTCAAGACTTGTACCTAAAACTCGGCGAGCCCACACACGTAGTGATCCCTCTATCGCCAGACTTCTTCATAGACTATCCTGAATTGAGTCCGCGTAGCGAAGTCTCCAGATACTTTAGGTTCAGATTGGATTCAGGTGGATGGACATTCTTTGACCTCTTCAAGCTTGTTAATGGGCTGAAGGCGTCTGGGCTTAAGGTTTTGGTAGGAGTATTCACGAAGAGCAAGGACCTACTAGTCTCTTATGGCATGCAGGGATACGAATCAAGCTGGTTCAGGGGAAATCAATACCTTGTAGATAAAAATGATAGAATGGCCTTTGGAGTAATGCTTCCCCTGAACATCAGTTTAGCTCAGTTCTATGCACAGCGGGTCTCAACGGCAGTCTATTCGATCGGATTTGACGGCATATACGTGTTATCCCCCCGAGAGGGCCTTGTCTCGATTGGAGATGTGGAGTGGATTGAGCCTCTACTGGTTGAACTACGTGCCCACCTCGACAGCTCGAAGGAGGTCTTTCTCGATGGCGTAGACCCCTCACTAGGGGGCGATGCCATAGAGAGGCTGATGAATTATGCCGACTACATAGTTATTAGATCCCCCATATGGCTCCGCGAGATAACCTCAGAGGAGCCGAGGCTCGGCCCTGAATACATGGAGCAGCTGAGAGCTGTGCTGGACGAGCTGGGCGGAAATAGGAAGTCGCAGATACTCTACTCTGTAAACGTGATGGATTTCTCGAGCGGCTGGCTCATCCCCGCAATACAGGTTCAGCTTCAAGTTGATACATTTTCCTCCCTAATTAATAGAGGGTTTGTGATATATTTCGCTTCGAGGTATATCCCCTACCGTCTAACCCTCGATTCATCGGCGTTGAGGAGTGGGGCATAAGGCTAAGGTTCTTAAGGCGGGCGTGGCAAGTCGGATTGATAGATGAGTACAGGGTGGGAGCCGAAGACGCTCGTTGGAAAGCTTGTCAAGGAGGGGAAAATAACCTCTATCGAGGAGTTATTCGCCAATAATTACCGGGTAACTGAGCCAGAGATAGTTGATTATCTTGTACCCAATCTCCAGCAAGAGGTCATAGACATCAAGCTTGTGCAGAGACAAACAGATGCAGGCGAGAAATCGAGGTACAAAGCGATAGTCGCTGTGGGCAACGGTGACGGGCTGGTCGGCCTCGGCACAGCCAAGTCAACCCAGGTGGTAATGGCTATCGAGAGGGCTGTCAGCAGGGCTAAAATGAGCCTGATATACGTCCAGAGGGGGTGTGGGAGCTGGGAGTGTGCCTGCGGCGAGCCGCATAGCCTCCGAGTAATGGTTAAGGGGCGGTGCGGCAGTGTAGAGGCTCACCTGCTGCCTGCTCCCCGTGGGCTGGGACTTGTAGCTGGCGACATCGCCAAGATCATGCTGAGGCTCGCAGGTGTTAGAGATTGCTGGCTAAGAAGCTTTGGTGAGACGCGAACACCGTTAAGCATGGCAGGCGCCATATACGACGCGTTGAAGAAAACGAACTACATAGTTCTCCCTAGCATGTGGTGAAGATGCTTTGGATAAAGCCCCACCAATAATTGTCATAAGGGTCAGAGGCCCCTCTGGGATGGACTCTGAGACGGAGTATACGTTGAGGCTTCTAAACCTGAAGAGGGCTAACCACGCCGCCATACTACCCCTGAACCCAAGTGTTAGAGGTGCCATTAGGAAGGTTGACCCCTATGTGACTTGGGGCGAGGCTACCCCCGAGATTCTGGTCAAGCTATTCAGAAGAGCCGATCTCCAGCCGGGGGTAAAGGTTGAGGAGGAGCTCGCCAGGCTCGGCGTGGCTAGTTATGAGGAACTGGCTGAAAAGATCTGTAAAGGTGATTTGGATGTGGGTGTGTTGAGAAGGATTTTCAAGCCCGCATTCAGGCTCCACCCACCCAGAGGGGGCTTCAAGGGGAGTATAAAGCGCCCTGTTAGTCAGAAAGGAGTTTTAGGATACGCGGGAGAGAGAATTGGAAGACTTATAGAGGCTATGTGCTAGAGAGTTGTTGGGAGGATATATATCAGGGGTTGGTGTGAGAAGTTAGGGTGTCCCTGATGCCCACGAGGCTTCGAAAGATACGGAAGAGGCGTGGGTCACGCACGCATGGCTGGGGGCAGATAGGCCAGCATAGAAAGCATGGAGCAAAGGGAGGCCGGGGAATGGCGGGAGGACATAAGCACAAGTGGACATGGATTATAAAATATGCGCCCGACCACTTTGGCGAGAAGGGTTTCTACCCACCCACATCAAGAGAAGTTAAGGCGATAAACCTAGACCAAGTCTCATTGATAGCTGAGAAGCTTAAGACTAGGGGCGCTGCAAAGAGTGAAAATGGGAAGATAATAGTTGACCTCCCTTCACTTGGGTATGATAAGGTGCTCGGCAAGGGCCGGCTGACAATTCCAGTAAAAATAGTCGCTAAGTCGTGGACACCTAAGGCCGAGGAGAAGATTTTAGCCTCAAACTCAGTAATAGTGGCGGCTGAATAGGGAGATGAGCGAGGAGAGGGGGCGGCTGGGTGAGGTTCTCACAAGGCTCCTCCCAGAGGCCGCTAAGCCGGTCAGGAGACTGACGCTTTCAGAACGGCTTGTTTGGACGGCTCTAGTGCTGGTGATCTACGAGGCCATGAGCAGCACAGCACTCTATGGCGTATCAGTGTCACCAACGCAGGCCAGCCCCCTACTCCTCAATATAATCTTTGCATCAAACATTGGGACATTAACTACGCTCGGAATAGGCCCCATCGTCACAGGGGGCCTGATCCTCCAGCTCCTCGTAGGGGCTGAGATACTGCGCCTAGACCTGAAGAAGAGTGAGGATAGGGCGCTATTCACTGCTCTCAGCAAGGTTTTCACACTGGTTATAGCTATATTTCAGGGGGCGGCCTATATTCTCGCAGGATACTTCGGATCACTCACACCCACTACACAGATTCTGGTATTTGCACAGCTCTTCTTCGCAACAATCGTAATAATGTTAATGGATGAGCTGGTGCAGAAGGGGTGGGGCCTAGGTAGCGGTATAAGCCTCTTCATCGCCGCCGGAGTGGCCGGCCAGATATTCTCTGACCTCTTCTCGCCCCTTATCCTCCAGGATGGTTTCTTCCACGGGGTAATCCTTGCGATAGCCCAGGGCTTATTCAGCCCCCAGGGTATTGGGCCTCTATTCATAAGACATGTGGCTCAGCGCGGCGACATCTTAGGCCTCATTTCAACCGTCTCGATAATACTGACTCTAATCTATCTGGAGGGGGTTAGGGTCAACATTCCCATCAGCCACTCGAGATATAGTGGGTTTAGAGGAACATATCCCATCAAGCTACTCTACGTCTCCAATGTCCCAGTCATCTTCGCCTCAACAATATTCACAAACATCTACTACCTTTCCTCAATCGTATGGTCACGATACAATACAGACAACTCAAACCCAATCCTAAACCTCCTAGGCACATTCACCTTAGCCGAGGGAACAAATCGACCCATCCCAACCGGCGGTCTAGCCTACTACGCTCTAGGCCCGTCAAACTTTACAGAGGCTGTGGCAGACCCCATAAGATCACTGGCTTTTGTCGGGCTGATGGTTGGTTTCTGCCTCATGCTGGGGCGGTTCTGGATCACTGTCGGGGGGCTCTCGCCTGATAGGGTTGCTGAACAGCTTATAGCTGCGGGCATGCAGGTTCCCGGCTTCAGGAGGTCGCCGGTCATCATCTCATCAATCTTACGCCGATACATCTACACAGTAGCCATAATAGGCTCGATCATAGTCGGCCTCTTGGCAAGCACAGCAAACTATGTTAACGCCTTCGGAACAGGGACTGGCCTACTACTCATGATCGGGATACTCTACCAGTACTACCAGATATTGGTGAGGGAGCGCGTAGCCGAGACCTACCCCGCCCTAGCACGACTCGTGGGTGAGGAGTAGAGATGGTTGAGGCCGCTGTTTTCGAGATATTGGGCTTTTCAACAATGCTGGCACTAGTCTCTGCAGGCCTTAGACGCGTGATCCTAAGCAAGGAGGACATGCTAGCTATGCAGGAGGTCACCAAGTATAATCGAGAGCTCATGAAGGCCCTTCGGGAGAAGGATGTGAAGGCCGTGGAGAGGCTGGAGAAGAAGAAGGAATACATGCAGAGGGTTCAGGCCAAGATATTTGGAAAAAACATGATACTCATGCTAATCTCCATGGTCATCTTTTTCACCTTTTTCTTCTTCGCAAATGCGAGGTATGGTCACACACCCCTCCTAACCATGCCACCCGGGCTTGAGCTCCCATTCATCTCCGTGGGGGGAAAGATACAGTTCTTCGGATGGTATCTCCTGACGTTTTTCGCTATCAGCCTGCCGGTAAACAAGTTTTTAGGCATGAAGATTACTACTTCAAGCGCGGCCAAGAAGTAGTAGGGGGTGTTCCAGAATTTGACCAGGAAGTGCGCATGGTGTGGCAGGCCGTTGAGCGGTGTATCTGATGGGCGGAAGCTTCCGTTAAGTTGGAAGAGGGTGGAGAGGCTGTATGGAGGATATCTCTGCCACGCCTGCCTGAGAGAAGCGATACTTAGATGGGTTGTGAAGGAGGCTGCGGCAAGCGGCCCTATAGGTCAAAGTAGTGCCTGACTGCCAAATATACTATCTCAAAAACCTCCTCACTACTAAGCCGCGAAGTGTCTAGGATGAGGTGAAAGGGGGTGAAATCCTCGCCCAGCTTCAAGCCGTACAGCTTTCGGTAGAGTTCCATGTTTCTGGCATCGCGCTCCTCGAGTATCCTACGCGCCTCCTCCAAGCTGAGCCCAGCCCTCTTGGCAAGCCTCTCAACCCTCACGTCTCTATCAGCCTTGAGCCAAACCTTGAACCCACCATCGAAAAGCCATGGTAAGACCCAGCTATCGATGACTACACCGCCACGATGCGCCAGCCGCAGAAGCTCTTCATCAACCGTCTTGTCCAAGCTCCCGTCCTTCTCCCTGAGGGCTAGGAACTGCATACCTGCCTCGCTCTCCCACCACCTGCTCCCGGAAGTGTCATAGCCCTTCTTCATGGCGATGGACTTCAAGGCCTCGCCCCCCGAATAGCGCTCAACACCCAGCCTCTCGGCGAGGAGACGCGACAACGTGCTCTTCCCAGAAGCCGCAAGACCACTCACTATAACCACGATGTCCTTCTTATGCACGGGATATTGATTTGCACAGCGAGTTAAAAAGGGTAGAGACTCGTGCGCGGCTGAGATTTATTACGGGGCAGTAACGGTAGGTGGATTCAGGTAGGTGGATATGGTGGCCGAGGTTGGAAGAATAGTGGTGAAGGTTGCAGGGCGCGACGCTGGTCTAAAAGGCGTTGTAGTGAATGTGGTGGGAGGCAACAGGGTGCTCGTGACCGGGCCGCCCAGCCTGACAGGCCTTAGGAGGCGCGCAGTGAACATCCTCCACATCCTGCCAACACAGTACAAGATCGAAGTAAAGCGTGATGCAAGCGACGCGGAGGTTGTCAAGGCCCTCGAGGAGAGCGGGCTTATCGACTACATGAAGAGGAGGGCTGAGATATCCAGGTGGTAGGCATACTCCTGCGGCACAGCACCAACCCCTGGCCTACTGAGCGAGAATTCGTGACACTTAGGGAGGCGGACACAGACCCAAGGTATGGTTCAAGACCTGAGGAGCGGCCAATGCATGACCTGTTAAACTATGGCTACATTCCTCTAGACAAGCCACGCGGCCCCACCAGCGGCGAGATAACTGAGCGGGTCAGGAGAATGCTGGGGGTTGAGAGGGCTGGGCATGGCGGGACCCTAGTCCCCGGTGGGTGGGGGAGATCCCGCTGTCTCCGGACTCCTCCCGATCCTCCTAGGAAGAGCTACTAAGGCCTCCGAAGAAATCCACACATATCCGAAGGAGTACATCTGCTTGTTAAGGCTCCACGAAGAGGTAGACGACCACGCCCTCGAATGGGGGCTCTCACAGTTCGTAGGAGAGTTCTACCAGACTCCACCTGTAAGGTCCAACGTGGCCAGACAGGTCAGGAAGAAGGAGCTGTTCGAGGCAGAGGTGCTGGAGAGAGATGGACGAGACATCCTCCTAAGAATGATCGTGAGCGGCGGCACATACGTCCGCAAGCTGTGCCACGATCTGGGACTAGTCTTGGGGGTTGGAGCCCACATGGTTGAGTTGAGGCGAGTACGGGTAGGCCCTAAGTCCGAGAGGGGGGCAGTCACAATCCAGCAGCTCCAACGCGCGGTATGGCAGTATCGGGAGAGCAGGGATGAGAAGGGGTTGCGGAGTATCATTAGACCCATAGAAGAGCTCCTTGAATACATACCTAGAATAATCATCCTAGACTCTGCCGTCGACGCCATCTGCCACGGCGCACACCTAGCCAGGCCCGGAATAGCCCAAGTCGAGACAAGAATTACCCCAGGAGCGACAGTAGGAATCTTCACACTCAAGGGCGAAATCGTCGCAATAGCCAGAGCACTAAAATCAACAGAAGGAATGCTGAGAGAAGGCGGAATCATAGCCAAGACCGACAGAGTCCTCATGACACGCGGCACCTACCCCCCAAAATGGGGAAAGGGAAAATCTAAAACAAGCTGGCACACAACGTATTAACGGGCCGGGGTGGCAGAGTGGATAATGCGCAGGCCTGGAGAGCCTGTGGCCCATTTCGGGCCGCGAGGGTTCGAATCCCTCCCCCGGCGTTACTGTTAAATCATTAATAATAAGCATGAAGGGAGGAGGGGGTTTCGTCTGTACTTCTTCTCTCTCTTGCCGATACCTCTTTGTAAGATCTTACAAATCTTCCACCAGCTCTTCTTTGTAATACTGTATCATCTTTATTGAGAGTTCGATGAGGTATCTCTCTTATCAGTGGACTCGTCTTTATTCCAATTTCCGCAAGTAGCTGTCTGATGTGTTCTAGTGATTCAATGTTAGTGTTTGCGTAGGCTGGCATCAATCCCACCCCATCACCATCGAAGAAGCTCCTGGAGAATCTTACATTCGCCTCAGAGTCCATCTATTCCGCCACTATCTTGTAGATAATATAGCGCGGTTAGTGTGGCGTACACTCTGTAAAGACCGTCCCTGAATCTTATCCATGGCCTTAGTCCCACCCTCCTCAGAGTCCCAGCTCACGAAGCCAGCCGTCTAAACCTAGATCAAAATTGGATGTCGTGCGACAAGGGTTACTGGTTTTCCAAGGGGTGGAGCTATAGGCTGAGTGGAGTAGATGTATGGTGTTATTATTGGACGCGCAATCCTTGGACGATCCTAGTGTCATACACACTCCGTAGCTGCCGAAGCCTCAGTCCTCATAAGCCCATAGTCTCTCTTCAGCTTCTTATCCTCTTGACTTTTTCCTTAGTTTTGTGTTGCATCCTCACCCTGATGGTCCGTGAGTGAAAGTGATGTTTTTGTGTTCTATGTCCATCCCGAAGACTATCAGAGGTTCCTCGACTACGTGGGAATATCTATAACTAGGAATAATGAGGTATCTCATCGATTTCTCCATAAAGGTGATGTGGCGTTATATGGGGTGAGGTAGGAGAAATGAAGGTGTGGTGGGAGATTTGTGAGATTTTGAAGAAAAGTATCGGCAGTAATATGATGAAGCGCAGACGAAAACCCGCCCCCCTCCCCCCTTATCCCCTCATACCTACCACATTGGAAAATCCATAATTATTAAAATTGCGGCGGGCGGGATTTGAACCCGCGATCCCCAGCGTGGCAGGCTTCCACGCAGTCCGATGCTTGGTGTCCTACCAGACTAGACTACCGCCGCTTCAAGGGTTCTGGTGCAACGCCTGTATAAAAATTCTAGAGATGGGCTGAACATATCGGCCTCTCCTCGCCCATATCTATTTGGGCCGGTGGTCTCTTCCACGGAATTGACTGTGGCTGTTGAGGTGGAAGTGTCTGGCGGTTTTCGGCGAGAAGGTGGCTTTGAGGGGTTAGCTTTAGGGTTGGTGGGGGCGAGGTTTTCGGGTTGATTGGTCCTGATGGTGCTGGTAAGACGACATGCTTCCGGAGCCTCGCTACGATTTTGAAGCCAGGTGGGGGTAGTGCAAGGATATTCGGCCTAGATGAGGGGGGCGCGAAGGGGGAGGCCGCGATCTCATACCTTCCAGAAGAGGCGGGAGTGTATAGAGTCTGAGCGACGAAGACTACATCAGATTCTTGGCGAGGGTCTACAACAGGTTTGAAGGAAAGGCGCTACGCGAGGATGAGAAGATCTCCGGTCTCGGAGAGTCATTCTCCAATAGCTCGAGGATGCCGGTTTAGTAGAAAATATTTACCGTCGCCAGCATCTACGTGGGACGGGACTCTTGCTGTGGGAGATTTTAGCGGCCGTAGCGCTGTCTTGGACTAGGATTGTTACGGCTCTAGCCATATCCGTCTTCGCCGCTATAATTGTTGGAATATATTCGGGAATATATAGGCGGGTTGATAGGATTGCGATCCCTATCCTCGATGTTCTCCAGAGCGTGCCAATACTGGGTTTCTTCCCACTGGCAGTCTATGTGCTGGCAAGTGCTGTACCAGTACTCGGCTATGAGCTTGCATCGATCTTCCTCTTATATACTTGCACATTCTGGAATCTGGCTTTCGCGGTCTATGAGGGTGCTCGATCTATTCCGCATTCCATGATCGAGGTTGCGGAGCTCAGCAAGCTGTCACTAAGAGATAGGTTTGGGAAAATCTACGTGCCGGCCGTTTTCCCCAAAATTGTAGACCAGTTGCCCGCGAGTTTAGCCAATGCATTCTACTTCCTAGCAGCCAGCGAGGTAATCGCTCTCGGAGAAGCCGAGGTAAGGGTTGCGGGTATAGGGACGCTCATCCTAAGATATCTGGAGAAGGGAAACTATGCAGGCATCGCGATCGGTCTACTTGCAACGGCACTAAGCATTATCGCAGCATACCTTTTCATTCTGATGCCCCTCATATCCTATTCAGACAGATACAGGTTCGACATAGCTCAGCCCCCCGCAGTACAGAAGACACCTATGATCATGGGGCTCTACTCCCGTATTAAGTCCATCCAAGCACCCTTGAGGATGGAGCCGAGGCGCGTTGCTGGGTTTACTCACCGCGTTTTCCCAATCCAGTTCGTCAACATAAGGTATGTGGGAAGCGACATTAAGCGGCTTATATTCATAGTCTTTATTGTTGTTCTGCTTATTTTCGCCGGGCCTGGGATCTATGCAAACATAGGCGATATGTGGGCTGCGGTATCCAGCGTGGCTAGTGCTGGTTTGCGGCTGGGATTGTTTAGCATCGGGGAGGCACTCGCCTACTCCTTCTCCCGCGTATTAGTGTGCTTGGCACTTATGCTTGCAATAAGCCTACCAATCGCTTACGTCGTTTCAGAAAAACCAGGCCTCAGGAATACCATCCTTCCAGTCCTTCAGATCATCGCTTCCCTCCCCTCACCGCTAATATTCCCAATCATTTCGGGCTTCTTTGTGGGCGGTACCTTTTCCCGAGAACTTGGGGCGGTACTACTAATGTCGCTGGGCTCCGTATGGTATGTTTTTTACTCAACATTAAGCGGCTTCAACAAAGTTCACGGAGAATATCGAGAGCTTGCTAGGCTGTATAGACTCTCGGGGATCAACAAGTTCAGGTATATTTACCTCCCATTCGCGACACCATCGATAGTGACGGGTTTGATAACTGCAACGGGCGGTGCATGGAACACTGTGATAGTTGCGGAAAGGCTTGGTGAGGGTGGGAGAATATTTGAGGTCCAGACGCCGGGTCTAGGTAAGCTAATGTCCACGCTAGCAGAAATAGCAGACACCTCGGGCCTAGTGTTCACAGTCATGGTGATGACAGCCTTCGTGATACTCGTTAACAGACTATTATGGCGAAACCTATATGATTATTCTATAAGAGCGCTGAGGATTCATGAGCAACTCTGAAATACTGATGGAGCTTAGGAATGTGACACACGGGTATAGCCTGAGGTCTGGGTCGACACTCAAGGTAATAGAGAACCTGAATATCCAGGTGAGGTATGGAGAGTTTTTGGGGATAGTGGGGCCGAGTGGGTGCGGAAAGAGCACCATTCTCCGGATCATGGCTGGGCTCGTCAAACCCCTCTCAGGAGTCGTTATATTTCGGGGAGAAGTGTTGAACGGCACTACGCCACGCATATCGCTGATGCATCAGGTCCCAACACTCCTACCCTGGCTAACAGTCAGAGAGAACATATATCTGGCCCTCATGTCTAGGAAGGATCTGACTGAGCGTGCGAAGCAGTTAAAAGTGTCTGAACTTCTTGAGCTTGTTGAACTTAGTGGTTACGAATCTGCATATCCATATGAGCTGAGCGGGGGAATGAGGCAGAGGGTTGCGCTCGCCCGAGCACTTGTTACAGACCCCGACCTCCTCCTCTTGGACGAACCATTCAGCAACCTCGACCCACTCACCTCGCTCAGCTTAATTCGCGAGTTAGAGGGCATGTGGTTTGACACGACCCTCCCGCCGATCTCTATAGTGATGGTATCGCATAACATAGAGGAGGTTGTCATGCTTGCTGACAGAGTGGTTGTTCTGGGGGGGCGTCCTGCAAAGATTTTGGCAGAGGTCCCCATCGAGCTCTCACGGCCAAGGAACAAGAAGTCAGAGGAATTCTATAGGCTCGTCGATGAGTTATTCTCTCTGATTAGCTAACCTTTACCCCCCGCCTAACCTTGAATAATCCCTCCTCACCATTATATTCTAGATAACCGGTCGTAACTAGCCAGTCGAGGAGGAAAGACTTCGCCATGGTGATGCTCTCTGGGCTGTCGTCGCATAGGTTGAGGTCTCTGCAGATCTGCTCGACGGATATGGCGTCCTTCTTTTGGACCATATAGCGGATTATTGATTTGAAGGGTTCAGCGTTTTTTGCCAGCTCGCGGAGCATTCTTATCTTCCCAGAATGCCTACGCCTCGAGAAGGATCGGCCCAACTCGGTTAATATTGCATCACCCTCATCAACCTTCACCAGGCCTAGGGACTCGCAAGCCTCAAGAATTTCCAATACAACCCCCGACTCCATTCCAGCCTCACTTACAAGCGTGGCTACATCTGCCCTACCATTCAGCAGTTCTAGGACCTCAACCAACCCCGAAACCATTGCGGGAGTAACACGGATGGGGCATCTCGGCCCCTGTTGGTCCAACACCCTATCACTTGTTTTATCTCGATTCTCATATATAACTATGCAGATTTATATTTGCCAGATATTCCGGAAAAAGAGAGATAGGGACCAATTTCCTTCAGAGACTTAGTACCATATCTAATATTTTTTCAACAGGCCTAACATTGGCTGTAAAACTAGAGTATCTATTTATGGCCGCGGCCTCTATCTCGTCTAAAGCCTTCTTAACAGATGCTGAGAGGCTCTCAAGGCTTAAATCCTCCTCTTTGAGGATTACAGCCACCCCTTTTCCGGCGAGGGATTTTGCATTTGATTCTTGCTCAGTCTGCCTCGGTATAGGGATTAAGACGAGTCTACAGTTGAATGCTAAGGCCTTGGCTGCGAGTGTCTGGCCTGCCCGGGTCACTACAACGTCTGAGGCTGCCAGAAGCTCATACTCGTTTTCATACCACTCCACAAATCTTAGACCTTCTCTTGACTGGTCGCCGACAGCGCCCGTCATTATGGCTTGAAAGTCTTTTTGTCGATGGAGGAGGGGCATCATGAGGTCTCTCAAGCGTATACGGTCTGGCTGTGGGCCTGTAGGTATTACCGCTATTAGCGGGATTGAGGGGTCGAATCCGAGCTTCTCTTTGAGCCTGTCGCGAGGGGGGTAGTCACTCGGTAGCTTCTCAAGTATCGGGCCCACAAACTCTGCACGAGGCTCATCCACCTTACGCATCCTTAGGTTTTCTGTTGAGATTGTGAGGGGGTGTGGGTAGTCGGCTATTAGGAGCCTGTGGGAGAGGCTCCACACAACTGTGAACGAGTTTATGATGTCTTCGAAAAAGGCGGCCAGTCTGGGGAGACGGTCTCTCTGAAGCAGGACGTTGTACTGATTGAGGATGAGAGTGCTTGGGATGCCGGTTAGGCGTGAGGCCAGGACCGCTGAGGCTCTGGTGTCTGAGACCACAACCTCGGCCCCAGACTCTTCGATGATTCTAGCCTCGATGAGTGTTTGAGCAGCAACCTTCATAGGCAGGAAGACGTTGCTCAACAGTGTTGCCTTAATGCTCACCGCGCCCCGCGCGTCACGCCCATAGTCGACTGCGGGCACCTTCAAGACGCTTAGACCCACCCTCTCAAAATAGTCGACTGCGTCTCCATAGGTAGATACTGTGACATCATGCCCCCTCTTGATAGCCTCGAGTATTATTGGCCGACACCTAGATGCGTGCCCCAGCCCTAATCCGCATACACTGAAGTGGATCCGCGCCATGTAACCGGCTCCCTGCAATTGTGTTTTAAGTACGTGGCGTCTTGAGCATTATCCTCTTAACAATCCCACGCGGGGACTCTTCTGCGAAGATATCAGCATTAAACCTGTAGATCTTCACGTCCCTCCTCAGCCAGTCCGTAGGCCTCAACCCGGCTTTCAGGCAGAGGTGCATAAGGAACTCCTCAGCATCCCAGCCATACTCCACTGGGACTTGGGGGAGTAGGATGCCTGCCCCCTCGTCAGCTTCTATGATCAGGCCGTCAAGACCTATCCTGATCTGCTCAGGGAGAGAGGACCTCGGCTCAGAAATAATCTCCTCAGGCTCTGTGAGAAGTGTCAGTTCGACAACCACTCTATCTGCCTCGGACGGGGTTAGGGGTGGGAATCGCGGATCGTAGAAAGCCGCAAGCCTGGCTGCTGTGATGGTGTCGTCGACGATGTTGGAGCGGGGCAGTGGCAGGCCCATGCAACCCCTCAACTCCTTTTTCTCGTGTTGATAGAGTGTAACGAAGACACCCCTACGGATGGCTGGGCTCCTAAGAGAGCTCTCCAAATGCAACTCTTTCTCAAGCCCGAGATCCTTCATGATTGCCGACCTAGCCAGCCTGACAAGCCCCACCCCAACCTCTTCACTTATCATTCCAACAACATATGTGAAAACATTCTTTTATCCCTTGCTCAAATCTTCTACCAGCTTCCTCACCCTCTCCAGAGTCCTTGTGATGTTTTTCCAGTGCCCTCCAACCCAGTATTCCTGGCCGCAAGACCCACACTTCCATCTCTTGTTAGAAGACGGCTGGAGTTGTCCATTGCAGAGGGAGCAGAGCCTAAACTTCACGGCTAAGAAATCGTCGTAAGATATTCCGTACTCGCCCATTAGGTGGATGGCGATGTGCGAGAGCTGGTTCTCAGTCCCGCTTAGCGGCAGTAGGATGGATTGACCTCCCATAGACAATATTCGCTTATAGAGCTCGGTGTCTGAGGTGAGGACTATCCTCCCCTCTTCGTACGCCTTCTGAACAATCTCGTCATCTTCTCGCGGATAGTAGATGGTGTCGTATCCCAGCATCCTAAGCCATCTCGTGAGTTTACCGTGCATCGAGTCTGTCAGGAATTTAGGTTCCCGCGATGCTCCCCTTCTCAAGTTCTAGCCGACACTCCTCGCAGAGATACTGGTCATCAATCCTCACAAGCATGTCACTCCACTCACCGCACGAGTCACAGTATCCCTCGAGGTAGGACTCCCTCTTCACGATGGGCCCACCGCTGAGCTTGAACTGCTCCTTGATGATGGATATGATATCGGGAGTAATCTTTAGGACGTCTTTCAGGCTTATAATCCCTTGTACATTCCCCTTGTAGCTTACTATCAGCCTGCTGATTCCAAGCCTGGTCATCAGCCTGACTGCGTCTTCGATCGTCGCGGAGGGGTCAACTGTTATGAGGGGTGACGACATAATCTCCTCAAGCTTCACCTCGCTGGGCCTTTTATCCTGCGCAACAACCTTCTCCACAAGGTCCCTTTTAGTCACTATGCCCACTGGACGCCCATCTTTCCTCACCAATATGCTGCTTATCCTGTACCTAGCCATCATCTCGGCAGCGACGTTGGCTGTACTCTCCGCGCTCAACTCTATGACTGGGCTCGTCATTACTTCCCTGACCGTTATCTCCTCGCTTAGGAATGGGCCCATCCAATAAGTAATTGAAGCAGCCTGATAAAAACGTATCTAAACTCAATTAACCATAGATGAAGAGACGCTACCAACTCTTCAGGGCGACCATCTTAGCACGCGGCATTTTCCATAGGGAATAAGGGCTTCGAAATCGTTTGGCCTTATACGGTTTTCGCCGAGCCTAAGCACTTCCCCGACCTTAGCTGCCAGTATTCTAGCAACTTTGGAGGCATCTTCTTGGCCAGGAGATAATACAGCGTAGACAACTGCCTCGGTCCTCACCCAGGACTCGACACCTACGATCGGGCCGAGCTTCTCAGAATATCCTACACAGATTTGGAGTTGTACGTGGATGTAGTTTTTTGGTGGCTTAATGATAAACGAGCCTCGTGGGAGATACATCCCCTCTGGAGGTGTGAAGCTTATCTGATGCGGCTCCACCCAGTATACAGACATTCCTGAGAGCCCCTCCCGCCAAGCACGGCTGAAAGATGCACAAAGTGTGGCAGCCTCGCGAATCTCCTCATCCCCGGCCCCCGCCCCATCCTTCAGTATGGCGACGGGTGATCCCCTAATTTCTGCGTGTAAAACAATGTCGCCTTTTTCCAGGTGTTTCTTCAGTAGCCGCATGTTTGAGCTGGCATCTTTTCCAAGGACGATGAGTCTACCTCCGCTTGTCATCGACCATCGATATCTGTGAAACCATTCTGTTCGCCGCCTCCTTACCTCAACAACTTCCACGGTCCGAGGGACAGAGATTGTGGACTTTAGACGTGAAGCCCTTGCCTCAAGCTCTGAAATCTCGCTGAGCAGGTTCTCCACACCTTTCATCGTCGTTTTAGCATTCTTGAAGAGCCTGTCGATCTGGATAGTCACGGGCTCCCTGATGCTTAGCTGCACAGTCTTTCCATCCAGCTCAAGTATGGCTACGCCTGTGCTCCTGTCTAAAGACTTCACCACCCCACTTGGCGAGCCACCCGCCCTAATCTCCGCCCATAAATCCTTCAACTCGGCTAATCTCATATGAAGTATTGATGCCTGCTCTTTGAGCTCCTGAGCCCTTAGCCTTAACTGGTCGGCAAGAGTCCTCTTCTCAGCAATCTCCTTTTCAATCCTCCGAACCTCCTCCTCTATTTTTTGTCTGTGCTCGGAGACCCTAACCGCCTGGATATAAGACTCATAAACCAAGCTGACCGCCTCATTCAGACTAGCCGTGTGGACTTCCTCGAAGCCTTTCTTGTCCAGGTGGATGAGTGGGAATGGCGCAAACGTCACATACACGTCACCGGCCCTATATGCTGTTGGTCTCGGGTTTTCAAGAAGCTTGAAGAGATAACCTACGCCATCCGCAATCTTCTCTCTCTCGCCTGCATCTAGTTCTGCAACCTTTTTGGATGGGTTGACACCAGTCCTCGCCAACACCTCGTTAGAGTATTTAGTGCCTAGCCCGAGCTCTCTCGCGAGAGCTACCCCTACTTTTATCTTCCCATCCACACTTGAAAGCAGTGCTAGGGCGTCCTCACGCCCAGATACAGTCGCCTTCCTAGCGGGCCAGGCGTAGGGCTCGCCTCTACGCAGACCAGTTGAGAGAAGCACAACGCCCCTCTCATCCAAGAGGTTCAATCCTCCACCGGGGAAGACTTCTATGATAAGGCCGTAAACCACCCCGCCCCTTTCGAAGCGGAGCCTAGCTATCCTCTCACCGGTGACCTGCTCTGCAGATTTCAACACACAACCCTTGAGATACCTTCTGAGCGAGGATGTGAGGTCGTCCAGCTGGCCGTGGACCTGGTATACGCCTGGGGCGAGAAATATGGCCTTAGAAGGGATCATCTTTAGGTCTCTTACATCCTCTGTCCCCTTGAGCCTGATAATATATGATGAATCCACACCTCTGTAGGCTTGTGAAACGTATCTTGGATGAGAAGCACTAATCTCCCTCAGGAGGACGGCCAGGTCTAGGCTGTTTATCTCGAATCTGGGTTTTTCCTGCACCGATTATGGATTGTGGGATCGTTTTTATCAAGATTTAGGCGAGGGCCTGGAGCACGTGTTCGATGTAGTGAATTTCTGGGAGGGCGCCTTCAAACTCTATCTTTTCGTTGACGACCGTCTTAGGCACTGCCATCACTTGATACTTTTGTGCCAGGTGTGGGAACTCTATGACCTCCACCATGTCGCCGACTATCTTCGGATTCTCTAGGGCCATTTGGTGCGCAATCCTAACTGCGCGGGGACAGTAGGGGCAGGTGGGTGTTACGAATACCTGTATGTGGAGCGGCTTATCCACCGATTTAACCATCTCGAGGGCTCGGGGGGAGAGCCTCGACCTCCCCCTTGAGACGTCCACAATGTCTTCCAAAAGGGTTGTAAACTCATATCCGCTGGGGACCCCGAAGAAGCGTATCCACGACTCCCTTTCACCGAGGAGGATAGTAGCAGGTATCTTGTCTATGCGCCACCTCTCCGCCAAATCTCTGTCACGCTCAAAGTCGTAGACCTCTAGGCTCAGATTTCCATTCAGCTCAGCCAACTCGCTCAAGAGACGCCCAGTAACCTCGCAATAATCGCACTCAAACTCCTGCGTGAAGTATAGTATTCGGACAGTAGATGCTACCTCCTCGCCTAACTTCTTCCTAACAAACTCCTTGTCGCGCGGCTTGAGTATTGAGTTCACAGCATACACCCTATGTTTCGAGCCTATAACTATTTTCTAATGTCTCGTGCCCGAGCCAAGGATTAAATTATGACGAGGACATCAAGTTTTGAATGGCTGTAGAGCGGCTACTGAAGGCGACTGTAGTGGCTCCATCGAGTAGCGCGCAAGAACTTTTGAAGGCGCTGGTAAAGTTCGGGGAGTTCCACCCCTCCTCGCATGAGGACCAAAAACCTGCTAAGATACTTGAGCCGCTATATGAGCGGGCTAGAAGGATCTTCTTAGAGCTTGAAGCTGCGGCTAGGGAGCTGGAGGTAGAGGCAGGGGGTGGTGTGATAGAGGTCCTTTTGAAAGGTGAGCCGGAGCCCGAGAGCATAAGCGTCAGAGATTTGGAGGATCTTTTGGAGTCGCTCTCGAGCAGGGCCCAGCCCATCTTATCAGAACTTAGGGGGCTGAACAAGAGGATAGATGAGATTAGGCCGGAGATTGAGAGGCTAGAGCGGGAAAGGGATAGGCTCACCATATACGTCCAGCTAGGTCTAGACCTCTCAAGAATATCGCGGCTCAGGCACGTATACGCTGCGGCATTCGTAGCCTCGCCCCGCGATGTAGATGAGATAACCAAGTCACTAGAGGAGGCCACAGTCGCCTTCAAGCCGATACAGAAAGACATGGCCCTCATGGTCGTTGTGTCGAAACCCTCCCACCGCGAGAAGATTGAGAGAGTTCTGAGGACATTTAACCTTACGCCGGTCGATGTAAGAATTGATGAGCCTCTCGGGAAGATCTCTGAGAAGCTTAGGGAGGTTGAGGAGAGGCTTGCTGAGCTGAGGGCCGAGGTTGAGAACTTGGAGGGGAGGAAGAGGTGGATTAGGGAGGAGAGGGGGAGGGAGATCGCCACATTGAGGATGCTTGCGCAGGGTGTAATCGACTCTCTCCAGAGAGTGAGAGGTGAGAGGGGTAGGCTACTAGTTTTAGAGGGTTATATCCCTCAGAGGCTGAGCGGAGACTTCATCCGAGTAGTGGGTGGCAAGGCATACGTCCAATTGTCTCCAACCACCCACCACAATGGTTCTGTAGAAAAAATGCCTCCGACCCGTCTTAAGAATAACTGGATTACAGAGTCTTTCAAGCCCGTAACACTCATCCAAGGGCCGCCATCCTACTATGAAGTGGATCCAACACCATTCGTCTCAATCTTCCTATCAGTATTCTATGGAGTCATGTTTGCAGACCTCGGACAGGGGCTAGTCCTCACCCTTCTTGGCCTCATCCTCTCGATAAGGGCTAAGAGCGGGTTGAGGCTCTGGGGACGCCTCATAATGATCCTAGGAATCTCGTCGTCTATTGCTGGATTCTTTATACAAGAGGCGTTCGGGTTTAAGCTTTCACAGGTAACTGGGATGAAGCCTATCCTCGAGCTGATCGAACACCAGGGTGAGTCTGCTGCCATTAGCTCTGAGGCCGTCATCAAGCTTTTCACATTTGCACCACTCCTAGGTTTCATTCATGTCTCAATCGGCCTTGCCGTCTCAACCTATATTCTCCTCAAACACGGTGAGGTGGGGGAGGCCATCTTCTCTAAGGGGGCCTCGCTTGGAATGTACGTCTGCGGGCTTCTTTTCGCTCTTGCATTCATCACCACGCGAGGCTTCGAGACCCTGCTCAACAGCACCCAGCCAGTCCCGCTTCTGGGGCTTCCAGCCAGCCTTGTCGGAGCCATAGGAGTCTATGGATTGTTGACCTGCATGGCTCTGATCGTTGGAGGAAGAGTTGTAGGATCATTCCTAAACCTCTTTCCACGGGGGAGTGTAGTTGGGTATTTCGGGACAGGGCTTCTCGAAATACTTGAGAACATAATCCACTTCATGTCGAACACCCTCAGCTATCTCAGGATCTCCATACTAATGATAATCCACGTTGCCTTGATGCTCTTGATTAACTCGGCATGGGAGGCACTGGGCATAGCCTCGATAGGAATACTAGTGATCGGTAACATAGGCGTTATGGGGCTTGAGGGACTGCTCGTCTTCATACAGGCTCTTAGGCTTCACCTCTACGAGTTCTTCACCAAGTTCTTCACGGGAGAAGGCATAATCTTTAGACCACTCTCACTCAACTCTGAGAGGATAAGGGTTGTTTTCAGGGATTAGTAGGGCTCACCACCCTGTTTAATCTTTAGAGACGAGTTCTTCTATTCTTAGAATTGAGGCATGCAAATATACTCCCGGCTGTAGGGGGTTATTGTAGGTGTCTTGCTAGCGATTAAGGGTGGAAGACCGGTCCGTTCAGAGCCGTTTCCAAGCTGGCCAGTCTGGGGTAGGGAGGAAGAGGAGATGCTCTTGTCGGCCCTGAGGTCTGGGGTTTGGGGGCTGGGAGGCCAGCTGGTGGAGCGGTTCGGCGAGGAATTTGCGGGCTATGCAGGGTGTAAGCATGGTGTACCCTGCATGAACGGCACCACAGCCTTGAAGATCGCCCTGAAAACACTGGGCATCGGCCCAGGAGACAGAGTGATAACAACGCCATACACGTTTGTCGCCACCTCCTCTGTACTAGTAGAGCTCGGAGCAATACCTGTTTACGTCGACGTAGTGGAGGGCGGGGTTAATATAGACTCAAGGCTTGTTTGGGAGACTATTGACAGCGGCGTAAAAGCCATCCTTCCAGTCCACGTGGGCGGGCATCCCGTGGAGATGGATCTAGTTCTTAAGGCCTCAGAAAGCCTGGGC
This sequence comes from Candidatus Calditenuaceae archaeon HR02, assembly GCA_002898395.1. Lineage (GTDB taxonomy): Archaea > Thermoproteota > Nitrososphaeria_A > Caldarchaeales > Calditenuaceae > HRBIN02. The sequence goes on from BEHE01000004.1 coordinate 62,860, forward strand.
GTGCCTGTGGTTGAGGATGCTGCAGAGGCCCATGGTGCCGAGTGGAAGGGTAGGAGGGTGGGGAGCCTGGGCGTTATGGGGTGTTTTAGCTTCCAGTCCAGCAAGGTGATGACGAGCGGTGAGGGGGGGATTATCACTTTGAATGACTCGGAGCTGGCGGAGACCTGTAGGGCCCTAGTAAACTGTGGACGGAGTCTTGGCAGGGACTGGTATGAGGGCGATCTTCTAGGCTACAATTACAGGATGACAGAGTTTCAGGCAGCCATACTTCTGTCCCAGCTGAGGAGGTTGGATGAGCAGATCGAGAGGCGTCAGAGGAATTTTGAGGAGCTGGCGAGGCTGTGCAGGGACTTGGAGGGGTTCAGGCTGATTACGCCCCCCCACGGCACTGATAGGACTCCCCACTACCTCGTTATAATTCAGGCGGATGGGGAGTACTTTAGGGGTGTCTCAAAACAGAAGATTGTTGAAGCACTACGTGGCGAGGGGGTACCTGCGTCGGTAGGATGGCCCATGCCGCTATACCGCTTTCCACCAATCAAGAGATACCTTGAGCACCATGGTGTCAGAGTCAGTCAGGGCGAGTTTCCCAATACGGAGAAGGCGGCCTCCGAGTTTCTATTCGTGCACCACAGGGTGTTGTTAGGTGGTCGTAGGGAGGTGGAGGATGTTTACAAGGCCTTGAAGAAGGTTGAACAGCACGCGGGTGAGATGGCATGAATCTTTTAGTCTTTGAGGATGAGGCTTGGCGGAACTTTAAACAGCTCACGTACATTAGGCCCGTATACCGGATATTCACCACCAACGGCCCCCTCATAAAAAACATCTTGAAAAACTTCAGGGATGTCAAGGTGTACACCTATGCGAGAGAATACTTGGGGAGGATAGAGAATGAGCGCGACCCATCAGTGAAATTCAATTCAATCCCTGAACATGATGAGGAGGCCCTATTAATTAATGGGCTGGCAAGGAGGCCTGAACTCGTAGCCTCGCTCGCCGAGAAAACAGGGGGGCGCGAGTTCATCCTCTTGGCTGAGGGCAGGTTTCTAGCAGCTAGGCTGAGAGGCGAGAGGGTTGCAGAGGTCGAGAAGCCTGCCGACATACTGGAGAGGTTGGCCTCGTTAATAGGTGTAGTTGAGACACTCGAAGCTCCTGCAGAGTCCATCTACCATTATCCATGGGAGGTTTTAGACGGCCAGCGTCTATCTGCTCCACGTTTAGAGGGGGAGCTCCAGCTTGACAACAGGGTTGCAGTCCTCGGTGACCCGGCAAGCATGTCTATTCCGGCAAGCTGTGAGGTCGAGCCCTTCACCGTAATCGATACGCGGAGGGGGCCAGTCATCCTGGGCGAGCGTGTGAAGATTGAGTCTGGGACCAAATTGATCGGGCCATGTGTTATTGGTGAAGACTCGATAGTTTATGGCGGGAGGGTGGGGCCGCATCTCTACACCGGCCCAGTCTGCCGCATATCGGCAGAGATAGAATACGCCATAATGTATGGCTATAGCAATAAGCACCACTATGGGTACATCGGGCACTCCATTATCGGGGAGTGGGTCAACATAGCCGCGGGAACTACTACGTCAAACCTCAAGACGACTTACGGCGAGATAAAAGTGATCCTCGACGGGAGAGTCATCCACACTGGGAGACAATTCCTAGGCTCAGTGATAGGAGACCATGTACGCACTATGATCGATACATCCATAATGACGGGAAAGCTGGTCGGGCCATTCAACGTCCTAAGCGGCGTGGTGGCCAAGAACATTCCACCCTTCACAGGGATTAATTTCAATAGGGAGATGTATGAGCTCGAGCTGGAGGCTGAGCTTAGAGTCATGGAAAGGATGATGAAGAGAAGGGGGTTAAAGCCTAGTGAAAACTACTTAGAGCTTATAAGTCATCTCTACGAGCTCACTAGGCCTGAAAGGAAGGATCAGCTGGGGCACAGGACCGACCATCCTTGAGCAGCCCACCACGCTTCATACTCGTCGGATGCGGCCTAATGGGTAAGAGACATATACGGGGGCTCGCGGAGGCTAGGCGGCACGGGCTATGCAGTGCGAGGCTTGTAGGTGTTATTGATAAGGTTCCCGAGAGAGCCTCGGAGGCCGCAGAGCTCGCTGAGAAGCTGCTTGGTGAAAGGCCAGCCGTTTTCACCTCGTTAGAGGATGCTATGAAAGGCGCCGAGCTTGAAGCAGCCGACATATGCACAGAGCCTGCCTCGCACCACTTAGTCGCCGAGCCACTCCTAGAGGCTGGTGTCAGCTGCCTCGTTGAAAAACCACTCTCAATAACTGTGAGAGGTTGCCGGCGGATCTTGGACGCCTCCGTCAGGGGTGGAGCAGTGCTAGCTGTTGCTGAGAACTATAGGAGAGACCCCGTAAACAGGTTGGCCAAGGCCGTCATAGATGGTGGCGAACTGGGCCGCTGGATTGGGGCTCTGCATATAATTGCCGGTGGAGGAGATGCTGTACTATTGTCCGCATGGAGGCATAAACTGGCTGGAGGAATATTGATCGACCTTTGCTGCCACTACATGGACATCTATAACTATTTTTTCGGGGCGCCGGAGAAGGTGTCTGGGTTCGCCGCACTCCTCAGAAAAGTGAGGTATGCCAGAGAAGCCGGAGGCTTGGCTGTGAGGAAAACCCCGGTTGAGGCGGAGGCCGAAGACTCCCTCGACGCGACTCTACACTACAGAGATGAAATCGTTGCTAAATTCATCGCGAACCTCGCCGTCACTGGCGAGGGTGTTTGGCATAGGCTTGTCTTCCTTGAGGGCGGCTCAATAGAGATACCAATGGAGAGGACGGGTGAGCCGCTGAAAATCTCCAAGCCTCTTGACCAAGACTACCTCGAATTGATGCCTCACACAACATTCCTAGGTCAGAAGCCGGGAGAGCCTTATAAAGTCTCACCAACCGCAGCGGAGGAAATCTATGACAGGGAGACCAGAATCCTCTTTCCCGGAATACTCAACGGGTATAGAATGGACTTCTGGGAGGCGGACCGCAAGCTAATAGCGCTGGAGCTCGCTGACTTCTTCCACTGCGTAGAGGAGGGGGGAGTCCCTGAGACTGGAGGTAGGGAGGGGATGCTCTCAGTAGCCATGGTTATTGCAGCTCTCGAGTCATCCTATGCAGGGAAAAGTGTCAGGCTCGAGGATGTGCTGGACCTCAAGATTGAGGGTTATCAGGAAAGGGTAAACAGAGAAATCGGGCTAATCTCAGATAAATAGAGGGGCTACACTATAGAGTTGGCTATGGAGATAGCGATAGGTGTGGCGTCTTTTCAGGGAGACGTCGAAGAACATTTAGCCGCATTGAGGGAGGCTGTGAAGAAAATAGGGGTCAGAGGCACTGTCTCCACTACAAGGCTACCTGAGGAGATTGAGAGCGTGGACGCCGTAGTGATTCCGGGCGGTGAGAGCACGGTTATAGCGAAGCTATCAAGCTACAAAAAATCCCTAGACGTGCTTAAGAACAGAATCAACGAGGGGCTGCCCGTGCTAGGCACGTGTGCAGGACTGATAATGCTGGCTAGAAGGGTTTACGACCGCGTCGTCGGGGAGACTGGACAGCCGGTCCTCGGAGTCCTAGACATACTTGTTGAGCGCAACACCTATGGGAGGCAGAGAGACTCCTTTGAGGCCCAAATCGATATACCTGCTCTCGGATTGAAGTCGTTCAGGGCCGTCTTCATAAGGGCACCAGCAATACTTGAGACAGGTCCCGGAGTAGAGGTTCTAGCCAGCTTTGCGGACAAACCTGTAGCTGTGAGACAGGGCAACATACTGGGGACCACATTCCACCCCGAATTATCTGGAAGCACAGTGTTCCACGAGGAGCTGATAAGGCTCGCAACCAGCTACAAGTCTCGATAAGCTACATCATAGTAAAATAAAGGGAGCGGAGGTCTTAGATGAGTTGGGAATAAAGATGCTTGAGAAGCTCTCAGAGAAGAGAAACGACGTGATTGGTAGAAGCGAGCTTAAGCTCTCGGCCTTGGTTGAGAGTGGCACCCCGAGTAGGGGGGATGCCCTTAAGGCTGTCTCCGATTGGCTGAAAGTCGAGGCAAACAGGATATCTATCGTGAAGATAGAGCCAAGCTTCGGCTCGCCGAAATCCCTTATACATGTCAGGGTATACGACTCTCCCCACACATTAATGCTCTTCGAGCCTCGATATAGGCTTGTCAGGCTAGGCGTGATCCAGGCTGAGAAAGATAAGGGGAAAGCGGCGGCATAGAGGCCGGCAAAAATGTAATTATTGGATATGTATTTAAGTAGTCGTCATTTTTCATACGTCGGGTGACCATAGTTGGCAATGCCTGAGCCCGAAGACGAGGAGCTTGAGGAGATCCGGCGAAGGAAAATGGCTGAGCTACAGGCTCGGGCCGCACAGGAGGAGGCTAGGAGGCGAGCTGAGGCGGAGAAGGCAGCCATTCTACGCGTAGTCTTGACGCAAGAGGCCCGGCAGAGGCTTGCAAACATTCGGATGGCGCGGCCTGAAGTAGCCGAGGCGGTGGAGAACTACCTAGTGAACCTCGCCCGCTCAGGTAATCTTAAGTCCCAGATCACCGACGACCTCCTAAGACAGATTCTAGAGAAAGTGATGCCCCCGAAACGGGAGACTAAGATAGTGAGGATGAGCAGGGACGAGCTGTGATCTCTAACACTCATATAGAGCTGGGTTAGAGACTAGATGGTGAGAAGGGATGGCTAAGACTCTCCCGCTTAAGAAGCGTCTCGCCTCAGCCTTGAAGCGGGCCGAGAGTGTCCCTGCCTGGATAGTCCTTAGGACTGGCGGGGAGATTAGGACAAGCCGTAGGCGAAGAAACTGGCGTCACTCAAGCCCTATTAAGCCCTAGGTGATAAGCTAATGTCTCAACTCCGTAAGGAGGTAACATTGAACTTGAGGGAGGCTTACGAGGCCCCCAAGCTCCGCAGAGCAAAGCGGGCCTTGAACATTATACGTGAGAAGGCGGCTCGAATAGCGAAGACTGAGAGGGTGAAGATATCGGAAGAGTTGGCTAGGTTCATCTTCTCCAGAAGCATTGAACGCCCTCCCAGGAAGGTTACGGTAGTCGTTGAGAAGGACGAGGAGGGTGAAGCTATTGTGAGCCTGGGGGGTGAGGTGGCTGCCGAGCAGGGCGCAGACCAATAGCGTACTTTTCGTCGACGTTTTTGGCACACCCTACATAGGTCTCTTCGCGGCGAACAGTGAAGACCTCCTAATAGTTCCGCCTGGCCTCCCCCCTAGAAAGGTCGGACTCATGGCTGGCATTCTGGGCTCAGAACCCGTCCAAACATACATTGCGGGATCCATCCTTATAGGCCCGCTCGTCTGCATTAACAGCACCGGCGTCATACTGCCGAAAACGATCTTAGACGATGAAGTATCACAGATAAGGTCTGCAGCTCCCGACCTCAATGTCTACATCTACAGGGGTAAGGAGACTGCGATGGGTAATTTGGTGAGCGCCAACGACCACTGTGCCGTAATATCTCCAGACGTCCAGTCCGGCGAGGTTAGGGCAATAGCCGATACCTTGGGGGTGGAGGCCATATCCATGACAATTGCTGGTAGAAAGCATGTAGGCTCAATCTGCCTACTCACCAACCGTGGGGGATTAATCCATGTCGATGCGACTGATGAAGAGGTTAGAGTCATCGAAGAGTACTCGAAGGTTAGGATCCTGAGGGCTACTGTGAACAATGGAAACCTTTTCGTAAAGAGCGGAGTGCTCGCAAACACTAAAGGGGCCCTGATAGGGGCGAGGACTGTTGGGCCAGAGTTAATGACAATATCTACCGCACTGGGTCTATAGCACATCCTTAACCGGATGTTTCGGAATACTAAGACGTCTCAGAAACTGTATTTATATTATCGTTACACACTATTTGCCCTGAGGGAATGAGTGTCAAGATATCCCGCGAAGACGTTGAACGGGCCCTATCGGAGCTGACAGTTTTAGAGAGGATAGCCCGCGAACTCCAGGCTAGGCTTCTAGCTTTAGAGAGCTCTATAGGCGAACACAATAGATGTCTAGAACTTCTCGACGAGATGGCGAAGTCCCAGGGCGAGATCAGGGGACTAATGCCGATTGGGGGAGGCGTCCTAGTAGAAGGTGTTATAACGAATCCAGACGTCTTCAAGGTAAACATAGGCGATAACGTGTTTATCGAGATGTCGTTAGATAAGTGTCGCGGCTGGCTACTAGCTAGGAAGCAGAGGCTGGAGCAGGCGAGGGTAGAGGCTGGCCGGGCCTTACAGTCATATTCAGAGAGGATTGAGGCTATTAGAAGGTTTCTCGCCTCTATAGAGAAGGTTGCTGGCCCAGAGCCGGCTGGTGAGGGTGGAACCTAGATGCTGGAGGGCCTCAAGAAGGCCTTCCAAACACTTACTGAAAGAGTTTCCAAGACAAGGCTTTCTGAAAAGGAGCTCAGAGACGCGCTCGAAGATTTCAAAATCCAACTAGTGAGCAGCGACGTCTCGATCGAGACATCAGAGCATATTGCTGAGCTTTTGAGGCCTAGGCTCGCGGAGGTTCAGGTTCCGCGATTTGGCGGTGGCGAAGAGACCATCATGAAGGTCTACCGAGATGTGCTCTCTGAGATTCTGCTGGATGCTTCCCCTGAAAAACTGCTCGAAGAGATCAGGTTGAAGAAGGATACTAGTGGGGAGCCTTACGTCATACTTTTCGTCGGACCCAATGGAGGAGGGAAAACTACAACTATAGCAAAGATTGCATGGTGGCTCAAGAAGAATCGTTTAATTCCTGTTCTAGCATGTGCTGACACGTTCAGGGCTGCAGCCATAGAGCAGGCGAAGAAATTGGCGGCACAGGTTGGGATTCGAGCAGTTAGTCAGCGATACGGGGCCGATCCAGCTGCGGTAGCTGTGGACACTATAATATCTGCTAAGGGCGGACGGGAATCAGTGGTGCTGATAGATACGGCTGGCAGGAGTGAAGCGAAAAAGAACCTTCTCGAGGAGATGAAGAAGATAAAGAGGACCTCAAACCCCGACTGTGTTATACTTGTGCTAGACTCATTGACTGGTTCCACAGCCCGCGAGCAGGCTCGGATATTCCATAACGATGTGGGGGTCAACTATGTTATACTCACAAAGATGGATAGCGATTCAAGAGGTGGTCTGGCCTTAACCGTCTGCCACGAGATAAAGAGGCCGATACTATTCATTGGAGTTGGACAAGGTCTTGACGACCTAATACCATTCCAAAAAGAGTTCCTATTAGAGAGGATTCTAGCCTAGGCTCCTTCTCATAACTGCGGACCTAAGAAGCTCTTCACCCGCTTCTTCCTCTCTACCCTCAAGCAGGGATATTAGGAAGTTCTCGACAGTGTTGACATATTTCCGGTCTGAGAGTGTCCATGGGCCGCATTTAATTCCGAGCATCTCCTCTGCCGTAGCTATATCCTCCATGTAGCTTGGTATAAAGCGTTCTAGAAAGTTAGGTCCAAAGACTTTCTGAACTTGCTGTCCCCGCTCTGCGAGGGTTGAGAGATTCTCCCAGCTAAAGTGTCTTGCGGCGAAGCTCAGATCATGGACCAAGTTGACATGAAGTTCCCTTACAGAATCATATTCCTCCTCCCCCAACTCTCTAAGGGCTCTTAAACCAATTAGCTCAGGGGGAAGACCTAGTGAGTAAAAGAATGCGGTAAAGGGTATGGCTCGGGGGAGTGTTGTCTTTCTAAATGACCTATAATAACTGAATAGACCTATGTGGAGTTTTCTAGCCCGCCTATGTGGTATGAAACGAGACTTTGAATTTACTTCTTCTGCAGCATTCTCAAGCGAGTCGCCGTAAATTTTCATGAGCGTTGAGATGGCACTCAATATTATCTCTTCGCCACCTCTATCTATCAAAATCGGGCTGCCATAGGGTAGGTGTGTATTTAGTCTTTCGATTGCTTTCATAGCAAGTTCGCTAGGATGGTCGTACCTAAACGCAGATTGAATGGTCACCGTCCATACTCCTGCATACTCCTCAACAAACTTCTCTACATTGTTGGGCGAGTTGTGGCCCCTGAAGGGCAGGCATCCCGCTCCTATGATTGGATATATTGGTATGCCGAGCCTCTCACTTAGTGTCCTGCATTTTGAGAGGGCTATTTTTGCCAAGACCGTAGCGGTTATAAACCCATAGGTTAAAGCGGGGTCAGATCGCGCTATGAAAATTCTGAGATAAGGTGGTGCGAATAGCTCGACGTATTTGGTGATAATGTCGTCGATTTTTATAATAGTGCCCGCGTCCTCGAAGAGGGGAATTATCTCCAAGTCCTCAGGCGTAACGTCTCCTAAAAGGTCCCTGAGCGTGAACCCCCTAAAGTCTATTGAGGCGCTAAAAGGTTCTACGACACACCGTCTGTAGACCTCTCTCACCCGAACCATGTCTGTGTGGCTGGATGTAAATGGGAGTATGACCTCGAAGACTACGGCCCTGTCGCCGTTGTAGAAGATGCGGGCTACGTCGTTGTGGCGTGGGATTGCTTGGAGGGACTCTAAGAAGACCTTCCTCTCAGCTATCTCTATCAGGGGATTAGGGACCCTGAACGTAAGGAATACATCGCGGCCTAGAACCTTCTCTCGGAAGTATTCCGGGTATGTGATTAGCAGCTTCCTCACAACGTAGGGATCTATATCCTTCCCCTCGGCATCCCACATGACCTCTTGGCAACCATACTCGGAGTAGGCGAGGTAGGCCTCTCTAACCTCGTCCTCTCCCGCTATCACCTCACCGCTACACCACGGGGGGGAGACCGCGTTGTCCGGGTGCTGAGACGCCATAGTCCTCGGAATTAGTCTCTCCAACCACTTGAAGAGCGAGAAGAACCATTATTTATCTTAATTAGAAGATAGTGTGTTGGACTGTTATAGATGCCGGGGTGGCAGAGTGGATAATGCGCAGGCCTTGAGAGCCTGTGGCCCATTTCGGGCCGCGAGGGTTCGAATCCCTCCCCCGGCGTTACTGTTAAATCATTAATAATAAGCATGAAGGGAGGGGGTGAGTTTTCGTCTGCGCTTCATCATATTTCTGCCGATGCTTTTCTTCAGAATCTCACAAATCTTCCACCAGTCCTTCATTTCTCCTATCTCATCCCTGTGATGCCGTATCGTCTGTGTTGAGAGTTCGATACCCCCGACGCTAGTAGTGGTGCGTATGGTAGGGGGTTTAAATACTGCTCAAAACACCAACAACACATAAACACAGAACAGATTATGATGTCCTAGATGCAACACAAAACAAAGAAACAAGTCAAAAAGATAGGAGGCTGGGGATAATCCATTCAGTTCACGGGCGTAGGCATGGCCCTCCTAAGTATCTGATCTGATATGTTCATAGTTACTGAGTTGGGTGTAGTTGTGACTAATACGATGTTTTCCAGGCCGAGGGGTATTATTTGGCGTCTACTCAGTAATGAGAAGATGGGGGAGATACCGCTGCTCAAGAGGTTTAAGCAAACCTAACCCCGTCATGATCGGTTAAACATTTATAGGATCGACTATGTGTAATAGCCAGACTCATGACAACACTTATTACATCCATTATAGACCGTTTTTAGCCTGTTCCACATTCTCTAAAAGCTGGCGTCCAGCCCAAGTATCTATCTTCTGAGCCGAGAAGACTTTAGTGCGGCTATCGCCGCCTGCCCTAGCGCTATTCCGCCATCCCCAGCCGGTACCTCTCTCGGCAAAAGAATGTCGAGCCCTTTATCCCCGAGAGCCTCCCTAAGACCCTGGTATATGTATTCGTTTACAGCAGCTCCGCCTGATAGGGCTACAAACCTTCGCCCCTCTATAAAGTGGCTAGCCACAAGTCCGAGACCATATCCTACGGCGTGCTGCACCATGTAGCCTATCTCCCGCCTATCAGCCCCGCCCCTTAAGAGGTCGAGTGCCTGTAGGAGTATCTCGGCTGTATCTACCGTGTATATCCCCCTGTCTTTGACATGTACCTTAAGCCTCTCTGTGGTTGGCTTTGAGTTGTCCTCGAGCACGATCGCTGGTTCACCCTCGTAGGTCCGGCGGCTGCAGAAGCCCAGCATTACAGATGAGGCGTCTAACACTCTGCCAGTGCTCGAAGTGAGTGGTAGGTCGCCTTCGAGTTGGTTTAACAGGATGTGAAACTCCTCCCATCCTCTCCTAAATCCCCTCTCGACAATTTTCATCTCGCGAAAGACCTCTGAAATCTCTTCTCTAGACAGCTTGTCAGAGAGTATTCCAGCCAACATTCTTGCAGGATATTCTACCGCTAGGTCTCCTCCCGGCATTTTCTGGGGTTTGAGGCATCCCACCCTCTTGAATCCGTTCAGACTAGCTAGAAGAACCTCTCCACCCCAGGCTGACCCATCGGACCCAAGCCCAACACCATCAACCGCAATTCCCACCACCTCTTCTTCACAGATACCGTGCTCCGCCATGACGGCTGCTATGTGAGCCCAGTGGTGCTGAATCTTAAGAAGCTCGGCACCATACTTTCTAGACCATTCTTCGGCGAGAAGCGTGGAGGGGTAGAGAGGGTGTAAGTCGGCCACCATGACTGAGGACCCAAGAGGTATCTGGTACGTTTTTATTAGTAGTCCCAAATATTTCTCCAAGTCTAGGAAGGACCCATATTCATCTACGTCACCTATAAACTGTGTCAGGACAATCTTATCATCAAATGCCACTGCGCCCGCGCTCTGCAGCATAGCACCAAACGCAACAACCTTCCTCGAAGTGTGGAATGGGAGCTGGATCCACCTGGGCGCGTACCCCCTGCCCCTCCTTAGGAGTGTCAACCTATCTGCCGTGAAGCGGGCCACGCTGTCATCAACTCGATTCACAATCACTCTATTGTGTGTGAGGAAATAGTCGACTATTCCGCGCAGCCTGTCAAAGGAATCTTCATCGCTAGTGCACATAGGCTCGTTGTGAGGGTTACCACTCGTCATTATTGCGTATTTATCCCGTATCCAAGATAGGAGAAGGTAGTGTAGGCCGGTGTAGGGGAGGAATACACCTAGCTTCCTCAGGTTGGGTGCGACGAGGCGGGATATGGGCGCGTCATCAAGCATAGGCAAAAGCAATATAGGCTTCTCAGGTGAGTCAAGTATTCTCACCGCCTCAGGTCTAAGCTCTACGAGACGCGACACGGTATATATGTCCAAGCACATGACGGCGAAGGGCTTGGTAGGCCTTCTCTTCCTAGACCGAAGCTCAGCCAGAACGTCGTCATCAGTAGCCAAGGCCGCAATATGATAACCGCCCAACCCCTTTACTGCCACAATATGCCGAGAGTCAATCAGTCTTGCAGCCTCTTCAATAGCACGTACACCGTCGGCTAAGACTTCACCCCCACTGCTAAGGAGACGGACACTGGGACCACAGACTGGGCAGCTGATCCCCTGAGCATGAAACCTTCTCTCATCCTCGGGGTTAGAGTATTCTCTGAGACAGCTCTGGCATAAGGGGAAGTCCCTCATCGATGTGTTTTCCCTGTCATATGGAACGCTGTATATCATGGAGTAGCGCGGTCCACAGAATGCGCAAGAGTTGAACGGGTATAGGTGCCACCTCGTCTCTGATAGTATTTCATATAGACAGTCCCTACATATTGAGAAGTCCGGTGGAATAATTGATCTGAAGTGAGCTGAGGGGTCGCTTTGCTCGATCTTAAAGTCTGGGTAACCCTTAGGGGTAGTCTGTGTTATCGAGTACTCGTCTATTCGCGCCTTCTCTGGCTTCAACTCCCACAGCAGTTTGATAAACTCCTCAACCCTCCCAGGTTCCCCTTCTACATGAATCTCGACACCGCTCCCGCCCACGTTCTTAACGTAGCCGGTTACACCTGCCAGCCTAGCAACTCTAAAAACAAATGGTCTGAAGGCGACGCCCTGCACAATTCCTGAGAGCCTCAGCCTCACAGCCTTCAAGAGATCCACCGACAAATCTGGCCCTGAGAATGTCTACTCATATCGTGCGGGTGTTGCGATATATAAGGATGATAACCTTATTAAATCTTTGAGATGATGTTATATTTGTGGGGCAGCAAGGCGACTTAAGATACCTCACTAAGAAGATGTTTAGAGACAAAGCACTGGCATCTCAGATAATCAAGATAATCAAAGAGTATTGGGAGATATTGCGCACTAAAAAAGGTTTTGAAGAGGTTAAGATAATGAATTTTTGTGGTACCCACGAATACACGACAACCCACTACGGGATTAGAAGTGTACTACCTCCTGGCGTTAACCTTGTAGCGGGACCCGGATGCCCTGTCTGCATCACGCCGTCATTTTACGTGGAGACGGCTGTCAAGCTTGCTTTGGAGGGTTTAACCCTCTACACTTATGGTGACGCGTATAAGCTCCCGGCTGTAAAGGAGGTGGAGGGGTGTAGGAGCCTCTCAGATGCCCGGATGATGGGTGCTGATGTACGGGTTGTGTATAGCTTCTTAGACGCTGTAAGAGATGCGGCTAGAGGCGATAAGTCCTCGGTCTTTTTAGCGGTTGGCTTCGAGACAACATGCCCTGCATACGCCTCGGCAATCGCTAACAGGCTTATCCCCCATAATCTAACACTTATCGTGGCTGGGAGGCTGACACCGCCTGCGGCGAGGTTCGCAGTGGAGAGGGTGGGGGCTGTTTCGGGCGTTATAGCCCCCGGCCACGTATCCACAATAACCGGCGCAGGCGTCTGGAAGTTCCTCCCCGAGGAGTTCGGCATACCCACCGTGGTCTCTGGGTTCGAGCCACTCGATGTGCTGATAGCCATCACTCTAATCCTTAAACAGTTAGTGGAGGGTGAGCCTAAGCTCATTATAGAATATTCTCGAACGGTGACGATGGAGGGGAATAGACATGCCAAGAGACTACTCTCTGAAGTCTTCGAGACAGTAGACGCTGCTTGGCGGGGAATAGGGTTCATCCCGAAGAGCGGGTATGCCCTTTACGAAAACCTCAGCCGGTACGATGCATTCAAAGTATACGGCGTCAAGGAGCCGAGTAGGGAAGAGTGGCGACACGACCTACTCCCAGGCTGTATGTGTGGGCAGGTGATACTGGGGGCGGCTAAGCCCACCGACTGCAGGCTCTTTATGAAGAGATGTACGCCAGGCACTCCATATGGGCCTTGTATGGTGTCTGTTGAGGGGGCATGTTCGATCTGGGCTAGGATGGGTGGCCGGGAGGCTCTTGCAGAGGTGGTGTGACTTGTGTTTAGGGGTTTATGGTAAGGTGGTAAGAGTTGAGGAAGAGTTAGCAGTCGTAGACTTCGGAGGCGGACTGACTAAAGACGCTCTAGTGGGAGTGGAGGAGATTAGAGAAGGAGACTATGTGGTGGTTCACGCAGGGACTATAGTTTCGCGGCTCAGCGATGAAGAATTTATGGAGGTCTTCCGGTATGTCGAGGAGGCCGCTAAACAGTTGGCCCAAATTGAGAGTAGGGCTGCTGAATACTTGGAGAGTATAAAGATGAGACTCGAGAAACTCGAGGAAAACCTCTCGAGACAAAAGTGAAAACACTTTGAGCAAGATTTCCCTCGCACATGGCTCTGGAGGGATAGAAACCTCCCAGCTACTAACGAGGCTGATACTTAACAGGCTGCCCGAATGGATGAAGAGTCTTAGGGGAGGCCTAGGCTTAGACTTCCCGGACGACTCGGCTGCAATTCCAATAGGGGAGGGCTATATTGTCACAACAATTGACGCCTACACTGTAAGCCCCATCTTTTTCCCGGGAGGAGACCTAGGGAAGCTGGCAGCGGCTGGGACGATAAACGACATCCTCATGCTAGGAGGAAGGCCAGTCGCCGTTCTCGACGCAATAGTTATTGAGGAGGGGACGAACATAGATGATCTCTCAAGGATAGTTGATTCTATGATCAGTGTTTTGCGGGAGGAAAAGATATGTCTGGTGGGCGGAGACATTAAGGTAATGCCGAGAGGGCAGCTAGACTCTATTTTAATAACTACTGCAGGCATAGGTGTCGCGTCGAGGATAATAGTAGATAAAAACATCAGACCCGGCGACAAGATAATTATATCAGGGTATATTGGTGAACATGGAGCGGCGATTCTGGCTGCCCAACAGGGAATAAAGTCCGATGAGTTTAAGAGCGATGTATCGCCCCTAACCAAGCTAATGCTACCCCTAATCGAGGGCTATGCTGGAGATATTCACGCTGCTAGGGATCCTACTCGAGGTGGAGTCGCCATGGCATTGAACGACTGGGCTAGGGGCTCCCAGACAATGATTGTATTGTATGAGTCAGAGTTACCAATAAGAGAACCAGTAGTAAACCTCTGCGAGATGATGGGGGTAGACCCTTTGAACATAGCCTCTGAAGGCACAACACTACTAGCTGTGTCCCCTGATAAGGCGGAGGAGGTGCTATGCCGAATGCATGAGCTGGGGTATAGGGAGGCGCGTATAATAGGAGAGGCTAGGGAGAGAGCCTCTAGCGTCGGGTTGGTTGTCCTTAAAACCTTGATTGGAGGTGCAAGAATACTTGAGCCACCTAGCGGAGAGTTGGTTCCACGTATCTGCTAAATGTTCGGGATAATGATTAGCTGCCGCCAGTTCCGCCAGTTAAGCGGGCTTTCTCCTCATCCCTAAGCACCCTCCTCAGAACCTTACCGACCATAGTTGTCGGTAGCTCTTTTCTAAACTCAACCTCCCTTATCGCCTTATACGGCGCGACACGTTCATTCACAAACTTCATAATCTCCTCCTCGGTTGCCGTAGCACCCTCTCTCAAGACGACAAAAGCCTTAGGGATCTCCCCAGCCACAGAGTCCGGCTTTCCCACCACTGCAGCAAGCTTTACGGCGGGATGCTCATATAGTATGTCCTCCAGCTCACGCGGGTAAACGCTGTATCCCTTATACTTGATCAGGTCTTTCTTCCGGTCGGTTATATAGAAGTAGCCATCCTCATCCATCTTGGCGAGGTCACCGGTGTAGAGCCACCCGTCACGCAGAACCATACTTGTTTCCTCCGGCCTCTTCCAGTACCCCTTCATGACCTGTGGCCCCTTCACCACTAGCTCCCCGATCTCCCCGACCGGTAGTTCCCGCGTTCCCGTCTCAGCGTCCACTATCTTAGCATCTGTACTGGGCCAGGGTATCCCTATTGACCCAACCTTGACAGTCTTCATCGTGGGATCTAGTGGGTTACAATGTGTTACTGGCGCCGCCTCGGTTAAACCGTACCCCTCCACCAACACAGCACCCGTCAGCTCCATGAATCTTTTCTGGACCTCGGGTGGGAGTGGAGCTGCACCTGAGATGCAGAACTTCACCGATCTTAGATTGTATTTTGAGACTTGGGGGTGGTTGACTATCATAGCATATAGTGTGGGGACGCCTGGAAATAGTGTGACTTTATACTTTTGTATCGACTTTAACACCTCGAGGACATCGAACCTTGGCAACACAACCATTGTCCCCCCAGCATAGATTGTGAAATTCATGCTAACAGTCATGCCGTAAATGTGGAAGAAGGGCAGGACGGCGAGCCCCACATCAACACCCTTTTCAGCCCTAAGCCAGGCTGCGCATCCAACCGCATTGGCGACTAGGTTCTCGTGTGTCAGCATGGCGCCCTTCGGCAAACCTGTTGTACCGCCGGTGTATTGTAGCACCGCGAGGTCCTCCTTGGGATTAATTTCTACTGCAGGCGGTTCCGCTGAAGTCCTTTCAACCAGCTCTTTGAAGAAGTAAATATTCGGTCCCGGCGGTATCTTAGCCGTGGGTATCTTCTTTAGCAGGGTTCCCAGCACCGCTTTGATCCTAGGCATATACTCTCCCAGCCGCGTTACCACAGCAAACTTGATCTGGGTTTTCTCCCAAACCTTTTCAAACCTCGGATAGAGGGCGTCGAGCAGGACGATGGCCTTTGCTTCCGAATCTGCTAACTGGAACTCAAGCTCTCTCTCAACGACCAGAGGGCTAACCCCAGACACAATACCCCCTAGCTTCAGAACGGCATAGTAAGCAATCACGAACTGGGGCATGTTTGGAAGGTAGAGGGCGACTACATCCCCCTTCCCAATTCCTAGTCGGTGTAGAGCGGTTGCGAAACGATCTACAAGGTTGTTTAACTCGCCATATGAGATCCTCTTCCCAAAGAAGACGATGCAGGTCTTCGCCGGAAATTCTTTCGCACTCCTCTCTAGGAAGGTGTGCAATGGAACATTCGGATACTCAAGGGTCTTCGGAACACCTTCAGGCCAAAACTTAAACCAGGGCCTATCCATAAAGCTACTCCTTTCCTCCATACATTCCCCTATATATTTTCCTTTATATAAAAACTTTTTACTCGGCTCATAGAGTGCCGGAAAGTTAGAAGAAAATCTCAACACTGATGAATTCCTGAATTCCGGGCAGTGTGCATTGAACGCTTATATAATTCTAAACACAATATATTATATTGAGCCCATATGGATTTTAGTCTTAGTGAGGAGCAGTTAGAGATTAAGAGAGCCGTAAGAGAATTTTGCGAGAAGGAGTTTAAGCCCGAGCTCGCGTTAGAGCTGGACCAGAAAGAGGAGTTCCCCATGGAGCTGTATAGGAAGGCTGCAAGCCTAGGGTTCGTTGGCATCGCAATCCCCGAGCAGTATGGCGGGCAGGGCTACGGATATCTCGAGGCATGTCTTGTAGTCGAGGAAATGTGTAGGGCTGACTCTTCTCTAGGCCTCGCAACAATGATCGGGTCTTTTGGAAGCGAGCTCATACTTGCGTATGGCACGGAGGAGCAGAAGGAGAAGTACATCCCAAGGGTCGCGCGCGGAGAGTATATATCGGCCGCGGCCTTTACAGAGCCGGGAAGGGGCAGCGACCTCACCAAGATGGACACGACCGCTATCAAATACGGTGACGAATGGAGGATAAACGGAACCAAGACCTTCATAACAAATGCTCCTATAGCGGATTTTATCATAGTTCTTTGCCAGACAGATACCCGTGTCCGGCCGACTTATCGTGGACAAACTCTCTTCGTAGTCGACAAGGGAGTTCCGGGCCTAGAGGTGACGAAACAGAAGAATAAACTTGGCATAAGGTGTACCGCCACAGGGGAGGTCTCACTCAGGGACGTAAAGGTCTCTGATGCAAACATTGTAGGTCAGCTCAACCGCGGATTTTATCACTCCCTAGAGTTTTTCGACAGAAGCAGGACCATTGTCGCAGCGCAAGCTGTGGGTACGGCTCAAGGCGCCTTCGAGATAGCGCTTAGATATGCCAAGACTAGGGAGGCTTTCGGCCAACCTATAATACAGTTCGAAGAGATTGGGTGCAGGCTTGCCGAGATTGCGACCAAAATAGAGGCAGCGAGACTCCTCACATACAAGGCTGCCTCACTGATTGATAAAGGACAGATGGACCCCATGCTGACATCGATGGCAAAGCTCTACGCCAGTAGGGTTGCTGTAGAGGCTACTGACGCTGCGATCCAGACGCTCGGAGGCTACGGGTACATGGGCGAATACAGGGTGGAGAAGTATTTCAGGGATGCAAAGATAACAGAGATATATGAGGGGACCTCCGAGATACAGAAGCTCACAATATTGAAATACCTGTTACAGAAATACTAGGTGTGTGGTGAAGCTTGTCTCGGCCTTCTTACGAGACTATCAAACTTGAGCGAGAGGATCGTGTGGCCTGGATAGTACTGAACAGGCCGCACAGATTGAACGCGTTTAATGAGGACATGATCCTAGAGCTACTTGACGCCTTAAACACAGTTGAGGATGACCCAGGAGTTAGGTGTGTGGTCATTACGGGGGAAGGTGACAGGGCCTTCAGTGCGGGTGCTGACATAACTGCCTTTCCGAAGACTACTCCCACACTTGCCGAGGAGTTGTCCCGCAAGGGACAGAAGGTCTTTTCGACTATAGAGGAGATGTCCAAGCCAGTCATAGCGGCTATTAACGGATACGCCCTAGGAGGAGGGCTTGAGCTGGCAATCTCTTGCGACTTCAGGATAGCATCAGAGCATGCCGAGTTGGGCTCTCCAGAGATTAATCTCGGGATAATACCGGGCTGGGGTGGGACTCAGAAGCTGGTAAGGCTCGTGGGGCTGAGAAATGCCAAGAGGCTAGTGTTTCTTGGCGAGAGGATAAAGGCTGAAGAGGCTCTCAGAATAGGGTTAGTAGACAAGGTGGTGCCTTTCGAAAACCTCAGGGAGGAGACAATGTCCCTTGCAAAAAAGCTGTCAGAGGGGCCGCCCATCGCATTGAGGTATGCCAAATATGCCCTCAACTTCGGCAGCCAGGTTCCACTAGAAGTAGGGCTGAGGCTGGAGTCAGCGCTGATGGCCCTGTTATTCTCTACTAACGATGTGAAGAGGGGGATTGAGGCCTTCATGTCGAGGTCCAAGCCAGAGTTTAAAGGCGACTAGACGGCGGGTCAGGGGCATGAGGCGCGTCGCAGTTATTGGGGTGGGGCACAGCAGGTTTGGTGATAGACAGGATGTCAATGTTAAAGAACTTGCATTCGAGTCAGTTAAGCCCGCTCTCGAGGATGCGGGACTAACTCCCAAAGACATACCCTATGTTACTGTCGGCTCTATCGGGGTATGGTATGAAGAGCCCCTACCGGCCGTCGCTATTGCCGAGTATTGTGGACTGACAGGCGCAGGTCTTGTCAGGGTTGAGGCGGCATGTGCAACTGGTAGTGCGGCCGTATACTCCGCATACACAGCAATAGCCAGCGGGGCTGTTGATTTAGCACTGGTTGTTGGGGTTGAGAAGATGAGGGAGGTGGATACATCCCTGGCTGTCGAGTTGATAGGGCGCGCGGGATCGTATCTATGGGAGTTTGAATACTTCGGCATGACCTTCCCAAGCTACTATGCGCTGTACGCTACAGCCTATATGAATAGGTATGGCGCAACAGAGGAGGACCTAGCGCTAGTTGCTGTCAAGAATCACAAGTATGCTGCCCTAAATCCGCTTGCACACTTACAGAAGGAAATCAGCGTCGAGGATGTCTTGTCGTCCTATATGATTTCTTGGCCGCTAAAGCTCTATGACTGCTCCCCAATCACCGATGGGAGTGCCGCCCTTGTACTCGCTTCAGAGGAGAAAGTAAGGGAACTCAGGGTTGACACACCAGTATGGATAGCAGGTGTAGGATATTCCTCAGGGTCAAGCACCCTCTCCCAGAGGAGTGACTTTTTAGGCTTGGACGCTGCAGTGAAGGCTTCTCAAATGGCGTATAGGATAGCTGGTGTCAGGCCTGACCAGATAGACTCAGCCAACGTTCACGACTGTTTCACAATAGCTGAGCTCTTAGCGTATGAGGACTTGGGATTCTGCAGAAGAGGCGAAGGAGTCAAGATGATTAGGGACGGGGAGACCGAGATAGGCGGCAGGATTCCTGTTAACGTGGATGGCGGGTTGAAGGCGAAGGGGCATCCAATAGGTGCTACGGGGGTCTCTATGATAGTTGAGCAGACCAAGCAGCTAAGGGAAGAGGTTAAACCGTCTGCGCGCCAAGCACCTATGAAGAACTACATAGCACTGACACACAACGTAGGCGGGACTGGCCACTACTGCTACGTGACCGTCCTTAAGAGGTGAGAGTAGAGCATGTCTGGACTGCCAGTAATAAAATCGCGTAAGCTCGAGATAACATACAATATTCCCATCAGCAAAACCGTACGGTTCTGGGAGGGTTTGAAGGAGGGTAAGATCCTGGCGACGAGATGTAGGAACTGTGGAAAACTCCACTTCCCCCCAGCTGCAGATTGCAGCCAATGCTACTCCTCTGATATGGAATGGGTCGAGCTGAGCGGGGAGGGAAGGCTCGTCACCTATACTCACGTTATAGTCAGGCCCAAGAGCTTCCAGGAAGAACAGCCCTACACGGTCGGTATAGCCGAGCTCAAGGAGGGTGTAAAGGTGCTCGCATGGCTAACAGACGTCAAGAGAAAGGACATCAAGATTGGCATGGAATTGAAAATGGTCCCAAAACAGCTACCAGACGGAAGGATAGCTTACGTCTTTAAGCCGTTAACAACAAGGGAGTAGCAGAACAGTGGGACTAAGACGTATATATCTGTACGCGTTTATCATTATCGCGGTGGGCGTTATTGTTGGATGAGGTTAGGAAAGTGGCTGTTATTGGCGCTGGGATGATGGGGCACGGCATAGCTCAAGTCTTTGCTATGAGGGGGTATGAGGTGAATCTGCTTGACATTAGTGAGGATATTTTGAGGAAGGCGATGCAGAATATTGAATGGAGCTTAGGGAAGTTTGTAGAGAAGAAGAGGATTAGGAGGGAGGATGCCGATGCCGCACTATCAAGGATAAAGCCAACCATCTCCTATGAGGCGGGTGTTGGTAACGTTGACCTCGTCATAGAGGCTGTTCCCGAGAAGATGGATTTGAAGAAGAAGATATTCAGTACAGTAGACAAGATTGCCCCCCCTCACGCGATACTAGTATCCAACACCTCCACCCTCAGCATAAGCGAGATGGGCGAGGCTACTAGTAGGCCCGACAAAGTCGCCGGAATGCACTGGTTTAACCCGCCCCAGCTCATGAACCTCATCGAGGTGGTTAAGGGCGACAAGACTAGCCAAGAAACCATCGATAAGATAATCGCCCTAAGTAAGGCTCTGGGCAAGACGCCCATCCTCTGCAAGAAGGATGCACGCGGGTTTATTGTTAACCGGGTCCTAGGCCAGGTCTTTAATGAGGCTTTCTGGGCCTACCATAGGGGTGAAGCGAGTATGGAGGGGATAGACGCGTCTATCAAGTATACTGGAGGTTTCCCGATGGGCTGGTTTGAGCTTTGCGACTTCGTCGGACTGGACATTGCATACGAGGTCGGAAATGTACTTTACCAGGCGTATGGTGAAAGGTTTAAGCCCTGCTCAGAAGTTATTGAACCACTCGTCAAGCAAGGGAAGCTAGGCCAGAAGGCAGGCGGAGGATTTTATGACTGGTCGAAGGGCAGGCCTCGCATCCGCTTCGAGCTCTCCGACGAGTATGATGTGGAGAGGTCTTGGGCGGTTGCTGTTAATGAGGCGGCGTGGCTAATCCAGGAAGATGTAGCTGACCCTGAAAGCATCGACACAGGAATGAAGCTGGGGACGGCGTGGCCTATGGGGCCGTGTGAATACGCAGACAAAAAGGGAATAGACATAGTAATTCAGAAATTGGAGGAGCTCTACAAGAGATTTGGGATGGAGATGTATTCACCGTGCCCCCTTCTGAAGGAATATCTCACCAATAGGTGGCTAGGAAAGAAAACAGGTAGAGGATTTTACCAGTATTGAGCAGTTAAGCAGCCCATTATTTCACTCCTTTTGCTTCTTTAATTTTCTTTATTAGGGCTGGGACTATCTTGAAGAGGTCGTCAACCACGCCGTAGTGGGCTACGTTGAATATTGGTGCATTAGGGTCCTTGTTTACTGCAATTATCAACTGGGAGTTCATCATACCCATAATGTGCTGGAATGCCCCGCTGATGCCGAGAGCGATATAGAGCCTTGGTTTGACCGTCTTGCCTGATGAGCCGACCTGTCTGTCAGGTGGGAGCCAACCCTTATCCACTATTGGCCTTGAACACGCAACTACGCCACCCAGTAGCCTAGCCAGCTCCTCTGCGAGTGGAATGTTTGTCTTTTCACCTATTCCGCGCCCTATAGCAACTATGATATCTGCAGACTCTATAGACACTCCAGACTCGGCAGGAACAACTAAGCCCCTAACCCTTACTCTCGCCTTGCCGCCCAGCTCCGGCGGAGCCATCTTCACGACAACGCCCCTTCTTGCTGTCTTGCTCGGACGAAATGCACCTGCCCTCACAGTCAAGATATAGCCCTCCGCCACTCTAGCACTGACCCTAGCGTTGAGCTTCCCTCCATACATCTGGCGTGTGGCGTAGAGACGTCCATTCGCGAACTCTACGTCGATGCAGTCTGTGATCAACGGGAATCCCAACTCTACAGCGAGTCTGGGAGCGAGGTCCATTCCCAGCGAGGTGTGCCCCACTACCAAGACCCTAGGCCGCCTCTCCCTGAGAATGTGGGATACTACCAGTTGATAATTCTCAGAGTGATATTGTGAGAGCCTCTCATCCTCTGTCAGTAATACAGTGTCGCAATATTCAGATAGTTGCTCTGCAAGCTTTTCAACCTCGGAGCCTAGGACTAGTGCAGCAACTTTCAAGCCCGTCTTCTCGGCAAGCTTTCTCCCCGCTGCGAGCGCCTCGAACGTTATCTCGCGGGCCTCTCCACCTCTCTGCTCCGCCAGAACTATAATCTCGCTCAACTACAACAACCCCCTCGCCCTTAAAAGCTCGATTATCTTCGAAGCCACCTCCTCCGGGCTTCCGCCAACAAACTCGATACGTCTCTCAACCCGCGGAGCATATAGCCCCTCGACACGTATCCAAGGCTCACCAACCTCCTCCAAACTCAGGCCGAGATCGTCGAGAGACATGACCTTGATCTCCCTCCTCATTGCCATCCTAATCCCGAGCACCGAGACATATCTCAGCTCAACAATACCTGTCTGGACCGTTATCACCGCCGGCAAGTCAAGCTCTACGACCTCTTCAACACCTCCTTCCAACTCCCTATGGACGACAGCACGGCCATCAACTATCTCAATCTTCTTTGCGAGGGTGGCGTGTGGGAGGTTAAGGTATTGGGCTATGGCTGGCCCCGTTATGGCGTAGCCATCGTCGTTTGCCTGAACACCTGTGAGTATCAGGTCGAATGACGTCTTTTTTGCGGCCGCCGAGAGGACTTTAGCGACCGTGAAGGGGTCGTATAGGTTAACTCTAGGGTCTCCTATTCTGATGGCCTTGTCGGCCCCCTTGGCAAGGCACCTCCTCAAGACTCTGTCAGCCTCTTCGCCGCCGATAGAAACCGCGGTCACACTCCCACCATGCTTCTCCCTCAACACGAGTGCGACCTCCAATGCATAGTCATCCCACTCATTTATGTCATAACTCAGGCCTCGTCTCTCTATCTCCCTCCCACTGCTATCAACCTTCAGCTCCGCAGAGGATACATCGGGGACGTACTTCACACACACAATAATATCCAAACCGAGCCACAACTCCGGCACGGCTACTATCTGTGCCAACAGACCCATATATTGCCAACCGATATAAACCTTAGATTATGGAAGGCTTGGACACTATCCCATCGTAACCGTGACCCCCATGGTCTCAAGCTTTTCGAGGAAGAGGCGGGTCTCTATGATGGCTTCGGGAGGGAATACGCCCCTCTCCACTATCTGGTCTTGTAGGATTAGGTGTGCGCCCAGTGCGGCTGGAGCTGTGGTGAGTTTTCGCATCCTGTTTACCGATGCGTAGCTGACCCTCTTCTCACCCCTTTCGATAACTACTTTCACTCCGCTCAAAGCCACCCCACCAGTCCTGAACAAGTCTTCTATTTTGTTGATAAACTTGGAGAGCTTCTCGACCCTCCACCTGGTAGACGTCAATCCTAGTCTGACAAACAGCTTCGCAAGATCGGTCTGCCACTCCGGTATAAGACAGCCGCGAATAGTCACCCGCTTCAAGACCCTTAGGTTGCGGGATATTGTTAATGGCTCTGGATGCCCAACGTAGTATAGTTTCAGCTTACCAACAACCGGAAACTCAAATGTCACCCTTGAAGAGCCCGCCCTAACCATCGTTATACTCCCGTCGAGAAACATGGGCACTTCGCCTGTCATGGCGTGGAAAAGATGCATAATTACGGCCAGCCCTCTTGAGTCCGCGGCTGAGCCGAACCATCCTATATCGACAGAGTCGGCCTCACCTCCAAGCTCCTCAACACCCATCTTGGCCAGTATGTTGGATAGACCCGGCGTCCATCCAAGTCCAGTTATGTATGTGACCCCGTTCTTCATGGCCTGGGCGGAAAGCCCCAAGATCTGCTCAGCCGCGTCGTGGTCGTCACACAGGTCTATCCCGCTCTTGCCAGCAACAATTAGCGTCTCCGCAATCGCAAAGCCATGCTTATAGAAGGGGCCTATAGCATTGACTACCACGTCATACCCCTTAACAATATTGGCCAACTTATCCCGAGATGACGCATCAACCCTGACCACCCCAACCTCCCCAATATCCCTGAGCGAATTAGCTATACTCTGGGCTTTTGCCGTGTTGATATCACCAATATCGACCTGAACCCCCAGCTTCACTAACTCCTCCACCACCCCACTCCCCATATCACCAGCACCCCCTAGAACAAGGGCTGAGCCAATTGTCACGGGATAATCACCGGGTCTAAATTACTTACAATTTTTATAAATCTTTAATGGGACATTATTAATATACCAGTTAAATAATAAATAGTAGTTGGTGGGTTTCTTGGCAAGGTTTTCAGGCGGGGAGATACTGGTCGAGTGCCTCTTGAAGGAAGGTGTGGTGTATGTTTTCGGGATTCCTGGAGACAGGTGCATTCCCTTCTACGATGCAATCTACAGGATAGGCTCCAAGCGCGGTATGAAGTTTGTGATGACGCGGCATGAGCAGGCGGCCGCGCACATGGCAGATGCCTATTACCGAATCACTGGGAAAGTTGCCGTCTGCACCGGGACTGTCGGTCCAGGGGCGGCGGACCTGGTCCCCGGTGTCTATGCCGCTTTTGCCGACAGTATACCGATGGTCATAATAACCGCCCAAAACCAAAGCTTCAGAATTTACCCCGAGCACGGAAGTATGCAATCGCTTGACCAGCACGAGCTGTTCAGGCCAATCACTAAGTGGAGCGCCGTGATAAACCACATATCGAGGATTCCCGAACTGGTTCAGAGGGCTTTTAGAGTTGCGCTAACTGGAAGGCCAGGGCCAGTCCACCTAGACATCCCATCTGATGTCGTGTTTGGCGAGATAGAGATTGAGCCGGAGAAGAGCATCCACCCACCCCACATGTATAGGCCCACCCACCCTGTACAGGCCGATACCACTCTCGTTAAAGAGGCCGCCATGATGCTAGCCCACGCCAAGCTTCCACTGATACATGCCGGCGCTGGTGTTCTCAGGGGTATGGCGTCTGAAGAGCTAAAAGCTCTTGCTGAGCTCTTGAAGGCTCCTGTAGTGACGAGTCTCGCGGGTAGGGGTGCGGTTCCAGAGGACTCGGAATATTGCCTAATACCCGGTAGTCCGGGAGCGCTTGCTGCACAGTCGATGGCAGACGTCGTGTTGCATGTGGGAGGTAAGCTGGGGGACACCGATATGTGGGGGCGCTCTCCCCCCTGGGGGGAGGTTGGGGTACAGAGGTGGATACAGATAGACATTGACCCCGAGATGATAGGCTTGAACAGGCCTGTTGATCTCGCTCTCGTCGGAGACGCTAAAGCTGTTCTGCGTCAGCTGATTGGGGAGCTTCGGAGTATGCGCGTCGAGCCTGTGAGAGACCTGTCGCAGTTTAGGAGGCTGACCGAGGAGTGGGAGAGGGGATTCCTTGAGATAGCGCTTACGAGTTCCCATCCTATACATCCGCTTAGAGTTGTCTACGAAGCTAGGAGATTCTTTCCACGCGACGCGGTCAGTGTAGTAGACGGAGGAAACACAGCAGTCTGGGCACACTATCTAAACAGGATCTACGAGCCCAACACCTTCCTATGGGCGGCCGACTCGGGCCATCTCGGCTCAGGCCTCCCATACGCGATAGCAGCAAAAATCGCTAGGCCGGAGAGACCTGTCTATCTCTTAACCGGTGACGGCGCTTTCATGCTCAATGTGCAGGAGCTCGAGACGGCGGCGAGGCTCAAAGCAGAGATAGTAGCAATAGTCTTCAACGATGCCCAATGGGGCATGATAAAGGGTGCGCAGAAACTATACTTCGGCTCCAGATACATCGGTGTAGACTTTACAGACGTGCGACACGACCTTATCGCCGAGGCCATGGGTTGCATGGGCATACGTGTCGAGAGCGCAGATGAGCTGAGAGAGGCGCTTGAGGAAGCCGCAACTGCAGGGAAGCCCGCCGTCGTGGATGTCAGGGTTAATAGTGAGGCCAACCTCACTCCGCCGGACCTTGAGACGCTTGCCGCCATCTGGCTGGAGGGCTGCGAGCCGCCGGAGAGGGAGTATAAAGAAGAAGAGATAGAGACCGAGGCACAGGCGCCACTCTAATACTTCACGAGCACCTTTAAGGCCTTCTTTTTCTCAAAAAGTTCAAATCCCATAGGAACCTTCTCCAAGTCGACCCTATGTGATATTATTCTGCTTGGATCAATCTTTCCACTGGCTATAAGTCTCGTTAGTCTCTCTCCGCTCCTTATTGGGTTGCCGATGGAGAAGATAACTCTCTTCTCGGTCAGCCACAGTCCACCAACCGGAATATTGTATTCTTGGAGATGAAATCCTACAACCGAGACAGTGCCTTTCTTCCTCACCATGTCGATGGCCGTGCGTAGCGGTTCTACCGTCTTTCCTACGGCCTCTACAACGATATCAGCTCCTCGCCCATCAGTCATATTCCGAACCTCTTCGGCGGGGTCTACCTCTGATGCGTTAATAGTAGTGAAGCCGAGAGACCTAGCCATCTCTAACCTCTCTCTTACCATGTCGATAGCTATCACGTGAGAGGCCCCGTAGGTGGCCGCACACATGCCGCTTAACAATCCGATAGGGCCGCATCCCAAAATAGCTACTATGTCGCCCGGCTCCATACCAGCGTTAATAATTGCGTCGTGTCCTGTCGGAAGGGCATCACTCACCATAACTAGCTTCTCGTCCGGAACGCCTTCCGGAGCCTTAATCATCACGGTGTCGGCGTATGGAACCCTGACAAGATCTGCGAAAGCACCGTCTAGACTCTCACCATAGGCAGGGCCCATGCCGAAAATATTCGTATTTTCACACTGGGTATGTAACTGTCTTCGACAAAACCAGCAACTCCCATCAGCAATCCAAGCGGATACTATTACCCTCTCACCCTCCCTGAAGCGCTTAACGTCTTTACCAACCTTCTCCACCACACCCATAAACTCATGCCCTAAAACCCCTCCCGGCACAACTGTCAGCGCTCCAGTGTAGACGTGCAGGTCGGTTCCGCAGATAGCTGCCGCCGTAGGCCTCACTAATGCGTCTTCATTAAGCCTAATGGTTGGCTCCGGCGCCTCCTCAACCCTCAGGTCAAAGGGGCCATACCACTTAACAGCCCGCATAGAGACACCTCAAGCAAGAAACTCGGTGGGCACTTTCTTGATAGCGTTGACGAACGCGGAGGAGGCCGCCGCATTAGAGAGAAGCTTGGCGACATTACCCTTAACCTTCAGCTGCCCCGTCATTACCGCCACTGTGGGGCTGAGCCTACCTAGTGCCACTTTTTTCATGACATCATAGGAGCCCATTATCACTATGGGAGCCTCCTTCTCATCCGCCTTCGACAATATCTCAAAACCGCGACACTTCCCGTGATAGAGGTCAAGCCAAACGGCTACCTGCTCCGTCTTAAAATGCTCTTTAACCGGTGGCGGCAGGCTAGTTATCGCAAGGATAATAGGATCCTCCCAACCCCGGGCAGCCGACTCATACTCTTTATCACTGTTCAGAATGTCAACAAACGCCTGAACCCACTCCCTAGAACCGAAAATATAACGGCCACTCACATGGTTAGAGAAAGGTTGATCCAAATATAAGCTTTAACTCTAAAACTGATATTCTACCCCATAACAAGCTGTGCAACATAGAGGAGTTCAGCATCGCAGCCTACAGCAAATGACCGTCTTCTTCAAGGGCATACGCAATGCTTCACAAACTACAATTTCACTTAAGCAATTCAGACCTTATGTTGCGTGTCAGGGATCGAGAGTTTGCGGAGGCATTTGCTGAGGCTCTAAGGAGGATAGGGTTAAGACCATCGATAATATTCAGGGACGGCCGTTACATAGTGAACGCAACATCAACCGAGCTATATTATCTACTAGATAGTGGCGAGTGGCGGAAATACATGGACTCCGACCCCGAGGCTAGACTGGGATTCCTCGGGGGCTTCTTGGACGGTGACGGAATAGGGTTGATGCCAGCCTACGCGAACACCAATGTCGAATTACTTGAATATATCAGACAGCTATTTGCAGAGCTTGGAATAAGGGCGAGTCCGCTGATGCTAATGTCTAAGAAGGGTAGCAAACGATGAGATTCGAGGAGGCAAATATGGATAGAAAGGACGTTTATGTAATGTAGATCCGCCCCGAGGATTACCAGAGGTTCCTCGACTACGTGGGAATATCTATAACTAGGAATAATGAGGTATCTCATCGATTTCTCCATAAAGGTGATGTGGCGTTATATGGGGTGAGGTAGGAGAAATGAAGGTGTGGTGGGAGATTTGTGAGATTTTGAAGAAAAGTATCGGCAGTAATATGATGAAGCGCAGACGAAAACCCGCCCCCTCCCCCCTTATCCCCTCATACCTACCACATTGAAAAATCCATAGTTTTTAAATCGGGCCCGGCGGGATTTGAACCCGCGACCTCCGGGTTAAAAGCCCGTCGCTCTTTCCTGCCTGAGCTACGGGCCCACATATTCTGGCTTGGAGTTCCGTGGATTTAACGTTATGTATCTGCGGGGAGAGCATGTTAGTTTTGCGTCTTTTACACGCTCTGTGGTAGGGGTTTCGTGGGTGGTCTTTTATATGGTGGTTCTTGTTTCTCTGCATGGATGGTTGGTGAAGGTCCCACTGACTCCACCTCGTGGAATGGATGACATCCTCCCGGAAGAGATTCCCCTGCATAGGAGTCTCGTAGAGACGGTGAGGCTTCTTTTCAGGCTCTATGGATATAAGGAGGTGGAGACTCCGCCTGTCGAGTATTACGAGCTCTTCGCCGTTAAGTCTGGACAAGAGATTCTCAGCCATATGTATGTCTTCGAGGATGCGCACGGCCGCAGGCTCGCCCTCAGACCAGAGATGACGGCACCAATAGCTCGACTGGTAGCCGGTAGACTGAGTAGGAGCCCGCAGCCCATCAGGCTGGGCTACGTCGCGGATTGTTATAGGTTGGATGAGCCCCAGTGGGGGAGGAGGCGAAGGTTCTATCACGGT
Source organism: Candidatus Calditenuaceae archaeon HR02 (assembly GCA_002898395.1). Taxonomy (GTDB): domain Archaea; phylum Thermoproteota; class Nitrososphaeria_A; order Caldarchaeales; family Calditenuaceae; genus HRBIN02. The sequence goes on from BEHE01000004.1 coordinate 91,899, forward strand.
GGCTTCGAGATCTTCGGCTCAAAGGAGCCCGCCGCTGACGCAGAGTGCATGGTCATTTTTGACGACTTTCTGAGGAGAGTCGGCATCAAAGACTATTACTTCAAGGTGGGCCATGTGGGTGTCCAAAGGGCCATCATGTCTGCAGCAGGTATCTCGGATGTGGATCAGGACACTATCCTTGCCCTCCTTGATAAGGGGAGGGTGGAGGAGGCTGAGGAAAGCGTCCGCAAACTGGCTAAGAAGGGGGAGGGGGGTACGCTTTTCAGTGAAGTGGCAACGCATCCAGCAGGCCCGGCGATAGCAACCGTAGATGAGTTGTCGGTCAGGCTTGTCGGTGTTGAGAAGGCGGCTAAGGAGCTTGGAAACCTGAGAAAGATCATAAAATTGGCGTCACAGGTTATCGAGCCCTCTAAGATCATTTATTATCCAGGCTTTGCGAGGGGGCTTTCATACTACACCGGCTTTATTTTTGAGGCTTATGGGGAGGGCGCCGGGATAGCCCTGGGTGGTGGGGGGCGCTATGACGGCCTGGTCTCGCTGATCGGCGGCCCTGAGGTTCCTGGAGTGGGCTTCGCAATAGGTTTAACAAGGATTATGCAGTATTTGACGGACAGGTTGATGGTTAAGCCACAGCCCGACTCTCCACTAGCCTTCGTAGTGCCACTAGCCGAGGAGTCTGTAGAGTTTGCATTCAAAGCAGCCCACGAGTTCAGGAGAGCGGGTGTGCCGACAGAGTTTGAGCCGGCAGCCTACAGTCCTTCTGAGGCGATACGACGGGCTGAGAGGCGTGGTGCAAGGTTCCTCGTATTGGTTGGGAGGCGCGAGGCCGAGAGGGATGTTGTGAGTGTGAGGGACTTGGCTGGGAGGTTTCAGGAGGAATGGCGAGTCGAAGAGATATATGGCCGGGCGGAAGCGCTTCTAAGTAGAACTAGGGTGGGGTAATGAGCTCCATCCTTGCACTTGAGATAGTTATTGTCATCTCTACACTCTCTATACTCTCCTATAAGTTGAGGATACTCGACCTTTATGGCACATTGCTTGCAGCATCAATTGGAGGAATAGTATATCTAACCGTAGGTAGAATTGGTATAATCCTGCTGACAGTCTTCGTCGTCGTCGCAGGCATCTTCACAAAGCTTGGTTATGATAGGAAGAGCCTAGTAGGTGCAGCTGAGCCCAGGAAAGGGCTGAGGGGTTGGAGGAATGTGTTAGGTAATGGTCTTGTTGCGGCTGCGGCTGCGGTAGTGTACACTTTAGCTCCCCAACACTCCGAGATAATTCTAAGTGGCTACATCGGAGCAATAGCAGCAGTCTTCGCCGACACTATGGCAACCGAGATAGGCCTACTCCAGAAGAGAGACCCGATACTAATTATAGGGTTAAGGAGGGTTAAGCCTGGGACACCTGGAGGAGTTTCCCTCCTAGGATACATGGGTGCTCTATTCTCAGCTGTTATATTGGTTGCAGCCTACCTATTTTTGGTGGGTTCCAACCCCCTCGCCCCACACATAGTGGGGCCGGCGGTTATATCAGCAAGCCTGGTCGGGACGACCGTAGACAGCGTAATAGGTCAGCTTTTACAGGGTTTGTACAGATGCGAAGCATGTGGAAAAATTACAGAACTTAGCACGCATTGCGGTAGGATGGGTAAATTGATCAAGGGCTACCGGCTGATAGACAACCACACCGTAAACATCATATGTAGCTTAAGCGGCGCAGTAGTGGGAGCAACTATCACCCTGCTTTTTTATAGTACTGTTTAATGAACTCCGGCTTAATCTTCGTTAGGCTGTCTTCGGGTAGGGTGCTCAATATCTCCCAAGCAATAGATAGCGACTCATCGAGAGATCTGTTTTCATCGACTCCTTGTCTAAGGAAGCGGTTCTCGAATAAGTCGCCAAACTCGATCAGTTTTATGTCCTGGGCTGAGAGACTCGACTTGCCGACTATCTCTGCCAGTGATCTGAGCTGTACAGCTCTGGAGTATGAAGCGTAGAGCTGGTTTGAGACGTCGCCGTGGTCTGGTCTCGTCTTCTTAGGAGCTATGACGCCTGGGCCCATTAGCCTTGAAAGACTCATTAAAACGTTGATTGGTGGATAGATACCTTTCCTGTGCAGGTCCCTGCTCAGGACTATTTGTCCTTCAGTGATGTAACCCGTCAGGTCCGGTACAGGGTGTGTGATATCGTCGCTGGGCATGGTTAGTATTGGCATTTGCGTTATTGTGCCCTTCTTTCCCTTTATCCTACCAGCCCTCTCATAGATGGAGGCTAAGTCACTGTACATGTAGCCAGGGTATCCCTTCCTCCCAGGAACCTCCTCGCGCGCAGCGCTAATCTCTCTGAGCGCCTCGCAGTTCGAGGCGATTATCCCGTTAGCTACGAGGAGCTTGTGGGTCCCCTCGACGGTGAGGTCATAGACGTATTCCTCGAAGGGCTCGATTTCCTCTACGCTCACGACCTCGTCCAGAACGTAGTTTCCGTAGATCAGCTGACGCAAGGCAAAGAGGTCTGGGTCGTCGGGTCTTGCCTTTTCCTCGAGGGAGCGTAGCCATCCCGAGAGCGTCGACCTACAGACCCTTCTCCTTAGGTTCTCAACCTGTGAGACCATGCTGCTCGGTCCGATGTCCTCCTGCATCAGTCCGTACCTCTCCCTCAGCCTTCTCAGGAGCTGACCGACCACCCGCGGACCCAGATAGAACCGCTCGGCCGTCGTACGTGACCCTCCTACTGAGATGGCCCAGCGTTTTCCGGGATGGGACGGCCTCACCAGCCCCCCCAGCCTCTCGAGGCTGATCGGCCCCGTCACCACCACGTCGTAAACCTCCCGCCCGCTGAACGAGCTCCTCGATCTCCTCTCCTGTATAACGCTCGGTACCCCGAGCCTCTTCAGCAGCAGCTGGATCCTGCTTGCCCTCATTCTGCTGCGCGTAGCTATGCGGACAGCCCTGCCGCCCCTCGCGACAGAGCCGTCGCCGTTTATGTAGCCCGCTATGAAGGCTGCGATGTGGTCCTCCTCCAGCGTGAGTAGCCTCAAGAGCTCCTCGGGTGTTCCGAGCTTAGCGAGGTTCAGCAAAATTCTAGCCGCGATGAGGCTATTGAACCTCACAATCGTGACGCCGTTACTGTTCTCGTGGACCTGCGGCTCGGGCCCATCGAAGACGCGCCGGAAGAGGTCGATGAAGGTCTCGACGAGCTCCCGCGACCTGTTGCTGAAGCTCACATAGTAGGCTCCCTGCCCATCGGACACGTTCACGGTTCCGTCCGAGAGGACCATCCCGAGGAGGCGCGTCAGGTCGGGCGTGACGTAGGCCTCCCTCAGCCTCACCCGCTGCTTCCCGTCCGCGGTCATGTGATCGACCAGCGCCGTCGCCTCTGCGACGTCCCAGCCGAGGTCCTCTACTACCCGTAGGAACTCGTCTAGCCTGTACCTCCGCTTTGCGTGGGAATCGGTGACCCGCTCGTAGCTCAGATTGAGCCTGCGGCACGCCTCGGAGAGGCTGCCGTACTTCCCTTCCAGAGCCCGCTCGACGCGGTCGTCCCGCAGGTGGACGAAGAAGCGCTCTGGCTCCCTCTCGGCGAGCAGCCTGAGCAGCGGGATCCTTTCGGTCCGGAACTCAAGTCTCTCCACCGAGTACAGCTCATCACCCGGTCTGATCCTCTCTGCCCGGACCAACTCCGGACCTGACAAGGTGTCGACCAGCAATCTTTGATCTGGTGTGACCTTGAGACTCGCGCCAGATCTGGTCCTAAGCAGCAGGAGACGCCTGGGCGCGACGATCTTCTCGACGGCCTGGATCCTACACTCCCTCAGGCTGAAACCGTCCCACGAGAGGACCGAGCCGTGCGCTAGCTCACGGGGCGTGACGTAGCTCAGCAGGGCCATCCCTTTGCCAGCGCTGACAACGCTGCTGACCGGTCGCAGCGCTTGGGCAGCCTTGAGGTGCGCCTCCTCGACGAATGCGCCTATCTCCCTGACCGTCCCGTCCGCGAATATGAGCTCTGTGTCCCCTGCGAAGCAGTAATTGGTCATATCAGTAATGATTACTAGAATGTTGTAGTCTCTCTCGAAGGCTAGGAACTCGGCTAGTGTGAGGGCTACGCGCGGTGTTATAATCCTCTCTACTGCTGGATCGTCGGCTAGGTTTAGGAAGAGAGCGGACCTCCCCATTGCGCCGCTCTCCTCAAGACTCCTCCTGAAGAAGCGGGCCTCATCGTTCTGGACTCCTAGGGCCGCGAAGATTACGGCGAACTCCTCCTCTTTACCAGGCACAACTGCTTGGCGAGCTATCTGGGCCGCTAATATGTTATGGGTTAGGCCGGGTCCGCTAAATACAGGTAGCTTCTGCCCCCTGACGAGGCTGTTCATCACGTCGATTGCTGAGATGCCGGTCTGGATGAAGTCGCTTGGATACTCTCGCTGCTCGGGATTGATTGGCTCGCCGCTGATGTCTCTGTAGTCCTCTGCAGGTGGTGGGGGGAGACCATCTATGGGCCTGCCTAGTCCGTCGAATACCCTGCCTAAAAGCTCCTCGGAGACGCCGAGCTTCATCGTATCGCCGAGGAACCTAGCCTTGACACCTTCAATAGAGAGCCCGCTCGTTCCCTCGAACACCTGCACTATGGCCTTACCCTCGCCCACCTCCAATACCCGCCCAAGCCTCGACTCTCCGCTAGGCGTCTCAACCTCAACCAGCTCGTCATAAGCAACCCTCGTCACACGGTCCACAACCAGCAGAGGTCCGCGAATCTCAAGAACTGTTGTATACTCAACTCCACCTCCGGACCTACTTCGCTTCATCCATGCCTGAGATATACTGCCTGTTAAAAAACCCTCAGCGGTTCTGGAAAGTTTGCAAAATACTTATTGAAGCCGCCTTCGCTCTAACCTGGATGTCGGTGGCGTTTGGGCGCGGCTATCTCAGGACCCGTCTAGAGCTGATAAGGTTAAGAAGGGCAGTGAGAACGGCCCAGAGAGTCTATAGGATTCTCGAGGATAAGAGGGACGTGCTGATCACGAGGCTAAACGAGCTGGTCGAGGAGGCGCAGGAGCTGAGAAATAGGGCCCTCTCAAACCTCACAGAATCCTACCGACAATTGCTCTCAGCCTATATGGAGCTCGGGCCCCAGAGGGTCGAGTCTATAGCCGGCACACTTCCCGAGACAATCAGCGTAAGCATGGATTCTTTCACGATGATGGGCATCTCTCTCGTAACGCTAAATGCGCGGAACGAGGAAACAGGACTCTTATATGGCTTTGGGGACACGTCAATAAGCCTAGACGAGGCGGCTAGAAAGATTAGACAGGTAATAACAGATATCTGTAAGGCGGCTGCGACTGAAAACAACATCTACAGGGTTGCTAATGAGCTTAGAAAGACCCAACGCCTGCTAAACGCCCTCGAATACATAATCATACCCAGGTATGAGGAGGCTATCAAGACCATCTCTATGGCGCTGGAGGAGGCAGACAGGGACTATTTTGTAAAACTAAAGCACATTAAGAAGGTATTGGAAAGGAAGTCTGCGGGTTAAAGCTTAATAGAGGCGTGCCTCAGGGGGAAGCGGGGTTGAGTATCGAGGAGAGGGTAAGGCGGGTTATTACAGAGTGCGAAGAGAAGATTAAAAGCCGTACAGCCCAGTTAACAGCAGAAGTTGAGAGGGACTCTTGGAGTGTGTTGGAGAAGGTTTTATCTGGGGCTAAGCGCAGAGAAGAGAAGGAGAGCTAAACCTGTTTTTAGGCCTGAGTCTTTGAGCTGTGCTTCACTCTTTATATATGAGCTAGTCCAGAGGCTATAATCCCCAACTGGCTTAGGATTAGTGCTGTGAAGGGCCGGAGGCTGAATAGATAGGCCGCGAACTCTACGCATGTCAGCCCGATTCTAGGGGTCGTGAAGATGTCGCCTAGCAGGAGAAGGGCCTTAAACATTCCCAAAATGGTGCGATCCTAAGCAGGGGCTCTCTGTTCACAAAGACGGCGCCGAGTATAAGTGAATCAATTATTGTTAGGATTATCAACGCGTAGGCATGGTTTGGAGCCGCAGCCCATAACTCAGCATCAGACACCAACAGTGCTAGGCTGAATAGTATGGATAGGCATAGAAAGGATTTGAGGACAGTATTCCTCAAGAGCTTCTATCGCTCCAGCACTATTATTGTACCCTCCTACCCTCTCTTCCTGTGGATCAGACCATAAAGAGGGGCGACACTACAGTAATACTTAAAAGTGCCTGGATAGCTAGCTACGAACTTCAATACCTGTGTCTCACCCCGCGCGAGGCTAATAGATCTCACATTGTAGGGCGAGGGGCTCTCATTGTCTAATGAGAAGTCATGTACGGCTGGACAGGATCCATTCCCGAGCAGGGTAAGCCGGACACGATCGCCGACATTCACAATGAGCATAGGCCCACCACGAGAAGCGTTAAATCTGTAATCCCACAGATATAGTGTGAAAGAGACAATAATCCCTCCCTCGGTAGCAGTATTGGTTACGGTGGGTGGGAGTGTCCTAGTGACCATTATTGGCTGGCTACGTTGTGGTTTTAATAAGGAGCGGGGCTGATGTGATCACTAACACACCAGGCTATGTCACCAATGACTATATGACTGCGACGCATGTCCTGCTCCTACGATGTATTTTACTCTAGTATTGCCTATATACCGCATCCGTCATCGTGACCTAGCAACACGCCTTAGTGTAAATCGCGAAACGTTTTATTTAGGCCTGTCAGCTACTCGACGGTGTTTAAGATTAAAAGAGTATACGACACGCCCTCGAAGGATGATGGGTTTAGAGTCCTGGTTGACAGGATTTGGCCTAGGGGCTTAAGTAAAGAGACAGCACGTATTGACCTTTGGCTGCGAGAAATAGCACCAAGCGCAGGTCTTAGAAAATGGTTTGGACACGACCCGGCCAAATGGCCTACCTTCAAGACCCGATATGAAAAAGAACTAGACTCCAAGTCTGCTCTCATTGAAGAACTGCTCACTCTAGAAAAGAATTATGGCATAGTAACGCTAGTGTATGGGGCGAGGGACACAGAACATAACAATGCAGTAGTATTGAAGGAATACCTCGAAACACGCAAAAAGGGGAGGAGCTTAAATAATTGTTCCTCCCACTAGTACGTCCTTTCAGTTGGCTTAAACTTAGTGATTACCACTTCCTTGTAAGAGAACTCGAATCCATCAATCTTCTTGTATACTAGTATGTGATTGAGCCAGTTCTTGTCGTCTCTCAGCGGATAGTCTACCCTTGCATGCGCACCCCTGCTCTCACTCCTATGAATGGCTGCCGCACCAATTACCTCGCAGACATCAAACATGTAATCTATCTCAAGCACGTTAATGAGATTTGTATTATAGTATCTGCTCTTATCCTCTACGCCCATCTCAGCCTGCTGTTTTAAGGCCCTAAGCTTTCTAAGACCCTCCTCCATACTGCTGGCCTCCCTATAGACGTGAAAGTGTCTCTCCATTAGGGCCTGTATCTCCTTTTTGATGTTGTAAGGGTTAACGCGTGGTGCTGGTCCGAGGAGTTTGTCGTAGATCCTCTTCTCCTCCTCGTCTATTTCGCTCTTCAGAGGCTCGACTGCTGGATGTGTTAGGGCAAACCTCGCGGCCTGCTCGCCCGTTATTCTACCCCAGACGAGGCATTCACTAGTAGAGTTTGAGCCTAGCCTGTTAGCGCCGTTCATGGAGGTGCAGGCAACCTCTCCGGCCGCCCAGAGACCAGGGAGCTCGGTCGCACCATCAATGTTTGCATCTACGCCGCCCATATAGTAGTGGGCCACTGGCCTGACAGGTATGGGTTCGTTTATCGGGTCGATCCCCGCGTTCCGTAGGCATATCTCACGTATGCTGGTGAGTTTTTTCTTTATCACATCAGGATCTATAACTGTGAGATCTAGGAGTAGATAGTCCTCGCCATCCTCGGTCTTGAAACCCCTTCCCTCGCGTATCTCGGTTATCATAGCTCTGGATACAATGTCCCTTGGCGCTAAATCTTTAGCCTTGGGAGCATATCTCTCCATAAACCTCTCTCCGTCCTTGTTTCTGAGGATTCCACCCTCGCCACGCGCTGCTTCAGTTATGAGTATTCCACTTGGTACAAGTCCCGTCGGGTGAAACTGAACAAACTCCATGTCCCTTAACGGTATTCCGGCGCGATAAGCTATCGCGTATCCGTCAGGAGTTGAGCTGTGCCCGAAGGTTGCGAAGCTGTAGATCCTTCCGGCGCCCCCAGTTGCGAGGATGCCGGCCTTTGCGTTGAATAGTGCCAGCTCGCCATTCTTGAGACTTATCGCCACTACCCCCGCGAAGCGGCCATTGTTCTTGAGAATCTTGGTGACGACCCATTCATCATAAAAGACTATTTCATCGTATCTTAGACACGTGTCGTATAGCGTGCTCATCTCGTAGAAGCCTACCTTATCCTCGGCATAGCATGCCCGCGGATAGCTCTGCCCCCCAAAATATCTCTGTGCTATCTTTCCATCCTGCCGCCTAGCCCAAGGCATTCCCCAGTGCTCAAGCTGGATGATCTCGTGGGGAGCTAAGTTTACAAACCTCTCAACCACATCCTGGTCTGCGAGGAAGTCGCTGCCCTTCACAGTATCCCACATATGCGACTCTAGAGAGTCCCCCTCCTCAGGATATAGGACAGCGGCCGTGCCGCCCTCAGCCGAGACACTATGCGACCTCATGGGCTGCGTCTTAGTCACCACAGCAATCGAGACACGCCCGCGACCAGTCCTAGCGGCCTCGATGGCGGCTCTAAGCCCTGCAAGCCCTGAGCCCATAACAACCACGTCGCATGCGATTTTCTCCAGGGAGCACCACCCTCAACTAATACAGGTCAGAGCAAGTAATGGATTTTTATATGTTCTCGCATAATTTCGGGGTACGGTGTCGTGAAGCCGCAGTGTGGGCATATCTCTGGCCTCACCGCGTCCTTCTTAACTTGTTCGAGGATTTCTGCAACCCGCTCACTCGACAGCGCCCTTATCGTTATCGTACTCTCCTCCACCTCAATGACATAGTCGCCGGCCATCCCAAGCCGGTCTAAAATCCGCTTCAGCTCATTGACAAGCGATGCAATGTTTAGGGAGTAGTCTCTGAATCCGGATAGGTCTATCACAACATCCCTCTCTCTCGGCAAAGCGAATGCCCCCATGCCAGATAGAAACTCGGAGAGCTCGAAAGCTATAATGCTGGACAGGGGCTCCAGGGCAACAAGCTTCACCTTAATCACCCTCAACCAAGTCACCTCAAAAGGACGCTGGTTGCCGATCCCCTTGCGATTCTAACCCTATCAACCCCACCTATAATCTCGATGTAGTCCCCCACACTCTTAGGGACGTATCTCCTCCAGTCCCCTCCCTCGGCCATCAGGGTCCGGATCTTCGTGGCGTTTAGCTCCTCTCTCGCGTATAGCTGTGCCTCCCTAGTCTTGACGTTCTGCTCCTCCAGTAGAAGTCTAACGAAAGGGTTATTCGAGTAGGCCACATCAAATCTTGGACACATTGACTTGAGCCTCGCAACCCAGAGGGGGTGCTCACCGATATCAGGTATGGTTACTGTGATGATCCTTGAAAGGTCTTGGCCATCCTCTGCCAGCGCCAGCCTAATCATTTCTATTCTCTCCCCCGCAGTGAAGGGGTTGTCAAAAGTATGGCTGAACTGGCTGCTTCCTATCACTATTATGGCTTCATCGAACTCGCTCAGTATCTCTTTGACAGCTGATAGATGGCCTAGGTGGAAGGGCTGGAATCTGCCTATCAAGACCGCCCTCCGGATATTACCGATGCTCAGGTCTGAATCCACCTACCCCGGCCTATTGGTATAATGAGCGTTTAATCAAGGTTTTGCATGAAACATCTGGAGCAGTCTAAGTGAATATCTATGTAGTGTCTCTTCCTGTGGAGCGCCGTCCTTATATTTTGAGCGGAGGCCTGCCATCAGCCAGTAATTGGAGAATAACCGCTTAAATAGTGAAGTTGGTAATTGGGTCTTGACGATGAGGGTGGGTCCCAAGAGTGTTCGCCCCCCTGTGGCCGTAGAAGTTGTAGACCTACAGAACTTAGCTAGGCTCGTACTTAACAGGGGAGAGCCGGACGGACTCTTCTGGTATTTCTCGGTGGGCGGGGAGCAAGTTCTGGGCAGCCTATTCTTGATACCCTACTGGAGGGGCAACCTCCCACTCTTCTGCTATACAAAACTGCCTCCGGAGGTTGAACCGAAGGCCTTTCTAGCGTACCGAAGCATAGGTCAGGAAGAATACCTATTCACCAACTCGGGAGATGATCCCAGATATGTGTACGGAGCGATAATGGAGATTGAGTCGCCTCCTGACTTCCTCCTCAAATCTCTCAAGAACAGGACAGTGCAACGCGACTTCAGGCCCGTGCTAACGAAAGCTAAGGACATGACGGTCCTTGTAAGGACACTGCTGATCCTATCCGAGGATTCGACATCCCCACCTATCTGGAGCTTCAGGCATAATGGACACTCGATATTCGGGGTCATAGCGCCGGTCTTTGACTACTATGACGCCAACGCTCTCCCCGTCTTCCTCTACGTGGAGTCGGAAGAGGACCCAAAGGCCGGGTTCGTACGCTACGTTTCGGAGAATGGGCGTGAGGTTACGGCATTCGTGAACTCAATCAGTGAGATGAGATACTTCTACGTGAGGATTGTGAAGCTTGCACATATGCCGCTATGGACCGCGCCTGAACAAACTGAGGGTCGTCGGAGCCAAAAAGGTGTGAGGCAGAGGACAGGCTAGGGTCAAGGTGTTATTGTTGCCTTAGAGAGTCTGTAAGTATAAATACTTATAAGCGTCTTTAGAGAAAAGGTTTAAATTTTGGAAATCTTGTAAACGTCAACAAGACGTGGTGCAGCGGTATTGGGCGCAAGTTTGACGAATCCTGTGATAAACGAGAAGTCAACACCCCTACTAGTCGAGAGGTATCTCCCGATACCCAGGCGGGATTCAAGGGAGTTCTGGACGGAGAGTAGAATCCAGCACATAAGACATCTTGCCTCTACAGGGAAGCCCATGATGGTCTGGGACAAGTGTAAATCAGAGACCTCCCGGATTCTTGACCGACTCTTCTTCTGGAAAGAATTTGAAGATTCTGGGACCGCTGATGGGGTGTGCGAGGTGCCTGATGAGATATCCGTGTCAACTAGTATCTGTTATGGAGTTCTAGAGCTCTCCCACCCGCTGTACCTCGGCGATATGTCCTTCGGCGCCCTAAGCGGAGTCCCCAACATCGCCATCGCCCGCGCAGCCGACGTAACGGAGACTCTCGCAGGCATAGGTGAGGGGGGACTCCACCCGGAAGTAGGGAAGTGTCGCCGGATAGCAGTCCAGTGGGCGTCCGCTAGGTTTGGACTAGACCTAGATGTATTGAGGAAGGGGTTGGCCGTTGTCATCAAGATCGGTCAAGGGGCTAAGCCGGGAATAGGCGGCCATCTCCCCGGTGTCAAGGTTGTTGAGATAATCTCCCAGACTAGGCGGATTCCCGTCGGCGTGGACGCAATCTCGCCTGCCCCACACCACGACATATACTCGATCGAGGATTTGGAGCAGAGAATCTTAGCCCTCAAGGAGGCTACTGGTAGGCCAGTGCTGGTTAAAGTCGCGGCCACTAACTATATCCCTTACATTGCGACGGGGGTGGCGAGAATGGGGGCTGACGGAATCATCATCGACGGCCAAGGGGCTGGGACCGGTGCTGCACCATCGGTGGTTAGGGATAACGTTGGCATTCCTATAGAGCTTGCAGTAGCTACTGCCGACGATATGCTGAGACGTGAGGGCCTCCGGGACGGCTTCACCATCATAGCAGCCGGCAGGGTGAGCAGTGCTGAAGATGCCGCAAAGCTAATGGCACTAGGCGCTGACGTCGCCTCGATAGGAACTGCAGCCTTGATAGCCATGGGCTGCATAATGATTCACAAATGCCACCTAGGCTTCTGCCCGGCAGTAATAACTAACAAGATAACAGATAATCCGAAAAAGGTCCTCTCACTCGACACGGCGACAAGATGGGTTGTAAACCTGATAAAAGGATGGTCCGCAGAGCTCAAGCTGATTCTAGAGAGGCTTGGTCTGAGGAGGGTTGAAGAGTTGAGGGGGCGTAGGGACCTGCTAGTGGGAGCAGGGTTAAGCGACACCTCACTCAGAGTTTTGGGCATCAGGGGTGTGAGCGGGAAAAGTTGAGTATTTGGAGGCGCGACATTGTCTCGAACCTGCGCCTTCTCGCGGGGGTTGAGGGTAAGAATCCTGGCGAGCCACCAATAGCGAGTATGGGAGCCTCAAACCCCCCGCTTATAGAGAGGCCATTGTTTATACTGGACCATATCGTCTCGGACGGCGCACAGGTCACAAGGCCCAGCATCGATCCATACCGCGAACCCACGGAGACAGAGATCTACCTGTTCGGAGGGGAGCTCAGACTTACCATGCCTATCATAATAGGTGGTTTAACCGGCGCGGATGCCCAGCACTTAGAGGCAGTGATTCTGGCGTGCTTTAGAATGGGTGTGGGCGTCCATTTAGAGCAACCCCTCAGTCGATATCCCCACAAGCATGTTAGAGAGCTTATCCTCCTCGAGGCCACAGTAGGTGAGCTTCACGGCCAAGAGAGTGGGCCCCTGGTCTTCCGTATAAATGGTGTAGAAGAGCTGACCAGCATAAATCACGCCTTGAAAAGTTTTGAACACAACAATAGACTGATTGCTAGGACCCCCTGCTTGTCTAACCATGATTTCTACCTGGGAGTCGCAAAGTCTGGGTTTCAGGCAGTTATCATCGACGAGGACCTAGGAGGTGAGGAGTCCCTTGAAGTTGCCCTGTCTGAGGCCGATCACGCGTTGAAGAAGTTGACAATCGATGGCTTGCCTGTCCGATATCATATAGGACTCATAGCGGCCTCAGATAGGATTCGTTCCAGTTCCGACATCTTTAAGCTTGGCGGATTGGGAGCCGACGCCTGCATAATTCGAAACGCATGGCGCATCGGAGTAGATTACAAGCGTGAGATGCCCTCCCACCTGCTGTCAGAGAGGATTGAAAACCTCCTCATAGGAATACAGAGGGAGATTAAGCTCTTAATGGGCGCCGCGGGTGTCAGCTCGTATCAGAGCTCGATAGTTGGGAACCGAGAATTGTTTCGAGCCATTGACCTACCCCAGCACGTGTGTGAGAGACTAGGGGTGAGACCGGCTGGAGAGTAGCCACCACGTCTCTCAGGTTAAGTCTGGATGCGGGATATTTGGCATATTGAGGAAGGCACACTCAAGGCCCATACCATCTACCTCAGCCCTCAACGCCATCGAGTGTGTAAGGTATAGAGGGAGCAAAATGGGGGCGGGATTCGCTAGGGTTAGGCTAGACACTACGCAGGGCTGGAGAGTGAAGGCCTTCGCTGTATCTGAGGAAGTGGCTTTGCAGATATTCAGCATGCTTGAAGAGAAGTGGCGTCTTGAGGTCTTATCTCATCCTACACTTGAATACACATCCCCCAACGGGGGACTAGCATCCTATACCGCTTGTGTAGAGGCCGGCTACGAGGCCCTGTGGCGGGCTGTCCAAGAGGTTAATAGGATGCTCTGGAGTAATGGGTTCAAAGGACGAATCTACTCATGGGGCAGGTTTGTTGACGTGTATAAAGGTGTTGGATACCCGGTCGATGTCTACAGCCTCTACCAGATGGGAGATGGGAGTTTAGAGGCTGACCTATGGATTGCTCACACAAGGCAACCTACAAACTCACCGGGAAGATTACCGGTTTGGTCACATCCATTCTCTAGCGGTGACTGGGCTATTGTCCATAATGGCGATATAAGCTCTTTCGGCTCGAATATGGAGTTCCTCTGGTCGCTGGGCTACAAGAGCTTTGTAGGAACGGATAGTGAGGTTATAGCCTACCTCCTTGACTATCTGACCAGCTTCCAACACCTCAATGTCCAAGAAGCAGTAAAAATACTGTGCAACAGGTTTAACAGAGGTTTACCAGACCCAGAGACTGTTAAGCTGTTATATAAGTGGCGCGGAGCCCGACTCGACGGACCTTTCAGCGTCATAGGAGGCTTCTGCGACGGACACGATGTCTACATGGTGGCGTTCGCGGACCGCTTTAAATTCAGACCAATAATCGTCGGCGAGGACGAGAACTACATCTATGCTGCGAGCGAGGAAGCCCAGATAAGGACGATCAACCCAGAAGCCAGAGTTTGGACAATAGAGCCGGGAGAGTATTTCCTCGCCTCCCTGAAGCGCGGTGTTATTTATCCGGGAAGAACTATTCATGAACGGTTCTATAGCCTGTCGGCCACGTTCACGCGTCCAGCCATTATGGAAGATTGTATAGACGCATCGCACATGGACTATAGAATGCTCAACCGAGCCATATCAGAGAAGATAAAAGCGGGGGCAAGGCAAGTAGACATCATCAACGTGAGGGGGCAGAGGTATATTGGTGTTGGACTGGATAGCACAGTAAGGCTAAAAATATTCGGCACCCCTGGCAACTGCCTGGCGAACTTGAATAAGAGCCTAGAGATCGAGGTTTTCGGAAACGTCCAAGACGACGTCGGCGATGTAATGACTGGCGGCCGCGTAATAATTCACGGCGATGCCAGAGACGTTCTAGCCCAAGCCCTGCAAGGTGGCGTGATTTATGTCAAGGGCAACGCAGGCAACAGGTGTGGGATACAGATGAGAGAGTATAGGGATAGGCGCCCCGTATTGATGATTGGTGGACGGGTCGACGACTATCTAGGGGAGTATATGGCAGGGGGAGTGATTATTATTCTGGGCTTGAACTATCTTGATACTGATGTGGAGATTGTTGGGGACTGCGTAGCTAGCGGCATGGTTGGCGGGACGATCTACATTAGAGGCAAGGTCAGCCCAGGTAAGATAGGGCTCAACCCGCCTAGAGGCGACGTTATACAGTACCTACGAGGATTAGTGTTGGATGGGCGGCTATCCATAGAGGAATATGAGGCTATAGAGTCGCTCGAGGACTTCACACTCGACACGCTCAGAGAAATGCTTCCCCCTGAAGTTGTTAAGCACGTCTCCAAATTATACCTGAATAAATATTGGAAAGAACTTGTTGTTGAGTATCGAAGGCTAAACGACAGTGACATGGCCATGATCGGACCCCATTTCGAAGAGTTCGGCAAGGTCTTTGACCTCAGGAAAGAGATAGATAGGGTGGTTAAGGAGGAGTATTTTACAGTAATTCGCCCAAAGCCTGCTGCGGCTACAAGAGTTGAAGAGCCTGAAGAGGGCTAAACCCCCTCTGCCAGCCTGGGGGAGAAGAAGTCCTCCTTCACAACCTCCAAGACGATGTGGGTCGACGTCCTCTCAACGTAAGGCATTCTCAGGACCTTTTTCACAAACAGGCTAAGCTCCTGCCGGTCCCGAAACCTGGCGACAATTATTGAGTCCACCTCACCCGTAACATCATATACCGCGACAACGTTAGGCTCCTTAGCCAGTTCTCTCTGGACCTCGAGCAGTCTCCCCTCCCTAATCACAAGTTCTATTACAGCAGTGATGTCATAACCGAATTTCTCATAGTCTATTAGTGCGGCAAACCCCTTAATCAGGCCATTCCTCTGCAGCCGTGCAACCCTATACGCGACAGTGGCGACCGAGACACCTAATGTTTTCGCCAGCTCCCTATATGATGCACGGCCGTTTTGGCTGAGTATGTTTATGAGTCTGAGGTCTATTTCATCAACTTTTTTCAACACTTCGCATAAATCTTTGGACACCCCTATATAAACTCTTCAGCCTCACCGTAAGGATGGTCAACCACTCTTTGCGCCATTAACTGCCCTTCGAGTCGCCTGTCTCCTCGTGGAAGACTTTAACCCCTGACCCCTCTCACGCCGTATGTATACTGTTCTGACGGGGAAGGGTATCTCGATTCCCTCTGCTCTTAGCCTTTTGACAAGCCTCTTATTCATCTCGTGGATCTGCCGACCACGCTCTCTCACATTAATAGCCCGCCATATTACCGTAAAATTAAGCGAATAGTCTGCCGGCGCGAATCTTATTAGTGGTGTGAAGTCCGGGTTAGTCCCTCCCATCTCCCTGACCGCTTTTCTCGCCTCATCGAGCAGTATCTGTTCAACCCTGTCAGGATCCTCATCATAGCTGACACCTATGACCGTGGAGAGTGAGAGCTCCTGCTCGGGCAAATCATAGTTAGTCACTATCGACTCTGCAAGCTTCTTATTCGGGATTATTATCAGATTATTTGGTAGTGTCTGAATCTTAGTCGTCCTCCAGCTAATATCAACTACCGTCCCCTCGCCCACACCCTCAATACTTATGAAGTCTCCAACCCTTATCGACTTCTCGGCCAAGATATAGAACCCTGAGAAGAAGTTTGCCAACGTGTCTTGGAGTGCGAGGGCTATCGCAAGAGCCCCAATACCCAGCGAGGCGACAAGAGGCGTAATCTCTATTCCCAGCTCCGATAAAACTATCACGATAGCCAGTGAGAGGATTGCGAACTTTGTGATGATCTGGCCAAGACTAGTCACTTGAATGGCGGCACCGATCTTGGAGCCATAGTATTTTATCACTCCCGACGCTATGTTGGCGAGTGTCCAAGCGATCGAGAGTATCAATAGGGCGAGAAGACCCCTATCAACTACAACAGCTATATTGAGGGGTAGACGGATCAGAGCGACCGCAGCGTATATTCCACCCACGAGGAACCAGAGAATTATCGGAGATCGAATAGCGCCAAGGATGACATCGTCGAGCTTAGTCTCAGTCCTCTCCGCCCAGTGCCGAATAACCCTTGTCAAAATTTTCCTAACAGCAAAACCAACTGCTAATATTATAGAAAAAACCAAAGCAGGATACAGATACTCCTCAAGAAGAGACATGTCTAAGCTCGCACTGAGCCCAACCAGCTAATAAATCGTAAGCCCGAGAAAAATGAAGCTGAAAACTTGGTAATAAATGGTGGCGGCGGATAGACCACAATCCCAGCCCTTTCCCCTCTCTCATCCTTATTATAAAAAATTTAGCTTAGCCCGGGCCGGATTCGAACCGGCGTCCCCGGGGATCTCCTCCACTCGAGGGATCCAGAGCCCGGGATCCTTGGCCCCTCATGTCTGGCCATTGGGGGTTTGGCCGCTAGACGACCGGGCTATTCTCAAGATACCGTTGTGGTGGCTGGTATTTTATTCTTATCGCCGTGGATGCACATCTTTTTAACTATCTCTCGATAGGTATTGTGTGGCGGAATAGATGAGTGAGTCACTCCTCCGTTTAAGACTAAACCCTGAAATGAGGAGGCCAGCAGTAATAATTGGTTTTTCTGGATGGCCGGACGCGGGTGGAGTGTCTTCCCTCTCAATCTCCTATCTAAGGGAGCTACTGAATGCCAGCCAGATTGGATACATCGACATGTCCCAATTCATCGACCATACACAGCACCGGCCGATGGTTGTTATCGAGGATGGGATTCTGAAGTCTATTGGGATGCCCGGCTTCGAGATTTATTGGGGAATCGCCGCTGAGAGGGACGTCATATTAATACGAGGATATGAGCCGATGAGTGGGTGGGACAAGCTGGTCAGGGCCATATTCTCGCTCGCAGATAAGTTTGGTGTAGAGAGGTTAATCTCTATCGGAGGCCTACTAGACCGGATACCCCACACTAGACCCGTCAGAGTATCATTCTTGACAACAGACAGGGAGATTTACTATAAGGCCCTCTCCCTTGGTTTGAGGCCATCGAACTATCAGGGCCCGGCAAGCATCCACAGCTACCTCATGTACGAGTGCGGAAAGCTAGGGTTGAAGGCGTTGTCCATATGGGGCCATGTACCGCATTACCTTAACATAGCTAATCCGCGAGTAGTAGCGAGTGTGCTTGAGAAGGTGGGGGCAGTCCTGGACATGCAGTTCAACCTCGACAGGCTTTATGTTGAGGCCTCGGTTTTTGAGGGTAAGGTGGCTAGTCTAGTCGAGAATGATAGCGATCTTAGACGGATAGTCGAAAGTTTAGAGAGGGAGTATGACGAAGAGTCAAGACCTCCGGGCTACATAGTTTAGGATT
Source organism: Candidatus Calditenuaceae archaeon HR02 (assembly GCA_002898395.1). Classification (GTDB taxonomy): domain Archaea; phylum Thermoproteota; class Nitrososphaeria_A; order Caldarchaeales; family Calditenuaceae; genus HRBIN02. Next base: position 110,008 of record BEHE01000004.1, read on the forward strand.
GATAAATCACCTCTCCGGGGCGGCATCCGATTCTTTACGGCAAGATGTTTGGCGAGAGCCCGGCCTCATCCTAAGAGAGGGGTAAAGCTAATCCTAGCAGATTGCTCTATGATAAGAGGGCAATTTTCAGAGACATTAATTGGGGTTCCAGATTTCGGCGAATACCATACACCTGTTCTTCTCGGCGAGTCTGAGTACGGAACCTCTTAGGAACGGCAACCCCTAAAATATTAGGGCTCGCCCTCGGCCCCCTCAGAAGGGAGCTAAGGCCGAGGGGGACTCTGATGAAGTAGCACTGTATTTTTCTAGGCCCCATATGTTTAGAAAAAGGTCTTTTTCCCTACTCTGCGACACATGTACCCTCACCTGCAACTTCAGGCTACCCATGAGTAACTCTGGGAAAGATTCAATAACATGGGGTATATGAATTCAACCCAGAAGTGAGATTTACGGTTATTGGATGTGGCCGTATGGGCTCATGGTTTGCAGAGAGACTCGCTAAGAGGGGTGTGGATCTCCTGCTCCTCGACAAGGATCGAAGAAGAGCTATCGAAATAGCAGAAAGAGTTGGTGGACAAGTTATAAACTCTTTAAATGAAATCCCAACGGGAACGCCGATACTCCTTGCCCTGCCAATTGATGCGACTATAGAAGTCTTAGACCTGCTTTCTAAGAATATGAAGCGAGGGCTCAGGATAGTCGAGATATCTTCGTTCAAGAAGCCTGTGCGGAGGCAAATAGTCTATGCGAGGAGGAGGGGACATATTGTAGCCTCGATACACCCTCTTTTCGGGCCCGCGCAGAGAGATGATAGAGGTACGGTCACAATCCACGTCGGCAGAATAAGCAGGTCCGAAGACATTATTGTGCGGAGACTTCTTCCATGGACAATGATTCATAGAATGACATGGTCGCAACATGATAAAGTCATGTTAGTTGCCCTTTCACTAACCCACTTCATAGGCATCTCATCCGCTCACCTGCTATCAAGGCTGGTAACTCTCGGGGTGAAGACGAAGAGCTTAGACGCCCTGCTGGCGCTGATCTCGATCAGCCTTTTAGAACCTGATGACTTTTACAATGGTTATCCTATGACTAGCCCAGAAGCAATAAAATTATTCAGGAAATACAGGGATTCCGTTGCGGACATGATTTATGCGCTGGAAAGGTTTAATGTCGCAAACTACGTCAATAATGCCAGGAGAATTCTGAGTACAAGATATGATTTAGACAAATTGTACAAATGCTTCTATGCATATTCAAGTGATCCTAGATATTTAATGTGTGAAAAATAGTTTTAGTGCAGAAGTTCTTAACCCACAGTACGTCCAATAATTCAGTGTAGAAACGTAGATGGAGTGATTGAATGTCTTCCCTAAATGCACCAGTATACATCACCCTTTCTGCGAGGATTGAGGTTGTTGGCAGATAATGTCAAACACCTATCCAAAATTCAGGAATAGGCAGGTGACACACATAATAGTAATGAGCTGGACCTATATTCTGGCTTTTTATGTCGTTGCTACGCCAACATGCGTATACAGGATATTCATATATAATATGTTAAACAAGCCATTTGAGAATATGAGGTCAATTGCGCTGTCAAGAGTAGCGATTATTGTTTCAATTGTTATCGCGGTAGTGGTTGTTGCAAGCCTATCATTCTCCTTCCTGATTTTAAGGGGGGCCGGTGGAGCTCTCTCTGTCAGCTCAGGAGTTCGGGTTTAACAAGCAAATGGCGGTCCGACCATTAAAGTTAAGAGCGGAGAGCAAGTGAAGATAGTCTTGACGAATAAGGGAAATATGGACCATGAGTTCATGATTGTTAGGGACGTGGAAGGTTTCCATAGAGAACTTGACCAGAAGGTGATGAGGCTTCAGGAAATGGGGATGGGCACGAAGGGGATCATGCATGCTGAGGAATTGGAGATGCTCCATCACAAGTATGTTGTTATGGGAGTTCTTAAAATAGACGGTGTGGAAGAAAGCGAAGTTAAGGTTAAGCCAGGTGAGAGGAAGGAGTTCTTTCTGACCCTTTGGGAGCCCGGAACGTATTATTATGTTTGCGCCGAGCTAGTTGGTACGTTCCCCCATAACCACATCGACAGGGGGATGTGAGGGGTAATAGAGGTTACACGTTAGAGGGACGGTCCCTCCTCTATTAGTTCCGCATCTCTCACCGTATTCATCAGCTATGCTGGATGTTAGAAAGCTCACTTCCACCCAACCCTCAGTAATAACTGCTTGCCCCTACACTATTCTCTCGAATGGTTGATTGGTGTTCAAGTCCTAGACCGTATTAAAGATCCAATGGATTGTTGGTTGGAAAGGCTCATATAGCCGGCGGAACACTTCTACTATGTGCAGAAGTATACTCTTCCTCAACTACCATATGCATACAACGCCTTGGAGCCAGTGATCTCCGAGCAGATTATGACTCTGCACCACACCAAGCACCATCAAGCGTACGTGAACGGAGCCAACGCCGCCCTCGAGAAGATAGAGAAGGCGTCGAGGGGTGAGCTCGAGATAGATGTCAGGGCCGTCCTCAGAGACCTTAGCTTCAACCTAGACGGGCATAAGCTCCACTCAATCTTCTGGCCTAACATGGCCCCACCCGGTAAGGGGGGTGGAAAGCCTGGCGGCGCGATAGCTGACCGCATTGAAAAGGAGTTCAACGGTTTTGACCGATTCAAAAAGCTCTTTAGCGACGCAGCTAAGACGGTTGAGGGGGTCGGCTGGGCCCTCCTACTCTACGACCCCGATACGGATAGACTTGTCTTAACACAGATAGAGAAACAGAATCTCATGCACCTAGCCCAACTACCAATTCTGCTTTCACTCGATGTCTGGGAGCACGCATATTATCTGCAATACAAGAATGACCGCGCCAGCTACGTAGATGCGTGGTGGCAGGTAGTAAACTGGGACGACGTAGAGAAGAGGTTCAGCAAGGCTAAGGTTTAGAAACTAGAGCCACCAACCCCTATCGGTGTAGCTCATTTATGAGGATTATCGAGTATGAGGGCCTCAGACTGTTCTCAGAAGCCGGTATACCTACCCCGAGGTTCAGTGTAGTGGACGAGCCAGAAAGGGCTGTAGAGGCTGCCAAGCATATCGGCCTTCCCGTCGTATTGAAGGCCCAGGTGCTTGTTGGAGGGAGGGGAAAGGCGGGAGGAGTGAGGCTTGTTGAAACCATCGAAGATGTTAGAAGCGTTGCAAGCAGGCTTCTGGGCTCGGAGATTAGGGGCGAGAAGGTTCGGAAGCTTATCGTCGCCGAGGCTGTTAAACATTCTAAGGAACTCTATCTATCCATAATAGTGGACAGGGCGTCAAACAGGCACCTGATACTCTCCTCCATGATGGGGGGTGTTGATGTTGAGGAGCTCTTAAAGAACCATCCAGAAGCCCTAATCAAGGTCCCCATTGACCCGCTAACCGGGCTACGCGAGTGGCATACGAGAAAACTAGCAGCCCATCTAAACCTCTCCACAAACACGTCCATACAGCTCCAAGACATCGTGAGGAAACTGTACAACATCTATACACAGTATTGTTGCGACTTGGCGGAAATAAATCCACTGGCATTGACGGAGAATGAGAAGTTTGTAGCCCTTGACGCCAAGATTATTGTCGACGACAACGCAGTCCGGATAAAAGGGTTCAGATTCGCGGAGGAGACAGGCGCCGAGAGCGAGGCAGAGAGGTTGGGTCTAAACTACGTTGAGCTGGATGGAGATATCGGGGTTGTATGTAACGGGGCTGGACTTACCATGGCTACCATGGACCTAATACATACCTTGGGTGGTAGGCCCGGTTGCTTCCTCGACCTAGGCGGCGGCGCATCCTCCGAAAGAGTATTCACCGCCCTTAAGTTCCTCCTCAACAGGCCCCATATCAAGCTTGTATTCTTAAATGTGCTGGGCGGCATTACCAGGTGCGATGAGGTCGCAGAGGGGATAGTGAGGGCATTCGATGAGTTCGGCGGCTCTAAGAAAATGGTTGTGAGACTGGTAGGGACAAGGGAGGAGGAGGGTAAGAGAATCCTAGAGTCAAGGAATATTGAATATTATACGAGGATGCTTGAAGCCGCGGAAGCGGCTGTCAAACAGGCAGCCAAGCCCATCTAGCGAGATGCTGGAATTTCTCGGCTCGCCTCACTTTCCATATTTATCTGTCCAGCCCTAGCCCTCAGGCCACCCCTGAAGTCCCTTAGACCCAATACGACAACGGGGCATGCTAGAATGCTAAGGACAAGGTTGACAGAGAACGAGCCCGCCAACTCAGTCATCAGCCCCTGTACGAGGGGTGAGGACGTTAAACCAAGGGCAACTAGGGTTAGGGCGGCAAGTGTAGGCACTACACCTACCCCCAGACCGACAACCACCTCCAAAATTCCTCGAGCCACCCTATCCATCTCAAAGAGCCCCCACACCCATCCGAAAATAAAGAGTTTCGCCTACTTAGACAATTAAGGATGCCAGAGTATTACTACGCCAATATTTTGTAGATGATGAAATAATATATAGCCGTGCCGCGACGCAACTCATTATGACGAGAAAACTAGCGACTATAGCAGCTCTATTAATTTTTTCGATCTCGAGCATAGCCCTTGCGACGATTCTAGTTTTTTCAGCGATTGCACCAGCCGATCCAGGTTCAAGGATCTTCACGGCCACGCTTTCGGGCTTTAATGAGGTACCGTCAGTAGTTTCAGGAGGCCACGGTTGGGCAACTGTGAGGATATCCGAGGATGAAAAGAGCATATCTTACGAGCTTGTCTATTTTGGCCTCGCTGACGTATCTATGGCACATATACACATAGGTAAGGATGGACATGTTGGGGGTGTAGCGGTATGGCTCTGTGGGGGCCCCAAGCCTGCATGCCCAAGCACGCATGGCAGAGTTACTGGAACGTTAACGGCCTCTGACGTGCAGGCGATAGCCGGGCAGGGGCTGAGCGCAGGAGACCTGGACTCGGTGATAAAGGCGATAAGGGCTGGAGCAGCCTATGTAAATGTACATACCGCAAAATTCCCAGCCGGCGAGATAAGAGGCCAGCTTACACCTCTAGCAGGATAGACAGTCTATCCTGACAAACAACTCCATTTATTTATCTCCGCGCCCCTCTCCTCGCTCTATACTCCTAGCAAGAGCTCGTCATCAGGAATACCTGCGGCGTGGAAGATTTCCTTCTCGGCTACCCCTGGTTTAAGGGCCCTATACTTCTCATAGAACGCGCTCCTCACCTCCTCGACACTTTTGAAGAGTTCGGCCATGTTTCTGTAACGCCCTCTCAAGACCCTGTACTTCAGCTTACCGTCCACATCCTCTGCTATAACACACTTAACAATCCCGCCCATCTTCTCGTAGCCTGTCTTACTGCCACGCATCGCCCCGCGGGCCTGAGCCTCTACAAGCACATAGACCCGCCGCCTCTTCCCACCCTCGGACTGGACGATCTCAAGGCTAAACCCACAGGACCCGAACTTCTGATAGATTCTCCTTTCCATAGGATAGTGTCTGAGGGTGGCGAGGCCTGTCGTGCTGGGACTATTAATCAGCTTGACAACCTCCTCAACAATTCTCTTAGGCATAAATCGGCACCCACTTCAGCAAATATCTGGAAACTCCATAAATATTAAGTTGCGCAACAATACACTCTAGCGTGTTTCCAGCGGTTAAACGTGAGGCCCTATTTATTACAACAATTTAACGGCGGCAACAACCAAATTGATTATCCTCAGCCCATTATCTTCTTGGCTTGTTTCTTTGTTTTGTGTTGCATTTGGGGCATCTGTGTTTATGTATTGTTGGCATTTTGAGGAGTATTTAAACCCCCTATCATATGCACCGCTACCAGCGGCGGGGTAGTATCTTAGCCTCAAACCATCAAGCCTTACTTTAAGAATGTCTGTGGAGTAGTCCTTGAGTATCCTCACCCTTACTGGCCTATCCTTGTTGAATAATAGTTCTGAGGCCTCGGCAGTTATCCTGATCCTAAGCTTGCCTGAGTCGATATCGTATCTAAGCTCCCTGATACTCTGGCGCCTTAGTCTTGAGCCTGGCCCTCCACTGTGGTGTGTGGCTGAGGACTAGGCCTAGTCGTGAATGTAGGAAGAGGTGGCCTAAACGGTACATAAGTGTCGATGGGGTGGTGGTTGGGGGTTGGA
>BEHE01000005.1 GCA_002898395.1 Candidatus Calditenuaceae archaeon HR02
CCTAGATGTTGTTTGGGCTGGTTGTCCGCCGGCTAAACCCCCTCCCCCCATCTTTCCATTGTTTAAGTTTTTAATCCATCACTATGATTGTCGAATGATATTGAGTGTTTTAAATTACCTGTGGCTCTGGCCTCTTAATTTAAAGTTGCATGGGCGAAAGGGCCGGATATATATGGACGTACAGGGCGTTGGGGTATGGTCTAGTAACCTATGGACGGTCTCTTTGAAGCCCTCCTGCTTGCCCTTCTAGGCGTTGTTGTGGGTAGTGTAGGCTCCCTGCTGGGGGTGGGGGGAGGGCTCATAGTCGCGCCTGTGCTCCTGATGCTTTATAACTTTGATCCCGGGAGGGCGGCGGGGACCAGCTTACTGGTCGTGATTATGAGCGCCATCTCTGCTACCGTGGCGTATATCAAGCAGCGCAGGGTTGACGTTGAGATGGGTCTAGGGTTTACCATAGGCACGGTACCGGGCTCAGTTATCGGCTCACTATCAACAACCTTCGTGGGCAGTGGGGTGTTTAGAATCTACTTCGCATCAATGCTGATATTGTCTGCACTATACATTGTTTTTCGGTCTAGGCTTGGTGCCGGTAGTGGAGGGTTATTAAAGGGCGGTCGTCAGAGCAGGATAGTGGACCGGCTGGGGAGGGAGCATGTATATTCATTTAACCCGTATCTGGTTGTTGCTTTTGCGGTGCTCTCGGGATTCATATCTGGATTCTTCGGCGTCGGTGGAGGAATAATCAATGTCCCCGTCATGATTATCCTGCTTGGCGTTCCAGCCTACATTGCAACTGCAACCTCGCACTTCGTTCTAGTATGGACAGCCTTGACAGGCATAGTTACTCACGCCCTACTTAGGCATATCGACCCAATCATGGGAGGACTTGTCTCAGCCGGCGCTCTACTAGGAGCTCAGATCGGTGCAAAGGCTTCTGAGAAAGCTAGCAGCCGGGCGCTAGAGCTATTTTTCGCCTTCTTCCTGATCGCTGTCGCCATTAACCTGCTGTTCCAGTCTATCGCGCGCTAGACATATTCCCTGCCCAGCGCCTCTCGCGCGATGATCAATCGCATCATGTTCTCCGTACCCTCAGCGCCTACAACATAGCTAAAGGCCGCCAGCCAAGCCCTGAATATTGGGAGCTCCTTATAGTAAGATGCTCCGCCAAACCACTTCATGACGTCCTCTCCGACCTCGAAGGCAAGTGAAGCGCATTTTAGCTTCGACATCGCCCCGAGGACTGCTATGTCTTTTAGACTGACTGTGCTGCTCTTCTGCTTGTAGTATTTGTCCGCGGCCCAGGCAGCCTTGTAGGAGAGGAGGCGAGCGGCCTCCAGCTCTTTTAAATGGTCGGCTAGCTTGAAGCTTATAGCCTGATACGAGGCAATTGGACGGCCGAAAACCTCGCGCTGCTTGATCCAAGAAATTCCCTGTTCAAGTAGCCACCGCGCACAGCCGACAGTTACAGACCCTATCAAACATCTCGCCAAGTTGAAGCCCTCCATCGCGATTCTAAATCCCTTGTTGACCTCGCCAATCCGATACTTATCCTCTACAACGAAGTCAGTAAAGCTTACAACGGATGTGTCGAGGCCTCTGCGGGCGAACTCGGTCCAGGGCCTATATTTTATCGCGGGGTTAACGCGACCGTCCTTCTTCATCAGGGCTAGGAAAGTGGTGATCGATTGATGCCTATCTTCAGGGCGGCCTGTCCTGCTTATGAGTACCCATCCACCCCCCCACTTCACCCTCTCGATGATAGAAGGTAGAGAGACCATCGACTTCTCGCCTGACAGAACCCAATTTCCATCTTGCCTTTTCTCAGCCTGTAGCCTGACACCTGCGACATCGCTTCCTCCATGAGCCTCAGTACTGGCTATGCCTACCAGGGCCTCGCCGCGGCAGACACGGGGGAGGACCTCGACCTTTGCCTCCTCAGACCCATAGAGCTGGACAATGTATGTCCAAGAGTTCTGGAGGAGGTATAGGACGGCCAGCGATAGAGCCGGTGCATGGTATGCCAGCTCCTCAGCCGCTAGGGTTGCTTCTACAAATCCACCACCCTGGCCGCCATATTCCTCGTCCAAGACGAGGCCAAGAAGCCCCTGAGAGGCCAGCAGCTCGACTATGTCGGACCCTATTACTCCGCTCTCGTCAATCTCGATCCACTTAGGCGCAATCCGTTTGGCGCAGAACTCCGAGACCTTCTCCCTAAACAATCTCGTTTCAGGTGGAAACTCGAAATCCATCCCAGACTCCCCCTTACCACGTAAGTAATTCACCACCTCGCCCAACCATAAATACTTCTACTATCGGCTGCCGACCAAAAATTCGTTGTAAAAAAAGAAGAGATGGTGTTATGCTGTTGTGGGCGCAGCGGCTTCCAACGCCTCTCGCTCTACTACCCTCTTCTTTACCTTCTCCTTGTGATGCGCACTGCTTAGTGTACCACAATGGCACATGAGGCACGCACCGTTTGCGGCAACTATTGGAATGGCCCCATAAATAAGGTTATCACTACGACTCATATATTAACACCTCCTAGTGGGAAAACCCTTTAAGTAAAGAATCTGAATACTACTCTCTGCAGTGGTTTGAGTGAAACTATTGCTGAGCAGATTGCAGAGTACGCCTCTGGGGCGAGTTTGGGGGACTTCGCCCCGGAATCTATCCATGCGGCCAAGGCAAGGATACTGGACACTCTGGGCGTTATGATAGCTGCGATTGATGCTCCGCCTGTAGTTGCCGCCCGCCGTGTGGTGGAGAAGTGGCCTGTCGCTGACGGCGGGGCTATTCTTGGGGGGAGGGTTAAGGTGGCTCCGGAGGACGCTGGATTTGTGAACGGTATAATGGCGCGGTACCTCGACTTTAATGACACATACCTCTCAAAGGAGGCCATACATCCGAGCGACACGATCCCAGCGATCATCGCGGCTGGAGAATGCTTTGAGGCATCGGGTGAAGACCTCCTAAGGGGAATTCTTGTCGCTTATGAGGTTGCCTGCGCCCTCGCAGATGCAGTGACTATCAGGGATAGGGGGTTCGACCATGTCTCAAACATTGCGATAGGCACAGCGGCTGGCGTGGCCTCTCTCCTAGAGCTAGATGCTGAAAGGGCTCATGAGGCTATAAACATCGCAACGGTCAACGCAGCGGCACTAAGACAGACTAGGTCCGGAGAGCTGAGCATGTGGAAGGGGTGCGCAGCCGCATACGCGGCGCGGCACGGCCTCTACTCGGCACTCCTAGCTGCGGAGGGCATGACGGGCCCAAAACCGGTCTTCGAGGGTGATCTAGGCTATATGAGGTCTATCTCGGGGCCCTTCACTATGCCCAAACTAACCTCAAACGCCGTCAGGATTCTGAGGACCTCGATAAAGTGGTGGCCGGTTGAGTATCACTCCATGTCCGCAGTCGAAGCAGCTCTCAGGATTGTCTCAGAGGCCGGGAGAGTAAAGCCTTCACACGTCGAAAAAATCGTAATCAGGACTTTCAAAACTTCGTACAACATAATAGTTAAAGACCCTGAAAAATGGAGGCCAAAGTCTAGGGAGACCGCCGACCACAGCCTACCCTACATAACTATAAGGGCACTCCTCGACGGAGACATATGGCTCGAGAGCTTCAGCCCAGAGAAGATAAGCGATATGGCCTTCTTAGAGCTTGCAGAGAAAACGATCGTAGAGGTAGAGCCGGGGTATGATGCCTTGTACCCTGAGGCTGTGCCTAACGCGGTGGAGGTTACACTCGGTGATGGTAGGCGCTACTCTGCTGAGGTAACCTATCCGAAGGGGCATTACCGGAACCCCTTAACAATGGATGATCTGCGCAGAAAGGTTAGGAGGCTTACGAGTGGGAGGCTGACTGACGAGCAGCTAGACATCATCTGGGATGAGGTCGTGTCTATTGACCGCCTAAAATCCGTCAGAGATTTGATGGACTATCTCTCGACAGTTAAATAGATATATAGTCAGATGCACTAGTTATGGTGCAGGTTAATTGAGCATTCATGCACATGTGTTTAAAGGTTTAGAGGGTGTATATGTTATTGACAGCGCTATATGCTTAATCGATACGGAAAACGGGGCCTTATATTACGCGGGCTATGATGTCAGGGAGCTTGTAGAGAAAAGTAGCTTCGAGGAGGTGGCCTTCCTTCTGCTCCACCAGAGACTCCCAACTAAATCAGAGTTTAAAGAGTTTACGGGCCGTCTGAGGGCGTCTCTAGACCTCGAATCGAGGCATATAGAGACTATCCGGAGACATGCAGGCAACTTAGATACTCTTACAATCCTTGCAGAGTTAATGGTGCTAGAAGGGAGTGGGAAAAAAGGTGGTGAGCCTGGGGATTTGGAAGCTGCTATTAACGCCATAGCCAAGGTGGGCTCCTTTTTCTCGGCCATAATTAGGATTCGCTCAGGGGAAGACTATGTGCCACCTCGAAAGGACCTAAGCTTTGCCGAGAACATATTATACATGATGAAGGGTGGAGTTTATAGGAAAGAGCACGCTGAGATCCTGGACGACCTCTTAATTCTTCACGCAGAGCATGGTATCCCTGCAAGCACCTTTGCAAGCATCGTCACAGCCTCTACGCTCAGCGACCTCTACTCCTCAATAGCCGCTGGAATGCTAGCTTTGAAGGGCCCGCTGCACGGAGGAGCCTCTGAGGCAAGCTATGCCCAGGCCCTGAGGATAGGGAGCGCTGAAAAGGTTCCCCAATGGGTTGAGTCGACGCTAGCCGAGAAGAAAAAAATTATGGGGTTTGGACATAGGGTGTATAAGATCTATGACCCAAGGGCCACGGTTGTGAAGCAATTGATAGCTAGGCATGCAGCTGCTATGGATAGCGAGGCTAAGAGATTGTATGAGGTTACGAAGGCCCTGGAGGACTATGGCCAGAAGGTCTTGGCTCCTCGTGGAATCTATCCAAACGTCGATCTCTGGACGCCAATCCTGTACAGAATGATTGGTATTCCCCCCGATAGTTTCACCGCAGTTTTTGCGGTCAGCAGAACAGCGGGGTGGGCAGCTCATATCCTAGAGTATTGGCGAGACAACAAGTTGATCCGGCCGCTACACCTCTACGTGGGTGAGCATCCACGGAAGTATCTGCCGTTGGAGCTTAGAGAAGTGTCTTAAGCAGTCCGAAGAGAAACCTTAGGCCGGCGGGTGAAGCGAGGCTCTCAGCAAGCCCTGTAACTTGAAAGTCCATATCTCCCCGCCTAGACAGTGTTTTTGATAGCCCCGACTCGCCTGCAACCCTTATCAGGCCGTCGAGGGCCTTGTCGCTCATCGAGTCTATTGTCTTAGCTACCCAATAAATAGCTCTGAGTTCACGGTAGAGGCCCCTTACCATGCGCCTGTAGACTCCCCTCCGCCCCTCTTCCAAGTAGCTGTACAAGTGTGAGGCAGCGGCCTTGGCGCAGATCCCCCCGGCGATTACGCCGCCGCCAGTCGTTGCCTTAACCTGCCCAGCCACGTCTCCCACCAACAGTACGTTGCCGTCGAGCCCCATCTCTAGTGGAGGACCGCGGTATATGCTGTGGGCAGAGTAACCGATTATCTTAGAGCCCGGCATCTCCTCTCTCATTAGCCTATATGCCTTCGCAAGGGGGTCACGTCTCGCCGCCACACCAAGCTTCCCCACCTCCTCGTTTATAGGCACCAGGTATCCGAAAAAGTCCTTGAGATAGTTTTTAAACCAGATGTGGGCTTTCCGCCTTTCTAGTCCGTGTTTTCTGACTATGAGCTGAATGGTGGGGAGCCAATGGGGTGCGTTGTAACCGGTGAAGACCATGCGTGCTAGCTTTGCAGTAGACCCTTCAGCAATTACTAGGGCCCGGGAGGATAGCTTGCTTCCATCCTCAAAGACCACCTCACAGAACTTATCGCCTCCGACAATGTTGCAGGAGACTACGCGGCGCCCCACCAAAATATCGGCTCCAGACGCAAGTGCCTTCTCAGCCAAATACCTGTCAAAGGCCTCCCGCTCAGCAACAACCGCTACGGGTGTCGGTGATGAGACCTCTAAGACCGCTCCGCTTGGCGAGTTGATGCGGCAACCCCAGACGAAGTTCTGGACATAGCGTCGGCTAATGGTTACGCCGATTTTTTCCAGCCCCCTAATACTATATAAGCCGGCACACCGCTCAGGCCGGCCGATAATTTCGTCCTCCTCAAATAAGGTGACTTGGAGCCCTCTCCGGGCTGCCTCTCTAGCTGCGATCAGCCCGGCCGGCCCACCACCCACCACAGCAATATCAGTACTCGGCAAAACGCTCGAAGCCTTAGTCTCGAACCCTCTCTCCATCTAAAAGCCCTTAGCTCAAAAACTAGGGCCAAATGATAAATTTTATAGTAAGTTGAGGAGAGACGCCTCAGGAGGTCTCATGGACGGAAGACACACCTATCAGGCCAGAATCGGGTACGATTTTGTAGACCATTCCGGACCCCCTAAAGATACTGTAAGACCCAGTAATACACCCCTGAATGTATCCCACCCCCCGCCGGTCAAGATAAGAGTCAGCGACCCCTCCCTTTGCTTCGATTATGCTCACTTCCTACCAGACATCGAGAAATGCTCAACAATCCATGGTCATACGGCAAGCCTTGAGGTGGAAGTGGCTGGAGAGAAGGCGGGGCCAGGGCTTGTAGTTGACTTCGGGATACTTAAGAGGGTCGTCCGGGAAGTGGTATCAGAGCTTGACCATAGGATACTAGTATGTGAGAAATACATCGAGTCGAGAAGTGACAGCTCCGTGACTATAGGATTTGCTGGGAGGGGTGGAGAGTACAAGCTCTCTGCGCCGCTTTCACAAGTCTTCATAATGCCCTTCGAGTCAACCATCGAAAATCTAGCCACATATCTTGCAGAGTCGATCTTCAAGCGTATGCCGGAGAATGTGCAATATGTGAGGGTAACGGTCTCAGAGGGTTTTGGAAAATTTGCTGAGAGCATAGTGTATCGTGAGAGAGATGTCTGAGAGAATACTTGTTCTACTGTCTGGAGGAATCGACTCGGCTGTAGCACTTTGGCTGGTAAGGCGCGAGATACCTGCTAGCAAAGTCTATACCCTGACAATAGACTATCACAGACGCAGTAGGGGTGAGGACGAGTGCGCTGCAAGGCTTGCCGCAAAGGCTGGAGTATCCTCCCACCTCAAGATAAGCCTACCATTTCTCAAAGACCTGGAGGACCAGCCTGGTGAGGCAGCCGTGAGCTACAGGGATATAGGTTTCCCGCCGGTCTTCATTCCTGTCAGAAACCTAGTATTCTACTCTTGTGCAGCTCACGTCGCTTTTTCAATAAACGCGGACAAAATAGTCGTGGGGCATAATGGAGAAGATGCCGGCCGATTCCCCGATGTGGGCACCGACTTCATAAAGCGATTCAATGAACTCTTAAGGGAGAGCCTGCCCGGATACAAATTAACCCTCGAGGCCCCGCTCCTATCCCATTCTAAGCGAGATGTGGCTCGACTAGCGCTCACGCTGGGAGTTCCGCTGGAGGATACCTGGAGCTGCTGGGGGCCTGGGACCATACACTGCGGCCGCTGTGAAGGATGTCAATCTAGGCGAAATGTTTTCAGAGAGCTAGGTGTGGAAGACCCTACAACGTATGAACGGATTAATATCGCCTAATACCTTCTCAGTCTTGTGAGGATCGGCCTCAACGCCTGGACAGTCGGGGGATGGAGGCTCAACCTGCCTACAGGCCTTGAGGGAGTTATAGAGGTGGCATCCGCCCTAGGCTATGATGGTGTAGAGATAGTCTACGATGACTCAGACTATAAACCTGATAAGATATCGAAAAAGGATAGAAGACTCTTGCTAGAGCTGGCCTTGAGTCACGATATCTCTATCCCAAGTATAGCGACCGGAGTCTTCTGGAGATACAGCCTCGCATCTCATGATGAGGCGGAGCGAATCACAGCACTCACCCTCCTTAAGATGGGGGTGGAGCTGGCGGCGGACCTAGAATCTGAGACCCTACTAGTAGTTCCGGCAGTGGCCAAGCCCGGAACAGGGTACAAGGAAACATATAACCATGCCCTCTCCTCAATAGTCAAGGCGTCGCGCTGGGCCGAGGACCATGGTGTAAAGATAGGACTCGAGAATGTATGGAGCCGCTTTCTATACGACCCGATCATCTTTCGACGCTTCATCGAAGACGTGGGATCAGATGCTGTAGGCCTCTACTTCGACGTGGGAAACGTGTTGGAGCTTGCCCCCTTCGAGCATTGGCTCGAGGTTCTGGGAGATAGGATCGTTATGGTTCATGCCAAGGATTATGACATGAATAGCCGGGGACCCGGAGGCTTCCGGCTAATCGGTCGAGGATCAGTTGATTGGGGTGGGTTCGTCAAGTCCCTCAAATCGCTCGGATATGACGGGTTTATCAACGTCGAGACTCCCCCGGAGTTCATGAAATCTCCTAATACACTCATCTTTCCCCAAGATGGGATTGAGGCGGCGAGTATCAGCCTACAAAAACTGCGCGAGTATATGAGCTAGACTAAGTCTCGCGGTTGGTCAAAACTAAAATACTGACGCCCCGATATTGTCTCACCAGAATGTCAGATACACCGGAGGGGGAGGGAAGAGAGGCAAGGCGGGAAGTATGGGGGATAATACACATCTACTCATCCTACAACAACATAATCGTCCATGCCACGGACATAACGGGAGCGGAGACGATAGCCATAGCCTCTGGCGGTATGTTCGTGGAATCTGGGCGTCTTGAGTCCTCGCCATACGCAGCCACAAGGGCAGCAAACTATGTTATGGAGGCAGTCAAGCAGAGGGGCATAAACGCAGTCCACATAAGAGTCAGAGCCCCGGGAGGAGTGAAGTCGAAGACGCCTGGCCCCGGAACGCAGGCCGCCATCCGGGCCATAGCGAGGTCCGGGGTAATGATTGGTAGGATAGAAGACGTCACACCGCTACCGCATGACAGCGTGAGGCGGAAGGGTGGGAGAAGGGGTAGGCGGGTTTAGGCTGGGGCCTCTGCCGGAACCAACAGCCTAATCTTATCCTCTTCCCCTCTCATAACCAAGTAGCTGGGAGACGAGACCACCCTGTCGCCAACCGCCACCTTGCCATGGACGATAAGCTGTCTCGCATGGTAAGGTGTTCTAGCTAGGCCCAGCCTATATACGATCGTCTGGAGCCTTCTTTCAAGGATGTCCTTAACCGACAACTGGAGAACATAGTTGGCATCGGCATCCGCGGGGACAAGCCCCATTAAATACAGCTTATCGATAAGCGCCTTCTCCTTCACCCTTCTCTCATCTCCAGTCAAGACAAAAAGAGACCTGGCGATATTCCTATACCTCCTCAGGATAGACGCTGCCCTCCAGAGCTCCCTCTTATTCCTCAGACCGTATTCGCCGACGAGAACAAGCTCCTCACGTAGCCTATCCTCCCTCCAGGGATTCCTAGGCGTCTCATATTTCTTTCTCGGCCTTTTAGGGTCTCCCATCCTCCAATCACGACTCCATCCGTTAATTTAAAGCTCTCTACAGCTGGGTTGGAGCTGAAGAAGGTTGTGCTGTTGAGGAGGAGACTAGAGGCCGAGAAGGAAAGGCTCAAGAAGGAGATTGTCAACACTGCTATGGAGCGAATGGAGCTTTACGTTTTCGCGGAGTCGGAGCTCGGCCTAGGAGGCGCCTCCCTCGCGATCTTGCTGACTTACATCGACTTTTCGAGAGGAATAAATAAGGTCAAAACGTACGTAAGAGAGTTCAGGAGGTAGGGACGTCTTGGCGAGGTACGCTAACACGATCTACGTGCGTGTGAAGAGAGGGTGTTTCAAAAACCCAAAATATGTTAACATCGTGAACTCATCCGCCCGAAGAGAGGCTCTTAAGAGAATACAGTCCGAGGCCCTCAAGGATATCAGAAGACTTTGGCGAGAGCATTTCGGCTGCGAGGAGGCTAGTCCCGCGGGGAGGCGGCCCTAGGAGAAGCCGACCACGTAGCCCAACCCGTGTACCCATCCCGCTAGGGATGGACGTGTGGTGGTTATCCGCGAGGAGGCTCCTAAGAAGGCCCCCCTCCCCCCTTATCCCCTCTTTTCCTCTTCCAATTCGGTTTCGCGCTCACAGGAAAAACCAGCTAGAACCCACAGAACATACAAAAACTTATACGCATCATGGATGGAAAGTGTCTGAGGATGCGTGACCACCGGTCAAATTACGCGAAGTAGCCCAAGCCTGTGAAGGGCGCCCTCCTTTCTGCCACAGCTAATGTAGACGAAGTGCGACCTACACCTACAATCAGACGACCCGAAGCGTGGTACAAACCCGTCAGCCTGTCTAATGAGCTCTGTAGCCAGCTTGCACTCAATGCCTAAGGTTTCTGAGACCCAGACCTCACACACCTCAAAGGCGCGGCAGGATGTAACCCAGTCAATATGCCAGTGAAGCCTTTTCCTCTTAGCGAGGTGACGACGGATCCGCGGCCCCAGCCCCCTCCTCGCGGTGCCAACATATACGTAGACACCTCTTTTGAAGGATAGTCTCCCCAACCGTCCAACGCGAACTATAATGGGCCTCCTCAGCACAATGACTAGAACGTATGTCCCTCGGCTAGGAAGATTAAGAGAC
Source organism: Candidatus Calditenuaceae archaeon HR02 (assembly GCA_002898395.1). Lineage (GTDB taxonomy): Archaea > Thermoproteota > Nitrososphaeria_A > Caldarchaeales > Calditenuaceae > HRBIN02. The sequence continues at coordinate 10,611 of BEHE01000005.1, forward strand.
ATGCCCTCTATGTAGCGCCACTCTGATAAGAAGCGATGCAATGACGTATGCAAGCGTTGGGGGCGGAGCCAGCTTAATAAATTCCCTCTGGGAGATGCTCATGTCTACGTGATAAATTGGCCCTCAAGAAGGTCATATAAAGATTGTGTGAGCCTCTTCTTTCGATAGAAAAGGCTGGCCAACAGTTCCGTCACAGCCGGTCACAATGCAGAATACGCCTTTTAGAGCCTGCGTCTTGCTAAGTTTTTGGCGAGCCCGAAGCTGTGGTTGGTGAAGGGGACGCGGCTTTCGCCAGAGTATGCAGCCAGCAGCAAGGGCGGGTTTAACCTGCCTTCACAACATCACTAAGGGAAATTCGGAAGGTTATCGCCGCGACCACTCCAGCAGGCTACTTCACAATAGCCACAAGATCGCCTACCCTCAATACTTGACTCATTCCCATGATTTTTATCATTTGCCCCCGAATAGAACTCAAAACTCAGAAGCTCTAGGAACATCTTCAAGCTAACTGATCCTAATCATCTTTGCCAAAAGGGGGCCTCTCCAGGATCTCCAACCTCTCAGCATTTCCGCGGACTACCTAGGTACCTTTGAGTAGGATGGCGCTCTGAGACTTTAGTCAGTAACCCATCCACCCGCACTATGATCAAAAGCCCCTCCAGCATCGACAACCCGCCCTTTAGACGCATGAACGGCGGCGTCATCTTCTCCCCGCCGTGAGGAAACTGCCGCCGCTTTGTCAAGCGAAGTAGTCAGTGTGTTAGGAGGCTCACTGTCAACACTAATAGGACGAAGGCCGTTATCAAGGAATATTTCACGTCGCGTCTTGCAGCGAAGTATGTGAATGACGCGATGACTCGCGCGTAGGGGGTGAGCATCAGTAAAATTAGGCCTATTGCCATTAAGCCACTGGCTCCAAAATCTATTTTGGCTATGTTTCTCATATACTCGAAGAAGTTTGGCGAGATTACGCGGTACTTATCGCTCAAAACTATTTCAGGACCCGTATTAGAAAGATAGAATGCTAAGGCGATGGCCAAGATGGCTAAACTCAGAACTACACCAGTTGCAAGCACTAAGCTTATCAGGGATTCCAGCCTTTGACTCAACCCATCACACCCCTGACAACCATCTGAACCATGATGTAGAGGACCACGACCAGGAAGAGAATTCTTGTAGATCTGTTGCTGAGCCTTCTTAAGATCCTCGAGCCGGCTATGGCGCCTAACGTTGTTCCAACAGCCATCGGTGCGGCGAGGTCCAAGTAGAGAAGGCCCGAGTTAAAATACACGCTTGCACCCGCTAAGGCGGTCATGCCAATTATGAAGTTGCTGGTCGCAGATGAGACTTTGGAAGGCATCTTGAGAACCAGCTCGTGGACCGCTACTTTAAAGGCGCCGGCTCCTATGCCCAGCATTCCAGCCGCCACGCCCGCTACAAACATGCCACCCCCACCCAGCAACGGATTTGTTAGATGGTACCTCACTTCCCTGCCAAGACGGTCATCATAGTATGAGCCTGACAAGTCGAGCCATTGGGCCAGCCTGTCTTGAGATACGTTGGTCGGCAGCTCTTCTTTGATAGTTCTTAAGCCTATGAAAGAGGTGAGCAGAAATCCTGCGAAAAAGAAATAGAGAAGCCGAGGCGGCACGTAGAGCGTTACGGTAGCTCCTGTTATCGCACCCAGAATTGTGAACATCTCTAAGAACATGGCGGCCTTGATGTCAGACAATCCGCGCCGTACATAACCTGAAGCCGAACCGCTTGAAGTTGCTATAATTGAGACCATTCCCGCAGCTATTGCGTTTTTTATGGGGATTCCCAGAAGAGTAAGTAAAGGTGTTGTTATACTAGCCCCGCCAAGTCCTGTTATAGAGCCTATAAACCCGGCGAAAATAGATATGACCAATACCTCAATAACGCCGGCCATAAATCGTGATGTTCATCGCCGAATTTAACCATTAGAAAATAAAGAAGTGTTGTGGGTGAGAGTCTAAATCCTGCCCTCTAATTTGATAGGCATATCATTAATGATACCCATCCACCCACCCGTACGAGATGCAGTCGTCACGGTGTGGATATTGTGCTGCGACCCCCTCAGTGTTAGGCGATACCATGAAGTTGTCCCACTTGATTAGTCGTAAACCTATTTATTCTGGGGCTTTTATGGGGGGCGGGAGAGTTTAATACGTGCACACACTTGGATTAAGCTGGTGTGCACTACCAGGTTAGAATTGCCGGGGAGGGAGAAAACTGGCTCAGGTTGGAGCTTGTAAGCGTGCCTCTCAGCATGGGTAACGCTATCAGGAGGCTTATCATAAACGAGGTGCCCACCATGGCTGTTGAGGAGGCCTTGGTCATAGAGAATACCTCCATCCTAACCAATGAGGTTCTGACACATCGTATCTCGCTCATCCCATTTGTGACGGACCTTGACAATTATGTTCTCCCTGAAGAGTGTGACTGCGGTAGCAACCTCGGCTGCGACAGGTGTAGCGTCAGGTTCTCACTGAGGTGCGCGGCCACTAATGAGGTATTGACGGTATATTCTTCCGACCTAGTCCGTGAAAGCGGCTCGGAAGTCGTTAGGCCCACAAGCGGCGAGTTCCAGATCGTTAAACTAGCGCCCGGCCAGAACGTTGAGCTAGAGCTTTATGTACGGCTCGGTAAAGGCAAAAAGCATGCCAAATGGCAGCCCGGAATAGCAACCCTCTACGAGGAGGATGGCCGAAGGGTCCTGTATGTAGAGTCGTTTGGCCAGCTCCCCCCTAGGAGGATACTCTTAGAGGCAGTGAAGATATTTGAGGAGAATGTTACAGAGCTTGAGAATAGTCTGGAAAAGGTGATAGGGAGCGGTGGGGGAGAGGGATAAACTCCTTAGGGCGAAGGTGAGGCGTCTGGCGAGGAAGAGCAGGTTCTGGGCGGCCGTCTTAAGGCACCTCGAGTCCTCCGCAAGGAGGAGACGCGCCATCAACATATATCATCTAAATAAAGTCGCGCCTGAAGGTAGTGGAGTGCTAGTTGTCGGTAAGCTATTGGGCGTAGGTATCTTAAAGAAGCCACTAAAAGTAGTCGCATTCGACTATTCCGACACAGCTTATCGGAAGGTATTGAACGCTGGAGGCGAGGCATACTACCTAGAGGAGTATATAGAGAGAGGTGGTGATGGAAAAGGGTTGATAATTGTGGGGTGAGGTGGGAGAATATGGCTCACTTAATTGCTGAGGATGTTGTGGTGGTTGACGGGTCGGGTCACCGTCTCGGAAGGCTTGCGTCAAAGGTGGCCAAAATGCTTCTTTCAGGTAGAAGGGTAGTGGTCGTCAATGCTGAGAGAGTTTTGGTGACGGGCACAAAGGAGGCCATTCTGGAGCGCTATCTCAAGCTTATTGGGCGGACATGGTACTCAAGCATCGAGGAGCCGCAGGTCTGGTATCCGCGAAGGCCTGAACGTATCCTTTGGTATACAATCGCTAGGATGCTGCCTAGAAAGAAGCAAAAAGGAAGGGAGGCTTTAAGTCGGCTTAGGGTCTACTCGGGTGTCCCCGAGGGGCTCGAGAAAACGTCCTTCACAAGGTTTGAGGACGCTCTCCACAGATCGGGAATAAGCCGTTCGGGGAGAGTTGTTAGGACTTTGACCCTCGCTGAGCTCTCAGAGCTGTTAAAAGGTGGCGGGTTGCAGTAGTAGATTAGCCGACCGCGCTTGGAAACCTCTTTTATATAGGGGTGCACTTGGTTAGAGGCGCCGTAGCTTGAACCCCATCCTCAAACTTCTCTGTAAGAATCGACGTTATCTTAGGGAGGATCATGTGGCCAAGATACTCGCCGCGATAAACGCGATCGGCGACTCCCCCTTCAAGCTCGGGGACCTCGACCCATACATACCAGTAGAGTTAAAGTCTAACAGCCGGGCTAGGAGAAGCATCTCTTCATTACTCGAAGAGTTGGCAAAGATCGGATATCTGGGTAAGCCAAGTGAGAGGAAGTATCAGAAGCGTTTCAGTTCTTTGAGCCACATGCTCTCCGGCAGCCTGTTTGAGCTTTCAGAGCTGGAGAGAAAGCCTCTCCCCCAATATAAGCCAGAAAAGATAATACGGCTTAACTCAAAAACACAGCGGCCTATAAGAACACTCTCTAGAGATGAGAAGAACTCTTAAGCAGCCCCACTTCTAGAAGAGCCTAGCTGGGAGATGAGGATAAGGCTAACACTAGGCTTGACTGACAGGCCGGGGGCCCTTCTCAAGGCCCTCGAAAAAATAGCGATGAATGGTGGGAACATCATCTCAATTATCCACAATCGCGAGCAGCTGGCAGGCGGCTATGTCCCAGTGAGCCTCTCTGTTGAGTTTCCGTCGAGTGAACACTTTGAACGTGCCAAGGCAGGGATCGAGGAGTCTGGGATACCGGTTCTCGGCACCGAGTCGCTTGAGCGGAGGATCGAGACTGTCATCATTATAGGTAGCTTGAGTGTTGATATGCTAGAGAAGGTTTTCGAGGGAAGAGGTGAGATAATCAGTCTCGAGTTTGGTGGGGGTAGCAGGTCGCCTCACATTAGGGTTATGTTCAGTGTGAGCTCTGAGGATAGGCAGGCAGTCCTCGAAGCTCTCGAGGAGCTTGCTGAGAAGAATAATTGTGTCTTGGTGAGTGAGGAGGCTTGATACGCTGCGGGATAGTTGGGTATGGATTTCTTGGGAAGAGGCTTGCATCGTATCTGACCCGGTATAAGGCGCGCGGATTAGCGCTAACAATTCTCGCCAACTCGAAAGGCTACCTGTACTCTCCCACTGGATTTGACAGTGACAGCCTGCCGGCGGATATAATAAGCCACTCTGGCTTTAGAGCATCAAACCCTGTAGAGGTTATTGGGCGTGGTTTAGTCGATTTACTTGTCGTCCTCACTCCCACAAATGTGTACAGTGGTGAGCCTGGGCTGACGTATGTTCGCGAGGCGCTCAAGAGTGGGGTGGATGTGGTGACGGCGGATAAGGGTCCTCTCGTGGTGGCATTCAAGGAGCTAACTTCTCTGGCTGGCTCGATGGGCGTCTCCCTCTGCTATGAGGCCACTGTGGGCGGCGGGATACCTATATTTTCCCTAGCCAGACACTCCTTGCGAGGGGACAGGATATTGTCGATTAAAGGGATACTGAATGGGACAACTAACTACATATTGTCCAGGATGCATTTCGAGGGGCTTCCACTAGACCTAGCCCTTCAGGAGGCGCAGATGATGGGGCTTGCAGAGAGGGATCCAAGTCTTGACCTCGAGGGGATAGACTCCGCTTGTAAAGTGGTTATCCTAGCAAACGCCCTCCTTGACTTAAATAAGCGGCTGGAGGATGTGAAAGTAAAGGGGATAACACAGGTTACGTCAGATGCGATATTGGCAGCGAAAGAGTTGGGCATGACAATAAAACTTGTAGGAAGTATTGAGGGCGGAAAGCTGAGCGTCGCCCCACGGCTTGTGAGGCTTAACCACCCCCTCTGTGTCCACGGCTCCCTAAACGCTATCCAATTCAAGTTGGAGATACTTGGTGACCTTACCTTGATCGGTAGGGGTGCAGGAGAGTCCACACTCTCGGCCCTTCTCTCTGATATTGAGTGGATACTAGCTCAAAAGGAAGCGTCTAAGGGAGGCCGCTGAACAACCTCAGGCTTCGAGCTGTCAAAACCAGTGTCAGGGCTGCAATCACCATGACCGCAGACAGAATATCTCTTCCCGTGGCGCGCATCTCCCTGTAGGTCGTCCTCTTCTCAGAAGCGCCGAAACACTTGACCTCCAGCGCCTCGGCCATCTCGTATGCGCGGCGGAGCGAATTGATGAGTAGGGGTACAAATAATCCGACAAGCGCTCTCATCCTCCTAAAGGGGCTGCCCCTTTCGAACTCAACACCCCTCGACCGCTGAGCATCGATTATCTCCTGAGCCTCATCTGCTATTACAGGTGCTAACCTAACAGCCGCAACAAAGGTGAATGAATATACGTATGGTATCTTGAGCTTTAGTAAGAGTTGCCCAAACTCGTCGGGTGACGTTGTGAGGAAGAAGATGTTAAATGACGTTAAAAATGCTAGAAACCTGATAGACGATGCGAGAGCCTTGTAGATAAGCTCGCCAGATGACGCTGCAGACTCTAGCACACCGAGAAGGCTTAGAAGAAAAACTATCGCAACAAGCGGTATTGCGCCCCGCATGGTTGAGAGCATATATCTGGCGGACTTCGCCAGCTTCAGGAAAACTAGCTGGGTGAGGATTATTGCAGTTGAGACTGTGAGCATACCTCCCCAATATTCGCCAAATATTAGCGCCGTGACCAGAAAAGACACGGAGGTAAGCAGTTTGACTCGCGGATCAAGCCTGTGTATAGGCGTGTCCAGACTTCTGTACTTAAGTGCCTGTACTAGTGATAGACTCAGACCCCATCACACCTCCAGTTAGAACCATCCCGTCCAAGGATTGCTGAGAGACATCTGACTGCCTCATCAAGCCTGAGACACTTGTGGTTAAGATCCCTGAGTCCCCGCCTCTTAAGCTCATATAACAGGGATGGGATCTGGGGAGTGAGGAGCGAAGCCTCCTCCAGGAGTGCCGGATCCGTTAAAATGTCTTCCGCAGCCCCGTCCGCAATAATCTCCCCCCTCCTAAGTAGTACCACTCTCTCTGCTATATCGGAGATAAACTCCACGTCATGGCTTGAGAGGATTATGCCTCTTCCGCTATCCTTGAGGTTGAGGAGGAGGTCTATGAGAATCCGCTTCCCCCACCCGTCGAGACCCGTGGTTGGCTCGTCTATGACTATGTAGCTAGGCATCCATGCCAAGACTATCGAGATTGCAAGCCGCTTCTTTTCTCCGCCACTGAGAGTGAAAGGCGACGAATTTCTATAATGCCATAGATTAAAGGCCTTCAATACCTCCTCAGTACGTCTCCTCACCTCCTCTCCAGTGTAACCGAACCTTGTCAGGGCGTAGCTGACCTCCTCGAAAACCGATGTACAAAAGAACATGTTGTCAGGATTTTGGAAGACAAGGCCGACATGTCTAGATAGTGAAGCCACCGTTGTTGTCCTAGTGTCTACCCCGTCCACCTCGACCCTCCCAGAGGTTGGCTTGAGTAGGCCGTTGAGGTGTTTGAGTAGAGTTGTCTTCCCCGCGCCATTCTCACCCATTAGCGCGACAATCTCGCCGCGATTGATGATGAGATTGACGTTGCGCAGGGCTACCGTGCCGGATGGATACTCGTACCAGACCGAGTCGACTTTAATCACTTTCCCACCTCCAGCAGAGTCTCAACGAACTCCTCCTTAGTCAGGGGGATTTTGTCCGCTCGACGGAGACCCATCATCCAAGCAAGCCGTGGGAGTTTTGGGAGCTCGACCTTCTCGTAATCATCCTCTAAGAGGTGGTGCACGACCTCTCTGGGATCGCCGTCCGACAATATCTTGCCTTCCTCAATGACTATTAGACGCGTCGCCTCCCGGACAACAAGGTCGAGTCGATGCTCTGAGAGCAGGACGGTTATCTCCTCCCTCTTGCTTATCTCTCCGAGCTCTTCTAGCAGCTTCTTTGCCGTTGCGCCGTCTAGAGATGATGTGGGCTCGTCTAGGATTAGTATCTCTGGCTCCAGGGCGAGTATGGAGGCGATTGCCACCCTCTGCTTCTGGCCGCCTGAAAGCTCGAATGGCGAGCGTTTTCTCAGGTCCTCTATACCCATCATCCTGAAGGCTTTGGTGATTCTCCTTTCAATCTCTGCCCTTTCGAGACCTAGGTTCTCGAGGGCGAATGCGACATCATTCTCCACGGTCAGGGCGAAGAGCTGGTTATCCGGGTTCTGGAAAACCATGCCTACCCTCTGTGCCATCCTACTTACAGGCGTCTGGGCGGGGTCAAGTCCCTTAACCACTACGCGCCCCAAATACTCGCCTGGATACATCTGCGGGATGAGCCCGATGAGGCATTTGAATAGAGTAGACTTCCCACACCCTGTCGCACCTGTGAACACCGCGAACTCACCCTCTTCTATTGAGAGGGTGACGTTCCGGAGGGCCCACTGCGTGGCTCCTGCATACCTGAACGAGAGGTTTGAGACCTCTATTGCCGTACTCAATCGGCGACCCTCGTGGGCGAAGCTCCGAGGAGATAGGATATGTGGTTCACACAGATCTCCAGTACACGGTCTAGGCTACCCTTTACGCGCAACTTGGCTGCGGCCGCATGTCCACCCCCGCTGCCTGAGAGAGATTTAGCGATTGGCTCCGCAACATCTTTCGCCAAGTTTAGATTCAGCTGGTCGAAAATCTCTGGTACCTGCCGCATGGTCACCTCAACCTCTCCACCCTCCTCCTCTCCAACCAGAGCTATGTGCGATCCAACGGCTAGGAGAGAGCGTGCAGCAGAAGGCTTAAAAGCGCTCACACGAGTCACACCGACCACCACGTCTCCACACCTATAGAACTCCGCTCTCTTGACGGCCTTAATTCTCGCCACCCTTTCAGAGTAGTCGGTGGGAGCCTCGATCCTCTGTATGAATGCCCTCGGGTTTGCTCCCAGTTCTCCGAGCTGCCCTATCTTTCTGAGCGTTTCAGGGTCTGCTACTGTGAGCCTGACGGTGTCGAAGTATATGCCGGCGAAAAGAGCCGAGGCCTCGAGGCTGTTCAACCTATAACCAGCCATCTCGGCAAGTTCGATAACTATCTCGCTAGTAGACTGATATTTAGTGGAGCAGTAAATGCTCCCCCTAAATTGCTCACCCCCCTTCTCATGGTGGTCTATCACAATAAGCGCCTCGCCGACCTTCTCGTAAAATTCGGCGAGCTGGGAGGGTGAGCCAACATCTACGGCGATATAGGCCTCAGCCTCGGGCAGGTCGCTCCTCAAATTAACGCCAACGATGTCAGCCATCCTCTCGGTATAATCGCTTATGTGGTTTGGTACTGCCACGCCCCTCGGGCTGATAGACAAGGCCGGGAGCATGCCTGACAAGACATAGGCGCTTGCCAGTGAGTCTGGGTCCCCACCTAGGTGGAGCAATATGGATACAGTCTTGCCTCTAAGGCCTTTAAGAGCCTCCAGTATCTGGGCTATAAGCGCCGGGTCCCTCATAGTCTAAACAACTACGGCCTCGACGACCTGATAACTTTACCACACCGGCTTAGGTCGTTGTTGAAAATCTCCTACTCCTGTCTCTGACCGAGCATGGACTGTAACTCCTTCTGGAGTGCCTCAAGCTGGGACCTCGTCCTAGCCTCCTGCTTCTCTATCACTTTCAGCCTGGTGTCGTTTAGGTCCCTCTTCTCGGAGAGCTCGCTCAAAATCTTCTCCTTTGTAGTCTGGACAAGTATGGGGCCTACAGCCTTGTACACCGCCACGTTGTCGGCGCTCTTACCCAGCTCCTCCAGAGCTTGGTTAATCTCCTCCAGCTCAGACTGTAGTCTCTGTTTCTCTGCAAGTATTACGCTAAGTGTCTGCTGGAGCTGCTGCAGCCTAGCGATCTGTTGTTGAATGCTAGGTGGGATCTGACCGCTCGACAAGCTCATCACACCATGTGAGAGAAGCTTCAGATGGATTAAAACGTTACTTGGACGTCAGCTTGGGCGACCACGCACCTGCGGCGAATTTGTAACCGCATTTTCTACACTCCCAGACGCCCACTGAGACCCTCCTAACCGCCTTCCTCCCACATTTGTCGCATATGTGTATGGCCCTCTGTTCTAGCTCTACCTCCTCAACCTTTTTCCGGAGCCTCGCACCATAGCGTGCACCAAACCTCTTCGTCACCCCTATCCCTGCTCTCATCTCTGCAACTCACAAACCATTGGCATATTATATATCCATCGCGCAGCTAGCCCGGTGGGCATGTGGCTAAATAGGCGTGCCGACCCTGCCAATGGCCTCCATCAGCTTTGTGCGAAGTTCTATCGACCTCTCCCTCGAAACCCGGATAATCTCATCCATAACACTCATCTGTATAAAGCCTTGGAGGTTTTTCTGTATCGCAGCCATCTCGTCCTCGTCCGACCAGCCGATGACGACGGATGTGTCTATTGCAGACTCTTCGAGGGATGTTGGGTCAACTAGTATCTTATCACCCAGCAGGCCTATGGTTACTGAGACGGGGAACTTCCGGATAGGTAGGCTTGAACGTATATCCGGGTTTAAGACAACCTCTCCATTCTTGACCTCATATAGTGGAATCTTGGCGGTCGCTAAGGCCGCTACAGAAGCTAGGACGGAGGGGTCAAAATAGTTGCCATCATAGTCGAGAACGTAGACATCTATGTATATCACTAGGACGCTTCTCCCCGGTATGTAGACTAGCTTCTCAAGCTCAATCATTTTAGACTCTCTGATACACCTGTCAACAACGCGGGCAAGCTCTATGGCCCTCTCATCGGGCGGTCCTGGCTCGAAGAAGCTTGACGCAAGGGGGAGGAGCTCTGCGTTAACAACGATGTTGGCTTGCTCAGGCGTGTCGGGGTAGGGCTGCCCGAGAGAGGTCTTCACACCCGCTATTATCTTCGTTCCCCCCAGGTTTACCATGGCGGAGCCGTCCGCCTTCTCTATAATAGATGTCTTGAGCTCGAGGGGGCGGTACTGGTATGGGCCTCGACCATCCAGCCTCTCTCCCCTGAGTATGAGCTCGTAAAGTTTGTCATGCATTATTTTGGTTGGGTAAGGCTTTTCACCAATCCTATACAATGCCGATCACTCCTCCCCTACTGGCGTGAAAGTAGCAAACTTCTTCCCTAATGCCTTCCTCTGAAGCTCGTAGAGCACACCGATGCCTTTTTTGGCCAAGTTCAAAGCCTCCACGAACTCAGAGCTGGTCATCCTGCCGTTAAGCTGTAGCAGAACAATCGATCCCATCCGAGGAGCCATGGCCACCGGCATGTCCGCCTCACCCTTCTTATCCTCCTCCTCGCTTGGGTCCAAGACAATTCTGCCCTCCACCTTACCTACAGCTATCCCGGCGCATAGGTCGAGGATTGGTATTCCTGCGTCTGCTAGAGCTAGTGAGGCGGCGGTGATCCCAGCGGTCCTCGTGCCCGCATCCGCCTGTATAACTTCTATGAATATGTCGATGGCTGATCGTGGGAACTCCTCCAGAATCACTATACTCTCCAAGGCCTCTCGTATGACTTTGCTGAGCTCTATCTCTCTTCTCGTCATTCCCGGCGCTTTTCTTCCCTCAACGCTGAAGGCGGCCATATGGTAGCGGCAGTTGAGTATAGCCTTGTGGGGCTGGGCTAGGTGTCGAGGATGGGCTTCTTTAGGTCCATACACGGCTGCGTATATCTTGGTCTTGCCCATCTCGACGTAAGCTGAGCCGTCGCTCCTGTCCAATACTCCCGCCTCGATGCGGACTGGCCGCATCTCATCTAGCGCTCGGCCGTCTATCCTCCTTCCATCCTCCGTGATCAGTCTATGCTCAACCCTCTCCAACAACCTCACCACCAATAATTTTCTTTCTTATGTGATGCGTGACGCGCTCTGTGAGGCCGGGGAGATGGCTCTCGCTCTCAATCATCTTGATAGCCGAGGCGACGGCAAACTCCTTCTCGGGGCTGTCGCCAACAATCGCTATTAGACCGTTCCTGCCAACGTAGAGTTTGCAGCCTGACTCGCTACTCAAAACATGGAGCATGCTGCCCTTCTTCCCTATGATGCGAGGGATCTTGACAGGGCTGACACGCATCAGAAGGCCTCGGTCGATCTTCACTAACTCGCGCCCCCCCTCGAGGAAAACGCCCCTGACACCCGAGTATTTGACACGGGTGTAGACGACGTCGCCGATCTGGAGACGTGTCCGCGTCCTTCTCCCCGCGGTGTGTAGGAATCCTACCAGGTGCCAGCCCAAGTCGACCTCATAATGGCTCGGCTTTAAATCGGTTATTATACCTACTATGGTGTCTGACTCGCTCGGCTTGTATGGCGCCTTTGCTGGTAGAATGTTTACCTTCGAGTCCCTGAACTGTGTAATACCGGCGACTGCGGCGTATACTTTTCCGTTATAAACATATGTATAGGACCCTGCTGAGCGTGGGTCATCCGAGAGTAGCTGACCTGGCGTAACAACCTCTCTTTCACGCACATATATGCTCATTTGGCTTCACCCACGGGTTTTACCTCCCCCCTCCCCGCAGTATACCTATTCACCAATTCCACCAAATCTGTAATCATTCCTGCAGGAGCCTCTAGCTCGCATCTCCACCAGCCATCCTGCCCCCACTCCTCCTTCAGAATCTTGCCTAGGGGCTTCAAGTGTCTATAGACAGAGGGCTGCGCGTCGTTTGGCACCCGTATCAAGAAGGTGGATAGGCCTACCTTTATGGGCAGAACCATCCTCAATCGCTCCAAAACCTTCGGCACCTGCTTCTTGGCGTCGAGAAACGGGTCGATCGACACTCCCGCCTCTTCGAGTGAGAGCTCCAGCCTTTGGGGTGGGATGGGCGTGTTTGTTCTGGGGTCGATGGCGTGTTTGCATAGAAAATCGATAATCTGCCGCTTCTTCTCCTCAATCAGCCTCCTCCTCTGCTCAGCCGTTATCTGCAGATCACCCTCTCTAACAATCTTCAACGCTATGTCCTGGACATTGGTGGTCCCGAACGACTTCATGAGCTCGTTCGCATTGGCTCTAATACCCTTTTTCGAGTCCCTGTAAACCTCCTCATACACTAAGAACTTAGAAGGGGGAAGATTCTCACCCATCTTTACCCTCAATGCCGCCTCAGGGTCGACTAGCACCTCAAATGTGTTTCCACTCTTGGACATCCTTGCAACGGTATATCGCTTGCTCAATGTTTTATCAACTAAATTTGTGAAGAATGTTATTTATATTCTTGGCTTCCCTTAACCTTTGAGGGCCTGCTCTACTAGCTTATTGACCTCTTCTTGGCTTAGGGGCGTGTAGAGCTTCGTGCTGGTTGGTATCACAACTATTTTGGCTGACCATTTCTCATCGGTCTTCTCGATGCTCTGGACAAGTGCCTTCATACATAGTAGCTTAGCCTCTTCGAGCGTCATATTTGGGTCGTAGAGATTCTCAAGAATCTCCTTCACCTTTTCACTGCCTCTACCTATTGACCATCCGCCGTACTTCATCACGACGCCGCTCGGCTCAGTGTAGAAGAGACTGGCTCCGTCGCTTCCTACCCCACCTATCAGAAATGCTACCCCGAAAGGTCTCACGCCAGCATGCTGGGTATAGAGCTGCATAGTGTCCCCTACCCTCTTAGCTATTGCCTCAACGCTCGGAGGCTCATCATATGTAAGCCTGTATATCTGTGCGAAGACCCGCGCGCTATCGACGAGTATCCTTGCATCTGAGATCAGGCCTGAACTTGCCGCACCTATGTGCTCATCAATCTGGAAGAGCTTCTGAGTGTAGCTCGGGTTCTGAAGCTTGCTGTACGCCCTCTCCTCCACGGCTAGTACCACCCCCTCATTAACGCAGATCCCTACGGCGGTTGAGCCAGACTTAACAGTCTCAAGGGCATATTCTACTTGGTATAGGCGGCCTTGGGGCGAAAAGACAGTAATCGCCCTGTCATATGCACCAGCCATCCCAAGAGCAGCCAATCACATCACCTACGTTTATAAGCTCCAAAGGCATCGTTTAAATCTATCTCACCACACCGCTGATGCCGTGTTACCATATTTCTGCCGTTTATAGGCTACGCTATCGAAGACGGCTAGATATGTGAAGTTTATATAAATTGACTCCCACATGCAAGGAATGTAGCCTGTTGAGAGAACTGGTTGACGGGTATGGGCGCGTAGCCAAGAAGCTTAGACTTTCAGTAACTGATAGGTGTAACTTCAGGTGCAATTTCTGCATGCCCAAAGAGCCAGTCTGGATCCCGCGGAGTGATGTTCTTAGCTTTGAGGAGCACGCCCGCTTAGTGAGGATTCTCACATCTATGGGCGTGTCTCGTATCAGGCTGACGGGTGGGGAGCCACTCGTTAGAAGGGGGGTGGAGAAGCTAGTCAAGATTATTGCTACAACCCCTGGGGTCGAGGAGGTCACTATGACGACGAACGGTTTCCACCTTCAGTCCTTTGCGAAGACACTAGCGGAGGCCGGGCTAAGTAGTGTGACCGTCAGCCTCCACAGCCTCAAGCCGGAGAGGTTTGAGGAAATCATTGGAGTCAATGGGGTCTTTCACAGGGTTTTAGAGGGAATATCTGCTGCTAAAGATGCGGGGTTAAGGGTTAAGATCAACGTGGTCGTGGTCAGGGGCTGTAATGATGATGAGCTTTATGACTTTGCAGAACTGTCAAGAAGGACTGGCATTACAGTAAAGTTTATCGAGTTTATGCCATTCGATGGTGAGAGGTTATGGAATCTTGAGAGGGTGGTGAAGGCGACCGAAATGCTTGATATTCTGTCTAAGAGGTATCGACTCTACCCAAAGGCCCGTGAGCACGGCTCAACTACCCGATACTATGGCTTCAGGGACTCTTCTGTGGGAGAGATTGGCCTGGTCTCCTCCATCTCAGAGCCCTTCTGCTTCGATTGCGACAGGGTCCGGATTAAAGCCGATGGAAAACTCGTGCCATGCATGTTCAGCAGGGACGAATACGACCTAAAGCCGCTTCTTAGGTCCGGGGCCACTGACGAAGAGATTAGGGAGTTTATAAGATGGGCCTTCAGCCGTAAGTTTAGGGGGGTGGAGGCGATGCTAAAGACGGGTGAGTTGCCTCAACACATAAGGCCAATGTACACTCTAGGAGGGTAGCCTCTCTAAGACTCGGAGAGTATTGGCGACTCCAACAAGTTTTTAATTCTCTTCTCAAGGTAATCCAGCTCTTTAGTGTCTAGACTCACACCCCTCTCCGATAGCCTTTCCTTAACAACCTCAAAGACCATCGAGAAGACTTTACAACCGCTCAGCAGGACCTTTTTAGCCGTCAAGTCAGAATCATACAATATAAACTCCGACTCCGGGCTCATCTTATTAAGAAGGTTCTCCAGCGCTTCAACCTCCCTGTGTATCGCCTCCTTCAACTCGTAGCCCACGTTGTATCCTGAGAGGAACTTCCGCGCAATCTCGAGTAGGAGGTCCCTGTATAGGGAGAGACCGAGAGTTATTATCTTAACGTCAGTTGCCCCAATAATATATTTTTTCACATTTTGATGATTTGTCGTTGCTATATTTCTACCTCATCCACCTACTCTTCTCTCCCTCTTAGCGCCTTGGCTAGGGCCTTTAATGCAAGCTTATTTGCATCCGAGTTCAGCTCCCTCGGTATGTGTTTTATCTCGAAGGAATGGAAGCGGCTTATAAGCTCCACCGCCTCATCCCTGAGCCGCTTCAGCCGCGGGTCTCTGACCTTATACTCACCCCCCACCTGCCGCACAAGCAGCTGGCTGTCACTATACACGATGAGTGATCTGCACCCCATCTTGATGGCCCGTCTCAGACAGTGGAGAAGCGCCTGATACTCGGCGTAATTGTTTGTATCCCGGCCCAGGTATCCTGCTCCCCTTAAGATATCCCCGCCATGCCTAATCAAATAGGCGTATGCAGAGGGTCCGGGGTTGCCGCTGGAAGCACCGTCGATGAAGGCTACGCAGTCCCCCCCGCCGCACAATCCACCCTAACAGTATTGAGGGCGTCTTATCTACTTGGATGGACTGGAGGGGTTAATAGTGGGGGGATATTCTACTCTGCAGCATCATGCCCCGCTTTGTTGTGGTGGCCGAGAAAAGGTCGGTGGCTGAGGTGATTTACAAGGTCTTAAGGAAATATGGTCTAAAAGAAGTTACAGTGACTAGCGTCAGCGGCCACTTGATGGACTGTGACTTAGTCGAGAGGTATGATAGATGGCGTCTCTCCGATTTGTTGGAGCTTCTCAGACCCGAGAACATGAGGCTAGTCGTGTCGGACAAATATGCTTATAGCCGTGTAGGACGAGTCCTCTCAAATCTCCGTGAAGGGTTGATGGTTGTGGCAACAGATAACGACCACGAGGGCGAGTTGATCGGATACGAGCTAGTAATCCTCTACAGGAACATCAGGGGGCACACGGCTGAATTCAGGAGAATGAGATTCAACTCCCTCGAAGAAGATGAGATAATCAGGGCCTGGCAGAATCTAGAGAACGACCTTAACTGGGGCTGGGTATACAAAGCACAGCTCCGCAGATCCTTCGACCTCATCACAGGCGCCGCCTTTACCCGCCTCCTAACACTATCGGCTCGGCGTAGAGTAAACGGCTCAGGAGTTATTAGCTGGGGTCCTGTGCAGTCCCCTTGCCTAAAGATAATAGTAGATAGGGAGCGGGTGATTCGCGGGTTCAAGCCTAGGAAGTACTGGTACGTAACATGTGTCCTGAAATATGGTGATATAATCTTCAAGGCTAATAGTGGTAATGTTTGGGATAAGGGCGTTGCAGAGCGCCTCATCCAGGATGCCTTGTCGGCGAATGTTGGAGAGGTTCTGGATTACGCTGAGGAGAGGGTCAGGATGCCGCGTCCTCTGCCCGCCAGGACTGATGATTCTGTCCGCGAGTTAGTTAGAATCACGGGGAGGTCTTCACACAGCCTAATGATGGTCATGGAGCGGCTCTACCAGTCGGGCTACCTCTCCTATCCCCGGACAGAGACCAACAGGTATCCGGAGGGCTTCGACTTTAAGAGGCGTCTAAAGGCCATTGCAAGTTCAGGGGTGCTGGCTGGTGTTGAGATTCGCGAAGAGCCGAGGCCGAGGAATGGTAGGATGAGCGACGGGGCACACCCCCCCATCTACCCGACTGGCACCTACGCTGGTGGAGGTGTTGAAAGAGCAGTGTGGGAGTATTTTGCGAGGAGATTCGTTGCAAACGCCTTCACCGACGACGCCCTAGTCATCAGACAAAGAGCTGTGGTCAGGGTTGGCGGCGTAGAGTTGAGGGCTGCGGGGAGGTATTTAGAGTCGGCCGGTTTCTATACCGTCTTTCCCTACTTTAAACCTAGTGAAGAGCCGCTCCCCAGGCTTTTGGTTGGCGCGGTAGTGGAGGTGGTTGAGGTGCGATTAGTTGAGGATGAGACGCGTCCTCCGCCAAGACTGTCGGAGAGCGACCTTCTAAGGATAATGGAGTCGAACGAGCTCGGTACCGACGCTACGAGACCCCTTTACCCGTCTCTCCTCGTGGAGAGAGGGTTCGTCGTAAGGGAGAAGAAGAGTCTCAAGCCTACCGGGCTTGGAGAAGCTCTTATCGAGACTTTAAAGCAGGTGGATGAGAGGCTCGTCACGCCTGAGACTCGAAGGATCGTAGAGGGGTTTATGAAGAGTGTAGAGAGGGGTGAGCTCCAGCTCGACGTTGCCTTGTCTAAGGCGCTCGACATCTACAGACCCCTCCTAAAGAGTTGTCTGGCACGGATTGACTGGATCGGTGACCGCCTAGCCATGCATGTCCGTCAAAGATAGCCAGCCCAGCATGTATGGGAAAATCTCGAAAAGGGGGGCCCTCCAACATCGCATGGAGCTCATCACGTGGTGGAATCCGTTAATATAGCGGCATCCCCCCACTATCCTACGGTCTATGGTGCAGCCGAGAGAGTTGGCCTCTGTGGTCGCCCTGTTCCTCTTCTTCCTCTTGGTAGCCGTATCATCAGTCTTCATCGCAGATTTGTTCAGAGTATTGGGGAGGGCCATCGGCGCAGTACTATTTGGGATCGCCTAGGATGAATCAACTCACCAATAATAGCCCCTATACCTGTTCAGACCTGAAGCCCACACTGCTGTCAAGCCAAGCCCCATGATGAGGCCCCCGATGTGTGCACTATACGCTATTGAGCTGAAAGGCATCGTAAACGCCAGCAGTGTCTGCAATAGGGCCAGAATGAGTATGACAATGTATGCAGGCGCGACAATAGGTATTAGGTAGAGGAAGAGGGCCAGTGGTCTTCTAGGAAATAGGACTCCGAACGCCCCCATAACCCCAAATACCGCGCCTGAGGCCCCAACGGCGGGGGTGTAGGGTGCAAATCTGTTTGAGGGGAAGTAATAGCTGGTGAACGCGTAGGCCAATCCGCCCACCACACCGCTTGCGAAGTATAGTGCGAGGAATCTTGACCGGCCAAGCAAAATCTCAACATCTCTCCCCAGAATCAACAGCCCCCACATGTTGAAGAAGATATGAAGGAACCCGTCGTGGATAAACATGGATGTAAAGATCGTGAACACTCCATATAGGAGGGAGGAGAGGTCTGGTGCTGCTAGAATGGTTGCCGGGACAAGTCCGAAATTATAGATCATGAATGCTCTGCCGACAATGGATGTGAGGCCGAAGACTACCAAGTTTATGGCTATGAGCGTAAATGTAGCTAGCGGCCGCACTTCCCTTACGATGTACAACAAGTCATTGATTATGGATTCTCGGATTTAAGCATAGCAGTGCTCCTTACCGATGTATGCGAGCGCGCAGCTCCTCTTCATCAACTCCCTCAGTAGGGATGTTGCATAGCTTGAGGGTGGTAGTGTCAGGTAGAGTCTAATATTGGAGTCTTGCAGCCTCTCTAGCTCGAGACTAAGCGGTCTCAACAGGATGGGCCTGTACATGCCTGTTGATGAGACTTCGGGCATAAGCCTGGTTCTAAAGCTCCTAGGCGAGACTCCTTCCTGGTCTAGGACGTTTTTCAGCGCGTCGCCTCTCGGACCGCGGGGAATCCACGAGAGGTATCCAGGGGTTGGTAGAACTATTGCCACCTCCCCCCTCCTTAGCCGCACCCCAACCTCTTCAAGATTCGCGCTAGTAACCTGTAGCGGCCTGCCATAGGGTCTGTGATGCCTATCTATCCTGACGAAGAGGTCCCCTATGCATGGCTCGTTAAGGTGGAGGCCATCTCTGAGCGTGAGGCTTAGAGCCCTGTTGAATAAGTACGAGGAGAAGGCGTCGATGAATAGCCTCCTTATGCGGAGTGGGAGGCTCCTGAGAGCTCCGGAATAGTCTCCGGGCAGTCGAGAAAGGCGTCTCAGCATCCTCCTCTCATACGTCAGGCTTAGCGGGAAATTCTTCAACGCCTCTCCATAGTCACCAGTCTCAGAAAAGGCCAGCCGGGCAGTCCTCACTGGTTCAGGCTCAAACTCTGTGGTGAATCCAAGAAACGTGTCCACCGCGCCGCGCAGATCTCCCTTCACGATAAGTCTGCCTACAATATGTGTTATTGGTCTCAGGAGGCCGAACCTCTGATACCCAAAAAAGTTCGGAACACCTGAATCCAGGACGGTCTCTTTAAAATGTGTTAGGAGTGAAGAATCTGCCTCGGCTGCCCTAATAATTATGTCGAATTTATTCGCGACCAGCCTAGAGGAGTTTAGCCCATCAATAAATCCTATCCTCCACGCCTCCCACCTACTAGATGCGTAATGGCCTCGATCCTCCACGAACCTAGCCACGGGGAGGGCGACGTATTGATAGGTCACAGCCCTCCTATCCTTTATCCCACATATCTTCGCCCTCGAGGGTCTGGTTCCAATAGTTTGCGCCAGCTCGGCTATGGCCGAGACTGTCTCTATATCCCTCTTCTTCAATATCCAGAGCGTGTATCTTGTGGGCTCTACGGGTAGTGGGTCTTTAAACCAGAGAGCTTTGGCGTCAAGTCCACCCTCAAGTATCTCAGAAACTATGAAGTCTTCAGGTTGCTTCTTTACGATGCCCCCTATTCCCCGGGTAGGGGTATAATAGCCCTCCACCCCGATCGCCGACTCTATATCGCCACATCCCAACATGTCTCTTTGAGAGACCAGATTAGAAGACTGTTCAGCCCTATTTCACGATGACGTCCATTATGCCGGGGCCGATTCCGATATACCTGACGGCTATCCCGAGCTCCTCCTCGACCCTCTCCAGGTATCGGCGGGCGGCCCTATGGAGGGCGCCGTATCCCTCCCTCCTCAGCCTCTCCCTCTCCGCCTCATCGATCCGAGGCCACCCCTCAAGCTCAAGGTAAATCGGATTCACACTCCTTAGATCCTTGACCTTCTCTGGGTACGACTCTCCCACACCCTCATACTTTACACATAGTTTCACCCTTTCCAGCCCTGAGAGTGTATCGACCCGTGTCAGAAATATTTGGTCAGCGTCGTTGAGCATGCATGCGTATCTGAGCTGCGGCATATCAAGCCAACCGATCCTCCTCGGCCTCCCAGTCGTTGCTCCATACTCACCCCCCCTCTCCCTTATCATATCTGCTACTGGTCCTGCTATCTCGGTGGGGAAAGGCCCAGCCCCGACCCTGGTAGTATACGCCTTTGCAACTCCCACCACTGAGGCTATAGACCTTAACCCGACGCCAGAACCTATGGCTGCTGAGGCAGAGGTGGTGTGGCTGGAGGTGACGTAGGGGTATGTGCCATGATCTATGTCGAGCATGGTCCCCTGAGCACCTTCGAAAACAACTGTCCCACCACTTGAGAGCTTGTCTCTAATCAGTGAAGAGACATCCCCGACCATTCCCCTGACCTGCTCGGCAAGACCCCTCATCTTCCCCAAGATCTCTTCGGGGTTAAAGGGGATCACGCCGCCCCAGAGCCTCACCCAGACCTTTACTATGTCGCCAATATCTTCTGCATCCAGTACGTCACATAACCTCAGCCCCAGTCTACCATACTTGTGGAGGGCTGTTGGGCCAATGCCCCTTCGCGTAGTACCTATCGACCCTCCACCCCTCAGCTCTTCCATCTTGGCGTCAAGGCCTACCTGTAGGGGGGTTACGAGGTGTGCCCGAGGACTCACAACTACCCCCACCTTGCCCACCACCTCTTCCAGCCTCGCGATGTCCCGTAGCATCTCCTCTAGGTCGAGGTAGACGCCAGGACCTATTGCGGCCGACTTAGTCGAGATCGTTGCCGCCGGGAGTATGTGGAGGCTGAGTGTCCTGTCGGGTAGCGTGACGGTGTGGCCGGCGTTGGCCCCCCCATTGAACCTCACTGCCAGAGACGCCCCCCTCGCTAGGTATGCTGATACCTTGCCTTTTCCCTCGTCCCCCCACTGCAGACCCACTACGACTATTCCCGGCATGCTATACTATCCGCTCAACGTCATGTGGTAGCGACTCGAGGTATGAGGCGTGGGTAATCTGTATGAACACTGCATTCCTCCTCAGCTCGGGAATCGTCCTCGCACCAAGGTAGCTCATCCCAGACTTCAGACCATTCACCAACTGTTTTATCACGTCTGATGCTGAGCCCTTATAGTCGACGTATGCCTCAATACCCTCTGCCATATAGGAATAGTCGGCTACCTCATCGAGTGGCACATCGCCGGCCGACCTTGTCTCTCTGCTAAGCATCGCGTAGAAGGAGGCCATGCCCCTGTAGACCTTGCTCTTCCTTCCGTTCCTAACAACAATGGCGCCTGGGCTCTCATCTGTCCCCGCTAGGAGCATGCCTATCATCACGGTGGAGGCTCCCCCCGCTAAGGCCTTCACCAAGTCAGCCGAGCTCCTGATCCCCCCGTCAGCCATCATGGGGGCCCCTGTCCTCTCCGATGCTTCAGCACAGCTTAGGATTGCCGTGAGCTGTGGAACACCTACGCCTGCGACTATTCTCGTAGTGCATACGGCGCCAGGGCCTATGCCTACCTTTACACAGTCAGCATAGGCGGCCAGGTCCTCGAACCCCTCAGGCGTGGCAACGTTCCCGGCTATTATCTCCACGTCATCACCGAGCTCTTTTCGAAGCGTCTTAAGGGCGTTTAACACGAGTTCTGTATGTCCATGCGCTACATCCACCACCAGCACGTCGGCCTCCGCCTCGACTAGGGCGCGAGCCCTCTCGAGGAAGTCTCCCTTAACACCAATAGCAGCCCCGACCATCATCCGCCCCTTAGCATCTCGCGAGGAGTGTGGGTAGAGTCCCCGAGACCTGATGTCCTTCGCCGTTATCAGACCCTTGATCCTCCAGCCCTCATCAACGATTGGGATCTTCTCGACCTTGTGCTTCCTTATAAGCTCCACAGCCTCCTCTGTAGTTACTCCCTCGCGAGCGGCTACAAGCCTGCTCCTAGGAGTCATCACCTCATCCACGCGGGTCTCATCTCTCTCAAACATTATGTCACGCACGGTGACTATGCCATGTACCCGCCTCTCAGCGTCAACAACAATCAAGCCTGACACGCCTCTAACTTCCATCTCCCGCCGCGCCTCACCGACTGTGGACCCCAACAGTATGGTGTAGGGGTCGTCGATTACTATCCCCTCAGCTCTCTTCACCTTAAGGACCTCTGCGACCTGCTGTTTAATCGGCATGAACCTGTGTATGACGCCGAGACCTCCTTCCCTCGCCATTGCAATGGCCATCTTGCTCTCAGTAACAGTGTCCATTGCAGCTGAGACTATCGGAATGTTGATCGTGAGCTTCCTAGTTAGCTTCGTGACCGTGGACGCCTCACTTCTTGACTTTAGCGTCGAAAACCTAGGCACCAGCAGTACATCGTCAAACGTTAAGCCCGGGCCTTCCCAGAAGGATGCCACCTAATCCCTTCAGATTGAGGCGGCTCGCCACGCTTTAAATATTTTCACCCGCACTATGTGCTAGCCCGTCGCCCCCGGTTATAAGTCAGCCCTCCAGTGGATAGAGGGGGTTGAGGAGCAGGGTTAAGGGTGTTGTCGCTGTCCTGCTGAGGGACAATGCGAAGGCGTCAAAGGTGCTGGAGGCTTTTCGGCGTCTCGACATCCAGGCCATCTGGGTCACGGCCCCGGAAGAGATTCCACTCACAGTGAAGGTGGTAGTAGCCAGTATGGAGGAAGGACTGGCCATACCCGCTCATCTGAAAATACTCTACGTAGAGGACTATCGCTCACATGACTGCATCGCCCTACAAGCGGCCTCTAGCCTCGGGCCCAACAGGCCGCAAACATCTCTCGACGTCGCAATAGACCCTGGCCGGAGATTAGGCGTGGTCTACGTGGTGGATGGCTACGTGGTGAAGACCCACACCTACCCTAGCATAGATGCCTTTGAGGAGGACTGTAGGATGGCTGTTGAATGCCTAGGGAATGGTAGGCGCCTCGCCTTCTACATTGGATACAGGCCCGAAGCACTAACTCACGAGCTCGTAGCAAGGCTCAAAAAACACTACCCCACAGCCACCATACTCGTTTTACCCGACGACGGGACAGGGCCAGAGTTTAAGGGCCTAAGTCCAGATGAAGAATCAGCGCTCAAGATTTATTTCAAGGCAACCTCTGAGAATATCTGAAGGCGGGCGCCTTACCCTTAACCCTCTCCCGGGTCGATTAGATGGGCGGCCGTGGTCTAGCCAGGTATGACGGCGGGGCCCCGAGCCATGGGCGACGGGTACGCCCGCAAGTCCCGGGTTCAAATCCCGGCGGCCGCAATTTTAATAATTATGGCCTTTTCAATGTGGCAAGTGTGAAGGGATAAAGGGGGAGGGGACAGGTTTTCGTCTGAGCTTCATCATATTCCCGCCGATACCTATCTGTAACTTATCACAAATCTCCCACCAGTTCTTCCTTTCTCTTATTTCATCCATGCAATGCCTATCTTCCTTATTGAGAATTCGATGAGACGCTTTTCCCAGGTATAGGTGTTCTGGCGTAATCGAGGAACTTCTGATAGTCCTCTCGATGGACGACATAGAATAAAAACCCTTCTTAGATTCTACCCACATCCATCTCCTCAATGCCATTGTTCGCTATCCTTCATAGCCATTAGTATTAGTTGACTAGTCCTTATCCCTAGCCCAGCAAGAAGTTTTCTGATGTATTCGAGTAATTCGACATCGGTGTTCGTGTAGGCTGGCATCAATCCTACTCCACCACCATCGAAGAATCCTCTTCGGAATCCCAGTCTCGCATCGGGGTTGGAGAGATGCCTCCCCGCCGCTCGTAGTGGCACGTATGGTAGGTGATTTAAATACCCCTCAAAATGCCAACAATACATAAACACAGAGCAAGCCAGATGCCCTAGATGCAACACAAAACAAAGAAACAAGGCAAGAAGATAATGGATGTTGGGAGGGAGTGGTGTGGAAAATTAGGCAGAATCAGGGTGATGGGAAAGGTAATTAGCAGCGTCTATCTCCATTCACCTCGGTGTAGGAAGGGTTGGGGAGGAAAAGGAGGAAGATAATACGTAGAACGGCCAGGGCTCCTCCGAAGGTTTTTGCATGCCCTCTTTGCGGGGCCCAGGCCGTCACTGTTACCCAGGTCATGAGGTTCAGAGCAGTAGTTTCGTGCGGCAAGTGCGGCGTTAGCCATGAAGTTCCTTGGCTGAAGAGCTACATGCCCGTCGACGCATATTCAACCTGGTACGACATTGTAACAGGCCGTGTCAGCCCTGAGAAGGTTAGGGAGAAGATAGAGAGGTTGGAGGCCGTAGAGGTTGAGGCGCTTCAGTCAGAATCAGGCGAGCCCGTTGAGGTAGTAGAGGAGGGTGACGAGCTCGGAGCCGCTGACTCTGGCGGGAGTGGTGTGGAAAACAGGGAGTCATGAGCCACGGCGAGATTGGATTCAGGATAGGAAAGACTGAGAACTACCTGATAAACAAGCTGAGAGAGAAGGGATTCGTGCATCTGACCCTCTTCGATCCAGAGGTACTAGATACGAAGAACTTGGCAAGAGTCGCCGAGAGGTCGGAGGAGTTGGGTACGGATGGGTTCATGGTGGGCGGCTCGACAGTATACTTTAAAGAGATGATGGATGAAGCGATAAAGGCGATAAAGTCTGTATCCAATCTGCCGGTGATAATTTTCCCGAGCAACATTACATCCCTTAGCCCTTACGCAGACGCGGTCTTCTACATGTCGCTACTCAACTCATTGGAGTGGTGGTTTATCCTTGGAGCACAGATCCACGGCTCCTTCATGGTTAAGGAATATCGACTTGAGCCAATACCTGTTGGATATGTTGTGATTAAGGGTGAGACAAGTGTTGCCACTGTGGGGCGGGCTTTTCCCCTCCCCGAGAATAAGCCCAACATAGTTGCGAGCTATGCGCTTGCAGCCCAGATGCTGGGTATGCGGCTAATCTATCTGGAGGCAGGGTCCGGAGCAGAGTCCCCAATACCCCCAGACCTCATCCGTGTTGTTAGGAAGACAGTTGATATACCTTTAATCGTGGGCGGCGGTATAAGGTCCGGCCAAGCAGCGGCACAGGCCATCCGGGCTGGAGCAGACATCATTGTAACTGGCACCTTAGCCGAGCACGACCCACAAAAGCTGGCCGAGGTGGTAGAATACTCCAGAGAAGCGGCTAGGGAAAGGGCTCCGGCCCTATCAAGATATATCGGTGCGCGATAGTAGCCTGTAAAGCTCAGCCTTCTTTATAACTAACCTCCCACTAAGGCCTCTAGGTAGTTGGGGGAGGAAAGAAGCTCATACCTCTCCGAGATAATGGAGAGGGTGAAGAGGGAGTACGAGGTTGCAAGGGAGTTTAGGCGAAGGGTTCAGCAACCGACAGGTGACGTTGAGGTCAAGATAGCCTATGACATGGCTGAGAGGATTGAGCTTCTTGTAGGGCCTCCAGGTGTAGCGGCCATCATAAGAGAGCTTAAACAGGGATGCGACCCAGAGATAGTACCCTTCCGCCTCATAGATCGCCTATACAGCGACTCAAGAGAGCCTGACCCATCCAAGCTCACCCAGATCCTCCGCGCCGCACTGGCTATGATGACGCCTCCCGGAACAACAGCCGCACCCAACGAGGGCATAGTCGGCGTAAAAATAAAGCAGAACAACGACGGCACAAGCTACATGGCTGTCTACTACGCGGGCCCTATAAGGTCAGCTGGAGGCACTGAGATTGCAGGCTCAGTCGTCCTGGCCGATTACTTGAGGAAGGTGGCGGGGCTCTCACCCTACAGGGCAACAGAGGAGGAGGTGATGCGTTTCATCGAAGAGATCCGGACCTACAGGAGAAAGGTCGGTAATTTTCAGTACAATGTGCCGGAGGACGTTTTACGATATGTTCTCCACAGGCTTCCGATAGAGATCACAGGTATTGCGACTGACAACATTCCCGTTTCAAGCTTTAGAGACTTGAATAGGGTTGAAACTCCCTATCTTAGAGGTGGAGCCCTTAGGGTTGTCAACGACGGCGTTGTGGGTAGGGCCAGAAAGCTCTTGAGGTTGATCGAGACGGCTGGGCTTGAGGGCTGGGAGTGGCTCCGTGCAGTTCCTGAGATGCTGAAAAAATATGCGCCAGCCCGGAGAGGATCTGTGATCGAGGAGGTGGTTGGGGGAAGGCCCGTGCTCTCCATGGGAAACATGTTCGGGGGATTCCGCCTACGGTACGGCCGAGCCCCCAACACCTCAATGGCAGCGCTCGGCATCCATCCCTACACCATGAAGATTCTGAAGGGCTACGTTGCGATAGGGACCCAGCTGAAGACGGACTATCCTGGGAAGGGCGGGGTAGCGATGGCAGTTTCAACCATCGAGCCACCCATAGTCATGCTTTCCGACACTTCTGTGATAAGGGTGGATTCGGAGCAGAAGCTTGCAGAGGCGGAAGAGAGGCTCAGCAAGGTCCTATTCAACGGGGACATACTAGTCAGCTTCGGCGACTGTGTGGAGAACAATGTAAGGCTACAACCGCCGGGATACTGTGAAGAGTATTGGGTGGAGGAGATAGTATCGAATCAGGGCTGGATGGATATCCTCTCGAAAGACGAAGTAGTTGAGGTTGAGAGGGTCTTGGCAGACCCTTTCACCTACACCCCTAAAGTTGAGGAGGCGTGTAAAATCAGCGCGAAACTGGGCGTCCCAATCCACCCAAGATACATGCCCTTCTGGGACATGTCCACAGGGGGAGACATCGAAGTCCTCAGACGTTGGCTAAGAACCGCTATCCAATCGTCGGCGAGAAGCTCAGGCTACTTCCAACTACCCATAGACAGCAACGCCAAGAGAATTCTAGAATCAATGCTCATAGAGCACAGGATCCAAGGTAACAGGATCCAAGTCTCAAAGGAATGGGTCAAGGCGCTAATCTTCCTATTCAGACCCTTCAAGGACATTGACGTCTCAGGCATGAGTTTGGGCGAGGCTGTTGAGAGACTTTCAGGGACTCCATACCGCCCACGGATGGGTACCGTTCTCACTGTGAGGGTTGGCCGGCCAGAGAAGGCTAGGCAGAGGCGCTTGAAACCCCCGGTACACCTCCTTTATCCCCTAGGATTAGCTGGCGGTGCAATGCGCGACGTAGTGAAGGCTGCTGAGCACGAAAACCTATCCCTAGAACTAGTATCACGGATATGTATGACCTGTGGTGAAAGGACTTGGCGCGGCGTCTGCAGCAGGTGTGAGAAACCTACTGTGCCGGTGGCCGACTGTGACCAGTGTGGTTCTGAGTACATGGAGCCTGAGGGAAAGGTTTGTCCCCGATGTGGACACACCCTAAAAGCCTCAAGGAAGTGGGTGGTGGACCTAAAGGAGGAGCTCCGGAGAGCGGAGGGCGTGGCGAGGGCTTCAGTAAAAATGTTGAAGGGTGTTAAGAAGCTGACAAGCTGGTCTAAACAGCCAGAAGACCTAGTGAAGGGCATTCTGCGTGCTTGGCAGGGACTCTATGTCTACAAGGACGGGACAATTAGGTTTGATAGCACAAACGCACCTCTGACACACTTCACTCCTAACCAGATTGGAGTTGAGCCGGCAAAACTGCGTGCCCTAGGATATGCCTCTGACATTAACGGTGAACCACTCCGCAGCCCCGACCAGCTCCTTGAGCTGAAGATCCAGGATATAGTGATACCCTCTGAGCTAGCGGCTCACCTCTACAAGACATCCAAGTTCATCGACAGACTCCTAGCCTGTGTAGGTCTACCAGAATACTACAGATTCAGCTCGCTTAGTGATGTCATCGGTACTCTGGTCGCCACGCTTTCCCCCCATACATATGGGGCGGTGGTCTGCAGGGTGATTGGCATAACAGGTGCGAGGGTAGTGTATGCGCACCCCCTCCTACACGCCGCGAAGCGGCGAGACTGTGACGGGGACGAGGACAGCGTCATGCTCCTACTCGACGTATTCATGAACTTTAGTAGAAAATATCTGCCTGACAAGATTGGGGGGATGATGGATACGCCACTTCTCCTCAACGTGATAGTAGACCCTAGGGAGGTTGACGAGCAATCTCATAATGTTGAAGTCGTCACTAGATTCCCCCTAGAATTCTACCAGGCGGCTGTGCGTGGCGAGCCTGCGGTTCAGCTGGTTGATAGGATTCGACTTCTCAAGGAGCTGGTCAGTATGGGTCCTAATTTAAGAGGGATAAAGTGCATGCGCCACATATCCGTTCTCCAAGGATTCGTGAATAAGTCCACATACACTAAAAAGAGCACCATGATTGAGAGGGTTACAGCACAGCTAGAACTATGTAACATGTTAAGCGCTGTGGACCCCAGGCTCGTTGCAGAGAGGGTTATGGCTCATCACGTTCTCCCCGACATTATAGGGAACCTGCGCACATATTTCTCACAGTCCTACAGGTGTAAGAGGTGTGGAACTCGTTACAGAAGAATACTCTTGAGGGGTGTCTGCAGGATCTGTGGTGGAGAGCTGAGCCAAACGGTGTATAGGGGAGCTGTAGAGAAGTATGTTGAACTCGCAACACTCTTGTTGGAGGAGTATATTGAAAATCCGTACTTGAGGGAGGGGTCTATCAACGCTATTGAGAACATACAGTCTGTCTTTAAGCAAGCACCTGCAAGAAGCCCTCGCCAACTCTCGCTAAAGAGGTATATGTGAGGGGGTTAGACGGTCCTCCTTAAAACGCTCTGCGACTTCTCTTCATGCCTTAAAACCTCCAACTCCCTTCTTACAGCAGATCTAAACAAGAGTGCACCGGTAAATCCAATTACAGCCCCTATGAAAGCCGTAAGAAGATGGAGGGGGAAATTGGCGAATACCTCCCATCCTAAGGGATCATTATGCTTATTCTCAATAACGAGTAGGAAAAGCACGGTAGGAACGATGTTTATAGCCACTCCTACTAGTGCGACGACTAGGGCGATGCGTGCCCTCCTGCTTAGGGTGACAGGGGGTCTCTCGGTCAACTTGGCGGCATACCTAACAATCAAGCATCATATATCTTTTTTGCCACACTGGAGCAGGCTCCCCAATACATACTGCTACGCGTAACACTACACTCATCCAATCCTGTAACCTACAAAGCCCTACACCGATACCGCCGAGCTTTCTAAACTTTCCGTCGGACTAGCCTCCTAACACAGTGTAGCGACAATTCGGAGTCAGACTTTTATTTGGGTCTAGCAATACTTTACTGGGTCTTGAGCACTGCGACGGGAGTTAGACCGCTCAGTCTCATAATGAACAGCTTCAGCAAGCAGGTTCGGGTAATGCTGAAGAACGATATATCCTATGTTGGAACACTCGTGGAGGCTGATAACTACATGAACCTCGTCATAAACCGCGGGGTTGAATATCAAAACGACGTAAAAAAGGCGAGTTACCCCTACATATTGGTGAGGGGGAATAACGTGCTATACATACAGCTTGACTATACTGAAGAATAGGAAAGCGCTTGTGGAGCCACTAATTCAACGGTGTGATGGGGGGGTTCCTTTTAAATATAGGCTTTACAGTCGGCTAATCGATGCTGAAGACATCGGTCGTGTTTGAAAGGATTAAGGGTTTACCTACGGGCAAGCAGTACGTCGAGATTGTTGAGAGAAAGGGGCTAGGCCATCCAGACTACATTATAGACTCGGTATGCGAGGCCGCCAGTGTAGCACTCTCGAAATACTACTTGGAGAACTTTGGCAAGATATACCACCACAACTTGGACAAGGGACTGCTCGTTGGTGGCAAAGCTACACCTGTGTTTGGAGGCGGAACACTAGACGAGCCCATATACATCATAATAGCGGGCAGGGCGACAACCTTCATAAAGACGCCAACCAACAGGTACGTAGTTCCAGTGGATGAATTGCTTAAAGAGGCCATTAGATCGTTTATCAAAAACAACTTCAGGTTCCTTGACCCGGACAAGCACATAGTCTCGGATAGCAGGATAAGGCCTGGAAGCGCTGACCTGGTGAGGATAGTGGAGTATGATAAGGGTGCAGCGCCTCTCTCCAACGATACCTCTTTTGGAGTCGGCTACGCCCCATTTACAACTCTTGAAAAGATAGTGTACAGTGTGGAGAGGGAGATTAACAGCCCCTCATTCAAGAAGACGTTGAAGGAGAGTGGTGAAGACTGTAAAGTGATGGGTCTGAGGAAGGGGGACAAAATCCATCTAACCATAGCTGACGGTATAGTTTCTCACCTCACACCAGACCTAGACCACTACATCTCAGTCAAGGAGGAGATAAGAGATAGGGTACTCGATCTGGCGGTCAAGATGTCAGACGGCATGGATGTGGTGGTAGATGTAAACACGGGGGACATGATCAATCTTGAGAGGCGGGAGGAGAGTAGTGTTTACTTGACCGTTACAGGCACTTCTGCAGAGCATGGAGATGATGGGAACACGGGGCGAGGTAACAGGGCCTCTGGATTAATCACCCCCTGTAGACAGATGTCACTCGAGGCTACGGCTGGAAAAAACCCGGTCTCCCACGTGGGCAAAATATACAACGTGGCAGCGTACAAGATCGCCGACAAGATCTACAGCGAGTGCAACGTGTTCGACGAGGTTTACGTCAAACTTTTAGCTCAGATTGGGCGAAGGATTGACAGGCCGCTCATGACATCCATTCAATACATCTCGAGTGAGAAGATCACTTCAAACGTGAGGAACGAGGTGAAGGAGATAGTCAACTACGAGCTGAAAAATATTACGAGGCTGACTGACCTGATTCTGCGAGGTGAGGTCCGCCTCTTCTAGTCTGCACTGCATAGGAACCTGTCAAGCCCCTTTCTCCTCCTCAAAATTTCCTGTGCCTTACGAGGTGAGAGTTGCCTAAACTCTACCCCCAATATTCTTGCCTTTCTAGCCGCTCTGCTTGATAATCGTGGGGCAACTATCATTTGCCTAGGCTTTGACCCAAACTCTTCTTCTATCTGGGTAGAGTACCTGACGAGCTGCTCGACATCACCGATATCCGCGCTCTCCCTCTTTATCTCTATTACCACAAGCCTCCCCTCCCTATCCACGCCGAGTACGTCGATATATCCACTTTTGGTCTTTCTCTCACTCTCAACGACTCTAAATCCATCCTCGATTATGCTGGGCTCCGCTATGATCGCCTGCTTCATATCCTCCTCACGGGCATGTATCTGGAATTCGCCCTCATCCCTCAGTCCAAACGATGATAGGCTGAGTACTCGTGTGATAATGATTTTCAGCATTTCGGGTGGCGAAGTGCGCTTAGAGACAATCACCAGCTTCCCCTCCTCGCCCCAAACGTCTATGTGACTTCCGGCTGGCTGCCAGTTCGTGGGCTCATAGCCCGTAGGCCGGTGGACAAGAACGCTCCTATCTTGTTTGATAACTAGGAGTCTTTCTCCGCTGCTTAGCCAGCTGATGGACCGCCCCTCATAGAACACTTCCATCTCGCCGATTATTGTGACCAGTCTGCCGGCCGTGATTGCCGACTTGATTTCAGCTATAGCCTCGTCTATACCGATCAAGGTGGCTACGCTACCATCTTAGCCATGTAAGGTCCATGCCTCTCATATCCTTTCTTGGCATAGTATTCCTTGACTCCGAGCCCGCTGATCACTACAACTCTCCGGTAGCCCTCGTGTTGGGCGATCTCCTCAGCCCTTCTCAGGAGCATAGCGCCTATGCCCCGGTGCTGCCACACCCCCCGGTCAGGCCTACTGCCTACCGGCGTCATCTCACCATAGACATGTAGCTCCCTAACCAGGGCAGCCCCGTCTAGAAGCTCGTTTGCCGGCTCCTCGGGAAGCCTAAGCCTCAGCAGGCCGGCCAAGACCCACCCATCACTGGTCTCATAAGAGATGAAGACTTCTCGGCCCCCTAGCGTGTCGTACCATAGCTCCTTAACCCCCATGGATTGGAGGTGCTCCACGCTAGTCATTGTCTGCCTTCCCACCTCGCGACATCGGATGCACCTGCAGCGTATACCGCGCCTCTCCGCCTCCCTTTCTACCAGTTCCCTCAGGTTGCCGGGGTATCGACCGTCTACAGCAACCTCGCTTGGTATCTCACGCCTAATTCTTTGTATTCTGACGTATGGTGGTGTAAGTTCTATCGTCCGGACGAGGAGGTCGACCAGCGTCTTAACATCATATGGTCTGTACTCCCCCCGTTTCCAGAGCTGGTGTAGGGGTGTGTCTGGCAGCACCATGGTTGGGTAAATCTTGATGGTGTCTGGCCTGAAGCGTGGGTCTTGGAAGATGGTCCTATACATTTCGAGGTCTTTCTCAGGGTTAGAGCCTGGGAGTCCGGGCATAAAGTGGTATCCAACTTTGAAGGCCCTGTCCCTGAGTATTCGTGTTGCATCTACAACGTCTTGGACGGTGTGTCCTCGGGCTATGAGGCGATATATCTCGTCATCAAGTGCTTGTACGCCGAGCTCAACACGGGTCACACCAAGCCTAACCAACTCATCTGCTATTGCGGGTCTGACCCAGTCAGGCCTCGTCTCCACCATCATGCCTATCAAACGGGGGCGAGCCCACTCCGCCCTTCTCAGCGCCTCCTCAACACTACTTGATTTGGAGTTATGAAGACCGTCGAGGGCCGCCTTAATGTATGTTCTCTGCGCCTCGAGGCTTGCTGATGTGTATGTCCCCCCTATGAATATGATCTCTACCTTATCGACTTCGTGACCCATACTCTCCAACCTTCTCATATAGTTTCTAACCTGTTCCTCGACGTTGTATCCGATGCTGCGCGCGTAGCTAACTACTGGCTCAGCTCCTGTGTAGCTCTGCGGGAACCCCGTCTGCCCCCCGCCCGGACAGTATATGCACCGGCCGTGCGGGCAGTTGAACAGCGGGATTACGGCTGTTATTATTGTAACGCCCGACCTAGTCTTGACTGGCTTGCGTCTGAGCTGTCTAAGCATTGTGGATGGGGCTCCTCGCTTCTTTAACACTTGAATCAGCTCGATGTTGCTTGGTATCTCTTTAATGTCGAGCTTCCTTGCCAAAATTATCTTTGTAGCCGAGATACTTGTGCTTACGAGTTGCGACTCTCTGAGTAGAGCCTCTGCTAGCTTTTCAGCCCCCCTACTTCCTGAGGGGTTCACCGAACCGTCCATAATAGGCAATCTGCTCCAAAGGCAACCTATTCTTCCTACCTATAATCCTCTTTACAGGATAGCCGAACCCGACGAATCCTGCAATAGCTAGGTTAGGAGGAATCTTCAGCCAATTCCTCAGGGCTTCCTCATTATAGCCTGTACAGATGCATGAGACTATCCCCCTACTCCAAGCCTCTAGCATCATATTAGTTATCGCCCGGCCAGCGTCGAGGAGGTGCCAAGCATATCGCGAGTCGGTAAGAACAACCACTGCGAAGCTCGCGCCACCCACCCATTTACCCGTAATGCTAAGGTCAGCGAGTTTCTGAAGATCCTCACGCTTATCGAGAAGTATGAAGCGCCAGTGCTGACTATTCATCCCCGACCCAGCCATGCGGCCAGCATCCAGTATACTGATCTTATCCTCCCACGGAACCTCTTTCGGGGAGAAATTCCGTATGTCAAGCTTTGTCCGTATCACATTTGTAACTGATGTCAATGACACAGTTTGTTGTCTATATGGGCAAATATTAAATTTTTCTACCCGTATTTGAATCTGACACCGTGGCCGTCTCTCTCGTGACCGAAGTCTACTATGCCTGGTGGACCGATAACTCCGCATGTCCCACAGGCCACGCATGCCACGTGGTCGAAGTTCAGCCTAGCCCGCGCCATGTCCTCTATCGTTTCGGCCCTAGCCAGGGCCTTTGCCTTATCCCCCGCCACGCCCTCGGCAACTCTTCTAGCCAGGTTATACTCGTAGAGGTCTTTCAGGGAGGCGAAAACCCCCTTCTCTAGAACCAGAGTATAACAGTTTACAGGACAGGCCGACACCCACATCTTAAGCCTCTGCGCGGAGGCCTTGGCGGTATCCACTTTTATGTGGCTGTATTCCTTATCCTCGTCATAGTCCAGAAGCCCGGTCCTCTCTTGTACCCTCTTAATAGCATCAATGTTTAGGGGGTTGAAATCTTTCTGGACTTTGGCCTCTACCTTCTCGCCGGTGAGCCGCAGCATAAACCTCGGCGCGAGTCTGTATGCGATTGAGGATTCGGTGAGCATCGCATTTCTCCCAGACCTCTGGACATCCCTGTAGATTGGTCTGAGCAACTCCTTATAGATGGCGAGGGTTTTAGCGCTGAAGTCCCCCTCCTTAGCGGCCCTGAGATACGCCTGTGCTGCCATAATCCCGGTAGCAACCGCCCGCCTCATCCCATCTATAAGGCCCCCAATCTTGATGAAGGCACCTAGTGCATCACCCGCAACTATATAGCCTGATGTGTAGGGCTGCGCTAGCATCGTTTTATAGCCCTTCGGAATATTATGCGCTGAGTACTCTACTAGCTCAGACCCTTCTAGGAGGGGCGCAACCTCTGGGTGGGTTTCTAGGCTCTCGAGAATGTCGAGTGGCTTACCAAGGATATCCATCTTCTCTATGGCACGGTCAAGGAATGAGTCTAGCGAGATGACAACGCCTACGCTCAAGGTGTCGTGGTTAGTGTAGAGGAAGCCGCCGCCATTTACACCCTGCATGACGTCGCCCATGTAGAAGATTGCCTTCCCCTCACCGGGCTTGAGTCCAAACCTCTCCTCAATTTTCTCGGGGGAAAGCCTGTAGACATGCTTAACACCATGATAGACTTTATCAGGGGTGAGAGGGGGCCTAAGCCCAGTCCTGTCTACAAGCCTTGAAGTTACGCCCGAGGCATCGATAACCAGGTTACATGTGACTGTTTCGGAACTCGTGATTACTCCTCTTACCTGGTTATCCTCACGGTAGAGGTCCTCCACCGCCTTATAGGTGACCACCACTCCGCCGCTCTCAGATACCTTCCTGGCCATCCACTTGTCCAGCTTGGCCCTTAGGACTGAATAGCCCTCCGACCCGGTCAAGTTAAAGCCCGTGACGCCCAGCTTGTTTAGGAACGAGCCCTCTCCTATCCGCGCCCTCCTATATACGACATTCCCATTCCACGTCTCCGGCTGGGATAAGATGGCTACTTCGTGGGAGACTATCTTCCTCTCTAAAGGAGCCTCCTCCCTAAATCCAGGGAATGCGTCATCAAAGCTATACCCCGGGAGGTACTGGGTGTATATGACTCCCCCTGTAACGTTTTTTTGCCCGGGGACCTGCGCCTTATCGACTAGGGCTACATCGACTCCCTGTCGGGCTAAGTAGTTGGCTGCCGCGCAGCCGGCTGGGCCCGCCCCCACCACTATCACGTCGTAGTCAGGCTTCACCCTCGCCACCTCCTAAACATTCTACGATCTTAGGTAAAACTTCGTAGAGGTCACCTACAATGCCGTAGTGGGCAATCTGGAATATGGGGGCTGCGGGGTCTGTGTTTATGGCCACTATCTTCTTGGCCCTCATGATGCCGACCCTGTGCTGTATCGCGCCGCTTATCCCTGCAGCAATGTAAATGTCGGGTGAGACGGTCTTTCCAGTCTGCCCCACCTGTCTATCCTTGACAATTAGGCCTTCAAGCTCCTTGATACCGGAGTAGATCAGAGCCCTCGACGCGCCTATCTCGGCCACAACTCCCAGCCGCTTCTCAACAGCATTCTTTAACTTCTCCGCATATCTGTAAGCCTCTGCCGGGTTTCTCGGATTCCCCTTAGCGTCCTTCAAGACCCCCAAACCAAGGCTAATTATCACCTTCGCCTCTTCGAGCTTTACGGGACTCTTAGGAAGCCTCCACTCCTCCATAACCTCGACGGCAAACGCCTCTGGCGGTATCTCAACCTCCCATTTGACTACCTCTCCCTTCCGAGACTCGTCCCGCGCTAGTGGTGTAAATGAGCCGGGCCTGATGTTACTCATCTGAGGTCTGTGCCTCGGAGTGAAGATCTTGGCTATGCGTGTTGCGAAGTCAGGGCGTACTTGTGCGATGCAGTCCTTAAAGACCTTGGTCCCCTGTGGCGTATGCATTACAAAGTCCTCAACGAGGAGGTCTATGCAGTCTGCCGCTAATCCTGTAGCCGTCCTATAGGCTACGCGTGCGCCTAGCTCCCTACCCATCTCGTTAGCTACGAAGAGGAAGGCCCAAGGCTTTAGCTTAAGCACCATGTCTGACAGAACGTAGGCATAGGGAATTGCCTGGTAGCTCTTCAGCAGAGGAGTATCACACACTATTACCTTATCTGCGCCGTAATAGATCGGCTCCGGAGCCACTTTCTCGAGGTTATATCCTAGAAGTATCCCCACG
This sequence comes from Candidatus Calditenuaceae archaeon HR02, assembly GCA_002898395.1. GTDB lineage: Archaea > Thermoproteota > Nitrososphaeria_A > Caldarchaeales > Calditenuaceae > HRBIN02. Next base: position 46,941 of record BEHE01000005.1, read on the forward strand.
ACCTTCATGTTCACTTTATCAGCAATCTTCCGGGCTCCTGCGATTATCTCCGTTGTCGGGCGGGTAAGCTCGCCGTCTTGGACCTCACAATAGACCCAAACGTCCCTATACTCAATGCTCTCTTGCAATGCTCACCTTCACCCCAAACAGCTCCTCGACAAGATCCTCAAGGCTAAACACCTTGAGCATTCCACGTCCCTTTAGATGGTCTAAAACCTCGGGAGGCAGGTCATCCGCCTTACTGAGCCTCTCGAAAGGTCCATACTTCTTACCATTAAACTCAAACTCCTCTACGCGGGTCGAGAACACAAGGGTCTTGCCGACGAACTTCTGAACAGGTGGGCCCCCGATATCTATACCTGGCCCAACTATTGTCGGAGAACCTGCCAACCCGATCAATTGTGGGTCTGCGCCCAGCATATCCGCGTTCCATACCACGCTCTCTAGGACTTTCTTAGCATAACTGTATAAGCGAGCCCTCTTCTTCAACCTGAGCTGTGGAGTATGGGGGCGATAGTCGGTAGCAATAGTGATCACGCATGGTAGAGGTACGCGAAGCTTCTGGACCATGTCGCCTAACTTGCGTTCGACGTAGATGCACCCGGCTTCTGGGTCGGCTTCAAGCTCTCTGACATACGTCACACTTGGAATGAATCTGCCAAGCATCCCTGAAAGGGCCTCAGCTACCTGAGGGCCAGTACTCCCCGTCTCACCGTCACTCGTCTTTATGCCTGCGATAACAACGAATCTTTCCACCTCCTGCCTAACCTTCTCCAATAACCTGACCGCCTCATCCCTTCTTATTTCACCCCTTAACACCCTCTCAGTCAGAGTCGATTGTTTGATCGTAGGTAATTTAGAGTAGACAATGTTCGGGACTAGATTCTTCTCATAGAGTTCTTTCGCCTTTTCTGCGAAAGATTGGGGACTCCCACCATCTTGCAGAAGAGATAAAAGCTCGTCTACGGCCGCTAAATGTGTCTCGACAACTTTTTTGACGCCTAGGCTGACGGTATATGCTGTAGCCCAAGTATCAGCGCCAGCCATCCTCCTGTCGCTGAGAATGTAGGACTCATCCACCCCTTCGACAGGAGCGTCATAGAGGCTCGCGGCTATGGGTTTAAGCTTGAAATCAGGTCCCATGGTCAGTGCGACAACCTTGCCGCCAAATGCCCTTTTCAAGTAATCAGCCGCCTCTATAGCCTTATAGTCAAACGGGTTCATAACTAGGTCCATCTCCTCCCTCCGCAGGACACCCCCGACAGTCACGATCTTAGTTGTTCTCGCAGGAACTGCCTTGTACAGAGATATGACAAGCATGCATTATCGCGTAACTATAAGTAGAACCCGAAAATATATAGCTGAGGGCATTATTCCGCTGGGGCTAAAAACCTCTGACGCCTCAAGTCAGTCTTTATGACCTTTTTAAATCACTTCTCTTGAAGTGTTTTTAATGTCCTCTCCCAGCTCTCCTTGTCAGTCTTTATGGTTGGGTATAGGTCATCATCATACTCCCTGCCAATGTTATAAACCTCTACACCACGTTCTCTAGCAGTATCGGCTGTATTCATTAGCTTCTTGATAGGCTTCTATAGACATGAGGGTGGATATTTTATAGAATAGGTGGTCAGTACAGCCCTGGTAGAAGCCCCTCAGGATAGAAGAAGGTATGGGCGGAGCCGTGGTGCGGGATGAGCCTGTCACCAAACCTCTCATCAATGCGGCACGTATCGCCAGCCTCCCCTTCTGAGCAAGGCCTCTCGGAAACAGGCTCCAGCCCTAATACCACTCGGATAGTAGAAGCCTCAGACCTCATAAGCCCATACTCCCTCTTCAGCCCCTTATCTTGTTGGCTTGTTTCTAAGGTTTTGTGTTGCATCTGGGGCATCTGTTTTTATGTATTGTTGAGATTTTGAGGAGTATTTAAACCCCCTATTGTATGCACCGCTACCAGTGGCTGGATAGTGTCTTAGATTCACATTCTCAAGCCTTACTTTAAGAATGTCTGTGGAGTAGTCTTACCCTGATTGGCCTATCCCTGTTTAATAGTAGTTCTGAGGCCTTGGCAGTTATCCTCACCCTAAGCCTGCCTGAGTCGATATCGTATTCTAGGCTCCCTAGTATAGAGGCCTTCCTCGAGTGGGTAAGTATAGGGCTGGCTACAAATACTGTAGTCGATGTAGGACGTTTCAGCTAACCGATAGTGTCTATTGCCCATACTGTGGTGTGAGGCTTAGGGCTAGGCCTAGTCGTGAATGTAGGGAGAGGTGGGCCTAAACCGTATATTAGTGTCGAGGGGGTGGATGTGGTTTGATGAGGTTCTACTGTGATGTTCACCGTAAAAGGGATGACAGCGGATACAGGATAACCTACACAATGGATGGTGAAGACTTTAGACACGTTAATTCTCCATTGGAGATTCCGGCGGGCCCTGAGACCAACTGTTCGTGGATACTATCCCGAAAATTCATACGGATGGTTTTATTGAGCTTCTTAGGAGGGGTGTCGAGGTATACTGCCTCAGACGCCTAACACTGATTAAGAAGGCTAGGGAGAGGTGGGGGGTTAAGTCGAAGTCTGCAAAGGCAGACATCAAGGCTTTGATGGCTATTGAAGAGAAATGGTTCAGAAGAGTGGATGAAGACTTCCTTCATATGAGAAGAATGATCTCGACCTTCCAGGTTCTTCACAGGACTCTCGAACAGTATAAGAATAGAGTTTAGGCGGCCTCAAAAGATGAGAGGGAGGATATTAAGGATTTAATTAGGGTTATAGAGGCGAAAGTTGAGAAGCAGGTGAGGCGGATTATCGAGGAGGCTGGAAAGAGATAAGTGGTCTACAGCAAGATCGCAGAGGAGTTGGAATCTCCGATGAGAATCATTTGATGAGCAGAGAGGCCTTAGCTGAGCTAATGATCCATGTCGCTAGAAGTACGTCGTTTCATCGATTACGGAGCTACTTAGGACTCTTCAAGGCTAGAAAAGGTAAGGACAAGTTCTATAATAAGACGGCAAGAACAGCACTCATACGACTCACATCAGAAATACTAGGAAACACAAAGCACAGAGCCAGAGATGAAGAAAAACTACTCAAGAGAATCTGGAGACTAGCGAAGGAACACCATGAGAGGCTGGAAGGTGCCGGCCTAGACAACAGGGAAAAACCCAAAGAGAGGCCGGTATCCATGGATATATAGGGAGTAGCAATAGTAGCTACTCCACCCAAAATATATTAATGCCTGCCCCTTCTCGGGGTTCTTATATGTTGTCTGGCTGGTGCCTACGGCTACACCTTCCCCCTTTTTTCCCTTCTTCTCTTTGAGCTCATTCTTGTTATCAGCATCTTTGCAAGACGGGTTATTGATCCTCGCTATTAATCCGTTTGTTGCGTATTGGTTTATGGCCTGGTCTTTATATAATCTGTTGGTGTGTTAGCGGTACTTGGGTCGCTTAGCGGTGAGCTTGTAGAGCTCTTTAAGATGGTTAGGTAGCGTAATAGTTATACTCTCCTAAATGTGGTTGTGGGAGGAGCTGGGGTATTGGTGAGGGGGTCGAGGAGGAGGTGAGGAAGTCCGAAGACCAGGGCTACAAGACATACACGGACAAACAATTATCCTCCAAAAAGCCTGTGAGGGGAGAGTGCATACTTTGTGGTGAGACGCTCCCAATAGTAGACGCGCTTAACACCCGTTACCCATGCCTAACAACCTGTCTCCGACTATTTAATTCGAGGCATCTAAGAGGGTGCCATGGCGAGTATCTTAAGCAGTCTGAGAGGAAGGCACCGATCTATTTCTACACCTTCACAGCATCTTCTCTCTCTGCGATAGTTTCTCTTCTGGCTGGGAATGTCTTTGCGGCTAGTCTATTCGCATTGGCTGCTGTGATATGTCTTGTTTGGGGGACTATTGTTCGGAGACGGCTTATCAAGAAATATGCAATGCGCTGAGCTTATAAGCATGTGTATAGACTCTCTATCATAGAGTGCGGATAGTCGACCTGTCCCCTGAGCTCTCACATAGAGCATTTTTACCAGTAAGTAGGCGGAAGATAATCATAGCCGGCGTCATAATTGCGGCCCTCTCTCTCTTGCTAATGGCTCTTGATCCTATGAGCCCTTTCAACACACAAAGCCCCAATCCCACATTGTTAATACTTGTAACCGCCATCATCCTGATACTATTAGCCCTGAGCACAGGCAAGACCCCCCTAAGATCAGTAAGTGCCTTGCCCATAGACCGAGGCGAACAGTTGCGTGTCAGACTTGAGTTTAAGAGACCGATTAGCGGTGTCTTGGAAGTTGGAGAACTCATCGCGACCGAATACCAACTCGGTGAATCGATACGAACGTCTTTTGATCTCAATCCAAGTTCAAAGTCGGAGCTACACTCGATATCGGACTTACACGTTACTTTGCCGAGTGGTCGGGTGGCCGGTCTTCTAGTAGGAAGCGGCGAAAATGCTAAGGGGATCCTAAAGTGCCCAGCCCTGAAGATATCGCTAATCAACGGTCCCGAGCTGTATGTTGTTTGGGTCAAATCTACTAGTGGTCCCTTAAAAATCGGTCTTGAGAAATCATATCTCTACCTCGACGGCGCTCAATGCTCTCTAAGTTATGGGTCTAAGGGGAGTATCAATTACCTACTCTCTGCCGCAGAGAGAGCTGGCAAACTCTTCTCAGGTAAAGTCAAGCTAAAGCTGTTAAGAAGTCTCAACGACGGTGTCTTAAATCTAAGACACGAGGAGGTGATAGCAGATGTTAGGAATGGAGAGGTTGACTGGGGTGCTTGGAGCCCTAGGACATATAGCGGCGAGGATGTATTGATCGTCCTTAACGGGTCTAGGCGGCTAGGCGATTTATTGAATGCTTTGAATCTGCGCGATTTCGTCGCAGACCCTGCTCCCGGCGTGGAATACTCCTTTGTCCTTGAGAGTGGGGGGTGGGGGCTGTATAGCGAGAGGGATGTCGCTTATATCACGATCAACTCATCTGGGAAGGAAGAAGAAAAAGAAGAGCGAGCCTAGGAGGGCTATGTAGAGTATCAATAGTAGAAGGCGGGTTCTTCTCTCCCTCTTAAGCCTCCCCTCATATACATTCCTGCACTCGTCTGAGCAGAGCTCCTCCTTAGGAGGGACTGGCCTTCCACATATGATGCAATGTCTATGATCGGGAATCCTAGTTCTCCGCTCTTTTGGCTGCGACATTGTAAATCCAAATCCTTGAGTCAGATATTAACACTTTTTTCTTATCCTCTTGACGAATATGTTGTAGAGCCGCGCATATCCTCTCTTCGTCTTCATAGATAAGATTCTTTGAGAGCTAAAGCCATGCCTAGAGGCTATTTTCGCGAGTTCTCGAGGCTCATAGAACCTAACATGCGAAACATCCAGAAACACGGCTACCTTTTCGCTTCGCCACCTTCTCAAGTATCTCTCCTCCTCGCTTGGGGGGCTGAATCCTCTGGGCCGCCCGAAGACGATATAGACGTCCCTGCTCTTCATTACGTTGCGTCTAATCTCCCCCACCGAGACGCGGACTATTTGGCCTCCCCTAAACCTCCAGGAATCGATGACTGGCCTGCCCACGTCGCTCCAGACTATATCGCTTGGTCTCTCATAGTCTATTATCAGGACTCCTCCCTCCCTGAGGAGGCGGGCAGTGTTGGAGAAGAATTTCTCCACATCTCTCAAGGTTACTGGGATTGACCAGTTTAGACAGAGGGCACCGTCAAACCGAGTCTCCGGGTTATAAGTGTAGTAGTCCGCTTTTACGAACCTTGCACCCTTTAGACCGCGCGCTCTCTTCTTGGCCACCCGTATCATCGATGGTGAGATGTCTATCCCGACTGCTCTATACCCTAGTCTCGCCAGTTCTCTAACATGTATGCCAGTCCCGCATCCAAGGTCTATTATACTCTTGACATGATTCTTCTCAAACACCCTGGCTATGAGCGAGATCTCTGCCTCATAGTCCCTCTCCTCTATCGTCTCGTAGAGTTCCGCCAGCTCATCATAGAGCGGCCGCAACCTGCTATTCAACGCGGTGTAATTAAAACCTAACGTGTTATATAGTCTATGTGCGATGGATGTAAGTATGTCAAAGACGTGTTTCGACACCGCGGAGTATATAGTCTATCAACCATACCCTGGGCTCCACGTCGTCTATCACGCTAAAAAGGTGCTGTTCAGCGGGCAGTCAAGGTTTCAGAGGATAGATATCATAGACAACGAGGCCTACGGAGTCATGCTTCTCCTAGACGGGAACATTCAGCACACGGAGTTCGACTCGCACATCTTCAACAAGGCATTAGTGGGGCCGATTTTGAGGAGGAGGATGCGAAACGTCCTGGTTCTTGGCGGAGGTAGCGGGCAAACCCTTAAAGCGCTTCTCAAAAGCCAGAGCATAGAGAGGGTCACCATTGTCGAGATCGATCCACTTGTAGTGGAGGCATGCAGAGCCCACATCCCGGGCGTTAATGAGGCTTTCGAGGACCCAAGGGTGAACCTGGTGATAGACGATGCCTTCAAATTCATCAGGAGGGATGATGGGAGTTATGATGTCTTGGTCCTCGATTTGACGGAGGAGTGGTTGGGCCAGAGTGTTGGGCTGGAGGAGCTCTACCGGTTCGTTGCTGTGAAGTGTAGAGGTCGCTGCTCGTGCTACATTGGGCCTGCCTCCCCGCAGTCAGGTGGTCCCGCGAGGAGGCATCAACACATCGCGGCGGCTAAGAAATTTCTCAAGGGCCTAAGGATCCGGAAGGTCTTTATACCATCATTTGGGAGCGAGCAGCTATTCCTTTACGGGGGCGGCCTGTAGTTATCTTCTCTGACCGACCAGAGGGTTCCTCCTAATATGCCTGCCGGAGCCATCCTTAAACCTCTCCTCCTTCCACACATTCCCCCTCTCGTGATAGCCATAAGACTCCCAAAAACCGTCAACATATGTGTCGGAGAACTCTATCTCGCAGAGGTGCTTAGCCGACTTCCAGCCGTAGAGGTGGGGGATGAAGGCCCTGCAGGGAAACCCGTTCTCTAGCTTAAGCGGTTCCCCATTCATCCTCAAGGCTACAATTGCCTTCTCTGATAGGGCGTCCTCTATCGGGACAGGAGCCGTGTAACCATCTAGACAGCGGAACAATGCCCATGTGGCACTGCTCATTACCCTTGCCTGCTCTGCGAACCATCTGATAGGGATACCCTCCCACAAAACGTCCTTTACAGACCATTTAGTTACACAGTGGAAGTCCGACACGTAAGTTATCTTCATAGGATTATTTATGAGGGACTCGTATGAGAAATCCAGCTCTCTCTCAACGCTCCCCGTAATTCTTAGCCGATAGCTATCGAGATCTACCTCTGGCAGGCCTAGAGCTGCATAGATTATGAAGTCTCTAATATATCTCTGGCCGGGTGGAAGTTCCGTCCCCATCACTAAAATGTATGTGGAGGATCGGCTCAATTAACTATATCTCCACTACTCGGTTTAAAAGTAGCGGCTTCCAGCGGCAAAACCTATTTGTTGACAATTAGTAATTGGTAGCGTGAGTGATGAGCAGGTATCTGGAGAAGCTCCCAGAGATGGTTAGGGTGAAGCTAGGCTACGCACCGGATCTCACCCCTATCTTGGAGCTATCTTTAGAGGAAGTGAATGGTTTTGGGCTTTTAGAAGCTGTAGAGGAGGCTGTGAAGAAGGGGGAGGAGCGATTGGATGTGCTGAGAAGGTTTGGGAGAGAGTTTCTATCCGCCGTACCCGAGCCAGTTGTGGCCCTCGTGCCTAGAGGCAGAATCGCCTCCTTTGTCAGGTTTTTAGAGTCTAGGGGTGTCAACCCGTTCAACGACCCCCTTATATTACGGCTAGGCGAAGCTGTCTTGACCATTTCCATAGAGTTTGAGTGTGGGTGAAGTGTGTCCTGTCCCTCGAGAAGGCCGGTAATCTTTAATTCTCGAAAAAATGTGCTAGAGTTGTGAAGGGCCTTATACTTGCTGCAGATGTGGGTGCGACTAATATGCGGGTTGGGGTGTTCGACGGTGAAGGGAGGCTGCTCCGGTTTAAGAGTGGAAGGACGCCTCAAACCAATACTTCCGAGTCTGTTCCGAGGGCGCTTTTGGACTTGGCTAAGGGGGTCGCAGGCCAGGATTGGTCCTCGATATGGAGGTGTGGTGTGGCCTCTATTGGGCCCCTAGACTCGCGGAGAGGAGTGATACTGAAGGCCCCGAATATTGCCGAGAAGGGGAGTGAGATCCCCCTCCTAGCCCATCTCAGGGAGGAACTTGACGTGGAGTACTACTTTCTTAACGACTGTAACGCGGCCGCCTATGGTGAATGGTGGTCTAGGAAGGAGGAGGGTGTCAGGAATCTAATCTACGTAACAATCAGCAGTGGGATTGGGGGAGGAGTCGTAGACAATGGGCACCTGATCTTGGGCAAGATAGGTAATGGGGCTGAGATAGGCCACATCATCATTGATGCGTCAGGGTATATGGATTGCGGGTGCGGTGGTCGTGGGCATTGGGAGGCGTATTGCTCTGGGGCTAACATTCCCCGCCTAGCTGAGAAGCTGCTTGAGGACGAGCGGCTGGAAAGGGGGACAGGATTGGAGAAGGCGTATGTTGAGAAGAGCCTCGACGCCAAGATGTGTTTCGAATTATACTATGCCAGAGACAGGGCAGCTGTGGGGTTGTTTGAGCTGCTGAAAGACTTCTATGCAGCAGGCTTTGCAAGCGTAATCAACACCTTCGACGCGGAGGTACTAGTTATAGGTGGAGCCATCTATCTAGGCCATGAGTCCTTCTTCCAGCACGAGGTATTACCACGGATAGACAGGTTCCTCCTGCTTGACAAGCCCCGTATCGCTAAGCCAGTACACGGGGATCTGGCGCCACTATATGGTGCAGCCCACTGCGCGCTAGAAGGGGTGGAGGGGGCCAGAATCCATTAGCTCCTGACCAGCAAAATTGATTTAGGGGAGCGTGAGGTGTAAGCTGGACAGCCCCCGATATATAGTCCTCCTCGCAGACTCTGCGGTTGAGTTCATTCCGAGGGAGATTTGGGGCCACCCCTCCGTGGCCTCCTACTGTAGAAAAAGGGGGAAGATTCCTGCAAGGACTCTCCTAGACTCCTCATATCATCACGCTGCAATGAGAGGGCTTCCCGGTAGAGAGAGGAGGGGGCGACCTGATATCCTCCACTTCACTATCCTAGAGGTTCTCGGTTCACCTCTCAACAAGGCAGAGAAGCTGGGTATATACGTCCATACTCAGCCCGGCTACTTGATCTGGGTGAACCCCAAGGTTAGGCTCCCGAGGAACTATGACCGCTTCAAAAGTCTTTTTGAGAAGCTGATGGTCGAGAAAGTGATTAAGTCTGATGCGGGGGAGATCCTGCTCAGGGTAATGGGCTCTGACCTCGAGAGCTGGGTGGAGAGAGTGGGGGCTGGGAGCGTGATTCTCCTCTCAGAGACCGGTGTTAAGGTGGAAATGGGGATGTTGGAGGAGGTGTCTAAAAGTCCTAAGCCAACCATCTTTGTAGTCGGCTGTTTCCCCCACGGAGATTTTTCCCCCGAGATAAGATCGATCGCCGACCAGGTGGTCAGGCTCTCTGAACACACAATGGATGCGTGGGTTGCCGCTTCTAGGATTCTGTGTCTGCTGGAGCTGGCCGAGGCAAAGAATAAGCACGAATAGGCGAGGACTGAATGAGCCAACCCCTCTGCTGCCTTGAGGCGTGATAGTCTTTAAATGCTGGCTTCTGTATGTTTTTTCAGATATTTTATGTCCGCGTTAGCTTCGAGGAAGTTTGGAGAGGAGTTCGCATCACTGCTTGAGAGAGTTGTGACTGTTTCAATGTCTAATGGGAGAAAGGTTACTGGAAGGGTGGCGGCCTACAATCCCACAGATTACAGCCTATGGCTCGTAGATGCCACTTTGGATGATGGTAAGCCTGTCTCGAGGATATTCATCTCGGGCCGCGGTGTCTCTACAATCGAGGTGGTGGAGGCCGGCCCCGACCTAACCTCTCTATTCGAAAGGATAAACGCCCTCTTCCCCAACATGGCTAGGTACATCCGGGAGGCTGGGGTTATAGTTGTGATGGATAGGATTAGGGTGACTAAAGACGGCGTTATTGAGGGGTCCGGGCCAGCTGCTGAAAGGATACAGAGAATCTGGGAAGAGTGGAAGCGCGAGACGAGTTAAGCCATTCTTTATGCCTCAAGCCTGGCAATGGTCCTGCTCGAGACAGTTATTAGCTCGCTTACTCCCACCTCCTCTAATCCAAGTGAACAGAGCTTTGAAAGGGCCTCAACACCCCTCTGAGCTGCGTAATAGTCGGGTGTAGAATTCCCAATCTCAATCAACATGCCCATATTTTCAAGGCCCATCTGCCCCGCCATGACCATCATTATTCCCGCCGCTCCCACAATCTGCCCTCCATAGACTTCGCCTCCCACAAGTCCCATGTATTTCTCGAGATAGGCCTTGCTGGTTGAGGAGCAGTATACCCTACGCCTCTGCGCGACGTCCTCCTTCCCACCCAAACCACCCAGCGTGAAGACGCGTCTCACACCATGTTTAGAGGCGATGTCTATAATCTTTCCACACAGCTCGTGTTGACCGTAGCTGCTTGAGGGCTGTGAGGTGCCATACACTATCAGAGTTGGTGAAGGCTCTTCGACCGCGTATATGTCTAGGAAGTGGGGTAGGAGTTTTCCATCTGCTATGAACCCATATGAGGGGAAGTGGGGTGAATAGACTCTGCAGAGCCTTACATGCTTTACCTTCCCTAAAATGTATGCTATACTGATTTTTGAGACTAGTCCAATACCTGGGAGACCCTCGATTAGGGACGCATCTTCGAGATAGTAATCCTCCATGCCCCTCTCATAAACCACTATAGACTCGTTGACCGGCAAGACCTGATAAGTGATCTATCCTTGGTCTTATAAACCGTTCTCAGCCCAGAAGCAGGTTGACATATCTCGCAGCCCCGTCTGGAATTAGAGTCACGACAACTGAGCCAGGATTCTCCATTGCGACTCGAAGCGCAGCTGCAACGTTTGCTCCTCCTGACAGTCCCGCCAGAACACCCGCACGACTCGCTAGAAGCTTAGAGTACTGGTATGCCTCTTCTGTCGAGATCTTTATCAGCTCATTGGCGAAGGATGGGTCATATATCTTCGGCTTTATCGAACTCTCCATGTGTTTGAGTCCTTCAATCCCGTGGAGGGGTCCGTCAGGTTGGACCTCAATGATTCTTATCCCCTTGTTATACTCGCGCAAGCGCTGACCGGCCCCCATCAGTGTTCCTGATGTCCCCACACCTACCACGAAGTGGGTTACCTTGCCCCGTGTCTGACGGATAACCTCGGGCCCAGTCGTCTCGTAGTGGGCTTTGACGTTGGAGGGGTTATCGTACTGGTTTGAATAGTAGTATCTTTTTGGGTCGGTCTCTGCCAGCCTCCTGGCTTCCCTTATGGCGCCGTCAATACCCTCAAGCGGGTCTGTGAAAACTACCTCTGCTCCCAGTATCCGGAGAAGGTCAATCTTCTCTCGACTAATGTTTTTCGGGACAACTATCTTCGCCTTTAGACCGAAGCAGACGGCCATGAGAGATAGGCTGACAGCCATGTTTCCGGATGAGGCGTCGAGGATCGTCATGCTGGGGGTCACCAGCCCCTGCTCTAGGGCGTCTCTAACGATGTATAGGGCAGGCCTATCCTTGACTGAGCCGCTGGGGTTGAAAAACTCTAGCTTAGCAAGGATCCTTGACCCATTTTTGATTGAGAGTGGCCCGGTAAGATCTACCAGCGGGGTGTTTCCAACAGCACCTGCGACGTTTTGTAGAACGCCTCTACGCAGGACGCGATACACAATAAATTAGGGCACCTCGAAGACCCATGTCCTAGCGTCCTATTTAGCTGTTCGTCTCCTTCACAGAAAAAGGGGACTCCCAAGAGCTAAAGAAGCTTCAATTCTGAGAGGAGGGCTTCGAAATCTTTCTCGGAATATGTCTCCTTATACCTCCTCAAGGTCTGCCTCTCAACCTTATGTAGACCAAGGTCCCGCCTCACCCGCTCTAGCCCTTTTGAGCCGATGTAGTTTAGGAGCGAGGTCAGGTTCTTGGGGCGGCTTGAAAAACCGGCTGAGCCGAAATCAATGATGACCGGCCCGCTCTGAGTGACTATCACATGCTTGCTCGCGTCACTCAGTTCTCTATGGTCTATTCCCGCCCTGTCGAGCCTATGACACTGCAGTGCAGCTTCTAGTATCGTTTGCCTAGCAGTATGGCTGGGTGGGTTTGAGTGGACTAGCCACTTAGTCAGGTCTACACCCTCGACAAGGCTCATGACCAAGACCGGGTCGCAGTGCCCCAAGAGCCGGGGCCCCACGCCTATCCTGTTAGCCTGCTCGAGCATATATGCTTCACGGTAGGTTGACTTAACGGCATAGTCGAGCCTCCTCACCTTAAGCGCCACCCTCACCCCACCCCTTAAACCAATCAAGACAATGTTTCTGAACCCTTTACCGATCAGTTTCAGTCGCACAGGGTTTTCGAGCATCAAGGCCTCCACACCCAGCTCCTCAAGGGCTCTCACCACCAGCTCTGCGTAGTCAGGGTCTGGCGATGGGTAGGAGAGCTGTAGCATGAGGGGGTGTTTTCTTCTTAGCTCCTCTATCTTTAGCATCTCTTCACGAGGTGTCTGACCGGTGTAGCTATTCCCTCGAGGAAGTTTTTCAGAAACGCGCTAAAACCCTCGTTCTGCCTGATTCTTTCGATTAGGCCACTATGGCTAGTCAGTATCTCGGCATTAATCAACCTGTCTACCAACTCGCGCGAGATGGCTACTTGCCCCTTCCTAACCCACTCTCTCAAGAGTTCATCTGCCTTAACGTGTCTCCTCCTGAATAGGGCGTAGAGTCTTTCACCATCCACCCAGGGGCCAGCGGCCCTATCCTCCCTGCTGAGCGTCTTTCTCACAAAGTCTACAGCGTTGTCCAGCCAGACTGGTGGGCCTACTCGCAGCCCGAGTGATGGAAGGGAGAGGCTTGAGAGCTCATAGAGGAGGAGGACTTCGCCGCCCGACTGGGCAGCCGCTGATCTATAGACTTGGAAACCCTCCTTCAAAAGCCGCCTGGAGACACCCTTCATAGTGTGCTTAATCTCCCCCCATAGTATGTCAGGGGGTTTCTCCCCCGCCCGGAAGATAATTCCCAAAAGCTCATGGGAACTGCTCGTCTCCGCTTCTCCCTCGGACGGCTTCGCGGCCTCCGGCATGAAGTATCCAATACTTGGCTCCCTCAAGAAGAGCTTGGAAGCTAGGATCAGTTCTGCAAGCCTAGTTCTGCTCACCGCGGCCGCCACGTTGCGGGAGGGGTCTACAGGGTCGGGGAATATCAGAGGAGCGTTGGGGAAGAGCTTGGATGCGTCTTCACGCCTGACTCTACCTGTCAAATCCACAAAAGCTGGTATCTGCCACTTCGCGGTGCTCTTCAACAAGTCAACGAATCCCCCGTGACTAATGACTAGGAGCTCGGAGAGATATCCGCTGAAGCCCTCAACCCTGATTTCCGCCCCATATAGTCCGCAGCCCAACAAGAAACCCTTGAAGAGGCGTATGTCGCGTCTCAGTTGGGGAGTTATCCGAGACCTTACAAACTCGGTGTGGTGGTGGGTCCTGTCCACCGCGCTGATCCAGCGACCGGGCTCAGTCTTGAAGCATCCGACGATGTTGACGCGGATGTCCTCAACCGCGCCCTCGACGTATGGGTGGCTGGCGTACCTGAGCCAGTGCCTCCCACCGAGCCGCTCGATAACCCTGGGTCCCACACTCAGGATAGTTGATTCGAGCATCTTCTTACCTGCGCTCGGCGTGAAGTGGACAAAGATGTCAACCTCCTCCCTCCCCCTAACCCATGTATCCTTTGCCACAGACCCCTCTATGGAGACGTCAACCACGCCTTCCCTTTCTAAGAACTCCTGCCTACAGGCTGAGAGGAGCCTGGCCGCGAGTTCGGAGACGCGTCTCTTCTCAGGCTCGGTGGGCTCGACCAGCTTTGCCGCCTCTGCTAAAACCTCTTCCAGGGTAGTCAACTCCATGGTGAGAACCGTTAGACAACTATTTTTAGTCGCCGCGAGACCCGCGTTTAGGGGTAGGGGTAGTAGTATCGATACACGGCCTCAAGGTCCTTGAGTGTAGGGATCATTTCCTGGTCTCCTCTGATGGTCGTGACTAGCGAACCGACTAGAGTAGCCCTCCTCAAAGAGTCAAACAGGTTTCGGCCCGCCATCTGGCATGCCAGGAACGTCCCGGCCAACCCATCCCCCGCACCTATTGGATCCTCTACGCTGACTTGGACTGCCTCAGCACGGGCCTTCTCGCTTCCAGAGGAGGCAACAGCTCCCCTTTCCCCCAGCTTTACAACTACAGTCTCTATACCGAGGCCCCTGAAGACCTCCAATATCTTCTCGGGCTCGCTCTCGCCAACCAGAATCTCGGAGTCCGTCGGGTCTGTAAAGAGGAAGTTCGCCTTCTCAATCATCGGCATCAAAACCCTAGCAGCCTCCTCCAGACTGGCCCATAGGACTGGCCGGATATTAGTATCTATGGAGACTAGCACCCCGTTTTTCTCCGCTAATCGCAGTGCCTTGAGACACGCCTCCCTTGCCGACTGGCTTAGCGCTGGAGTGATCCCGGTGAAGTGAAGTATTCTCGCGTCCTTGAAAGCCTCCTCCTCGACGTCTTCCGGCGAAAGTCTACTCCCCGCAGACCCGCGCCTATAATAAAACATGGTGCTCCTCGATGGTATTGGATACCCCCGTTGCACAAAGTAGATTCCAGTGGGAGCCCCAGGATCTGTCTTGAGCCATCTTGTATCAACCCTCTCAGCTCTCAGCCAAGCCTCGATGTTCCTGCCGAACTCGTCATCACCTACTCTACCTATGAAGGCGGAGCTCCTGCCCAGTCTGCTCACACAGACCGCCACATTTGCCTCGGCACCTGCGACGTGCTTCTCGAACAATGTAACGTGTCTAAGCGGTCCCCGGGTGAGGGCGTTAAATTGTATGAGAGCCTCCCCCATCGCCAACAGCTCAGCCAAGCCTACCTACATCCTCCGCCAACTTGTTTATCGGAGCAAGACTCCGGGATAATTGGTCCATCTCCTCTTGCCGTAGATGTCTTGTGGGCAGTATAGGTGGGCCCATGTCTAGGCCCCTAAGGGTGAGGGCGTAGCGGTAGGAGGCCGTGTCAGGCCCTACACTTCTCAACAACCGCCTAGCCCTGTTAACCACCAGCTGGAGCCGCAGCGCCTCTGCGCGGTCTTCCCGCTCAACCGCCCTAGAAATTCCTACGGCCAGCTCAGGATAGATAGAGGCCAGGGCGCTGACATGGGCCCTGACGCCGATCGAGAAGGCATAATAGAGGAGGTTGTCTCCGCCACATGCTATGAAGTGGCTAGACCCAAAGCTAGACTGGAGCTCCAGAATCAGGTCAGGGTCTCCGCTGCTATCCTTGACGCCCCGAACCGCAGGGACAAGCTCAAAGAGCCTAGTGATCTCTTGAATGCTTATCGGATACCCCTGTCTATTAGGGTTATTGTAGAATAGTAGCGGGAGGTTTAAGGAGGCGCCGAGGGCCGTGTAGAAATTTGCTAGGGACTCCGCATCATACCTGTAGTAGTATGGTGCGACTGCGGAAACGGCATCGGCCCCAATATCCTGGGCGTGTTTAGCCAGTCTCGAAGAGGATTCCAGGTCGGAAGAGCCTACGTGAACTATTTTTAAGAACCTGTTCCCCGCTAGAGCTACTATCTTTTCAGCAACCTTCTCCCTCGCCTGGACCGAGAGCTTCGCTCCCTCACCCATCGTCCCTAACATGAAGATTCCAGCCACACCCCTCTCGTGAAGAAACCTCAGATACGCCTCTATGGCTGTATCTTCGACGCCGTTAGGAGTAATGATCGCGGCTATTACTCCCCTGAACCCTTCTAACTTCACACATTTTTTAAGAATCCGGCAGCATAATTATCTTTCGAGTGTGGGGCTATCTGCGAAATTGACCAGTATGTCATGAAAGCTTAAATCCGAGTCTAGTGATGGGTCGGTCGGTGGTTGACAAAGATCTCGGACCTCTATCTGCGGCTGAGCGCAGTTGAGGTTTTAGCCTACCTTAGGGAGAGGTATGGATATAAGTCGCTCTCTGAGATGCTGGGCCTCCAAATCTCAATCCTCAGCAGATACATAAACGGCCATGTACTCCCAAACACTGCTAGGGCCGAGAAGATTGTTCGGCTATTCAACGAGTCCCTCCTCTCTGAGATCGTGAAGAAGAGGCTGACCAGGACTGAGGACGGATTCTACGACCTATCCGCCATTGTAGCAGATGTTGGTCTGCTCCGCCTCATCGCAAAGGTAGTAAGCGCAGAGTTTAACGTTTTCTCAATAAACAAGCTTCTCACAGTAGCCACTGACGGCATCCCACTCGCTGTCCAAGTTGCGACTGAGCTGAGAGCCGATCTAATAATCGCGAAGAAGAGGAAGGACTTGAATGTAAAGAGCTACCTTGAGGAGCCAATAAAACGCACGCCCGCCCTCGTAGAGTATCTATACTTACCTAGGCAGGCTTTGAAAAAAAGCGACGTAGTGTTGATTGTCGATGACGTGGCCCGCAGTGGTGAGACTATCCACGGCATGATACGTATGGTGAACAGGGCCGGTGCGAGGCTGGCCGGGGTGTTCACAATCGTGATGCTTGAGGAGGTGAGGGAGAAGATTAAACAGCTTCTTCCCCCTTCTGGTGTGTTAAAGAGCCTTGTCACCTTCACTTCTTAGGGATTTTCAAGCCTCGGTAGAGGGTTGCTGGATTGTGACACAGTGAATCCCGCCTAGGCCGTAGAACAGTTCTTTGCAAAAAATCCCGACTACACGTCTATGGGGGAAGCAGTCAGCTAGGATGGCTAGGGCGGACTCGTCCTCCTCCACGCCAAAGACGGGGACCAAGACGGCAGAGTTGGCAATGTAGAAGTTCAGATAGCTAGCAGGGATGTACTGGTCCAATACCTTAATAGGGGGCGGGCACGGGACTCTCACAATCTCTATCCCCGCTCCCTTCTCCTCGATATATCCTGCGAGTTTCCGGTATGCCCTCTCAAGAATTCTCTTGTTCATGTTCTCTCTTTCCTCCTCAGCTAACACAACTCTTAGGGGTGAGGTAAATCTGCAGAAGACATCAACATGCCCATCAGTATCGTCCCCGACCACACCCATCTCGAACCAAATCACATCCCGCGTGCCAAGGTATCTGTGGAACTCCACTTCCAAGTCCTTCCTGCCGAGCCCTGGGTTTCTGTCCGGATCGAGGAGGCATTGCTCCGTGGTTAAGAGTATCCCGTTACCTGACACTTCTATAGCCCCTCCCTCCACCACGTAGTTGCGGTAAATAGGTACGGTGCCTGCGAGGTTAAGGATTTGGAGCCCCGCCTTGTCGTCCCTTGCTAACTCAGGGTATTTCATCCCCCATGCGTTGAACCTCCACTTTACGCCGCATAGGACACCAGCCCCCTCATTCTTTACAAATATTGGCCCATAATCCCTAACCCAGACATCCTCTGTAGGGACTTTGTGGAACTCCACATTCCAGAGGGGGGCTCCAGCCTCTTCCAAGAGCTTCCGCACCCTCTCAGCCTCATCCTCATCGTTTACGAGTATCTTGACGGCCTCGCCCCTCGCGACCTCGTGGACTATCTCGCAGTAGGCCTCCTCAACCTTCCCAATCAGCTGTGGTGGAAAGGTTGACTCGTTATGAGGCCAGGCAATCCACGTGCAGCTATGCCTCTCCCACTCTGCCGGGGCCCTTAACCTACCCCCATCCTCTGGCCTCATTGTATTATCTCACCATAGGTCTTTGGCCTCCTTCTAGAAAGGAAGCCCCAGCCCCTCCTAATCATCGGCCCATGCCCCAAGTCTATCTCTCCAGTGAAGACGCCCTCCTCGACGTCAGCTCTGACTATAACTTTTCCGAACGCATCTATGAGGAGTGATCTGCCCCAGAACTCTATCCTACCCTCCCTCCCCACGCGGTTCGTGACTGCCACGGGTAGTGCGTTCGCTATCGCGTGTCCTCTCTGGACTGTCTCCCACGCCTCCGCCCAATCCCCCTCCTCTTGGGATATTCCCGAGACTGAGCCGATTGCCGAGGGGTAGAAGATTATCTCTGCACCCTTCAGGGCAAGTATCCGCGCTGGCTCTGGAAACCACTGGTCATAACAGATTAGTACACCTATTCTACAGAGAGATGTCTCGAAGACGTTGTAGCCTAGGTCGCCTGCTGCGAAGTAGTGTGCCTCCCAAAAACACTCATCATCCGGTAGATGCATCTTTCGATACTTGCCCAAGTATCGTCCAGTCGAGTCGATAACGAAGGACGTGTTATAGAGTACACCCCCGCTTGACTCGGGTATTGAGCCGGCCACTACTATAAGCTTATGCTTTCCTGCCAGCTCAGATATGATCTCCGACAATCTGCCAGGAACCTCATCGGAATAAGGGGCTCTCCCTCCAATACTCTGGGGAAAATAAGTTGTGGTGAATAGCTCTGGTAGACAGGCAATATTTGCATCGGCCTTGGTTGCCTCTGTGAGGAGTGAAGCTGCCTTCTCAACATTTTTTCCAATGTCGTCAGACATCCTCATCTGGATGAGTGCCACCCTAACAAGCATCTACTCCACACCCCACCACCCATCCCACACCCATCATCATCTCGACTTTTTTCTTAGTTTTGTGTTGCATCTAACCTGCTCCGTGTTTATGTATTGTTGGTGTTTTGAGGAGTATTTAAATCCCCTACCATACACACCACTTCCCGCGGCTGGGCATTATCTCAGACTCGCAACCTTAGGAATTCAACTTCTACGAGCCTGTCAAATAGCTGCTCCTCCACCGGCCCGCTCATTAGCACACGCTTGATAGAGACCCAGTGACCCCTTGGGACAAGCGCGACTTTAAGAGGCTCTTCCCAGCCCTATCTGACGAGCTCGAACAACCTAGCACAAGCCTAGAAGACTCTAGCGTAGAGATGGAGGGGGAGCCGCTCAGGGGCTTCATGCCTGGCCCAGAAAATTGATCGTGAACAGAATCTTTTTAAGCATCTATAGAGTGGCAATAGTGAAGTGGGAGGAGAACGCATAATTAAAGCAAGAGACGTCATGAACCCCTTCGTAGTCACCGTCCGCCCCGATGACACAGCCTGGACAGCCCTCGAACTCATGATGTCTAGGGGGATTGGCGCACTCGTTGTCGTGGAGGGGAACAGGCCGGTGGGCATAGTTACTGAGAGGGATATTTTGAGAAGCCTTCTTAAGAAGAGGGGGCCCGAGGACCTCCTCTTAACCCTGGTCAGGGACGTGATGAGTAAGGAGCTTATTACTTGTACACCCGATACACCCCTCGTTGACGTCCTCACTAAGATGGTGGAGAGAAATATTAGACGTGTTCCGGTAATAAGTAATGGTATGCTTGAGGGTATAATAACTGAGAGAAACTGTATTAGGGCTCTACTCGACCTTATCAGCGCCCACAGAGTTGCGGTTTAATACGTTACGGTGTATTGGATTTGAGGCTAGAATTTCTCGGCGAATCTTACATTTATTAGGCCTTTACTGATGGTCTTGTCTTGGATCTCGAGTCCATACTTTTCGAATATGCCTTCTATGAAGTAATAGACACAGTTTGTCGATTCTACTCTACCTCCAACGCCGACGGCGCTCAGCTCATATGTCGTGTGATTGAGTCGTCGTAGACTTACCCTCTTTAGTGGAAGGAGGGTAGACAGTGTCTGGGCTAGAGAGACTAGCCTCTCGATGTCCATCGCCTCTAGCTTGAAGTACTCGGCCAACTCCATTCCAAGTTGTTTAAAAGAGTTCAGAAGCTCCTTCTGATTATTCTTATAGAGCTCGTAGATTAGTTTGTCGAGAAAGTCTGATGGAATGACTACAGCGTCAACATCTCTCAAAATCTTCAACACGCTTACGAGGTTTCGCAGCGCCTGAAAATCCACACCCATCTTCATGAGAAGTATCGCCGTCTCCAGAATCTGGTTGGTGAGGGCGAATAAAGTCATATTCTTTTCCCTCGCAAGTGCAAGCAGTTCCTTAGCTATCTCACCATTAACGGAGAGTGTGGATCGGTACATTTGCATCCATCAATACGTATTCGCGTCATTATATATGTGTTTAAATGAGTAGATTATTGAACACTGCCGCCGGTGGGTTGGGATCTGGCCTTTATACTCTTGGGCCTTAGGAGCTGAGGTGATAGTCTCCTGCCTAAATATAGTGTAGTGGTTGGAGGGGTGGGAAGTGTTACAGGGTGCTCTGATAGGAGGCTGATCAGCGACCTGAAGGGAGATATGAACACATCGGAGATGGTGGGGGAGGTGTAGGGAGAGACAATTATAGGTACTACGTAGTGTATAATTGTCCCGTGGCCATGGAGTTTTAGTAGGGCTTGGCAGAAAAGTTCCACCCTCTCCTTGAGCTTTTTAGCTTCACTCGAGGCGAGGCTTCCTGAGAGGCTCCTCATCCACCTTTTACACTCGAGCAGATACACTGTATAGTCTCTCAGCGCAACAATGTCAAGTTGAGCCCTCCTATTACCGACTATTACCGTGACATTCCTCTTAGCATATAGGCCCGCCGCCTCCAATATCCGGGCTATAAGACTCTCGAAAAGGTCCCATGTGAGGCTTTTGGAAACCTCTTCGAAGGACCGGTTCCTCTCCAGCAACCCGACTGCCACTTCAATCATTCTGTCCCTGCTTAGTCCGGTCTCCCCTCCCAAGCCCAAACGTTGTAGAACTTCTCTTACAATCCCCTCGGCTAGGTGCGTCTCAAGGGATATTATTGACGGGTTGTTTGTGCTGAGTTTCAGGACTGCCCTCAATACCTTCAAGTCTAGTCCGGTCAGCGTGGATGGATTTTCTCGCCTCATCTAACCTCGGCCATGAGAACTAGAATAGGCTCTCCTCCTTGGGCCTAATTATCTGTGAGGCTCCCGCCTCGCCTGTCTTATACTTGTAGCCTCGTATAAGTACTGCAGGTATACCCTCACCCGCCTGCCCCATGGCTAGCTCAGCTGCCGAGGCCAGCTCATCTGCGACACAGATCTGCTTACTCCTAAGTATGCGGCCGAAGAGGTCTGGCTCTCCACGCCTATCCCAAATCGGCTCAATGCCGCTGCAGCCTATCGCGATGTTCACGGCACCCCTCCTGAATGGTCTTCCATGAGAGTCACAGATTATCACCGCAACCTTCGCGCCAGTTGCCTCCTCGATCTCCCACCTAATCCTCCTAGCAGAGGCGTCGGGGTCTTCGGGTAGCGCTGCAGCCATGCCCTCACCTACGTTTGAGAGATCGACCCCGCTGTTAGCGCATATCAGCCCGTGTCTAGTCTCGGTGATCAAGACCTCTCCCCTAACCCTCACTATCCTTTTCGCCTCCCTCAGAATTACCTCTATGTGTGCAGGGTCCTTGTTTGTGATTCGTGCCAGCTCCAAGGCCTGGGGGGTGGGTGTGATCTCTGAGAGTTGATAAATCCTGCCCTCAGCCTTCGCGACTATAATATGGCTAACAACGATAACGTCTCCATCAGCCACTCTAATTCCCTTCGCCTGTAGCGCATTTACGATCTCAACCCCCAACCTGTCTCCCGGCATTATAATCTTCATCCCCTCTACTGGGATTATCTGAATCAAGCCATAGACCCAGAATCCTATATTATCCCGCCGAACTAAAAACAATATCGCCCCTAAACACTGGCGATTGTGGCTAAAGCCCCAAGTCCTCCAATCTCTTCCTACTCTTGTCCGTCAGCCCTAATCGTGGGATAACCTCTTCAGGCATCTTCTCCTCCGTCTTTCTCTTCACAAATATTCCGCACCTACCGTCTGGGAGCAGCTTAACTTGAACACAGCTCGCATAGGGGCACTTATAGCCTATGCAGGGGGCGTTGACCCAGTGACACCAAGGCGGGTCCCTGTGTATATCAAGGGCAAACCTGCCGGCTGAGAGCATTTTCTTGCAGCGGAAAAACCTACAGAGTGGGTTGCAGACGGGGGTCGGCTCTCGGCTTAAAACCCAGCCCAACTCTCGCACCCTCTAGGCCTACGACTTCATAAATCCTCTCACGATATATATCCTTGACTCCATGACCAAAGCTTCAATAACCCGCCCGCTAAGGCTGAGAACGGTTGCCCGCACGCCAAAGAGCTCTCCATAGCCTATAAATACGATGCTCCACCACCATCTAGCTGTGCCGAGGTATGTCCTACTCTCAAGTTTAACGTGTGAAGGGCTGGAGACGATTAGTAAAAACCCTTCGCGGATACTCGAGGTTAACAGGGAGGTCGAGGCTATTGGTGTGAAGATAATCGACCAATATGCCGTCCTAGGCCCATACGACTTCGTAACAATTATCGAGGCTCCAGACGATGCAACAGTGGCCAGACTATCCGTGGCGTTGGGAAGCCGCGGAACTGTGAAGATCACAAGCCTTCCCGCCATACCGACTAAGGAATTTGTTGAAAAACTATCGTGGAAAAAGACCTAGTGTCTGAATGAGAGGCCGGTGGCCTGGCGCTTCCAAGGCCGAGCTGGGAGACTCGATGTCAAACTGATCAGAGATCTCCACATTCGGTGGTCAACATTTTTTAATGTAGGTTTGCCAATTGTAAAATAGGGGTCGGTTGCCCACAAGCTGCACCCTCTGCTCGGGTGAACTTCCTGTCTCGAAGGCACTTAAGGTCTGTGTCAGGTGTTTAAGGGAGAGACCCGAGGAGGCCCTTGAGATAGCCGCGCAGGGGCATGTTATGAGCAGGAGGCTGTTTGGGCTTCCCCCCACACCACCTAGGACTCGGGGAGGTATACCTTGTACCCTCTGTGCCGCGGGTTGTGTCATGGGGGAAGGTGAGGTTGGTTACTGCGGAATACGTGGGAATCGCGGCGGAAGGATGTACACTCTGGCTCCACCTGGAAAGGCCCTACTCCACTACTACTTAGACCCACACGTCACTAACTGTTGTAACGCATACTTCTGCCCGGCCGGGACGGGGGCCGGCTATCCAAAATACGCGTGTAAGAACGGCCCAGAGCTAGGATACTATAACCTCGCCCTCTTCTTCTATGGCTGTGGTTTGAACTGCCTATTCTGCCAAAACTGGTCACATAAAAATGTTCGTGAAGCACCATACGTGTCTGTA
Source organism: Candidatus Calditenuaceae archaeon HR02 (assembly GCA_002898395.1). Lineage (GTDB taxonomy): Archaea > Thermoproteota > Nitrososphaeria_A > Caldarchaeales > Calditenuaceae > HRBIN02. Next base: position 70,189 of record BEHE01000005.1, read on the forward strand.
GACGAGATCGTCAACCTAACACTCTCGAACGATAGAATATCTTGCTGGTGCTGGTTTGGCGGCTCGCCTGAACCCCAGCTCCCCTTCGCAATAGAGGCCTCCAGAAGGGTTCACGAGGAGAAGCCCGCCGGGCGTGTGTTAAGGATCTGCTATGAGTGGAATGGCGACGGCAATCCATCCCTAGTTAGGCGTGCGGTCGAGACAGTTGTGGAGAGTGGCGGGAACGTTAAATTTGACCTAAAAGCTTTCAACCCCAACATCCACAAAGCACTGACGGGCCTCGACAACAAGAGTATACTGAAAAACTTTGAGATGGTCTACCTCTCCTTCTTCGACAAGAGGCCTGGCCTGCCCGTAGTCGCAGCAACCACACTTCTAGTCCCAGGATACGTCGACGCCGAGGAGGTATCAAGCATAGCGGAGTTCATAGCCTCCCTTGACGAGACCATACCCTACAGCCTCCTAGTCTTCTACCCCCATTTCATGATGGATGACCTCCCAATAACCCCTTGGAAACAGGTCATAGAGTGCTATAGAGCTGCTACAAAACATCTAAAAAAGGTTGAGATATGCAACATACATCTCCTCACAATATGACGGGCCACGCTACCGTAAACGCATATATCCACCCCCACTCACCCTATCCTCCCGCGAAACTTGAAAAGCTACTACGAAATATCAACTACCAGGTTCCCCAGCAAATATTGGCACAGAGAGATCGTTAAAGCGGCTAAAAGCATGGTTAAAAAACATGAAATATCTGAACCTATTCTCGACTTAGGATGTGGAGATGGTGTCAGGGTGCGGATGATATTCGGCGACTCGGTGGAAATACATGGCGTAGATATTAACCCTGAAATGGTTGAGTCTGCTAGGGAAAGGCTGGATAAGGTATATTTAGGCAGCATTGAGGATCCGCCGCCCGAGATTCTCAACAGGCTTTATGGCACAATTGTTTTAATGGAGACCCTAGAACATGTAAACAACCCTGAAAGGGTCTTGGGGGTTGCGGACAAATTATTGAAAGAAAAAGGATTATTGCTTGTCATAATACCTTTAGAGACAACGCTATTCAGAATTATCTGGTGGTTATGGACCCGTTCTATGGGGAGAAGGTGGAGAGGGGCTCATCTGTTCAAGTTTAAGTCAGAACAACAGCTATTCTCAATCCTCGAGAAAAGGTTCAAGGTAGTCGAACACAAAAAGACAAACCTTGGATGCATTGCCATCACAATCTGTAGCAAGAAAGAAAACCCGAAAACACGGCCCACCCAAGATAACACGCGGGTCGAGGGCTAATAGGTGTAGAGTAATTGACGTGACAAACATGTGAAGAAGACATTGGCTTCCTGCGTGAAGACATGTTATTAACGGGAGAGATGCGTGTGCGTGTAGTTCAGGCAGGAAAAGTTGTGGAGTATTCGGGGGCTGGTTCAAGGGGTAAGGGAGTCCTCTAAGACAAACTCGGGCCTCCAGAAGTGTGACTGAGCTATCGGAACGAGCCCCTTATCCCGAATGCTGAGCCTAGGAGTTCGCCGAAGAGGAAGGTCACGATCGCTGTCCCTAAAAGGAGGGATATGTTCTCTAACATCTCCCTCTTGAACCCCATGTCTTGGACTACGGAGAGATAGTATGTGAAGAGTCCAGCTAGGAGGACCGCTAACGCTACCGAGGACGTGAAGGCCAGCAGCATGTCGTGGGTTAGGAAGTAGGGGAGTGCCAAGAGGACAGTACTTAGGATGTAGGCGACCCCGGTAACGGCTCCAGAGGTGATGGGTCTGCTCCTCAGCTCACTCTTGGCCTTAACGTAGGCAGCCACTCCCATAGAAATGGAAGCAGCCAACCCTACGATGACCCCAGCTACACCCGCAACTAGCGTCGAGGCAGTGACTCCCAGAAATCCGGCGTGGACTCCCGTCACTTCTATGACGGAGTCAGAGAGGCCGAGGGCTATGAAGCCGACGTATCTGAGGACCGGCTCGTCTATCTGGGACAGTAGGGCCTTCTCGTGCATCTCCTCATCGTTGAGGAACTCCTCGACCTTCCTCCTCACCTCACCCTCAAGCCTTGAGAGGGCTCTCCTATACTGGGCGATGACCTCGGACTCGTGTCTCTCCAGCAACTTTATCACGAACATGACTCCGAGGAACTTCCTCAGCATGACGATCAGGTATAGCCTGAGTTTCGAGACCCTCGGCTTTGAAGCTCCTGCGTAGTTTCTCCAGAACTCAAAGTGCTTACGTTCCATTTCGGAAAGCCTCTCAAGGAGCTCCCTTCGCGCTCCGCGACTCTCCCTTTTAGCCAGCTCCTTGTAGACTAGGTAGTCGAAATACTCATCATTACAAAAGAAGGCCGCATCTGCCGCCAGCATGGCTGGTTCACCCCTAGACCCCAACTTCACCCCCTTCCTCTCCAGAGGCCTTCGAATTTAGGCTCTCCACCCCAACCTAAGCCACCTCACCTCCTTCTCTCTGCGACCCTCCCTCCACCCCTCCACCAACCCATGGCCGAGCCCATCGACAACAAGACGTCTCTAGACTCACCGCCGACTGAACGCGCTCCCAGCACTTAAGCCTGATGCGACCTATAACCTAAATCAGCTGAGTCTTCATCTAGGGCCCATGAAGTATGACCATGAACTCCAAACTACGTTCAGTACCGTTAGGATCAAGCTCCTAGCCCAAGTCTCACCGTGAGGGTCAGTGCCATCCAGCTAGACCACTTAGTATGCGTGGATGAGATGGTTGATTTGCCTTACGGTAGGGTGCGGTCTGCGCAAGGCTCTATGGTCCAACGAAATCAAAATACTAACAGGTGTATCATGGCGATAAGGGCGGCCAGCTGTGCTGGCACATTATGAGTATTTATTAGGCGATAAATATAACCTCCTACATCTCTGTCTCCATACAGCTCGTGTATTCCCATTTGTGACACCTATATGTTTGAGATCATCACTCTAATGGCTCTTCGCCGACTAATTCAGAGATGCGGCCCTCCATTCCAAACAGCCAGGAGGCGCTATGTATGTAGAATAAGTGATAGCCAACTGCCAGCTAGCATGAAAGTCGTAGACTTATATGAATACCAAAACAGTTGACTTCAGTGAAAAGTAGTCCCATAAAATATGGGCGATAAGTAAAATTTAAATAGGAGGAATGCGAAATCTACGGGGATGGTTTCGGTGGTGAATGATAAGTATATATCTAGGCGCAAAGCGCTTGGCACTGCGGCGAAAGTCGCCCTGGGTGTTGTCGGCGCTGCAATAGTTGGTGGCGCTGCTTATATGGCTTATCAGCAAACCGCTGTGCCTCGAAAAGTAAAACTTGAATTTACAGTGTGGAACTACTCAGTAGAAACAATACGTGACAATATTCGAAAATTTATGCAACAATATCCGGATATAGAAGTCACACTCTATGACTTTAATTGGCCTGACTATCCATCCACAATGGTTCAGAGATTTACTACTAAAACTCCAACGGATGTATGTTATAATGGTGAAGACTGGCTTGCGCAATGGGCGGAAGCAGGATGGGTCGTCCCCCTACAAGATTATTGGGATAAATATGTAACGAAGAAAAAATTCAATGAATATGTAAACGATATGGTGCCCTTTGCAAAGGAATCAATGACCTATAAAGGAAAAATATATGGGTTGCCCTACTATTCGGACATGTTTACATTCATGTACAATGATAAACTACTAAAAGATAACGGTATTGAGGTCCCCAATACGTGGGAAGATGTATTGGACGCATCTTTAAAACTCAAAGAAAAGGGAATAAGGTATCCTTACGTGCTCCAGTTTCAAGCAACAAATCCATTTGACTTCTACGCAGTATTCTCAGGAGCAATGGGAAGAGGAGCAAGATTATTTGACGAGAATCTGAATCCCATATTCGAATCAGAAGACCACCCATTCTACGAACACCTTCAATGGATGGTTGATGGATTACATAAATACAAAATAGTGAACCCAGACTACCTAGCTACTCACGAAACAGACGCTGCAAAGAAGATGGGTGCGGGGGAGGGTGCATTTACTGTTCTTGCCAAATACATGCTAGCAGCCATGAATGCGCCTGGGTCATCACCGAATGCTGGAAACTTTAGGCTAGCCTTAATGCCAGGGAAAACACATGAGGCATATGGCTTCGCAAAAATGTACAATATGACACGCATGTGTGTAGATAGGGGGGACGCAGCCATTCAGGCCGCAATAACATTCATAGAGTATTTTGGCGCGAGCGATAGCCCCGTTCTAAAGAGATGGGCTGTAGAAAAAGGACTTGGATTTGGTTTCTTATCGCCTTATAACGATCCGGATATTGCCAAATCTTTGGTAGAATATTATGGCCCAGGTGCAGACAAATCGATAAAAGAGCAGGCTTCAATCGCTAAGACCATACCACACCCAGTCTGGTTTGGTCAATGGATAGACTATAGCATCAAAGAAGCGATTGCCAAAGCATTCGCAAAAGAAATTACTGTAAAAGAAGCTGTTGAAAGAATGGCTAAACGAGCAAGGGAGCTTAGAGGATAGTCTTAAATTTTTATTTATAACTTTTAATTGTGGGTGAGATAAATGGTTGTAGGTGAGAAAGGAACTAAAAATAGGGAAACATCACCCTATTTTTTCATACTTCCTACACTACTGATAGTCGGCTTTTTTACACTGTATCCATTCTTTTACGCGATATACATGAGCCTAACTAAATATGTTATATATGAACCAAACACAATAGGCACTTTCGTGGGCCTAAAAAATTATGAAGAAATAATCAGCTCAACATACTTTAACGAAGCGGTAATCAATACATTAGTATTTACGATGGTCTCTGTCATAGTCATTGTAGGAGTAGCATTTGCCATTGCTCTTATTTTGAACCAAGGATTAAAAGGATCGCATGTGGTCAGGGTAATCATGCTGATTCCGTGGGCAATACCCCCCGCTGCTGCAGGACTTATATGGCGATTCATGTTTCAGAGCTTTGGATGGATTAATAAGGTATTTGTCGATTTAGGTTTTTGGAATGAGCCTTTTTATTTCTTATCGGCTCCTAGATCTGTCCAGATAATTTTTGCAGTAACTGCTCAAATGTGGCAACAATTGCCATTTTGTGTTCTATTACTATTAGCGGTTTTACAAATAGTTCCAAAAGACGTGATAGACTCTTCTGAGATTGATGGTGCTGTTGGTATGTCTAAGCTTAGATACATCATGCTACCTTATCTAAAATCGGCTCTTGCAGTAGTTGCCGCCTATCAAGCAATACTTGCGTTGACTACTTATGACATGGTCTATACATTTGCGGGCGGAACTTATGGACTAATTTCATACTACGCGTTTGCAGAGATGTTCCAATGGGGCAACTTTGGACATGGAGCAGCACTAGCCGTAATACTTGCAATAATGACGTTACTTGTCATTTTAATAATATTGAGAATTGTACCGCCTGAAAAACTATACAGGTACTCCTTCACAGGTGAGTGATGTTGAAGATCAAACATTTGATAAGTTACATTGTAATTGCTGTTTTCCTACTTTATCTCCTTTTGCCGATAGCTTTCAGTTTTATCGGAAGCATTATGCCGGAAACCGAGCTACGATCTCCGCCTGGCAGTAAGCTGTGGTTTGCAAAGGGTCCTACAACTGTGTATTATCAGTATATCTTCCTAGCTCCTTTTGGATTTGAATTCCCATCTCAAGACCCGTATATACGCTATGAAATAAGATCACTTGTAATCCTAAACATTGCTTACTTTGGAAGAATTCTGCTAAATAGTGTGATAGTTGCCAGCACAGTAGCTATAACTAACTTCTTACTAGCATCACTAGCTGCTTTCGCTTTCACTAGATTTAGCTTTAAGGGAAGAACAAGTCTTTTTACCTTTGTACTTATTAGCAGGTTATTGCCGCCAATAGTACTCGCGGTACCCTATTATGTCCTAATGCAAATTCTGGGATTAGTTAATAATCTAGTATCTATAATTTTGGTGCATATTGTATTATCACTTCCCTTTTCTATCTGGTATTTAGTTCTTTATTATCGGACAATTCCAATAGAAATCGAAGAAGCATCGAGGGTTGACGGTGCTTCGTTATGGCAAACGATTAGATATGTTACAATACCTGTTGCCGGAACTGGATTAATTGCCATAGCATTATTTTCGTTTTTGACGTCTTACAATGAATTTCTATTTGCTCATTTCTTACTCGGTCGTATTGATGTTCAAACTGTACCCGTATTTGTGGCATCAATGGCAACTGCAACAGATGTATATTGGGCAATGATGTATTCAATTCTCACATTAACAATGCTTCCCATGATAGCAGCAATTCTGCTAATAATAAGATTCATTAACATATCGCAACTTGCTGGTGCGATAAGGTTTTGAAGCTGATTCTCACATTTACACCAGGTAAATTCACATTCAATTGCACCAAATGCGCTAAATGTTGCTTTCCTGCAGAACTTTCACTTACGGCAAGGGAGTTTAATTTTTTGTCAAAGGTCGCGGATAGAAAAGAGCGTTTTATCTTTATAGCGGACATTCCTTTTTCATATAAATTGCGAGTTAAGGGTAGGTGTCCATTTTTAGATGAGAATAAATTGTGTAAAATTTACAAGAATAGGCCGATTGTATGCATCTCGTTTCCTCTAACATTTGAATACTTACCTGATGGCAGATTGTTCGTTAACTTTATAAGATGTGAAGGCGTCGGTGTGGGTGACCAAATAGTCGACATGGATTTCGTTCTAAAAACAATTGATGAGATCAAGCAGAGGGATCCTAGTTTTTTCGATAGTCTATTAATAAATAAATTATACAAAAATCCATTTGTACCTTTCTACACTCATGATGAGTACGTTTCTTATGATTCTAAATTAAGTTTCAATAAATTTTTGGCGAAAATGGTTAAAGATTATTCTAGAAATCAATACAACCCGAGGACATATTTACATTCTTTTATTTTGACGATCAGACAAGCGATAGAAACAGCATTGAATATGAAGAAACATTCAGGTGATCTACATCGTTCATTGATATTTGACGAAGAAGCAGAGGCTTTGAAAGATGAAATAAACTCCTATTATTCTCAAAAGTTTGAGGAAAATTTCAAAGTAATCGATCATTATATCGAGGAGGCTGAAGATATTGCTAGAAAGACTCGAGTATGTGAGATTTATTTAGATGGAAAAGTTAAGAAATTAAGAATAGATGAACATGTTAAACTGAGTACTGCTCTAAATCATAGTGATGTTGCAGAGTTTCAGGTGTCACAAATCTATTTCAGAAAAAATTTTGAAGAGGAGGCTTTTAACTTTATTGTAGACTATATTTCGGAAGTATTAGTTCGTGTTGGACTTGGGGGATTTCCAATTGATGCTCCTCTATATATTGTGCTTGATGTTTTAGGAGAATATATAAATAACATAGAGTTCCAATGCAACCTATATTCTGGTAAGTCAAATGTCGTGACTTTAAAGGAAGCTAAGAGAGCTATCGAAGATCTAGACACAAATTTCGCATTAGGCTCAATCTATAACGCTAGGGAAAGAACTTTCACTTTTTAACTATTAAATACTTAAAAGTTCACCCGTTTCCCTTTCTCAATACTCGCCAAAAGGCCTACTTAACTCTCGTTCTCTTATTTGCAACAGCCTTGCTGCTCTAAATACCTCATCGGCGCTCGATTTCTAGTAACGCTGGCATGATATATACTGCTAACCAAGCAATATATCTCCTTTTATCTTAGTTTCGAAGAACATGTTGTGGGTGGGTGCTGAGGTGGCTATCCCTTCTATACTCTCGAAAGTCTCTCCAGCCCCTAAAGCCATCTCTCCAACGATCTGGAAGCATTAGTTGGACTGTACCTCTCACTAAGGACTTTAAAACTCAATTCAAAAATGAATGCTAGGGCAGGAGATGGCTTCTCAAGCGGACTGTATCTGTTGAACCGGAAAAGAGCAGACATGACGCATACTGGGTGGGAATGTTTGCGCTGGAGAGATTCATGCTGGATGGTTTTCACAAAGAGTATAGTTAAGCCTCTCTCGCGGTTTGACCTTTGGTGTAGAGTCTAAACCTCAACAGGAAAGTATCTCTGGGTAACACGGTCAAAGGGCTAGGCAGATAACTATTATGCCTTGACTTGGCTTCACCTTCGCTCTCCGTAACAATTATTAATCGTGCTTAGAGTTTAATCTCTGGAGAGGGTTGACGATCGACCTCAAGGCTCGGGATAACGACGAGTCTACCAATATTAATGGCTAAGAAAGGCAGCAGGCGCTGGAATTTGCGTATACAACGGTGGGTAGAGTCTAAGAAGGACGTTTATGTGAGTGTATATCCATCCCGAGGACTACCAGAGATTCCTCGAAAGAGATACCTAATAAAGCTCTCCAAAAAAAGAAGATACGGTATTATAGGGATGAGATAGGAGAAAGGAAGGATTGGTGGGAGATTTGTGATAAGTTACAGAGAGGTATCGGCAGGAGTATGAGGCGCAGACGATAACCCGCCCCTTTATCCCTTATGCTTATTAAATAACTTAACAGTAACAGCCCAAATATTTTAGCGGGGGGTGGATTTGAACCACCGATCTCCGGGTTATGAGCCCGGCGGGTTTCCTGGCTACCCTACCCCGCTTCGTTCTGCCGCGCTATTTATGTGGGTTGGAGGATTTAAGTTTCATGGGTGGTTTGGGGTTTGGTTTGGTGTTTTTGGGGGTCGTCTGTGAGCCATTTGAGTTGTTGTGTGGTCCAGTTTTCGATTGCTTGGTCGAGGCCTTGTGGGATAACGTGTTTTTGTATGAATTTTAGGTGTTGTTTTATGTGTTTTTCGGCTTGGCTGGCTGGTACGGGTTTCTGCTGGTATAGTCTTAGAAGGATTTGTAGTGGGGTGTATGCGTAAGGTAGGGCCGTGTAGATTATGTGGGTTGGGGCTTTTTTCTGGAGGTGTTTTTTGAGGTTGACGGCTGCTTCCGGGTTGCAGATGCATGCGGAGTGTCTGAACCTGCGCGTCTCTGTTAGTAGGTAGGCGGCCTCTTCTCTTAGCTTGTTTTTAGTGGATTCTATCATTTCCTCTATCAAACTTAGCCATCGTTCTAGGCTTATGGTCTCTGTGATTGTGTCGCGGAGTATTAGTGCGGGTAGTTCTAGGGTGGCTCGTATTTCTTCGTGGGTGGGGTTTGGGGAGTAGCATATGATTTCTCTCCCGCTCGAGACTCTTGGTAGAAGTTTGAAGAAGGTTTCGTGGCCCCTGAGGAGGGCTTTGAGATAGTTTTCGGGTAGTTGGGTGGCTTCTTTAGCTTCTTCCATGAAGGCTTCGACGTCTCCCTCCTCGGCCAGCTTGGGGATGTAGGGTTGGAGGCTGCGGGGGAGGTTGAGGAAGACTGCCTCGTACCCTCCTGAGCCTATCACTGTTATTGCTTCAATGGCCGCTCGTCTGAGGGGTGGCTTCACGATGAGGTCTATACCTCTCTCCACGTCTATATGACATAGTTTCGCTGAATTTTTAAATGGTGTCATCTCTGGGCTATTTAGGCCAGTAGTGCGATGTATGGTATCATGAAAAGAGATAGGACCAGCCCCACCAATGCAAGGCTGACCGCTATGGTGGCGGCTCTGACACCCTTCTCTCCTATCCGCGAGCCGAAGAGAGTGGATAGTGTCCGCCTAAATATCTGCCCCCCGTCCAGCGGGTAGATGGGCAGGGCGTTGAAGATGCCTACGTTGAAGTTTACAAACCAAATCCAGTAAAGCATGTTCGCGATCACTGGATATGAGTTGCCTAGTATCGGATGTGTGTATAGATTCGATACAGTGAAGCAGTTTGGTGAGGGTGCGGTGGAGTCGATGCATATCTGCGCCTCGGAGAATGGGTGGAGGGAGTTCCGGAATGTTGGCGGGAGAAGGTAGATGAGGGGGTTCGCGAGGCTGGCGGATTTGTATCTCTCAAGGTAGTCAGAGGCCCACTGCTGTATCTCCGCATTCGCGAGTCTCACACCAATCATCGGCCTACCAGCTCCTAGCTCAGCGACTCCGACGGTGAGCCTGAGAACCCCTACGCCACTCCTCAACACATCGAGGACTATTGACCCACCGTAGCCCGCATTATTAATGGCCTCTGCTAGGATTGAGAGGCCGGTCACTGGCCGGCCGTTAACGCTAGCTATAACGTCCCCCCGCTGGATTCCTGCAGCCTCTGCAGGGGAATTGCTAATGACCTCCTCAACCATTATCATGGTTTTGGGCTGTAGCCCGCTTGTCGCTGCGACAATAAGCCCAAGCGAGAGTAACGCTATCAGGATATTGGATGTGGGTCCGCCTGCTAGAATTCTCACGACATCCCTTCCCCTTCCCTTTTTCATCTCCTCCTCATCTGTCTCAACAAACGCCCCGATAGGCAAGACAGCGAAAAGTATGAGTCCGCTTGACTTCACCTTGTATCCGAGCCTACGCGCCAAGGCGCCGTGGGCTCCTTCATGGATTATTAGGGCCACCAATAACCCTAGCCATCCGTATAGTAGGGGGAGGTAAGGGTTGAGACCCGGTATGAGTAGGAGGCTTTGGGGTCCGGCCTCCCGTTGCGCCTCTTGTATCTCGGGTCTGCTCAGGAGGGCTTGGAGTGATAACAGGAGCAGGAAGAGCCCCGCCGCTGCAATTGCTGGGATCAAAATTAATGAGGACCAGCTAAAAATACCCACAACCCGATACCTCGCTATCTTGTCGAAGACGGCTGAAAATGAGTGAGACTTGACAAGTATGAATGGTGGCTTAAACTCGAGCTCCACTCTCCTGCCCAACTTCCTTTTTCCTCTCTTTCTGCCGTCCTAATTTTAGTGGGCTGTATTTATAGGAATACTATAGGCTCAGAATAAGTGCCTGAAAACCATCGGGGGGACTCGCTATTTCCTTGGCTGGAAAGATTCTAATTGGACTTTCCCGTAATGCTCTTGGATGGTACTAGTTGCGGTTGTTATACCGACTTATAACGAGGCCGAGAACATTGGGAGGGTGCTCGAATCATTGGAATCCACGTCCAGTGTTGTAAACTTCGACATTCATGTGTTAGTGGTTGATGATAGCAGTGTAGACGGCACGGTTGAGATCGTAGAGGATTTTCGGAAAAGGTTTGGAAATGTCTCTCTCTTAAGGAGGCCTGGCAAGCTGGGGCTCGGCTCTGCATATGTAGATGGTTTTAGGTGGTGCTTGAAGAATCTGGGCGACTTTGCCGCGGCTGTCGAGATGGATGCGGATGGGAGCCATGACCCGGGTCAGCTTCCCAGTCTAGTAGAGCCAATACTCGAGGGCAGAGCCCATGTTGTGGTTGGCTCAAGATATATTAAGGGTGGAGGGTGGAGAGATGGGGGTTTTTTGAGAAAGCTAATCAGCAGGGGTGCCAATCTTCTCGTTAGGCTTACAGTAGGGTTAGGAGTGAGGGACGCTACAAGCGGCTACAGAGCCATAGCCAGAAAAGTGTTGGAAGAGGCCTTCACGGAGGACAGGCAATATGAGTCAGGATACATTTTTCAAGTGGAGACCCTCAACCAATACCGCCTCTTAGGCTTCAAGATTATAGAAGTTCCGATAAACTTCTACGAGAGGGGCGGAGGAAAGAGTAAGTTGGGGTTGGGCGAGCTCGCTAGCTTTGCCTCATGGTGTCTTAGGCAGTCGGGCAGGAGAATCTTTGGGAGAGCTACTTAATGGCTCCTATAATTAGGCCTAATAGCAATCCGACAGCAATGGCGGGGTACCTTGCGAGTAGTGCGAGAAACTCCAGTATCAGGCTCGCCAAGGGGCCGAAGAGTGCTGCAACAGTAGCGGGAGAGATGATGCCGGCAATGGTGAATCCGAAAAAGAACAGTATTATTAACGCAAATATGATTAGTAGGAGGCCCTTAACTGCCCTGGCGACTCCAAGCCCTATGAGGGCGCCGGCCAGCAGCAGAACTAAGTTAACCAGCAACCCCTCTATGCTAAGGTCCATGCCACATAGTGTGCATGCGAGGGATACTTATGCTTTACACAGTGCTTCAGGGGTGGTAGACTTTCTTAGCCGTGCGAATAGGGTTTTTTACCAGCCTAGACATCTAGAATGGCAATAACTGGATTGATGCTCGGTCCTGAATCATATGGGGATAGGCTCGAAGCAATTAATAACATAGTCAGGACTCACCTACCCGTGCGTGAGGCAGTCTATATTGAAGGTGTGCTGACATTTAAGGTCATGACGAGAGAGATTAAGGAAAGCTTCAAGACAATATACTCGGAGCTTTCCCGCATTGGATTTGTCCCAGTCGCACAGGATATCGATGGGGAGGTGGCACTAAAGGTCTTTCCATATAGAGCTCCTGAGAGGCGTAGAAGCAGGTGGCCGCTATTCTTGTTTATCGTCACCGTCTTCACGGTCTTTATCGATGGTGTAATCAGGTCTGGGAGCATTGGTGCTTTCCCCGCTAGTCCCCGCTTCTGGGAGGCTGTAGCATACACTATCGGTGTCCTCTCCATAATAGGGATACACGAGCTTGGACACAAGATCTCAGCAAGGCAGGACAAGATAGACTCCAGCCTCCCCTACTTTATACCAGGCATCCCCGGTGTCATGCCGACATTCGGAGCCATAATCTTCCAGCGCGGGCCTATCCGGAATAGGGACGACTTATTTGACCTAGGCGTAAGTGGGCCTATAGCGGGTTTTCTCGCAAGCCTGGTCGTGATGGCGTTTGCATTCCAGCAGGCTGAGTGGGTTGAGAAAAGGGTTGTCGAGGAGTTAGTCCAGCGGGGAGCTGTCTCTCTCCTACCCTCACCCCTAATCTTCAACCTGGCCAACACCATGTTCGCGCGGGGGGATCTTGTTCCTATCTTCCCCGCCGTGGGCTTCGCCGCTTGGCTGGGGATGGTGGTAACCAGTCTGAACCTCCTACCCGTCTGGCAGCTCGACGGCGGGAGGATATTCAGAAGTCTCACAAGCTTCAAGCGTTATAGGATACTCTCCTTCATTTCGGTCGGAATACTGTTCATGACAGGCTACTACTATCTCTCACTCCTACTCCTCTTCTTCCTGATGACGCCGATAGATTTTGCGCCACTAGACATGGTCTCCCCACTATCAAAGTTTAGAAAGATTTCCTTCATAGGGGTAATTCTTATGCTGATTGTTACATTTGTGATCCTGCCGGGTCCACTCCTGGGACTCCTTTCTCCATTGCTACGCTACTAGCCTGTTGCCAGCATGCTGAGGTCTGTGTGCAGCCCTTCTCTGACAAGAAGCATCCTATGGGTCCGTCCATGAAGCCTGAGTAGCTGGGCTAAGCCCTCTTGAACCGTCTCGAAGGTTTTGAGGCCCAGCAGTAACCGGGCAAGGCTCCGTGGAAGGGATGTGACTAGATAAGTTCTATAGCTTCGGAGAGCGGCGGCTAGCTCAGCTGCTACGACTCTATAAGGATTGACATATAGGCCTGGCTCTCCTCCCAGACCGGACTCTAAGGTCTCGTAAAGTTGCCGGACAAATTCCGGCGGCCCTAGACCATCTCTACACTCTGAGACCGCCAGAATAGTTGTCCCATCCCCGCAGGCCGGTGTTGAGAGGATGATGGACTGGGCTGCCAGGTAGAAGGTTGAGTCTAGGGGTGTCTTTCCCGGCGAGACTATGACAGAGTCGAACACTGGAGGTTTTCGGTCTGCCCAGCTATTTGGTGTCCAGATGCCCTGAACTAATCCGTCGATGCTGTAAGAGATCTCTACGGGTAATAGACTGGTGTGGGAGGGGTCATAGCCGCTGACGCCGTGGATCTTGAATAGCCATGCGAGATATTCGGTTGGGCTTGTGACGACCCGGTTTAGGAGAAGCCTCGATGTGACCGGGTATATGAGGGCCATGGACTCATAGTTCTGGGTCTCGTGTGCGAACTCCTTGATCGGGGCTAGGGGTGGCTTCTTTTCCAGCCTATCCAGCTCGGCTATCGACTCACTAACTTTCTCCAGCCCAAGCCTCCAGGACGAGACGTAGGCGGTCTTGGCCGACTCCGCCAGCCTCTCAAGTATTGTCCTATAGACGGTTGGCGGAGGCAGGTAGTCAATGAAGACGTAGGGCGTGTCCGGGGGTATGGCTGAGACCTTAGACAATATTTCTTCATCGGTTAAAGGGGTTAGGTTGGGGGTTGTGACTGATAGTTCTGGTGGGGCTTCGAAGAAGACCTCGGTGTTCCCCCAAGGGACCCAATATTCCATCCCCTATCACTCGCTGCCGCGTCCCCAGTCTGAGTGGAAGTACCCCTCCCTATCCACCCTCTTAAACATATGCCCACCAAAATAGTCCCTAATCCCCTGTATCAGGTTTGCGGGCAGTCTCTCCGACCTAAGGGAGAGGAAGTATGAGAGGGCGCTCATGGAGGCGGGTGTAGGAATCCTCATCTTAGATGCGTTAGTGATGAATTGAAGCCAGTGCGGCATCAGCTCCTCGATCTGGGGTATGCTTTTCTCGAGAACCACAACCGTGGGATCGCCCGGAGACCAGGAAAGCTCCCTGTAAAATTCCTCAACGATTCTTGACCTTATTATGCAGCCGGCCCTCCACACTCGTAGGGCCTCTGAAACCCTGAAGCCATAGTTCCGCGCCCCTGCTTGAAGGAGTGAAATGCCTTGGATATAGGAGAGGAGTGCTGTGGCGAGTAGCGCGCTTCTGGCCGCTTCAACAGCCCCTCCCACATCCCTATCCCCGTTAACCCCTACTCCTCGCCCGGGTCTCCTGAGTATACGCTGGGTTGTGAGTGTCCTCTCCGCCACGGAAGCAGAGATGGTGGGGGCTGAGACTCCCAGCTCCATAGCAGCCTCGACCGCCCACTTGCCCGTCCCCTTCTGCTCTGCCTCATCCAAGATTAGCTCGACGAGCGGCTTACCTGTTTCAGGGTCAACGTGCTTGAGAACTCTGGCTGCTGCCTCAAGCAGAAACGAGCGTAGGATGCCTTTTCCCCAGTCCTCAAAGACCGAGCCCACCTCCACCGTCGATAGGCCAACTCCTCTCGCGAGATAATCATAGACCTCGGCTATGGCCTGCATTATCGCATACTCAATGCCATTGTGTACAATCTTGACGAAGTGTCCTGCCCCTCCCTCTCCGAAATAGCTAAGGCATCTGGAGTTCTCGAAGACTGCTGCGGCGCGCCCTATCTTATTCTCAGCCTCAACATATGCTGAGAAGTCCCCTCCGAACATCATGGAGGGGCCTTTTAGAGCCCCTTCCTCTCCACCACTCACCCCCACGCCTAGGAATCTTATACCCCTTCCGCTCAGCGCAGCGAATCTCCTGTCAGAGTCCCTGTAATGAGAGTTGCCGCAGTCCATGATGACATCCCCCCTCTCGAGCATGCCTGACAGGGTCTCGACCACTTCGTCGACCGGCCTCCCGGCCTTCACGAATAGCACAATCATTCTAGGCCGTGAGAGGGATCCTATAAACGACTTCAGATCCGTGAAGCCCTGTATCATCCTCCCTTTGGCCCTGCCTCTGAGGAACTGTAGTGTTTTCTCGGATGTCCTATTATAGACAGCTACCGTGAGGCCCCTGCTTTCAAGGTTAAGGGCGAATGCCTCGCCCATCACCCCCAAGCCATAGACTCCCACATCCAGCCTGTTCATTTCTTATTGAGCCACCTTCTTTTTCAGTGGCTGGCTCACTACCTTTAAGGCGTCCCTACCTGCGTAGATCTCCTCTCCCACTATGACGATGGGGCGTATAAGCCGCTTAGGCTCGAGTCTCAGCCTCTCCAGAAACTCCTCGACCCCCTCTTTCTCAATGATCTTCCTCGCCTCTGCCTTACCACCCCTAACAACGCCCTCAACACCGTACTTCGCCACAAGCGTTTTTAGAACTCCCTTATCAGGAGGACTCTTGACTATGTCTATAAATTTCAGATCCAGCCCGTGAGACGTTAAAGCTCTTTCAACCTCCCTGCTCGTCTTGCACCGTCTATAGCCGTAGAAGATGATGCTCATGAAGGCTCACTCTGACGTGATTCTAATGGGTATTCTAAGGCTCTCGTAGTACTCCCTTACCCAGGGGAGTATCTCCCTCCCCAGCAGGTTTAGGAACTTCTCCTCATCCGGTGAAGAGCTGTGGATGAATACCCTGTCGAAGCCAAGCTTGAGGAATTCTCCCAGCGCCTTGTAAATGTCGTCTGGATCGCTCGTTATCAGCCAAGTCTTCTTAATCTTCTCGACCTCACTCTCACCCACCATCGCCTCGAGCTCCCGCGGGTCCGCAACACTCTCCCTCTTCTCCCTCGGAATAGCGGTGGGTGCCCAGAACAGGGCGCCTTCAAGCGCTTTTTCATAGTCTGGGTCATAAGAGACTTTAAACTCCATACACCTGCTGAGTGTCGAGGTATCCTTCCCCGCCTTCTTGGCGCCATCTTCGAGGGCTTTTACGATTAAATCGTAGTTCTCAAGCCCTCGGGGATTCGTAAGTATTCCGTCGGCGTATTGCCCAGCTATCTCTGCAACCTTCTTATCCGCCGTAGCGATATATAGTTTAATATTCTTCTTTGGCTTTGTATAGAGTTTTGCCTTAACAAGGCGGTAGTATTTCCCCTCATAGTCTACGAAGTCTCCGTTCCATAGGAGCTGGATTATCTCAACCGCCTCCCTTAGCCTCTCTATCTTCTCCTTATAGCCAGGCCACTGGAACCCTAGCGGCACCTCATTCATAGCGTGTCCAGTACCCACTGTTAGGAAGATGCGCCCAGGATACATGTAGTCGAGAGTTGCGAAGGCTTGGGCTACAATGGCCGGGTGGTACCTAAAAAGGGGAGTTGTGACTGCGGTTCCAACTTCAACCCCTTTCAGCCTCTCTGCAACCGCCGTCATCCATATCCAAGGGTGTGCAGAGTGACCCCCCTTGTCTCTCCACGGGTGGAAGTGGTCACTCGTCACTATAGTGTCAAAGCCCACGATGGAAGCGTGTATTGCAAACTCCATCAACCTGTCTGGCGGATACTGCTCCTGAGCTACCCAATAGCCGAGGCTTATACCCCTCATCCGCGGATACACCCTCCATGCCCAATATATCTATAATCCGCCTCGAGCGGCAGAGTAATTAAACAAAAAGCATGAGAATAGGGGTAGGTGGGTAGAAAGCCCTTGAGGCTCGTCCTACTCTCACATAGGGTGGGGAGAAGAACCCCACTCTACCCCGGAACACCCCCTATACAGCTCACACATTATAGGAGCATAGAGCGCGGGGACTCGAGCAACCTCTGGGTCATCAGCATGGCCAATCACGCCGGGACGCATGTCGATGCGCCAAACCACTTCTACATGGAAGGGCGAAAAATATCGGAGTACAGATTGGAAGAGCTCATCTTTGAGAACGTCCGGCTGATTGACATTCCGAAGGAGCCCGGCGAAGAGGTCTCAGCCGAGGACTTGGAGCCGTACAGTGAAATAGTCATGACCTCTAGCCTGCTATTAATCAGGACCGGACTCCAAGCTTACAGGGATACAGACCAGGAGGCATACACTTCCAAGGGTCTCCTTTTCTCACCATCAGCCGCCAAATTTCTTAAAGACTCGTCCCCTAATCTCAGGGCCCTCGGCATCGACGCAATCAGCGTCTCCACGCCTCTGCGGAGAAGCGAGGGGCGAGAAAGCCATAGAATACTTCTTTCGGATAATCGTTTCCTAATAATCGAGGATATGGACCTTGCAGGCAAGCCCGATGCTTACAGGTATGTAATCTTAGCCCCACTGTTTTTAGACGAGGTCGACAGCGCTCCATGCACCGTCATAGGAGTCACCGATTAAGGTTTTAAAGACCCTTTAGTCTCCTCGATAGTTTCTCCACCTCTCCTCTGAAATCTAGACTGCCATGCCTAATCAACCCGCCCCCCATCGACCTTGGGATGTGAAGTAGCTCGTGGAGGATGACCTCCACCTTATCCTCACCCGACAGCCTGTCAAAGACCTCAGAGACAAACTCAATCACGTAGCAGGGACGGAGGCCGAGGCCTGTCCATAACGCCCTACTCCCAGAGTGTACGCGAGCGGCTACACTCCTAGACCTTGTCTCATAACTCCTAACACACTTAATCCTCGTGTAGTCGAGATAGACTAGCCCAGCACGCGACCCAATCTCCTTAACATACTCCTCGAGTGACCTGTCCCTCACATACCTAGCCATCGCAAAGCCCCAGTCCATGCGGCATCATTTAACCGTATAACGAGAAATATGACAAAAGATATAATCAACAATCCAGAACCTCATTATTGGGATGATGACCAACGTCCATGCCGAGATGTGAGGCGTCGATGGGCAGTCTGACCCTATCCCTCTCCTATTATGTTGTGCATTGCGACAAGGTCTTCCCTAAACGGCGCGAGCTCTTCGGGCACGCCTATCCTTAGAGGCTCTCTCAGTGATAGGTTCATCTCCTTCTTCCGACGCCAGACATCGCTGTTAAAGGAGACTAGCCGTTCGGTGTATTTTGTGTAAGATTTGTCCCACTTAGGCCTCGGGAACCTCTCTAGGTGTATTGACCTTTTGGAGTACATGGTCCGCCAGATATAGTCTGTTATGAAGGGTGTTATCGGTGCCAGTAGGAGGAGGCAGGACTTTAGCACGGTGTGTAGAGTATACCACACTGCTCTCGCGCCCTGTTCATTCGAAGACCTGCCGAGAGCCCGCATCTTCGTCATCTCCAGATAGTGGCTGGCAAAGAGGTTCCAGAGGAAGTTTCTAACCTTCGTGGCTGGGATGAAAAAGTTGTACTCCCTGTACCCGTCCAATGCCTCCTCGATAAGAGTCGACAACTCTGAGAGTATCCACCGGTCAGAGGGGAGTAGCTTAGCCCCCCGTGGCTGGGGGAACTGTGAGACATACCTCGCGACGTTCCAGAGCTTCGTTAAGAATCTCCCAGCAGCCTGTATCCTGGCCTCCGATATCCTGAAGTCGTATCCGAGGCTCGCCTCCTGGGCACACCAGAAACGGAAGATATCAGCCCCATACTTCTCGAGTATGGGGCGCGGGTCAATCACGTTCCCCCTACTCTTGCTCATCTTCTCGCCCTTCTCGTCAAGCCCCATTCCGCTGATCCAGACGCTCTTAAAGGGCGGCTTCCCCGTCAGCTGATAGCACCTCAGTAGAGTGTAGTATAGCCAAGTCCTCACTATGTCCTTCCCCTGCGGCCTAATAGCTACTGGGTATGCGCGGCGGAAGAGTCTCTCATCCCTCATGTATCCGGAGATGAATAGTGGGGAGATGCTGGAATCAACCCACGTGTCGAGGGTTCTCTCCTCTCCCTCGAAATCTCCGCCACCACACTTCTCGCACTTGCTGAAGGGCGGGCTCTCCTTCCACGGCCGGTAATATTTGCCAGGTGGTGGAAGGTTTGGCGAGCCGCAAGACTTACAATACCAGATAGGTATCTCGGTCGCATAATACCTACGCCTAGAGATTGGCCAGTCAAACTTCAGGGAATTTATCCAGTCGACGAGTAGCTGTCTGTGGAATTCTGGATAGAAGGTCATTTTCGAGCCGGCCTCCAGCAGTTCCTCCTTCAAGCTCATCTGTGTCAGATAATACTCCTCCATGGGGATGATCTCTATGAGCGTGTTGGACCGCTCGCATATCGGTACTTGGTGCATAATCTTCTCAATCTTTACGACCCGCCCCTCGCTGGACAATAGTTCAACAATTCTACGCCTCCCCTCTTCGACTGTCATGCCCCTCAGCGGCCCCGCAGCTTCGAGCATGCGACCATCTAACCCTACCAGGATAACTTCTTCAAGACCGAGCTCTCGGAAGAGTTGGACATCCGTTCTGTCACCATAGCTGCAGACCATCACTAGCCCTGTCCCGAACTCAGGCCTCGCGGCGCTGTGCGCAATTATCGGAACCTCTCTACCATAGATGGGGACAATCGCCTTTCGATCCTCGAGGTGCTGGTATCTCTCGTCTGAGGGGTTGTAGATTACTGCCCTGCATGCTCCAAGTAGCTCTGGACGCGTGCTCGCCACGACTATCTCTCCACCATCAGTAAGGTCAAAGCGCATGTAGACGAGGTCTGTCGGCATCTCAGCATAGTCAACCTCGGCGTCAGCTATTGTCGTCCCACAGTCGGGGCAGAAGTTGTTTGGCCTAGACGCCCTGTAAATCAGCCCTTTCTTGAATAGTTCGATAAAAGTGGCTTGGGTGAGGGACCTGTACTCCTCAGAATCTGTCCTATACCTGTTTTTAAAGTCTCCCGAGAGGCCTGCCCTCCACATGATCCAGAGCATCTCGGCCTCGAGCTCGTCAAGGGTCTGAGAGCAGATGTGTATGAACTCTTCACGGGGAAGGCTGGTAAGTCTTATCTTCATCTCTCGCTCCACAAACCTTTCCACAGGTATGCCATTCCTATCAATCCCGATTGGGAAGTAGACTTCATAGCCCATCATCCGTGCGGTCCTCGCTATCATGTCGATCTGAGTGTAGTGCGCTGCAGCGCCTATGTGCCAAGGCCTCCCCGAAGGGTATGGTGGTGGAGTATCTATTAGGAATAGCCGCCTCCTCGAATCCTTCCTGAATACGTAGAGTTTTTCAGAATCCCATTTCGAGAGAATCCCCTCCTCCAGCTTAGGCTCCCACCGCGTCTCCCTCAACCTTGGCTCAAGCTTAATAGTCTCCGACACCAGAGCCGAGTTATCTATGGGGACATAAATATCTGATGTATTGTTCTCAACCCTCTCCTGTATTTCATTGTCTTCCTCAGCCGCATCCTCGCGCTATGGTCTAGCCTTAGAAAATTTGAGAACCTCGCCTCTAATCGCCTCAAAATGCTTTCACCCTCTCTATCTAAGTCCAGCAGCGTTATAAGCCTCAAACCACCAACATCGTTTTTCACAACTCCATAGAGCTCGTGAAGGGTCAGAATCCTCCCCCTAACCCCCCTCGTAAGAAGAGCCTCCCGGTCGCTTACACCCTCTACTAGTATACCAGCACCCCTATTACACTCTTCATTTATGTATCTGATGATCTCATCGATTTCCTCGTCCTCACGATCCCTAAAACCCTTCATTATCCGACAAAATGTAGCCTCCGCACCTATTTAGAATTATCATCTTCTGCAACGGAAATCCCTTTTCTTCCGTGGAAAGTCATTACGAGATATTAATCACAGTATTACGAAGATTTATTTGAGATTCACTTTCAGATGCCTCTCCGAGGTGTGGTGGAGTGAAGGTTGTGACCGTGCACCTTCCTGAAGCATACCTTGAAGCCATAGATGAGCTGGTTAAGAGACGACTATACCCGAACAGGGCCGAAGCTATCCGCATGGCGGTCCGCGACTTCATTAAGGAGGAGGCTAGGTCGAGTGAGTAGCCAAGAAGCCTCCCAAGGTTATGAGGATGGTTTCGGCGTCAAGATCAAGCTAATAGGCTTAGGTGGTGCTGGAAGCAATACTGTCCACAGACTCGTCTCCTCAGGGCTATACGGGGCGACAGCAATCGCGGCAAACACAGACAGGCAGCACTTAGACACGGTGAACGCCCACCACAAGATCCTCCTAGGCCCCAAGACAACGAGAGACCATGGAGCCGGTGGAAACCCTGAGATAGGGAAGCTCGCCGCAGAAGAAAGCATAGAAGAGATTAGAAAGGCCCTGGAGGGATCCGACCTCGTCTTCATCGCTGCCGGTCTTGGTGGTGGAACAGGGACCGGCGCCGCACCGGTTTGTGCCAAGGTTGCGAGAGAGCTTGGAGCCATAGTTGTAGGTGTCGTAACGATGCCGTTCAGATTTGAGGGAGGGGTTCGAAAGAGGATCGCTCTCAGAGGCCTCTCAGAGCTTCAGCAATATGTAAATACGGTCGTCGTCGTCGACAACAACAGGCTACTCGAACTATACCCTCAGTACAACTTGAAAACAGCCTTCGCACTAGCAGACGAGGTTATCAACAACATGATATTGAGCATAACTGAGTCGATAGTAAAGCCAAGCCTCATAAATATCGACTTTGAAGACTTCAAAACGGTGGTCTCCAGGGGTCGACTCGCAACGCTAGGAATAGGTAGAAGCAGCTCACCGAACAGGGCTGAAGAAGCCACATTCAACGCCCTTCAATCACCACTCTTCGAGGGCAGCGTAGGGCTCGAGGGAGTATCAGCCGCAATAGTCCATGTTACAGGCGGAGAAGATATGAAGCTAAAAGAAGCCTCCAGGCCACCAGAAATAATTTACGAACTCATGGGGGATGACGGTCTGATAGTATGGGGGGCGAGAGTTGACAACTACTACAACTCGACAGTTCAAGTCTCACTAATACTCGCAGGATTAGAGACCGAGAGCTACATCCGCGAGATGGAGGCGTCCGTACAGACCATCGATGAACGCTTCTTCAAACGAGAGTCCGCACAAGAACCAATCCCAAAGAAGCAGACTATCGAGCCCGTTGGGACAACCCATAGCGAAGAAGACGAACTCGACAAAATAATATCCGAACTCGGCATTAAGAGGCTAAAAACAGAGAAGGCAACACTTTAACATCCACATTACTCGACGTATTCCTTATACAGGTATCCATACTTTCTGCGAGTCTTCCGATTGGTGCTAAAGACCTTATCTCGCCGGTCTTGATGCATACATCCAAGCGGCAGGACGTGCCTTATAGACTCTCAACATTGAGGTTATGAACTGGAAATAGAAACTTCGCCTAACAAATTTCTAAGCCCTGTTTACTCAAGTTAGCCATGTGATCTACTCACTACATATTACATATCAGCGCAATATTCTTTTTAGATGGTTGTATGTAACTTTTCCTTTCTCTGTAGTATGTCTTGCTCGTCCACTTTTTTGAATAGGGGTTTAGGTTTTGCGATTTGGGTGTTTGGCTTGACTAAGTTATCTCCGAGTTTTTCCCAGCTGCCGGTCGTGTCATAGTGTATTCCTATGGTCTCCCGGAGGCGGTGTGCTGTGTCTGGCGTAAAGATTTCTAGGAAGATGCTTAGGGCGCCGACGACTTGGGATGCCACGTAGAGGGTTGTGGCAGCCTTTTCCGGTTCTGTCTTCTGGAGCCTCCAGGGCTCTTTGAGGTTTAGATAGCTGTTAGCCTCCTTAACTAGTGTGAGCACCTCTATCAGTGATTGTCTCTCCCGCACTTCACCCATCAGCTCGTCGATCCTGTCTCTAGTCTCTGTGATTCTTGCGAGGATTCTCTTGTCATCGTCGTCTAACCCGTGGGGCTCGGGGACTCTACCGCCGAAGTATTGATAAAGGAATGTTAGGACCCGGTGAATATAGTTTCCTATATCGTCGTTTAGGTCACTGTTTGCTGTGGAGACGAAGTCTTGCCACTTGAAGTTTGTGTCGCTGGTCTCGGGCCTTATCTTGACTAGGTAGTATCTCCAGTAGTCGCTTGGCAGTATCTCGAGCGCCTCATCCAGCCACACTCCAATCCTCTTACTCTTCGAGAATTTCTGGCCCTCGAAGGTGAGGTACTCAGTTGCCGAGACATTCCACGGTAGAACATAGCCGTCTCCATGCGCCAGAAGTAGGGCAGGGAGGATTATAGTGTGGAATGGTATGTTGTCCTTCCCTATGAAATAGACGGTGCGGGTCTGCCTGTCAAGCCAGTATCTCTCCCAGAGGCTCGGATCTCCCCGCGATATTCCGAGCTCTACCGTTGCGGAGATGTAGCCTAGAACTGCCTCGAACCAGACGTAGATTGTTTTCCCATCCGCGCCAGGGAAGGGTGCCGGAATCCCCCACTTATTGTCGCGAGTCACGGCCCGTGGTCGCAGCCCCTCCTCTATCCAACTCATGCTGAATGCCTTGACCCGCTCATGCATATGTTGGTTTGAGACGAGCCAGTCTCTTATGGGCTCGGCTAGCCGGGGTAGGTCGAGGAACCAGTGCCTAGTGGTCTTGACTACGGGCGTTGAGCCGCAGATTGCACATGCTGGGTTTTTAAGGTCTAGAGGGTCTAGGACTCTTCCACAGGCCTCGCACTGGTCTCCTCTGGCATAGTTGTATCCGCAGTAAGGGCAAGTCCCTAGTACGAACCTGTCTGGCAGAAACCTTCTACAGTTCTCGCAGTAGAGCTGGTCGATTTCCTTGTTGAAGATATATCCGTTCTCATATACCCGCTTGAAGAAGTCTTGGCAGAATGATATGTGTATCGGGTTGTGTGTCCTAGTGTAGTTGTCAAACGAGAGGCTGAATCTCTTGAAAATCTCCACAACCCTTGCGTGAAATCTGTCTGTTAGGGTCTTCGGGTCTACTCCCTGCTTAGCAGCCTCCACCTCGATCGGCGTCCCATGCTCGTCAGAGCCGCTGACAAAGACAACATCCTCACCCCTCAGCCTCAGGTACCTTGCATAGATATCAGCTGATAACTCGGACCCTATAAGATTACCTATGTGTGGGATCCCATGGATATACGGCCAAGCGCCCCCAACAACCCACTTGCCGAGCTCTACTCACCTACCCTATGATGCACATCCGCCCTCCCTCTATTAAATTTAATCTAGCGCCGAGCACAGCGGCATATGCTCCTTTACGCCGCCTACTTTAGCTTGAGTAGAGCTAGGAGAGCGACTGCGAGCCCGGCCTGCCATATGGCGAGGTCGATCATGAGCGCGGTAAGGTCCACGCTCCAGAAATCGGCTGGCCCGGTGAATGTTGATAACGTGTGGATCGCCCATGTGAAGGGAAGACCGTAGGCGTCGTGTACTAAGTCGGGCCAATCCCGCCTAAACCCCCACGTCATGCTGAGGATGGAGCTGAAAGACCAGATCACTAAGACTGCTATCACACGCCACATTACGGACATGAAACTACACAGGGACGGGGCATATATTAATAAATGCTAGAGGGGTTTTCTATTTCGGCTAACGGGGTTCAATGATTCTCAGGGTTGTTACGTTTAAATTAATCGTATGGGTCCGTCTAGTTGGGCCCGTAGCTCAGGCAGGACAGAGAATACTAGGGATTCTACCCCTAGTATATGCATCGGCCGGCTCTTAACCGGTAGGTCGAGGGTTCAAATCCCTCCGGGCCCGATTTAAAAACAATAGGTGTTTCAATGTGGTAAGTATGAGGGGATAATGGGGGAGGGGGGGGCGGGTTATCGTCTGCGCTTCATCATATTCCTGCCGATACCTCTCCGTAACTTTTCACAAATCTCCCACCAGTCCTTCCTTTCCCTTATCTCATCCATGTAGTAACGAATCGCCTTTGTTGATAATTCGATGAAGCATCTCTTCTTAGGTATCGATGTCCCGACCTTCTCCAAGAACCTCTGATAGTCCTCAGGATGGACATATATTACATATGCATCCTTCTTAGACTCTAT